>NZ_QFLS01000004.1:0-176380 GCF_004136695.1 Enterobacter cloacae complex sp. 677-3DZ2D5B | reverse complement strand
CCGCCGTTATCGGTGTTGCCGCCGTTATCGGTGTTGCCGCCATCATCGGTATTTCCACCGTCATCGGTGTCGTCAGAAGGATCATCAGAAGGCGTCGCCTTTGATTCCAGATACCAGTTGCCGTCACTGTGCTGGTAGAGGTTATATTCCCAGGCGCCTGCGACGACCGGTTTTGCCAGCGTCAGTTGGGCTTCGGAACTGCCGCCGATGCTGACAATTTCCATACCGTTAATGGTTTGCGCGCCTGCGCCGCCAATGTTGGTAATGCTGACGCCGGACTGACCGAAGCTGCTGCCCGTAATAGTGAGGTGGTCAGTTGGTGAATTATCTTCACCCAGGGTGCTGTTCATCACAATCTGGCTACCGTCAGAGCCGGTGTAGTCGCCATTAATCGTAAAATTATTGCCAACGCTATTATCAGCCGCACTGAGTAACAGCGTACCACCATTAGTCACGTTGCCGTTGATGGTATCGACGCCGGAAGCGCTGAGCGTGGAGTTACCCTGGACGGCATTCCATGCCGCCAGCGTACCGCCGCTAAGAACCGCGATGTTGTTGTTCACTTCGCCTGCGGTGGCAAAGGTCGCGCCATTTTCAACGGTAACAGTGGCGTTACTGCCCTTGACGCCGAGCGTTGCGCCGGTGGAGACCAGCGTGGTGCCGCCGTGCAGAACCGTATCCCCTGTGTAGCTATTTTTGCCCGTCAGGGTCAGGGTGTTGGAGTCTACTTTTTCGACGTTACCGCTACCGGTCATGTCGGTGGCGAAAGTGAAATCGCTACCCTGATTGAAAATGACGGTACCGTTGTTGGTGATCCCACCGCTGAGCATCGCAGTTTTTTCGCCATCGCCCAGTTGCAGCGAGGCGTGTTTGGCCACCCGCGTATTACCGGTGTTGGATACTTCGCCCGCCAGGGTTAACGCGCCCTTGTCTATCATCAAGGAGTCGCCAGAGCCAATAATGTCAATATCGCCCGACAGCGCCCAGTTTTCGCCGTTCATTGTGACGCTGGCAAAACCGTCCCCTTCATTCAGACCCACAAAATTGCTGTCTTCTGTACCGGTGCCGATCAGAGTGAGGGTGTTTCCCGTGGAATTGGTGGAAATAACGTCACCGACAAGGACGGAACCCGTATCAAGCACCAGCGTGTTATTTTTATTGCTGGCAAACATTATAGCGGCTGTATTACCACTAATCGTTCCGCTATTCTTGATATCCAATTTTGCAGTATCTTTTACATTGATACCGTTCTCGGTTCCCTGCACAAGGGCATTGTTAGTAAGCTTGGTGTTGCCATTAGTTGCCGTAATAGCATCACCATTTGTACCGATAATTGCGCCACTGTTATTAATGCCAATACCATACCGAGTACTTAGACCCGTTTTTCCTTTTATCATTCCGGTGCTGGTATTGATAATGTTTACTGCGGAAGAGTTTTCGCCGACAAACATGCCATTTTCCGCACCGATAATATTTCCACTGTTATTAAAATCACCGAGCATTGACTGAATATTAACAGCATTCGCGGTGGTGGAGGAAATGGTTGCACCGATGTCGTTATTAATTAAAATGCGCTGTTCACCAGTATTAATATCCAGGCCATTTCCCGTGCCAGAAATATTGCCATAATTAGTGGTAGTAGTGGTAGTAAACCCAGTGACAGACACCGCCGCTTCACTACCCGCGGAGGATATCGTCACGTCTTTATTAATAACATATTCAGCATCGGCTGAAAAATCTTGAGGGACAGAGGTTGATTGATCAATGATTGCAGAAAATGCAACCGCGGGGGTGCATATCAACAAAGCAGGAAATATCTTCCCTAGAGTTTTGGTTGTATTATTTAATTTGAAGAATTTTTTGCTCATGTACACATCCATTTGAGTGAGAAGGAACATCAGATAACGTGTGTAAAACGTATATTGACTATCTTTAAGGTTGAGCTCAAAACAAAAAAGCATAAAATTATTATTTTTTCAATGAGTTATGTACAGGTTGATTTATTAAAATATGACTTAAGATAATCTAAAAATATTCGTTAAAAATATGAGTCTGCATAATCATTTTGCAGGGTTAATTCGTCGCTAGCGTGGTGCTCCTTCTTTCGCGTCAGTCGCGTTTGTATGGCGACAAAGGTTGCCAATCCTTGCGATTTACTTTGAAGCGGTCGTTAGCCTCTTTCAGTTGGGGGGGGAACTGTCTACACTCATTGCTACAAGAAAAGCAGAAGACAGGCATATTCATGGTTCTGATAATTTATGCGCACCCCTATCCGCAGCATTCGCATGCGAATAAGCGGATGCTTGAGCAGGCAAGGACGCTCGAAAACGTAGAGATACGTTCCCTCTATCAACTCTATCCTGATTTTAATATCGATGTCGCCGCCGAACAGGAGGCGCTCTCTCGTGCCGATTTGATCGTCTGGCAGCATCCGATGCAGTGGTACAGCACCCCTCCGCTGCTGAAATTGTGGATCGACAAAGTTTTCTCCCACGGTTGGGCATACGGACACAACGGCAACGCGCTTCATGGCAAAAGCCTGATGTGGGCTGTTACCACCGGCGGGGGGGAAAGCCATTTTGAGATTGGCGCCTTCCCCGGATTTGACGTGCTGGCGCAGCCGCTCCAGGCTACTGCCCTTTACTGCGGTCTGAACTGGCTTCCGCCTTTTGCGATGCACTGTACCTTTGTCTGCGACGATGAAACCTTGCAGGCGCAGGCTCGTCACTACAAACAACGCTTACTTGAGTGGCAGGAGACGCACAATGGATAGCCATACGCTGATACAGGCGCTGATTTATCTTGGCGCGGCGGCATTAATTGTGCCCGTGGCGGTTCGTCTGGGGCTGGGCTCGGTGCTCGGCTATCTGATTGCCGGGTGTGTAATTGGCCCCTGGGGTTTTCGGCTGGTGACGGATGCCGAGTCGATCCTGCATTTTGCGGAGATCGGCGTGGTGCTTATGCTGTTCGTGATTGGCCTGGAGTTGGATCCGCAGCGGCTGTGGAAACTGCGCGCCTCGGTGTTTGGCGGAGGTGCTCTGCAAATGCTGGCCTGCGGTCTGCTGTTGGGCGGGTTCTGCATTCTGCTCGGGATGGAGTGGAAAGTCGCGGAGTTGATCGGCATGACGCTGGCGCTCTCCTCGACGGCTATTGCCATGCAGGCTATGAACGAGCGTAACCTGACGGTGTCGCAAATGGGGCGCAGCACCTTCTCCGTACTGTTGTTCCAGGATATTGCCGCCATCCCGCTGGTGGCGATGATCCCGCTGCTGGCAACCAGCGGCGCATCAACGACGCTGGGGGCATTTGCCTTATCAGCGCTGAAGGTTGTTGGTGCGCTGGCGCTGGTTGTTCTGCTTGGTCGCTACGTAACGCGTCCGCTGCTGCGCTTTGTTGCTCGCTCTGGCCTGCGCGAAGTATTCAGCGCCGTTGCGTTATTCCTGGTGTTTGGTTTTGGATTGCTGCTTGAAGAGGCCGGGCTGTCGATGGCAATGGGCGCCTTCCTCGCGGGGGTCTTACTGGCTAGCTCCGAATACCGTCACGCGCTGGAAAGCGATATCGAGCCGTTTAAAGGATTGCTGCTGGGGCTGTTTTTCATCGGCGTCGGGATGTCTATCGACTTCGGGACGCTGGTGACCCATCCGCTGCGCATCATCATTCTGCTGGTGGGTTTCCTGGTCATTAAAATGGCGATGCTGTGGCTGATCGCCCGCCCGTTAAACGTGCCAAAACCGCAGCGCCGCTGGTTTGCCGTGCTGCTGGGGCAGGGGAGTGAGTTTGCTTTCGTGGTCTTTGGCGCAGCGCAGATGGCAAATGTACTCGATCCGGAATGGGCAAAAGCGCTGACGCTGGCGGTTGCGCTGTCGATGGCCGCAACGCCGATCCTGCTGGTGTTGCTGACGCGTCTGGAAAAAACGGGAAGCGAACATGAACGAGAAGCCGATGAGATCGACGAGGAGCAGCCGCGGGTGATCATCGCCGGATTTGGCCGCTTCGGGCAGATTACCGGCCGTTTACTGCTCTCCAGCGGAGTCAAAATGGTTATCCTCGATCACGATCCTGACCATGTGGATACGCTGCGTAAATTCGATATGAAAGTATTTTACGGTGATGCGACCCGGGTTGATCTGCTGGAATCCGCCGGCGCGGCGAAGGCCGAGGTGCTGATTAACGCCATCGACGATCCAGAGACCAGTATGCAGATGGTTGAGCTGGTCAAAGAGCATTTTCCGCATCTGACCATTATCTCTCGTGCGCGCGATGTGGATCATTACATCCAGCTCCGTCAGGCGGGTGTGGCAGCCCCTGAACGTGAAACCTTCGAAGGGGCGCTCAAATCTGGCCGCATGGCGCTGGAAAGCCTGGGACTTGGCGCGTATGAAGCGCGTGAGCGTGCCGATTTATTCCGCCGTTTTAACCATGAGATGGTGGAAGAGATGGTGGCGATGGCGAGCAGTACGGCAACCGAACGCGCTGCGGTGTTTAAACGCACCAGCACCATGCTGACGGAGATCATCAACGAGGATCGTAATCACCTGTCGCTGGTTCAGCGCCACGGCTGGCAAGGAACGGAAGAGGGCAAGCATACCGGTGATCCTGAGGATGAACCGGAGAGTAAACCCTCTGCGTGAAGTGGAGTTGCCAGCAATATTAAAAAATTTCTAATTCTTTACCCTGCCGCCAGTCGACGAAAGATTAAGCTTTCCGTATAGTGGCGGCAATTTTTTGCATCCGGGAAATTTTCAATGATCAGTCTGATTGCAGCGCTGGCGGTAGACCGCGTTATCGGCATGGAAAACGCCATGCCGTGGAACCTGCCTGCCGATCTCGCATGGTTTAAACGTACTACGTTAAACAAGCCGGTAGTGATGGGCCGCCTGACCTGGGAGTCGATTGGTCGTCCATTGCCGGGTCGTAAGAATATTGTGATCAGTAGCCAGCCGGGCACTGACGATCGCGTGCAGTGGGTGAAATCCGTTGATGAAGCCATTGCCGCCTGCGGCGATGCCGAAGAGATCATGGTGATCGGCGGCGGGCGTGTGTATGAGCAGTTCCTGCCAAAAGCGCAGAAACTGTATCTGACGCACATTGATGCGGAAGTGGAAGGGGATACCCATTTCCCGGATTACGATCCGGACGAGTGGGAGTCTGTATTCAGTGAGTTTCACGATGCGGATGCGCAAAACTCGCACAGCTACTGCTTCGAAATTCTGGAACGTCGTTAACGGTTTTATCCTCTCCCCGAAGGGAGAGGATAAACATCTTCAGGAGGCGACCGCCTCACCTTCGCCTAAGTCCAGCTGTCGGTTGGATGGCTGCACAAAGTAGGTCTTATCTTCCCAGCGTAAGCAGGTTAAATCCCCGCCCCAGCAGCATCCGGTATCCAGCGCGTAGATATTTTCCGGGGTGCCTTTTCCTTCCAGCGATGCCCAGTGCCCAAATACCACGCTATATTCGTTTGTCACGGGGCCCGGAATGGCAAACCACGGCTTAAGCGGCGCAGGTGCATTTTCCGGCGTATCTTTGCAATACATATCCAGCTGCCCGTTCGGGAAGCAGTAGCGCATGCGCGTAAAGGCATTGGTGATAAAACGCAGTCGCGCCAGGCCGCTGAGATCATCACTCCAGTTATTTGGCATGTCGCCGTACATCGCATCAAGGAAGAACGGGTAGGAGTCGCTCGCCAGCACCGCTTCGGCGTCGCGCGCGCAGGTTTTTGCCGTCTCAAGATCCCACTGAGGCGTGATGCCGGCATGCGCCATCACCAGTTTTTTCTCTTCGTCAATCTGTAGCAGTGGCTGGCGACGCAGCCAGTTGAGCAACTCATCGGCATCCGGCGCTTCCAGCAGGGGGGTAATGCGATCTTTCGGCTTATTACGGCTGATCCCGGCGTATACGGCCAGCAGATGCAGATCGTGGTTGCCCAGCACCATGCGCACGCTGTCGCCCAGCGATTTGACATAGCGGAGGACGTCCAGAGAACCGGGACCGCGCGCCACTAAGTCGCCCGTCAGCCAGAGCGTATCCTGCCCGGGGGTGAAGTCGACCTGTTTTAATAATGCGATCAGTTCATCGTAGCAACCGTGAACGTCGCCAATCAGATATGTAGACATTAGATTAATGAATAAGTGTAGGTACGGCGAGACGGAATACGGGAATAGCAATGCGGAAAGCATTACCGTCGGCATCGACCATTTCGTAATGGCCCTGCATGGTACCCAGCGGCGTTTCAATTACCGCGCCGCTGGTGTACTGATACTCTTCGCCAGGGGCGATATGGGGTTGTTCACCGACCACACCTTCGCCCTGGACTTCAATTTCACGGCCATTGCCGTTGGTGATAAGCCAGTAGCGCCCGAGCAGTTGCACAGGCATCCGCCCCAGATTGCGAATGGTTACGGTATAAGCAAAGACAAAACGTTCTTCATCCGGTGTGGATTGGGACTCAATGTAGACGCTTTGAACCTGAACACAGACGCGGGGCGAATCAATCATGGCTTAGCTCTCCTTCGGCGGCGCATTGTCGCTGATGTAATTAGCCAGCTTGCAGTACTGCTCTACGGAAATATTTTCCGCACGCATTGCCGGGTCGATGCCCAACTCAGCTAATACGTCAACGGTAAACAGATTGCCAAGGCTGTTACGAATCGTTTTACGGCGCTGGTTAAAGGCTTCTGTCGTGATACGGCTCAGCACGCGCAGGTCTTTGACCGGGTACGGCATCGTTTTATGTGGCACCAGGCGCACAACCGCAGAATCTACCTTTGGCGGTGGCGTGAATGCGGAAGGCGGTACTTCTAATACCGGGATCACGTTGCAGTAATATTGCGCCATCACGCTTAAACGACCATACGCTTTACTGTTCGGCCCTGCAACCAGACGGTTAACGACCTCTTTTTGCAACATGAAGTGCATGTCGGCAATGGCATCAGTATAGCTAAACAGATGGAACATCAGCGGGGTGGAGATGTTGTACGGCAGATTACCGAACACGCGCAGCGGCTGTCCCATTTTTTCTGACAGTTCGCCAAAGTTCATGGTCATCGCATCCTGCTGATAAATCGTCAGCTTCGGCCCGAGGAACGGGTGCGTTTGCAGACGCGCGGCCAGATCGCGGTCGAGTTCGATAACGGTCAGTTCGTCGAGGCGTTCGCCTACCGGCTCGGTCAGCGCGGCAAGACCCGGGCCGATTTCGACCATGGCCTGACCTTTCTGCGGATTAATGGCAGAAACGATACTGTCGATCACAAACTGATCGTTGAGGAAGTTTTGCCCGAAGCGTTTACGGGCTAAGTGGCCCTGATGGACTCGATTAGTCATTGAGTATTAACAATCATTTTGATGGCGAGATTAAGCGCCGTAATAAAACTGCCGACATCCGCTTTTCCCTGGCCTGCCAGATCCAGCGCAGTACCGTGGTCAACGGACGTTCGAATAAAGGGTAAACCGAGGGTGATATTCACCCCGCGGCCAAAGCCCTGGTATTTTAGCACGGGCAGACCCTGATCGTGGTACATCGCGAGTACGGCGTCGGCATTATCCAGGTATTTGGGCTGGAAAAGGGTGTCGGCAGGCAGAGGCCCGCTGAGGTTCATCCCCTTCGCCCGCATCTCCTCAAGCACCGGAATGATGGTGTCTATCTCTTCGGTGCCCATATGTCCGCCCTCACCCGCGTGCGGATTCAGGCCGCAAACCAGCACATGCGGCTGCGGAATGCCGAATTTGGTTTGCAGATCGTGATGCAAAATGCCAATGATCTCACGCAGGAGTTCAGGCGTAATGGCATCCGGAATGGCTTTGATCGGCAGGTGCGTTGTCACCAGCGCAACGCGCATTGCTTCGGTTGCCAGCATCATCACCACTTTCGGGCTGTGCGAACGCTCTTCGAAAAATTCGGTATGCCCGGTAAACGGAATGCCCGCGTCATTGATCACGCCTTTATGCACCGGACCGGTGATCAGGGCGGCAAATTCGCCCTGAAGGCAACCGTCACAGGCGCGCGCCAGCGTCTCGACAACGTAGTGGCCGTTTTCGGTGTGTAATTCGCCGGGGACAACAGGCGCACGGAGCGGAACAGAAAGCAGGGTGAGAGTACCAGACTGCTGCGGTGCGGGCTGTTGGCCTTCAACGTAAGGGAGGAGCGTTAAAGGCAGACCGAGCAAAGCTGCCCGGTCTTGTAACAGTGTTGCATCTGCACAGACAACCAACTCTACCGGCCAGCTGCGCTGGGCGAGCTGAACCACCAGGTCAGGCCCAATCCCGGCGGGTTCGCCGGGGGTGATCACAACACGATGCGGTTTCATCAGTTGCTCAACACTTTCACGTAAGCGCTGGCGCGTTGTTCCTGCATCCAGGTTGCGGCTTCTTCAGAGAACTTACGGTTAAACAGCATGCGATACGCGCGGTCTTTCTGCGCCGCGTCGGTTTTATCCACGTTGCGCGTGTCCATCAGCTGGATCAGATGCCAGCCGAAGGAGGAGTGTACCGGCGCGCTCATCTGGCCTTTATTCAGCTTCATTAACGCATCGCGGAAAGCCGGATCGTAAATATCAGCGGCCGCCCAACCCAGGTCACCGCCCTGGTTTGCAGAGCCAGGATCCTGAGAGAACTCTTTTGCTGCTTTATCGAAGGTGGTTTTACCGCTCTTGATGTCTGCGGCGATCTGTTCCAGCTTCGCACGGGCCTGATCGTCAGTCATGATCGGAGACGGCTTAAGCAGGATATGACGCGCATGCACTTCAGTAACCGAAATGTTCTGGCTCTGGCCGCGCAGGTCGTTCACTTTCAGAATGTGGAAGCCCACACCGGAACGGATTGGACCGACGATATCGCCTTTCTTCGCGGTGCTCAGCGCCTGGGCAAACAGGGATGGCAGCTCCTGAATACGCCCCCAGCCCATCTGGCCGCCTTTCAGCGCCTGCTGGTCAGCGGAATAGGTGATCGCCAGCTTGCCGAAGTCATCGCCATTACGCGCCTGCTCAACGATAGCGCGCGCCTGGCTTTCCGCCTCTGCCGCCTGATCGGAGGTTGGGTTTTCCGGCAGTGGGATCAGGATGTGGCTCAGGTTAAGCTCTGTGCTGGCATCATTCTGATTCCCCACCTGTTTTGCCAGGGCATCCACTTCCTGCGGCAGGATGGTGACGCGGCGACGGACTTCATTATTACGCACTTCTGAAATCAGCATCTCTTTACGGATCTGATTGCGGTAGGTGGCGTAGCTGATGCCGTCATAGGCGAGGCGGCTACGCATCTGGTCCGGGGTAATGTTGTTCTGCTTTGCAATGTTGGCGATCGCCTGATCGAGCTGCTCGTCAGAGATCTTCACACCCATTTTCTGGCCCATTTGCAGGACAATCTGATCCATGATCAGACGTTCCAGGATCTGGTGGCGCAGCGTAGCGTCATCCGGAAGTTGTTGACCTGCCTGGCCCGAGTTGAGCTTTACAGATTTCATCAAACCGTCAACGTCACTTTCAAGCACGACGCCGTTGTTAACCACAGCCGCGACTTTATCGACAACCTGTGGGGCCGCGAAGCTGGTATTCGCAACCATAGCGACACCGAGTAGCAGCGTTTTCCAGTTCTTCATACTTTTTCCATTTCAATTAACCGCAAAGCGGATTACGTTGTAAATCAAGCATATTACAATGAACTACGATACGGCAGAATGTTCGAGCGCAGCATCTGCTGCGTGCCCAGACCGTAGTTAGAACTCAGGCCGCGCAACTCGATATTAAAGCCAATCACGTTATCGTATTTGCCCTGACTGTTTTGCGTATCCCAACCGTTAAGTTTGCGTTCGTAACCGACACGTATTGCGTAACAGCAGGAGTTATATTGCAGACCCAGCATCTGGTCAGCAGGTTTTTGGGCATTCGTGTCATAGTAGTAGGCCCCGACGACTGACCAACGATCGGCAATCGGCCAGCTCGCGGCGGTACCCACCTGTGAAATACCGTCTTTGTATTGGTCTGTATTCGCATAGTTTGGCAGTGTCGCCTGGATATACTCCGGGCTGGCGTAACGGTACGTTAACTGCAACATGCGGTCTTCATCACGACGATATTCGATGGCAGCGCTGCCCGTCGCGATATTGTCCAGTCGTGTATCGTATTGAACACCACCGCGCAGACCCCAACGATCCGTCATGCGCCAGTAGGTGTCGCCTGCCCATACCAGTGAGCCCGTTTTGTTGTCTTTCTCCCAGTTAATGTCGTCATCACCGGTGCGAGACTCGGTGAAATAGTAGATTTGACCAACAGAAACGTTAAAACGTTCAACGGCAGCATCATCATATACGCGCGTTGTGACGCCGGTCGTTAACTGGTTAGCAGACGCAATACGGTCAAGGCCGCCGTAGGTACGGTCACGGAACAGGCCGCTGTAGTCTGATTGCAGGAAGGACGAGTCATAGTTTTGAATTTTGCTCTGATCGCGATAAGGCACATAAAGATACTGCATACGTGGCTCAAGCGTCTGGGTGTATCCATCCGCGAGAAGAGCCATATCACGTTCGAAAATCAGCTTCCCGTCCATTTTGAATTGCGGAAGCGTACGGTTTACCGATTCTTCAAGATCGGTGCCATAACGTTTGTTATACCAGTCCAGATTCTTCTGTTGGTAGTGGGTGGCCATCACTTTGGCTTCGGTATTCAGACTCGCCCAGTCGTTTGACCACGGCAGGTTGATCGTCGGCTCGATATGCAGACGCGTTGATTCCGGCATATCCGAGTTGGTGTTGACGAAATGGACCGCCTGAGCGTAAACGCGCGTGTCGAAAGGACCCACATCGTTCTGATACCAGTTCACGTCCAGCTGCGGCTCGGCACCATAGGTACTACGCGATTGCGTATCAAACACCTGGAACTGTTTGGTCGACACCGTCGCGTCAAAGTTCTCAATGGCGTAGCCCACGCTGAATTTCTGCGTGGCGTAACCGTCGGTACTGGAGCCGTATTTAGAATCAAAGTCGTTGAAGTAATACGGATCGCTGACTTTGGTGTAGTCGATGTTGAAGCGCCACACCTGATCCAATACCCCGGCGTGCTTCCAGTAGTACATCCAGCGGTGCTTATCACCTTCGCTCGGATGCTCGTCCTGGAAGACCTTATCTGATGGCAGATAATCAAATTCCATCAGACCCGCGCCCGCCTTGGTCAGATAGCGGAATTCGTTCTCCCACATGATGTTGCCGCGCTTATGGATATAGTGCGGCGTGATCGTGGCGTCCATGTTAGGCGCAATGTTCCAGTAGTACGGCAGGTAGAACTCAAAGTAGTTCGATGTGCTGTACTTGGCGTTCGGGATCAGGAAACCTGAACGACGTTTGTCACCCACGGGCAGTTGCAGGTAAGGACTATAGAAAATGGGCACCGGGCCGAGTTTAAAACGAGCGTTCCAGATCTCTGCAACCTGTTCTTCACGGTCGTGGATCACTTCACTGCCCACAACGCTCCAGGTATTTGACCCTGGCAAACAGGAGGTAAACGTGCCGTTTTCGAGAATGGTGTAGCGGTTTTCGCCGCGCTGCTTCATCAGGTCCGCGGTACCGCGCCCCTGACGACCGACCATCTGGTAATCACCTTCCCAGACGTTGGTGTCTTTGGTATTCAGATTCGACCAGGCTTTCGGACCTTTCAGGATGACCTGATTGTCGTCATAGTGCACATTACCCAGCGCATCCACCGTACGGACAGGCGCCTGAGCACCTTCCGGTTGCTTCTGGTGCAATTGCACTTCGTCAGCAAGCAGGCGACTATTGCCCTGGTTAATATCGACATTGCCCGTAAAGGTTGCATTGTCAGGATAATTACCTTTTGCGCTGTCGGCATTAATGGTGACGGGTAAGTCATTCGTATCGCCTTTCACCAGTGGGCGATTGTAACTTGGGACGCCAAGCATACACTGCGAGGCGAGATCGGCTGCGAGCCCCTGTTGGCTATACAGGGCGGTGCCAATCATTGTGGCCAGAAGGGTGGGGATACGTTTTTTCATACGTTGTATTTTATTGTTCCGTCATCAGTGGCTACGGCTTACAAACGCTCAGAGACTATCTTACTCATCAGCGCAGTACCAGCGTTAATCCTGCCCGTTTGCGCGCCAGAGTGTTAGGCTCGCTATCGAATGACGAGTATGATAATGCAAATTATAGGCGATGTCCCTCAATTGACCGTGGCGCGACCACTGTAATGATGGCGTTGCGTCGGCCAGGAACATGACCATTCGGGGAGTATATGCAGTATTGGGGTAAAATAATCGGCGTTGCGTTCGCAATTATTATGGGTGCCGGATTCTGGGGTGTCGTTCTTGGCCTCATTATCGGCCATATGTTTGATAAAGCACGCAGCCGCAAAATGGCCTGGTTTGCCAACCAGCGCGAGCGCCAGTCACTCTTCTTCTCCACCACCTTCGAGGTGATGGGGCACTTAACCAAATCAAAAGGGCGCGTAACGGAAGCCGATATTCAGGTGGCCAGCGTCTTTATGGATCGCATGAATCTGCACGGCGAATCCCGCATCGCGGCGCAGAATGCGTTCCGGATTGGTAAATCAGATAACTACCCGCTGCGTGAAAAAATGCGGCAGTTCCGTAGCATCTGTTTCGGGCGTTTTGATTTAATTCGGATGTTTCTGGAAATTCAAATCCAGGCCGCCTTCGCGGATGGTTCTCTGCATCCGAATGAACGGGACGTTTTATATGTGATTGCCGAAGAGCTGGGCATTTCCCGCATGCAGTTCGACCAGTTCCTGCGTATGATGCAGGGCGGCGCGCAGTTTGGCGGTGGTTATCAGCAACAGCACTCCTCCGGCGGCTGGCAGCAGGCGCAGCGTGGCCCTACGCTTGAAGATGCCTGCAACGTCCTCGGCGTGAAGCCGTCTGACGATGTCACGACCATCAAACGCGCCTATCGTAAGCTGATGAGCGAGCACCATCCGGATAAGCTGGTGGCGAAAGGCCTGCCGCCAGAGATGATGGAGATGGCGAAGCAAAAAGCGCAGGAAATTCAGAAAGCCTACGAGCTGATTAAAGAGCAGAAAGGTTTTAAATAAAAAATGGCCCGACAGTGTCGGGCCATTTTTTCAGAAGTCTACCGGGGCTTTGAACGTCATGGCGTTGCCGAAAGCAGGGTGGGTAATGGTGAGCGTCTGCGCATGCAGTTGCAGGCGCGGCGCTAAGGCCAGCGCTTCTGGCGGCGCATAGAATCTGTCCCCCAGAATCGGGTGACCCATCGCAAGCATATGCACACGCAGCTGATGGGAGCGCCCGGTAATCGGCTTTAGCAGGACGCGCGCGGTGTTATCCGGCGCGTACTCCAGCACTTCATACTCGGTTTGCGCGGCCTTGCCGGTTTCATAACACACCTTCTGCTTTGGCCGGTTCGGCCAGTCGCAAATCAGCGGTAAATCCACCAGCCCTTCCGCCTGCGCCGGATGACCCCAGACGCGCGCGACATACTGCTTCTTCGGCTCGCGTTCGCGGAACTGACGCTTCAGCTCGCGTTCTGCCGCTTTATTCAGAGCCACCACAATCACGCCGCTGGTCGCCATATCCAGACGATGGACAGACTCGGCCTGGGGATAATCACGCTGGATACGCGTCATCACGCTGTCTTTATGCTCTTCCAGACGCCCCGGCACGGATAACAAGCCGCTCGGCTTGTTAACCACCATAATGTGCTCATCCTGATACAGAATGACCAGCCACGGATCCATCGGGGGATTGTAGGGCTCCATTACCATCTTGCGCTCCGCTTACTGATGCGTCACAACGATAAGACGCAGGGCGTCGAGACGCCACCCCGCCTGATTCAGGCTTTCCAGCACCTGCTGGCGATTGCTCTCAATAGCGGCCAGCTCATCGTCACGAATGTTCGGGTTCACCGCTTTCAACGCTTCCAGGCGCGACAGCTCGGCAGAAAGCTTCTCATCGGCTTCGCTACGCGCCGCATCGATCAGTTCTCTGGCCGCTTTTTCGGCCTGGGCTTCACCCAGTTGCAGAATGGCATGCACGTCCTGCTGCACCGCATTCACCAGCTTGCTGCCGGTATGGCGGTTCACCGCGCTCAGCTGACGGTTGAAGCTTTCAAACTCCACCTGACCGGCCAGGTTCGTACCGTTTTTATCCAGCAGCAGACGCACCGGGGTTGGCGGCAGGAAGCGGTTAAGCTGAAGCTGTTTCGGCGCCTGCGCTTCCACAACGTAGATCAGCTCCACCAGCAGCGTGCCCACAGGTAAGGCTTTGTTCTTCAACAGGGAGATGGTGCTGCTGCCGGTATCGCCTGAGAGGATCAGATCCAGGCCATTGCGGATCAGCGGGTGCTCCCAGGTGATGAACTGTGCGTCTTCGCGGGACAGCGCCACATCACGCTCAAAGGTGATGGTGCAGCCGTCTTCCGGCAGGCCCGGGAAATCCGGCACCAGCATATGATCGGACGGGGTCAGCACGATCATGTTCTCGCCGCGATCGTCCTGGTTAATGCCGACGATGTCGAACAGGTTCATGGAGAAGCTAATCAGGCTGGTGTCATCGTCCTGTTCTTCAATACTTTCGGCCAGCTGCTGCGCTTTTTCACCGCCGTTGGAGTGGATCTCCAGCAGGCGATCGCGCCCCTGCTCCAGCTGGGCTTTCAGCGCGTCGTGCTTCTCTCGACAGGATTTGATCAGCTCATCAAAGCCCTCGGTGTTTTCCGGCGCCGCAAGGTAACCGATCAGGTCTGCATGCACCTGATCGTAAATGGTGCGGCCGGTCGGGCAGGTATGTTCAAACGCATCCAGGCCTTCGTGGTACCAGCGAACCAGAACGGACTGGGCGGTTTTCTCCAGATACGGAACGTGGATCTGGATATCGTGCGCCTGACCGATACGATCCAGACGGCCGATACGCTGCTCAAGCAGATCTGGGTTAAACGGCAGATCGAACATCACCAGATTGCTGGCGAACTGGAAGTTACGGCCTTCAGAACCGATTTCGGAGCACAGCAGAACCTGCGCGCCGCTGTCCTCTTCACTAAACCACGCCGCAGCGCGGTCGCGCTCGATAATAGACATGCCTTCATGGAACACGGCGGCGCGAATACCTTCGCGCTCGCGCAGCACTTGTTCAAGTTGCAGGGCGGTGGCTGCCTTGGCGCAGATCACCAGCACCTTCCGGGAACGGTGCGCGGTCAGATAACCCATCAACCACTCCACGCGCGGATCGAAGTTCCACCAGGTGCCAGTGTCGCCTTCAAATTCCTGATAAATCTGCTCCGGATAGAGCATGTCGCGCGCGCGATCTTCCGCAGATTTACGGGTGCCCATAATGCCGGAGACTTTGATCGCCGTCTGGTACTGGGTCGGCAGCGGCAATTTGATGGTGTGCAGTTCGCGTTTCGGGAAGCCTTTTACACCGTTACGGGTGTTACGGAACAGCACGCGGCTGGTGCCGTGGCGGTCCATCAGCATGTCGATCAGCTCTTTACGCGCAGATCCCGCATTATCGCTGTCGCTGTTCGCGGCCTGAAGCAGCGGCTCAATATCCTGCTCGCCGATAAGATCGCTGAGGATGTTAAGTTCATCATTAGAGAGACGATTACCGGCCAGCAGCAGCGCGACGGCGTCCGCCACCGGACGATAGTTTTTCTGCTCTTCAACAAACTGCTCAAAATCGTGGAAACGGTTCGGATCGAGCAGGCGCAGACGGGCGAAGTGGCTCTCAAGACCCAGCTGCTCCGGCGTAGCGGTCAACAGCAGGACGCCAGGCACGCGCTCGGCAAGCTGCTCGATAGCCATGTATTCGCGGCTTGGCGCGTCCTCGCTCCAGACGAGGTGGTGTGCTTCGTCGACCACCATCAGGTCCCACTCGGCATCGCACAGATGCTCAAGACGCTGCTTGCTGCGGCGCACGAAGTCCAGGGAGCAGATCACCAGCTGTTCGGTTTCAAACGGGTTGTCCGCATCGTGCTGGGCTTCGGCGTAGCGTTCGTCATCGAACAGAGAGAAGCGCAGGTTAAAGCGGCGCAGCATCTCGACCAGCCACTGGTGTTGCAGCGTTTCCGGCACCACAATCAGCACGCGCTCGGCAGCGCCAGAGAGCAGCTGCTGGTGCAGGATCATGCCTGCTTCGATGGTTTTACCCAGGCCCACTTCGTCAGCCAGCAGCACGCGAGGCGCATGGCGACGGCCCACGTCATGGGCGATATTCAGCTGATGGGGAATAAGGCTGGTACGCTGACCGCGCAGGCCGCTCCACGGCATGCGGTACTGTTCACTCTGGAACTTACGCGCGCGGTAGCGCAGAGAGAAGCGATCCATTCGGTCGATTTGCCCGGCAAACAGACGGTCCTGCGGCTTGCTGAAAACCAGTTTGCTGTCGAGCAGCACTTCACGCAGGATAACATTCGTCTCGTCGGTATCAAGACGCGTACCGATGTAGGCGAGCAGTCCATTCTCTTCTTTTACGTCTTCAACCTTCAGCTGCCAGCCTTCGTGGCTGGTCACGGTGTCGCCCGGATTGAACATTACGCGGGTAACAGGGGAGTCATTGCGAGCGTACAGGCGGTTTTCACCGGTAGCAGGGAAAAGGAGGGTAACCATGCGCGCATCGACGGCAACGACGGTTCCTAATCCAAGTTCGCTTTCTGTATCGCTGATCCAGCGTTGACCAAGTGTAAAAGGCATAGTTGTTCGGCTCTAATCTTTAATTGCAGGCAATAGTTCGACCCCGTCAAAAAAGACGGTCATCGAAAAATGGGTCCGGGAATGGAAAGGGCGCTATGGTACTGGATGGCAACGGTTTCGTCACGCGTCAAAATAGCCCAAGTTGTCCTGTCACTAGTGTAGCAAAGTCGTCATTGATGAACGGTAAAATTCCCTCCGCAACCGGCTGAAGCTGGCGGGTCAGGTAGTGATCGTAATCAAGCGGAGACTGCTGGTAATCAACGGGTTCCGGGCCGTTAGTGGTCCAGACGTATTTGATCGTTCCCCGGTTCTGATACTGCGGCGCACGGCCCCGGCGAACGTTCTCTTCATCCGCCAGCCGCGCGGCGCGTACGTGGGGAGGAACGTTACGTTGATATTCGGCCAGCGGGCGGCGCAGGCGCTTGCGATACACCAGCTGGTCATCCAATTCACCCGCCATCAGGCTGGCGATGGTGTCGCGCACATAATCCTGATAAGGCTCATTGCGGAACACCCGCAGGTAGAGCGTCTGCTGGAACTGCTGTGCCAGCGGCGTCCAGTCGGTGCGCACTGTCTCCAGCCCTTTAAACACCATCCGCTGCGTGTCACCTTCCTGAATCAGCCCGGCGTAGCGCTTCTTGCTGCCCTGGTCGGTTCCGCGAATGGTCGGCATTAAAAAGCGGGCAAAATGGGTTTCAAACTCCAGCTCTAACGCGCTGGTTAACCGCTCTTTTTGCAAACTTTCGCGCCACCAGTCGTTCACAAAGGCGACCAGATCTTTGCCGATTTGTGCGGCGTCGTCTTCCGAATGGGCGGCTTTCAGCCAGACAAAGGTGGAGTCTGTATCGCCATAAATCACATCATAGCCCCGGGATTCAATCAGCGCTTTGGTCTGGCGCATAATCTCGTGCCCGCGCATGGTGATGGACGACGCCAGACGGGGATCAAAGAAGCGGCAGGCACTGGTACCCAGCACGCCGTAAAAGGCGTTCATAATGATTTTCAGCGCCTGTGAGAGCGGCTTGTTGCCGTGGCGCTTGGCCTCATCGCGGCCGTGCCAGATGTTTCCCACAATTTCGGGCAGGCAGTGTTTTTCCCGCGAGAAGCGTGCTCCAAGAAAACCTTCGGTGCTGTGCGCATCGTCTGGCTGCGCCATCCCCTCCACCAGCCCCACCGGATCAATCAGAAACGTGCGGATAATGGACGGATACAGGCTTTTAAAATCCAGCACCAGCACCGAGTCATACAGCCCGGGCCGTGAATCCATCACGTAACCGCCGGGGCTGGCCTGCGGCGGCACGTCGCCGAGGTTAGGGGCGACATAGCCCGCCCGGTGCATCCGCGGGAAATAGAGGTGGCTGAAGGCCGCTACCGAGCCGCCGTGCCTGTCGACCGCAAGGCCGTTCACCGTCGCCCGCTCCAGCAGGAAGGGCATGATCTCGGTTTTGTGGAAGATCTGCGTCACCAGCTCGCAATCTTTCAGGTTATAGGTGGCGAGCGCGGGTTTGTCTTCATTAAAGCGCCGGTCGATCTCGTCCATTCGGTCCCAGGGATTGTCGATGGATTTACCTTCGCCGAGCAGTTCCTGGGCGACCGCTTCCAGCGAGAAGGAAGAGAAGTTCCAGAAGGCGGATTTCAGCGCCTCGATGCCGTCGATAATCAGGCGACCGTTAGCCTGCGCGAAGAAAACACCGTTCTTAAAACCATGCTCACGCCACTCCAGCTCGCTGTTTCCGCGCCCCAGCATCAGCGGGATACGGTAACGCTCGGCATGTTTTTGCAGCACGCGCAGGTCAAACTGCACTACGTTCCAGCCGATCAGAACATCCGGATCGTGCTCGGCAAACCACTGGTTAAGCTTCTCCAGCAGTTGCGGGCGGCTGTTGACGTACTCCAGATTAAAATCCAGCGCGGACGCATCGCCGTTTGGCGGCCCGAGCATATAGACAACCCGCTGCCCACAGCCTTCCAGACCAATGCAGTACAGTTCGCCGTGGCGGGTGGTTTCGATATCCAGCGAGACCCACTTGAGCGGGGGGCGATAATTCGGGCTAGGCTTGAGGCGCGCGTTAACGATCCTGCCATTTTGCGCGGTGCCATCTACCCAGACGGGGGCGGTGATAAACCGCTCCATCAGAAAGCGTTCAGGCGGGCGAATGTCGGCCTCGTAAAGCGTCACGCCCGCTTCACGGAGCAGTTTTTCATAGCGCATTAACTGGCGATGGGCGCGGCAATAGAGGCCGTAAACCGGCTGGCGGTGGAAATCTTTCAGTTCAAGCGGGGTTATGCGCCAGCCGTTTTCGCCGCGCAGCATTTGTTTCACTTTCTCGACGTGAGCTTCAGGAATAAAGGCCACGGACTCCTGCGGCGGGAGCGTAACGTTTAGCGGGCCGTTGTCCGTTGCCAGCCAGAATTCAACCTCAGTACCCTGAGGGGTATCCCGCCAGTGTCTGGTCAGTAAAAAGCCTTCTTGCGCCTGCGTCACGGCGTTATCCCATAAAACAAAACCAGGCCTGATTATAGCCTGGTTGAGGGGTGTTTGCTGGGGTTTTATACAGTGCCTGTTCAGTCGGATGGCGCTGCGCTTATCCGGCCTAGAGGTTCCGCAGTCACGGTAAGCGCAGCGCCACCGGGCAAAGGTTTACTGCCCGTAGTAGGCTTTCGCACCGTGCTTACGCAGGTAATGCTTATCCAGCAGGGTTTGCTGCATGTCCGGCAGCTGCGGTGCCATCTGGCGGCAGAAGATCCCCATATAGGCGACTTCCTCCATCACGATCGCGTTGTGCACAGCGTCCTCCGCGTTTTTACCCCAGGCAAACGGGCCGTGGGAGTGCACCAGCACGCCGGGCATTTGCGCCGCGTCGATTCCCTGTTTTTCGAAGGTTTCGACGATCACGTTCCCGGTTTCCCATTCGTACTCACCGTTGATCTCCGCATCGGTCATCAGACGCGTGCAGGGAATGGTGCCGTAAAAGTAGTCCGCGTGGGTGGTGCCGGTCGCCGGAATAGGCTGGCCCGCCTGCGCCCAGATGGTCGCGTGACGCGAATGGGTATGCACAATCCCACCGATGGTCGGGAAGGCCTGATACAGCAGGCGGTGAGTGGGCGTATCGGAGGAGGGCTTTTTATTGCCTTCAACCACTTCACCCGTTTCGATGCTGACCACCACCATGTCTTCTGCGGTCATTACCGTGTAATCCACGCCGGAAGGCTTGATCACGAACACCCCTTTTTCCCGGTCAACGGCGCTGACGTTGCCCCAGGTCAGGGTCACCAGGTTATGTTTTGGCAGCGCCAGGTTGGCTTCGAGTACCTGACGTTTGAGATCTTCTAACATTGTCGTCTCCTGCCGGATGGCGCTTCGCTTATCCGGCCTACAGAACCGTAGGCCCGGTAAACGAAGTGCCACCGGGCATTCAGGGCTTAGCGTTTTGAACCGTAATAGACTTCGTTCCAGCGCAGCGCGTCTTTAAAGGCTGGCAGACGGGTATCGTTATCAATCACGGTCAGTTCGATGTCGTGCAGCTCGGCAAACTGACGCATATCGTTCAGGTCAAGCGCGTGGCTGAATACGGTGTGGTGCGCGCCGCCGGCCAGGATCCAGGCTTCCGACGCGGTTGGCAGGTCAGGCTGCGCTTTCCACAAGGCGTTGGCGACCGGCAGTTTCGGCAGAGAATGCGGAGTTTCCACCGCATCGACGCAGTTCACCAGCAGGCGGAAACGGTCGCCGAGGTCGATCAGGCTGGCGTTAATGGCCGGGCCGGTACGGGTGTTGAAGATCAGACGGGCCGGATCCGCTTTGCCGCCAATGCCGAGGTACTGCACGTCGAGGATCGGTTTCTCTTCAACCGCGATGGATGGACACACTTCCAGCATGTGCGAGCCGAGCACCAGATCGTTGCCGTTCTCGAAGTGGTAGGTGTAGTCCTCCATAAAAGAGGTGCCGCCCTGTAGACCGGTTGACATCACCTTCATGATGCGAAGCAGAGCGGCAGTTTTCCAGTCGCCTTCGCCCGCAAAGCCGTAGCCCTGCTGCATCAGACGTTGTACCGCCAGACCCGGGAGCTGTTTCAGGCCGTGGAGATCTTCAAAGGTGGTGGTAAAAGCGTGGAAGCCGCC
This sequence comes from Enterobacter cloacae complex sp. 677-3DZ2D5B, assembly GCF_004136695.1. NCBI lineage: Bacteria > Pseudomonadati > Pseudomonadota > Gammaproteobacteria > Enterobacterales > Enterobacteriaceae > Enterobacter > Enterobacter cloacae complex sp. 677-3DZ2D5B. The sequence goes on along the minus strand of NZ_QFLS01000004.1, from coordinate 155,603 downwards.
CTGTTCCAGGAAGCGCTTCATGCCCAGCTCAATGCGCGCCGCATCCAGCACGTTCTGGCGCTTGTCACCGTTGACCTGTGCCGCAGGCGTCAGACGGTAGCTGCTTTCGTACTCGTCCACCAGCGCGTTAACGTCGCCATCGCTGATGTCATTCACCACCTGCACCAGGTCGCCCACCGCCCAGGTGTTGACGGAAAAGCCAAATTTAATCTGCGCGGCCACTTTATCACCGTCGGTGACCGCCACTTCGCGCATGTTGTCGCCGAAACGCACCACTTTCAGGTGACGGGTATCCTGCTTAGATACCGCCTGACGCATCCAGGAGCCAATGCGTTTTTGTGCCTGGCCATCCTGCCAGTGGCCGGTCACCACGGCATGCTGTTGACGCATGCGCGCGCCGATGAAGCCGAACTCGCGGCCGCCGTGCGCGGTCTGGTTCAGGTTCATGAAGTCCATGTCGATGCTGTCCCACGGCAGGGAGGCGTTGAACTGCGTGTGGAATTGCAACAGCGGTTTGTTGAGGATAGCCAGGCCGTTGATCCACATTTTGGCTGGTGAGAAGGTGTGCAGCCACACCACCAGGCCAGCGCATTTGTCATCGTAATTGGCATCGCGGCAAATGTTGGTGATTTCGTCCGGGGTAGTCCCCAGCGGCTTCAGCACCAGTTTGCACGGCAGTTTGGCTTCCGCGTTCAGCGCATTCACAACGTGCTCCGCGTGTTTCGTCACCTGCTGCAACGCTTCCGGTCCGTACAAATGCTGGCTGCCAATCACAAACCACACTTCATAATTATTAAAAATGGTCATTATCGTGTCCTTAATGTGTCAGGGTTGCCGTAGTGTCCGCGGTGCTTTTGGCCGGGGCGGCGACAGGGAGATAGTGAAGTTCGGCGCTTTTTGCCCATTGCTGGTAGCGCTGATAAAGCTGTTCAAAGCGTTGTGCCTGCTGAGTCTGCGGATGGAGCGTATTTTCGACGGCGCTCGCCATATGCTGTTGCGCGGTCGGGATATCCGCATGGACGCCTGCGGCCACGGCAGCGAAAATCGCGGCACCCAGCGCACAGCACTGATCGGAGGCCACAATTTGCAGCGGCCGGTTCAGCACGTCGCAGCAGGCCTGCATAATCACCGGATTTTTACGGGCGATCCCGCCCAGCGCCATCACGTTGTTCACGTCAATGCCCTGGTCGATGAAGCACTCCATGATGGCGCGCGCGCCGAACGCGGTGGCGGCGATCAGGCCGCCAAACAGCGCGGGCGCGTCGGTCGCGAGGTTGAGATCGGTAATCACTCCTTTCAGACGCTGGTTGGCAAACGGCGTACGACGGCCGTTGAACCAGTCCAGCACCACCGGCAGGTGGTCGAGAGACGGATTTTTTGCCCAGGCGTCGGTGAGCTGCGGCAGGAGCTGTTTTTTGCTCGCCGTAATCTGCATTTTCAGTTCAGGATGCGCGGCAGCCAGCTGATCCAGCGGCCAGCCGAGCACGCGGCCAAACCAGGCATAGATATCACCGAAGGCGGACTGGCCCGCTTCAAGGCCGATAAAATCAGGCACCACGCTGCCGTCAACCTGGCCGCAGATGCCTTTCACCGCGCGGTCGCCGACGCTGGCTTTATCTGCCGTCAGAATGTCACAGGTGGAGGTGCCGATAACTTTCACCAGCGTGTTGGGCTGCGCACCCGCGCCCACGGCCCCCATATGGCAGTCGAACGCGCCGCCGGAAATGGTCACGTTTTGCGGCAGACCGAGGCGTTTCGCCCACTCTTCGCAGAGCGTGCCGACCGGAATATCGGCGGTGAAGGTGTCGGTGAACAGCGGGTATGTCAGGTTTTTGTTGATGATCGGGTCGAGTTCATCGAAGAACGCTGCCGGAGGCAGACCACCCCAGCTTTCATGCCACAGCGATTTATGCCCGGCGCTGCAACGGCCGCGGCGAATATCCTGCGGACGCGTGGTGCCGGAGAGCAGGGCGGGAACCCAGTCGCACAGCTCAATCCATGACGCCGCTGCCTGTGCGACCGACGCGTCCGCGCGGGTAACGTGCAGGATCTTGGCCCAGAACCACTCGCTGGAGTAAATCCCGCCGATGTAGCGGGAGTAGTCAGTTTTGCCCGGCTGATGGCATAAGCGGGTGATGGCTTCCGCCTCTTCCACGGCGGTATGGTCTTTCCACAGCACAAACATGGCGTTCGGGTTGTCGGCAAACTCCGGTCGCAGCGCCAGTACGCGGCCTTCGGCATCGACAGGGGCAGGCGTTGAGCCGGTGCTGTCGACGCCAATCCCCACGACATCGGCCCGCTGGGCGTCGGTCAACTCCGCCAGAACGGTTTTGATCGCCGCTTCCATCGACTCGATGTAGTCCCGCGGGTGGTGACGGAACTGGTTGTTTGGCGCATCGCAGTAGCGCCCCTCTTGCCAGCGCGGATACCACTCAACGCTGGTTGCTATCTCCTGGCCAGTCGTACAGTCCACTGCCAGCGCGCGAACTGAGTCGCTGCCAAAATCGAGGCCAATTGCAATTGCCATGGTGTTGCTCCATCCAAAAAACAGGTATGGAAGAACATTAGAGACTAGGGACAAAAATCGTCAGGCAGGATCCGCTAATCTTATGGACTAAATTGCTGTAGCCACGCAAAGTGTGACGCCGTGCAAATATTCTATGTGGACATTTCTGCCGCACTTATAGACACTTTTGTTACTGCTTATCCGCCCGTGCTGGCGGAGAAATCAGGGGGAAAGGCTGAAACATGGCGGACGTAAAAGAGGCGTGATGCTTTTTGGATCTTTTCGCGGGCCATTTTTATACTGCTTTTATCGATATGGACAATTGGTTTCCTTCAGGACCCTTGGGAGAACTGAATCTATGGCCGAACCGCAAAACGATCCCTTACTGCCGGGCTACTCATTTAACGCCCATCTGGTGGCGGGACTGACGCCAATTGAGGCCGAGGGATATCTCGATTTTTACGTCGATCGCCCTCTTGGCATGAAGGGATATATCCTGAACCTGACCGTACGCGGAGAAGGCGTCGTCAAAAATGGGGATCAACAGTTTATCTGCCGCCCCGGTGATATGCTGCTGTTCCCGCCGGGGGAGATCCATCACTACGGGCGCCACCCGGATGCCAAAGAGTGGTATCACCAGTGGGTCTATTTCCGTCCGCGCGCCTACTGGCAGGAGTGGCTCTCGTGGCCGGCCATTTTCGCCCATACCGGTTTATATCGCCCGGATGAGGCGCATCTGGCGCAGTTCCGTGAGCTGTTCGCACAGATTATTGAGGCAGGGCAGGCGGGCGGGCGCTACGCCGAACTGCTGGCCATCAACCTGCTTGAACAGGTGCTGCTGCGCCGCATGGAGGCCATCAACGAGTCGCTTAATCCGCCGCTGGACAACCGCGTCCGCGACGCCTGCCAGTACATCAGCGACCACCTTGCCGACAGCCAGTTTGATATTGCCAGCGTCGCCCAGCATGTGTGCCTGTCGCCGTCACGGCTGTCGCATCTGTTCCGCCAGCAGCTTGGCGTGAGCGTACTCAGCTGGCGCGAGGATCAGCGCATCAGCCAGGCGAAACTGCTGCTCAGCACCACCCGAATGCCTATCGCCACCGTCGGGCGTAACGTCGGCTTTGAAGATCAGCTCTATTTCTCTCGCGTGTTTAAGAAGTGCACCGGTGCCAGCCCGAGCGAATTCCGTGCGGGATGTGAATAATCGGTAAACATTCAGGTGAACTTCAGGCGCATCTTGTAAACTATTCAGACAATTGATGCCTTGACGCGGTGCAGGGCGCTAAGCAGAATCGCTGATTCGTTTTCTGACCGGAATAGTTATGCAGGCATTGCTGGAACATTTTATTACCCAGTCCGTTATGTATTCGCTCATCGCCGTGGCGCTGGTGGCATTTCTGGAGTCGCTGGCGCTGGTCGGGCTGATCCTGCCCGGCACCGTGATGATGGCGGGGCTTGGGGCGCTTATCGGCAGCGGCGAGGTCAATTTCTGGCAGGCGTGGATGGCCGGTATTATCGGCTGTTTGCTGGGGGACTGGATCTCCTTCTGGCTGGGCTGGCGCTTTAAGAAGCCGCTGCACCGCTGGTCGTTCATGAAAAAAAACAAAGCGCTGCTGGATAAAACCGAGCATGCGCTGCACCAGCACAGCATGTTCACCATCCTCGTGGGGCGCTTCGTTGGCCCAACGCGTCCGCTGGTGCCGATGGTGGCCGGGATGCTGGATCTGCCCGTCGCGAAGTTTGTGGTGCCGAATATCATCGGCTGCGTCTTCTGGCCGCCGTTCTACTTCCTGCCGGGTATCCTGGCGGGCGCGGCGATTGATATTCCTGACGGTATGCAAAGCGGTGAGTTTAAATGGCTGCTGCTGGGCACGGCGGTGCTGCTGTGGCTGGCGGTCTGGCTCTGCTGGCGCCTGTGGCGCAGCGCGAAAGCCAGTGTTGATCGTCTGACGCGCTATCTTCCGCGCACTCGCCTGCTCTGGCTGGCCCCGCTGACGTTGGGGGTGGCCGTGGTGGCGCTGATCGCGCTGATCCGCCACCCGCTGATGCCGGTGTACGGCGAGATCCTGTTAAAGGTGGTGAGCCGTTAAGGTGTTTTCCCTCTCCCTGTGGGAGAGGGCCAGGGTGAGGGCATCAGACCGCACGAATACCCAACAATGAAGACGCCCCCGCCTTACCACTCAGAAGTTCTTCTGTTTCCCCATCCCACAGAATACGTCCCTCCGCGATCACCACCGATCGCGGCGCGATGCGTGCGGCATCTTCGATGCTATGCGAAACCATCAGCATCGTCAGTTGCTCGCGCTCGCAAACCTCCTCAACCAGCGAGAGCATCTCCTGACGCAGGGCCGGGTCGAGCGCCGAAAAGGGTTCGTCGAGCAGCAGCAGCGGCTGCTTGCGCACCAGACAGCGCGCCAGCGCCACGCGCTGGCGCTGGCCGCCCGAAAGCTCACCCGGTAGTCTGTTGATAAACGCAGCCAGGCCCATTTGTTCGGCGATCGCCTCCAGCGTCTGACGCTGCGCAACATTGAGCTTCAACCCCGGATCCATACCCAGCGCGATGTTCTGCCACACCGTAAGATGATTGAACAGATTGTTTTCCTGGAACAGCATCGACACCGGGCGCTTAGCCGGCGGAGCGTAGGTATACTCGCCATTATCAATGACGATCGACCCGCTGGCAGGCTGTAAAAAACCGGCAATCAGATTGAGCAGGGTACTTTTTCCGGCCCCGCTGGGGCCAAGCACTGCGATTCGCTCTCCCTGACGAACGGAGAGGGTAAAACGCATTGGCAGGTGCTCATAAAGCCAGGTTACATCAGTCAGTTTTAACATCACGCCCCGGAAGTTTTTCGATAACGGTAAATAACGCAAAGCACAGCAGCAACAGGAGTAGCGCCGTGACGGCGCCGTCCTGGCTACGATAGGAGCCAATTTGCTGATAAAGCCAGAACGGCAGCGTGCGGAAATCCTCGTTGCCGAAGAGGGCCACAACGCCAAAATCGCCAATCGACAGCACGCAGGCAAACGCCAGCGCCTGGGCCAGCGGACGCTTTAGCGCGCGCAGTTCGACCACCTTCAGACGCTGCCAGCCCTGCATGCCCAGCGACTGACACAGCAAACTGTAGCGGCTATTGACGTCGCGCATCGGGTTTTCCAGCACCTTGAGCGCGTAAGGGATGGCCATCAATGCGTTGGTAAAAATGACGATGCCGTCGGCGCTTTCCGGCAGGCCGATGGTGCTGTTGAACAGTAAAAAGAATCCGGTCGCCAGCACAATGCCCGGCATCGCCAGGATCAGCATACCCGTCAGTTCCAGCGCGTGTCCGGCTTTACGGGCATGACGCGCGTACAGTTCGCGGCTGCTCCAGAGCAGCATCATGGTCAGGATCACGCACAGTAGCCCGGCAGCCAGCGCGATGCGCAATGAGGTCCACGTTGCTTGCCACAGGACAGGCTGTTGCAGTACCGACAACACATTGCGATTCAGGCCATCAACGATAACGGCCAGCAGCGGGGGCAGCAGAAGCAGGAGTGCCAATGCGATTAGCATAAAATCCGCGACGCGGCTGTGCAGGCTGTCCTGCGGATCGCGCCAGCCTGTCAGGTTATTGCTACCTGTGGGGATCGCTTTACTTAGCCGCTGGCTGAGTAACACCAGCGCCAGGCAGCAGACCATCTGCACGATCGCTAGCAGCGCGGCGCGGCCCGGATCGTAGTCGTAACTTAAGGCCTGATAGATCGCCAGCTCAATGGTGGTGGCCTGCGGCCCGCCGCCGAGAGAAAGTACGGTCGCGAAGCTGGCGAAGCAGAGCATAAAGATTAGCGCGGCAACCGGAGCAATCTGGCGTCGCAGCCACGGCCATTCGACAAAGCGGAAGAACGACCAGCCGCGCATGCCAAGCTGGGCGGCAATCTGACGCTGCTCACCGGGAATGTTTTCCAGCGCCTGTAAAAAGAGGCGCGTCGCCATCGGCATATTGAAAAAAATATGCGCCAGCAGAATGCCTTTCAGGCCGTAAGGGGAGAAGGTCCATTCCAGACCAAGCAGGTTGAAGAGGGATGCCAGCCAGCCCTGCCGACCGTAGACGCTCAGAATGCCGAACACCGCCACCAACACGGGCAGGATCAGCGTCATCGCGCACAGCCGCAGCAGGGCAAGCCTGCCGGGGAAACGTCTGCGATAGAGGGCGCGTGCAAGGAAAATGGCCGGGATCGCCGACAGCAGCGCGGAGAGAAACGCCTGCCAGAAGGAGAAGCGGATGACGTGCCAGAGATAGCTGTCGTGCCAGAGGGCGAGCAGATCGCTCTCTGGCGCGTTAAACCACAGCGCAAGGAATGCACCCAGGCTGACGACGACCATCAGTACGGCGGCGAGCAGCCCGGGAACTAACCAGCCGGGGATCAGGGGCTGACGGCGCGTTGCCATTCACTAATCCATGCGGCGCGCTGGGCGGCAACCTGCTGCGGCGTAAATTCCAGTGAGGTTTGCGGCTTGTTTAGCTGCTTAAAGCCTGCCGGCAGCGCAACGTCAGTGACCGGGTACATCCAGTTGCCGGTCGGAATAGCGTTCTGAAATGCCGGGGAGATCATAAATTTCAGGAATTTTTCGGCAAGCTCCGGCTGTTTGCTCGCGGCGGTGCGGGCGGCCACTTCCACCTGCAAATAATGCCCTTCAGCAAAGTTCGCGGCGGCGTAGTTGTCTTTCTTCTCGGCGATAATGTGGTAGGCCGGAGAGGTAGTGTAGCTCAGCACCAGGTCGCTTTCGCCTTTCAGGAACAGGCCATAGGCTTCGCTCCAGCCTTTGGTGACGGTAACGGTTTTCGCGGCCAGCTTCTGCCACGCTTCCGGCGTTTTATCCCCGTAAACTTTTTGCATCCACAGCAGCAGCCCCAGACCCGGCGTGCTGGTACGCGGATCTTCGTAAATCACGCGCCATTTCTGGTCACTTTCGACCAGCTCTTTCAGGCTTTTGGGCGGATTCTTCAGCTTGTTTTTATCGTAGACAAACGCAAAGTAACCGTAATCAAAGGGAACGAAGGTGTCGTTTTTCCAGCCGCCCGGTACGTTAACGGCATCTGCCGCCACGCCGCTTTTGGCGAACAGTCTGGTTTGGGTGGCGGCTTCCAGCAGGTTGTTATCCAGCCCGAGCACCACGTCGGCTTTGCTGTTTTTGCCTTCCATGCGCAGCCGGTTAAGCAGCGAGACGCCATCTTCCAGCGCCACGAATTTCAACTCGCAGTTGCAGTCCGCTTCAAAGGCTTTTTTTACCACCGGGCCAGGGCCCCAGTCGGCGGAGAAGGAGTCGTAGGTGTAGACCGTCAGAACAGGCTTAGCAAAAACAGGCAGCGCAAACAGCGCCAGCAGAGGAAGAACGTTTTTTAACACTTTGCACCTCAGGGTTGAGTGGCAAAGGATTTTGAGCGACAGCCTCAAATCCCTTCGCCGGCGTTATCCGGATCAGGTTCGACGGGTATTATCTCAGCGCACATCTGTGATGCAGCACCCCGTTGAGAACGGCGCTATTGTAATGATTTGGTGAATATTACGAAAGCGTTATGGCTCCGGCGGCGCAAACCAGGCGGATTTAAAATCAAACCAGCCGAGGGTATTCATCCGCAGGCCGCGCATGCTGCGCTGCCCCTGGATCAGCAGCCAGTGGTGAATCAACGGTACGATCGTCTGCCCGGCCAGTAATTCCTGACACCAGGCGGCCAGATCCATTTCTCCTGCCCGCCACCGTGCGGCGTCCTGCTGCCAGTCCCGGTTGATACAGTGCTGAATCAGGGGCACTTCGTACAGGTGAGAAAAGAGCGAGAAATCAAGCGGCAGCGTAAAGTTTGCGCTGTTGAGCCAGATATCGCTGATGACGTCTCCGCGATGCCATTCATCATAATCGACTTCCTGTATCGCCAGCGTCACGCCTTCGGCTGCCAGCAGCGTGCTCATGATCCTTGCGATAAACCTGTGCTCAATGTGATCGCGATAGTAGCTGAGGGTAATGGTCTCCAGTCCGGCAGGTTTTTCACTGCGCACTGGCTGCGCATGGTGCCAGCGCGGAAGCAGGCCATAGGCCGGGAACCACCAGGTCTGGTATTGCTCCTCTGCGTGATAAATCAGGTTAGCAGGGGCAAGAATATGGCTGATCCACCTGCGTACGTCGTGGTTTGCCCCGCGATGGCTGCGGCTATCAAAGAGCAGGTAGTAGCAGCCCTCCTCCAGGCGGCTTTCGAACGCCCTTTCACCGGCTGTTGGCCCTTCCAGGGTCAGGCCTGCGCTCAGCTCTTCGTTGAGATCCGGTAACACCCAGACGTTCACTTCGTCGATCAATGCCCTGTAGCCAAAGTAATCATCAAAGGCGCGGATCTTCAGCTGATTACTGTTGTTTCGTGTAACGGAGTAGGGGCCCGTACCAATCGGCTGGCTGGAAAAATTGTTCAGGGAGCGCCACTCGGCAGGCAGGATCATTGAGGGGACGTAGCCCAGAAGCCACGGAAGCCATTTGTCCGGCTGCGATAGCTCAATATCCAGCGTCCAGGCCGTTGGGGAGTGGATCCGCGCGATATGCGAATAGAGCGGCAGCGTGCGGGCTCGCTCTAAGGAATCGATAACGTCGCGCATCTCCAGCTCGCGTCCATGGTGGAAATGAATGCCGGGGCGTAAGAAAAAGCGCCAGTGGCGCGGGGAAAGCTGTTGCCAGTGGTGCGCGATATCCGCCTCCAGTTCCCCGTTTTCCTCATTTATCCGCGTCAGGCCGCTGAATATCTGCCGGGCCATGTGGGTTTCAGAGCGACGTAACGCCGTACCGGGCAACAGATTTTTCATTGGGCGGTAGTAAAGCACCCGCAGAATGTGGCGCCCCTGACGAAAGCTGCGTCCCAGATGCGAGACCAGCATCTGGCGCACGGCGGCTTTGTCGCCCACCAGCTGGACCAGCTGATCGATACGGTCCTGCTCGAGCAGGTCTTCTGCACGCTGCTGCTGCAATGCCAGCCCGGTGTAGAGAAAGGTCAGCCGCGAGCGTTTCCCGCGTCCCGCCTCCGCTTCCCAGCTTAACCACCCCTGCTGCTGCATGGTATTGAGCAGCGTGCGCATATGGCGGCGGGAACAGCTAAGCAGGTCAGCCAACTCGTTGAGCGTGGTTTCCTGCGATTGCCCCTCACAGCACTGCCAGAGGCGGATAAATTGTTGTTGCAGACGACCAGAAGGCATAAAAGGGGAACTCCTGACAAAAAATCAGCAATTTATTAATCCCTATATTAAGTCAATAATCCTTATCGATGAAGCGAGGAGGTAAATTATGAAGAGGTCTACCGCACGTCAGTTTTATCAGCACTATTTTTCAGCGACAAAGGGAGTGTCCTGGCTGGCCCGCCAGTGCGCAGAGCAGCGGCTGAGAATACTGGAAGATCTGATGCAGTGGGACGTTACGAAACCGACCTCTTCTCGCTAACTCGCCTCGATCATGTGTGACTGAGTATTGGTGCTAATCACCCGCCAGCAAAATGTTTTTTGCTGGCTTTTTTCGTTTACTATTCCACCCAATTTCGATTCGCTTTCATAAGGACTTGCGCATGCTCTGGTTGATGACGATGGGGCGACGCCTGAATGGCGTGTACGCCGCTTTTATGCTGGTGGCCTTCATGATGGGCGTGGCCGGCGCGCTTCAGGCGCCGACGCTGAGCCTGTTTCTCAGCCGCGAGGTGGGGGCGCAGCCGTTTTGGGTGGGCCTGTTCTACACCGTCAACGCCATTGCCGGGATCCTCGTCAGCCTGTGGCTGGCGAAACGATCCGACAGCCAGGGCGATCGCCGCAAGCTGATCCTCTTTTGTTGCGCGATGGCCGTGGGCAACGCGTTATTGTTTGCCTTCAACCGCCATTACCTGACGCTCATTACCTGCGGCGTGCTGCTGGCCTCTCTGGCGAACACCGCCATGCCGCAACTGTTCGCCCTGGCCCGGGAGTACGCCGACAGCTCGGCGAGGGAAGTGGTGATGTTCAGCTCGGTGATGCGTGCGCAGCTCTCTCTCGCGTGGGTCATCGGTCCGCCGCTGGCGTTTATGCTGGCGCTGAACTACGGCTTCACCACCATGTTTTCCATCGCGGCGGGGATTTTTGTCATCAGCCTGGCGCTGATCGCCTTTGCGCTGCCATCGGTGGCGCGCGTAGAGCAGGTGACGGACAAGCCCATCACGCAGGTGAGCGGCTGGCAGGATAAAAACGTCCGCATGTTGTTTATCGCCTCCACGCTGATGTGGACCTGTAACACCATGTACATCATCGATATGCCGCTGTGGATCAGCAGCGATTTGGGACTGCCCGACAAGCTCGCGGGTATTCTGATGGGCACCGCTGCCGGGCTGGAGATCCCGGCGATGATTCTGGCGGGTTACTACGTGAAACGTTTCGGAAAGCGTCGGATGATGGTCGTCGCCGTGGCGGCTGGGGTGGTGTTCTACGCGGGGCTGATCCTGTTCCATTCGCGTGAAGCTTTGCTGGCGTTACAGCTGTTTAACGCGGTATTTATCGGCATCGTTGCCGGGATAGGCATGCTCTGGTTTCAGGATTTAATGCCGGGGCGCGCAGGCTCCGCGACCACGCTGTTTACCAACAGTATCTCTACCGGCGTGATTCTGGCAGGGGTGATTCAGGGGGGACTGTCGCAAAGCTATGGACATGCATCCGTGTACTGGGTGATCGCAGCGATTTCGCTTGTCACGCTGATGCTGACGTGCCGGGTAAAAGACGTTTGATTCTGGAAGGCGGCTTCACGAAATGAAACGACTTTCTGACAGGCGCAGAGAAGGCGCATAGAGTGCGTGACGGGTGCTTGAGGCTGTTTGCCTCAGGCTTTCGCAAGAGGCAAACAGTGGAGAGTCCCACATCAAAAAACTGATGGGGAGATTAACTTCACAACCCACATTGCGAGGTTAGTCTCTTCATTGCCGAAAAGCAATAAGGAGGCTGGAATGCCAAAACGTACTCTGCTGTTAGGTTTGTTTCTGATCTGTACGACGCTGTTGATCTTCACCTGGATGGTGCGCGACTCGCTGTGTGAGCTGCACTTCAGACAGGAGAAAACAGAGCTGGCAGCAGTGTTGGCTTACGAAGCAAAACGTTAGCGGTATTGGCGGGGGTTTTCCCCGCCTCTCCAGAGTGGTTGAGCCTCAACGCACCCTTATCAATGGCCCGCGCCCTGCGGGCCATTGCCTTTAGCCCATAAACGCAGGCTGTTTTTTCTCGTAGGCGGCTATAGCCTCTTCGTGTTGCAGCGTCAGGCCAATGCTGTCCAGACCGTTCAGCATGCAGTGGCGACGGAACGCATCAATGCTGAAGCTGTAGGTCTTGTCACCGGCCTTCACCACTTCCGCTTCCAGATCCACTTCAAACGAAATCCCCGGATTTGCCTGCACCAGCGCAAACAGTTCATCGACCTGTTCGTCACTCAGCGTCACCGGCAGCAGCTGGTTGTTAAAGCTGTTGCCGTAGAAGATATCCGCGAAGCTTGGGGCGATAACCACCTTAAAGCCGTAGTCGGTCAATGCCCATGGCGCATGTTCACGCGACGATCCACAGCCAAAGTTTTCCCGCGCCAGCAAAATGGAGGCGCCTTTGTATTCCGGAAAGTTCAGGACGAATTCCGGGTTTGGCACTTCGCCTTTATCGTCGAGGAAGCGCCAGTCGTTGAACAGATGCGCACCAAAACCCGTGCGCGTCACTTTCTGCAAAAACTGCTTAGGAATGATAGCGTCAGTATCGACGTTAGCGGCATCCAGCGGGACAACACGGCCCGTATGTTGGGTAAATTTCTCTGCCATGATTGTCTCCTTATTTCAGGCTGCGAATATCGGCGAAATGACCGGTGACTGCCGCAGCGGCGGCCATTGCCGGGCTGACCAGGTGGGTGCGCCCACCGCGGCCCTGACGGCCTTCAAAGTTACGGTTGCTGGTGGAGGCACATCGCTCGCCCGGATTCAGGCGGTCGTTGTTCATCGCCAGACACATGGAGCAGCCGGGCAGGCGCCATTCGAAGCCTGCTTCGATAAAGATCTTATCCAGACCCTCCGCTTCCGCCTGGGCTTTCACCGGACCGGAGCCCGGCACAACCAGCGCCTGCACGCCCGGCGCCACTTTGCGGCCTTTAGCAATTTCTGCCGCAGCGCGTAAATCTTCAATACGGGAGTTGGTACAGGAGCCGATGAACACTTTATCAATGCTCACGTCGGTCAGCGGTACGCCGGGTTTCAGCCCCATATAGGCCAGCGCCTTTTCTGCACTGGCGCGCTCGACCGGATCGGCGAAGGAAGCCGGGTCAGGAATGCTGTCGTTGACAGAAATCACCTGGCCCGGGTTGGTGCCCCAGGTGACCTGCGGGGCGATCTCTTCCGCCTGTAACGTCACAACGGTATCAAAAATTGCCCCCTCGTCCGTTTTCAGGGTTTTCCAGTACGCTACCGCGTCGTCAAAATTCTGACCTTTCGGCGCATGCAGACGCCCCTTCACATAGTTGAAGGTGGTTTCGTCTGGGGCCACCAGTCCTGCTTTGGCGCCCATCTCAATGGCCATGTTGCACAGGGTCATACGACCTTCCATGCTCAGCGCCTGGATAGCATCTCCGCAGAACTCAACGACGTGACCGGTGCCGCCTGCACTGCCGGTTTTGCCGATAATCGCCAGCACGATATCTTTCGCGGTAATGCCAGGTGCCGCTTTGCCCTTCACTTCAATCTTCATGGTTTTGGCGCGGCCCTGCTTCAGGGTCTGCGTCGCCAGAACGTGTTCAACTTCAGAGGTCCCAATCCCGAACGCCAGCGCGCCAAATGCGCCGTGGGTTGCGGTATGGGAGTCGCCGCAGACGATGGTCATGCCTGGCAGGGTAATCCCCTGCTCAGGCCCCATTACGTGGACGATACCCTGATAGGGGTGGTTCAGATCGTACAGCTCCACGCCAAACTCGTTACAGTTCTTAATCAGCTCCTGCATCTGGATACGCGCCATCTCGCCAGATGCATTGATGTCTTTGGTCTGGGTGGAAACGTTGTGATCCATCGTGGCAAAGGTTTTACCCGGCTGACGCACCGGGCGCTTGTGCGCGCGCAGGCCGTCAAATGCCTGAGGAGAGGTCACTTCATGTACCAGATGACGGTCGATGTACAACAGTGGGGTTTCGTTTGGTGCTTCGTAGACCACGTGCGCATCAAACAACTTCTCATATAACGTCTTAGCCATGATTACACCCCTTCAGCGACATAGCGGGCAATGATGTCGCCCATTTCATCGGTACTGACTGCCGCCGCGCCGCGTGATAAATCACCGGTACGAACGCCTTCTTCTAACGCCCGGTTAATGGCGTTTTCAATTGCGGTTGCTGCATCGCCTGCATCCAGGCTATAGCGCAGCAGCAGAGCCAGGGAGAGGATCTGCGCAATCGGGTTGGCGATATTTTTGCCTGCGATATCCGGCGCGGAGCCGCCCGCCGGTTCGTACAGGCCAAAGCCTTCTTCGTTCAGGCTGGCCGAGGGCAGCATACCCATGGAGCCGGTGATCATGGCGCATTCATCCGAGAGAATATCGCCGAACAGGTTGGAGCACAGCAGCACGTCAAACTGAGACGGATCTTTGATCAGCTGCATCGTTGCGTTGTCGATATACATATGCGACAGCGCAACGTCCGGGTACTGCTTAGCGACTTCACTGACGATTTCGCGCCACAAAATAGACGACTGGAGCACGTTTGCTTTATCAATAGAGGTTACTTTACGGCGGCGTTTGCGCGCTGACTCAAACGCGATATGGGCGATACGTTCGATTTCAAAACGGTGATAGACCTCGGTATCAAACGCTTTCTCATGCTGACCGCTGCCTTCGCGACCTTTTGGCTGACCGAAGTAGATGCCGCCGGTCAACTCACGCACGCACAGGATGTCGAAACCGTTGGCCGCGATATCCGCGCGCAGCGGGCAAAACTCTTCCAGCCCCGGGTACAGTTTCGCCGGACGCAGGTTGCTGAACAGTTTGAAGTGCTTACGCAACGGCAGCAGCGCACCGCGCTCTGGCTGCTCTGCTGGCGGCAGGTGTTCCCATTTTGGGCCGCCCACGGAGCCAAAAAGAACGGCATCGGCATTTTCGCAGCCTTCTACAGTCCCTTTCGGCAGGGGAGTACCGTGATTATCAATCGCAATACCGCCCACGTCGTAGTGGCTGGTGGTAATTTTCATCGCAAAACGCGAACGAACAGCTTCCAGTACTTTCAGCGCCTGTGCCATCACTTCCGGGCCAATACCGTCACCCGGCAACACAGCAATATGGTAATTCTTCGACATCACACGGTTTCCTTGTTGTTCTCTTTATTCTGAGCTTTGCGTTGCAACTCTTTTTCGACTTCGGCGGCGCGCCAGATGTTGTTCAGGACATGCACCATCGCTTTCGCGGAGGATTCGACGATATCTGTCGCCAGACCCACACCGTGGAAGCGGCGACCGTTGTAGTTGACGACGATATCAACCTGGCCCAGGGCGTCTTTACCGTGCCCTTTTGCCGTCAGGTCGTATTTCACCAGCTCTACGTCGTACTCAGTGACGCGGTTAATCGCCTGGTAAATGGCATCCACAGGGCCGTTACCGTTGGCGGCTTCCGCTTTAATTTCATCGCCGCAGGCCAGCTTGACGGAGGCGGTAGCGATATCGCTTGAGCCTGACTGAACGGTGAAGTAGTCCAGACGGAAGTGTTCTGGCTCTTCCTGCTGTTTATTGATGAATGCCAGTGCTTCCAGGTCGTAATCGAAGACCTGGCCTTTCTTGTCAGCCAGCTTCAGGAATGCGTCGTACAGCTGATCCATGTTGTAATCGCTGTCCTTATAACCCATCTCTTCCATACGGTGTTTTACCGCCGCGCGGCCAGAGCGCGAGGTCAGGTTCAACTGAACCTGGTTCAGACCGATGGATTCCGGAGTCATGATTTCGTAGTTTTCACGGTTCTTCAGCACGCCATCCTGGTGAATACCGGAGGAGTGGGCGAACGCGCCAGCCCCAACAATCGCCTTGTTCGCCGGGATCGGCATGTTGCAAATCTGGCTCACGGTCTGGCTGGTGCGCCAGATTTCGTTGTGATTGATGCGAGTGTGCACGTTCATAATGTCTTTGCGCACCTTGATCGCCATGATCACTTCTTCCAGCGAGCAGTTGCCGGCACGTTCACCAATGCCGTTCATTGCCCCTTCTACCTGACGCGCGCCGGCGTGAACGGCGGCGATGGCATTGCCCACAGCCAGGCCCAAATCGTCATGGGTATGCACGGAGATGATGGCTTTATCAATATTTGGCACGCGATCGTACAGGCCGGTGATGATGTTGGAGAACTCAAACGGCATGGTGTAGCCGACGGTATCAGGGATGTTGATGGTTTTGGCGCCGGCATTGATGGCGGCTTCCACCACACGGGCCAAATCGTCAATCGGCGTGCGGCCTGCATCTTCACAGGAGAATTCGACGTCATCCGTGTAGTTACGCGCGCGTTTGACCATATACACCGCACGTTCAATCACTTCATCCAGCGTACTGCGCAGCTTGGTCGCAATGTGCATGGGGGAGGTGGCAATGAATGTATGGATACGGAAGGCTTCTGCAACTTTCAGGGATTCCGCGGCCACATCAATATCTTTCTCTACGCAGCGAGCCAGACCGCACACGCGGCTGTTTTTGATGGTGCGGGCGATGGTCTGCACTGACTCGAAATCACCTGGCGAGGAGACGGGAAAGCCGACTTCCATTACGTCTACACCCATGCGTTCGAGGGCCAGAGCAATTTGCAGTTTTTCTTTAACACTCAGGCTCGCCTGTAATGCCTGTTCACCGTCACGTAAAGTAGTATCGAAAATAACGACTTGCTGGCTCATGGGTTAGGTCCTTGTCAGTCTTAGGGCGCCTTGCTACGAGCATAAAAAAACCCGCGCAGTGGCGCGGGTTTTTAGTTTTACTGAAGACGATTCAACGCTGAATTTCGCCCGCCAGTCTACCGCGCACAGTGGATGCGTTTAGTAGTAGTAGACCGGTGAAACGAAGGGTGCGAATCATGAATCGTGCTCCAGGTGAATGCGATATGCTTTTAGTGGTACTGGATACGCCAACTCATGTCAACCCCTCTCAGGCAAAACGGCCACTCAGTACAGGATAAACACATTAGCTAATTGTGCTGGTTTTTGCATGTCTAACCGATTTTATTGTCTATTATTGGACTGGCGATTCATCTCTGGAATAATTTGAATATAATTGGTAGCAATTGAACATACTATTTTTACCAATGTGCTGTGAAATGGAATCTGTTTTATATCATTGATTTATAAATTACATGAATGATTTGCGGGTGAGTAAGTTAGCAAAATTGATATCATTTTGTTAATGAAAATGCGATGTATGCCATTAATAGTTTAATAACACTTAAGCCATTATTAATGAGTGCGTTGATTGTGCATTTGTCTGATTTATGGTTTCATGCCCACATTAAAGTTTGAGATATCTTTTGAACGATTTTTAGCTCTTCATTTATGGGATGCGTAAAGTCGCTCGTTGAATGGGGTTTCTTTATATATTCCGAATTTTAAATAATTTCCTTTCGCTTGTTGTATATGCATGGTAAATCATATTTTTCGAAGTTATTACTGTACCTTGGCAAAGGGAATTTAGCGTGACGGTGGAGTCAGAAATGCCAGAAAATAATATTAACCAACCACAGACTTATGATGGGGTTAAGCCTCAGTTGCGCACAGTGGATCTCAATCTGTTAACTGTATTTGATGCAGTTATGCAGGAGCAGAATATTACGCGAGCAGCGCAATCTCTGGGAATGTCTCAACCTGCCGTGAGTAATGCCGTAGCCAGACTTAAGGTGATGTTTAACGACGAGTTATTCGTCCGCTATGGAAGAGGTATCCAGCCCACGGCGCGTGCATTCCAGCTATTCGGTTCGATTCGTCAGGCGCTACAGCTGGTACAAAATGAGCTTCCCGGCTCGGGTTTTGAACCCTTAAGCAGTGAACGGGTTTTCCATCTCTGTGTTTGCAGTCCGTTAGACAATTATTTGACGTCTGTTATATATAATAAAGTCGAACAGATTGCTCCTAATATTCATCTCGTTTTTAAATCATCATTAAATCAAAATACTGAGCACCAGCTTCGTTATCAGGAAACGGAGTTCGTTCTGGGCTATGAAGAGTTTCGCCGTCCAGAGTTTGCCTGTGTTCCATTGTTTAAAGATGAAATGGTGTTAGTCGCCAGCAAAAAACATTCCCGTATGAATTCTCCGCTGCGTGAAAGCGATGTTTACAGCGAGCAGCATGCCGTGGTTGCTCTGGACAGATATGCCTCATTTAGTCTGCCGTGGTATGACACTGCCGATAAACAAGCCAGCGT
Source organism: Enterobacter cloacae complex sp. 677-3DZ2D5B (assembly GCF_004136695.1). NCBI lineage: Bacteria > Pseudomonadati > Pseudomonadota > Gammaproteobacteria > Enterobacterales > Enterobacteriaceae > Enterobacter > Enterobacter cloacae complex sp. 677-3DZ2D5B. The sequence continues at coordinate 137,690 of NZ_QFLS01000004.1, read as the reverse complement.
GGCCTATCAGGGAATGGCGATGGTCAGCGTATTGAATGTCGTTTCTCAGACGCAGCTAGTCGCTATTGCACCGCGCTGGCTTGCTGAAGAGTTCTCCGATTCGCTGAGCCTGCAAATTTTACCTCTGCCGCTCAAGCTGAATAGCCGTACCTGTTATCTTTCCTGGCATGAAGCGGCGGGGCGGGATAAAGGGCATCAATGGATGGAAGAGCTGCTGGTCAATATTTGTCGTCGATAAGACAGGATGAATAAACCGCATGGTGCCATGCGGTTTATTCTGTGGTTTTTTATGCAAGCAATATTTTGTTCTGTGCGCATTTTTTCAGACACTCAGGGAGGCTTAAAAATAGATGATTTCCTGATCCATCCTCTTTTTAAGAGATGAATTATTAGCGTCTCCCCTCATAGCAGATGAATTCACCATATTCGTGTCTGACAGCTGTTTTTTCTGCTTTTATTGCCCATTCCCGCATTCCGTTTGCTAATTGCCTGGCTCATAACGAGCGGTTAAGGTATTCATCACTCTGCACATTATAAGATGGGTTCACCCTGTCAGAAGACGGCGCGGAAATGAATTCTGCTGTCCGTCTATAACAAAAGCCTGGAGGCAAAGCATGGAGATGTTGTCTGGCGCGGAAATGGTCGTCCGATCGCTTATCGATCAGGGCGTGAAACAAGTGTTCGGCTATCCCGGAGGCGCGGTTCTTGATATTTATGACGCGCTGCACACGGTAGGCGGTATTGATCATGTTCTGGTTCGTCATGAACAGGCTGCTGTGCATATGGCTGACGGCCTGGCCCGCGCCACGGGCGAGGTGGGTGTTGTGCTCGTCACTTCCGGACCGGGAGCGACCAATGCCATCACCGGCATTGCGACTGCGTATATGGACTCCATTCCACTGGTCATTCTCTCCGGACAGGTGGCGACGTCACTGATTGGCTATGATGCGTTTCAGGAATGCGACATGGTGGGGATCTCACGCCCCGTGGTGAAGCACAGCTTTCTGGTTAAGCAAACGGAAGACATTCCGGGCGTACTGAAAAAAGCCTTCTGGCTGGCCGCCAGCGGTCGTCCTGGGCCTGTGGTTGTCGATCTGCCAAAAGATATTCTCAATCCCGCGAATAAACTGCCTTATCTGTGGCCTGAGTCGGTGAGCATGCGTTCATATAATCCGACGACGCAGGGGCACAAAGGCCAGATTAAGCGTGCGCTGCAAACGCTGCTGGCTGCGAAAAAGCCCGTAGTCTATGTGGGGGGCGGTGCCGTCAATGCAGCCTGTGAAACGCAACTTCGCGAACTGATTGAGAAGCTGAATCTTCCTGTCGCGTCATCGCTGATGGGGCTGGGGGCATTCCCGGCTACCCACCGTCAGGCGCTGGGCATGCTGGGTATGCACGGCACCTATGAAGCCAATATGACGATGCACCATTCTGATGTGATTTTTGCCGTCGGCGTGCGTTTTGACGATCGCACCACCAATAATCTGGCGAAATACTGTCCGCATGCGACGATGCTGCACATTGATATCGATCCGACTTCAATCTCTAAAACGGTGCCGGCGGATGTGCCGATCGTGGGGGACGCACGACAGGTGCTGGATCAAATGTTGGATCTGCTGGCGCAGGAGACCGCGTCTCAACCGCTGGACGAGATCCGCGACTGGTGGCAGCAAATCGAACAGTGGCGTGGCCGTCAGTGCCTTAAGTACGACACACAGAGTGAGAACATCAAGCCGCAGGCGGTGATCGAGACGATCTGGCGTCTGACCAATGGCGATGCGTATGTCACTTCTGACGTGGGCCAACATCAGATGTTCGCTGCGCTGTATTACCCGTTTGATAAACCGCGTCGCTGGATCAACTCTGGCGGGCTCGGCACGATGGGCTTTGGTCTGCCCGCCGCGCTGGGGGTGAAGCTGGCGTTGCCAAACGAAACGGTGATCTGCGTGACGGGTGATGGCAGCATACAGATGAATATTCAGGAGCTTTCTACTGCGCTGCAATATGAGTTGCCAGTGCTGGTGCTGAACCTGAATAACGGTTACCTCGGTATGGTAAAGCAGTGGCAGGATATGATTTATTCTGGCCGTCACTCTCAGTCTTATATGAAGTCACTTCCGGACTTTGTCCGCCTGGCTGAAGCCTATGGTCATATTGGCATGCGGGTAACCGATCCGTCAGAGCTGGAAGCGAAGCTCGGCGAAGCGCTTGAGCACGTTAAAAACAATCGCCTCGTCTTCATGGACGTCATCGTCGACGGCACAGAGCACGTTTATCCGATGCATATCCGTGGCGGCGGTATGGATGAAATGTGGTTAAGCAAAACGGAGAGAACCTGATATGCGCCGGATATTATCTGTATTACTGGAAAATGAGTCGGGCGCACTGTCACGCGTCATTGGGCTTTTTGCGCAGCGCGGCTATAACATTGAAAGCCTGACCGTTGCGCCGACCGATGATCCAACGCTCTCCCGCATGACGATCCAGACTGTCGGCGATGCGAAAGTGCTTGAGCAGATCGAAAAACAGTTGCACAAACTGGTGGACGTGTTGCGCGTCAGCGAGCTGGGGCAGGGGGCTTACGTCGAACGTGAAGTGATGCTGGTGAAAATTCAGGCCAGCGGTTACGGTCGTGAAGAGGTCAAGCGCAACACGGATATCTTCCGTGGGCAGATCATCGACGTCACGCCTTCTATATATACTGTGCAGCTTGCCGGAACGAGCGATAAGCTGGATGCGTTCCTGGCCTCCGTCAGGGATGTAGCAAAAATTGTTGAAGTTGCGCGCTCTGGCGTTGTTGGCCTCTCGCGCGGCGATAAAATCATGCGTTAGTTGCGCAAAAGGTTCGCCTCTTTCAGCCCGGTAGCCAAAGCCGGGCTTTTTTTTGCGTAATCCACCGACAACGCGGACAAAAGCGGTTGCCGTGAAAGCTATTCTGCGTTTAGATGTTAAAATATTTAACCATAACCTTGACAGGGCCATGGACTTTTTTCTTTTTTTGAGGGGCAATTGTGAAACTGGATGAAATCGCCCGGCTCGCCGGCGTGTCGAGAACCACGGCCAGCTATGTGATTAACGGTAAAGCAAAGCAGTATCGTGTCAGCGATAAGACCGTTGAGAAAGTGATGGCAGTCGTTCGTGAGCATAATTACCATCCGAATGCTGTCGCCGCAGGTTTACGTGCCGGGCGCACCCGCTCGATTGGCCTGGTGATCCCGGACCTGGAAAATACCAGCTATACCCGCATCGCCAACTATCTGGAACGTCAGGCTCGTCAGCGGGGCTATCAGCTGTTGATTGCCTGCTCCGAGGATCAGCCTGACAACGAGATGCGCTGCATTGAGCATCTGCTGCAACGTCAGGTTGACGCCATCATCGTGTCGACCTCTTTACCACCAGAGCATCCTTTCTATCAGCGCTGGGCAAACGATCCGTTCCCGATTGTGGCGCTGGATCGTGCGCTGGATCGTGAACATTTCACCAGTGTCGTAGGTGCCGATCAGGACGATGCAGAAATGCTGGCTGCCGAGCTGCGTACCTTCCCGGCTGAAACGGTGCTGTATCTTGGCGCTTTGCCTGAACTTTCCGTAAGCTTCCTGCGTGAACAAGGGTTCCGTACGGCATGGAAAGACGATCCGCGTGACGTTCATTATCTGTATGCCAACAGCTATGAGCGTGAAGCGGCTGCCCAGCTGTTCGAGAAATGGCTGGAAACGCACCCGATGCCGCAGGCGTTGTTTACCACCTCGTTTGCCCTGTTGCAGGGGGTGATGGATGTGACGTTACGTCGCGATGGCAAACTGCCATCCGATCTGGCGATTGCGACCTTCGGCGATAACGAACTGCTCGACTTCCTGCAATGTCCGGTGCTGGCCGTGGCCCAGCGTCACCGCGACGTCGCCGAGCGCGTGCTTGAGATTGTTCTGGCAAGCCTGGATGAACCCCGCAAACCGAAACCCGGGCTTACGCGTATCAAACGTAATCTCTATCGGCGCGGAATTTTGAGCCGCCATTAATATTTCCACAGGGGCGGTAAAACTGCCCCTTTTGAAGCGCATTTATTGCGGGAAATAATTCCCGGATAAAAATTAGGATTTATCTCTAAGATTCATAGCCTGCTATTATTCTGAATCCATTTTGACGTTAAAAAGTGCAATTATAATTTCTAACGGGCATTTCTTTGTATTGTTTTGTTACAAACAGGTGCCAGCCGATGAATATTCAGCCATTTTTTACTCCCCCCTTCAGACCTCAACGCACACGAACGAATCCATCTGGCTTTGAGGTTAATCTGGCGCTGTTATCCCCCGGCGATATGCCTTAAAATGCTGCCCGCGTCGCAAACTGACACTTTATATTTCCCTGCGATGATATTGAGTGAGTCTTAACGCTCGTGTGCATATTCTGTTTTTTTCTTACAAATATTCATAACGTTAATTTTGCCTCGCCAGTTGTGTAGTAATTAGCCAGGTCACGCTTGCTCTGTAAATACGGTGCTTTCGCGCCGGTATAGAGAGAGTCCTGGCTTGACAAGCTTTTCCCTCGCTCCGTAAACTCCTTCAGGTGGGAATTTGTGGGTTAAAGTGGTGAGGAGGGGTGAGACTGGCATGTTCCGTGGAGCAACGTTAGTCAATCTCGACAGCAAAGGGCGTTTATCGGTACCAACCCGATACCGCGACCAGCTGATTGAGAACGCTTCGGGTCAACTGGTTTGCACCATTGACATCAACTCCCCATGCCTGCTGCTTTACCCTTTGCCTGAATGGGAAATCATTGAGCAAAAGCTGTCGCGACTGTCGAGCATGAACCCGCAGGAACGCCGCGTACAGCGGCTGTTATTGGGACATGCCAGTGAATGTCAGATGGATAGCGCCGGGCGATTATTGATTGCGCCTGTGTTGCGGCAACATGCCGGTCTGACTAAAGAAGTGATGCTGGTCGGACAGTTCAACAAGTTTGAACTGTGGGACGAAACGACCTGGTATCAACAGGTCAAGGAAGATATCGACGCTGAGCAGTCTGATTCCGAAACATTATCGGAACGGCTGCGGGACTTGTCTCTATAAATATGATGGAAAATTATAAACATACAACGGTGCTGCTGGATGAGGCCGTTAACGGCCTGAATATTCGTCCAGACGGCATCTATATTGATGGCACTTTTGGTCGCGGTGGTCACTCGCGTTTGATCCTCTCTCAGCTTGGAGCGGAAGGACGCCTGCTGGCAATTGACCGCGATCCGCAGGCGATTGCCGTTGCGCAAACCATCGATGATCCTCGCTTTTCCATCGTGCATGGACCTTTCTCTGCGCTTGCGGATTATGTCGCTGAGCGCGGCCTGACCGGCAAGATCGACGGGATTCTCCTCGATCTTGGCGTCTCTTCACCACAGCTTGATGATGCAGAACGCGGTTTTTCCTTTATGCGTGATGGACCGCTGGATATGCGTATGGACCCCACTCGCGGCCAGTCTGCCGCTGAATGGTTACAAACTGCTGACGAAGCGGATATTGCCTGGGTAATCAAAACCTTCGGCGAAGAACGCTTTGGCAAACGTATTGCCCGCGCCATCGTGGAGCGCAACCGCGTTGAGCCAATGACCCGTACCAAAGAGCTGGCAGAAGTCATCGCGGCGGCAACGCCGGTGAAGGACAAGCACAAACATCCTGCGACCCGTACCTTCCAGGCGGTTCGTATCTGGGTAAACAGTGAACTGGAGGAAATAGAGCTGGCGCTAAAAAGCTCGCTCGACGTGCTGGCCCCGGGTGGGCGGTTATCCATCATCAGTTTCCATTCGCTGGAAGATCGCATCGTAAAACGCTTTATGCGTGAACAGAGCCGCGGTCCGCAGGTTCCAGCTGGGCTGCCGATGACGGAAGAACAACTCAGAAAGCTGGGCGGCCGTCAGTTGCGAGCATTAGGCAAGTTGATGCCGGGCGAAGAAGAGGTGGCAGAGAATCCACGTGCCCGTAGTTCAGTGCTGCGTATTGCAGAGAGGACGAACGCATGATCAGCAGAGTGACAGAGACCCTAAGCAAAGTTAAGGGATCGTTAGGAAGCAACGAGCGCCATGCCTTGCCTGGCGTGATCGGCGACGATCTTTTGCGGTTTGGGAAGCTGCCACTCTGCTTGTTCATTTGCATCATTGTGACGGCAGTCATGGTGGTCACCACCGCTCACCATACCCGTTTATTAACTGCGCAGCGCGAACAGATGGTACTGGAACGCGATGCGCTGGATATTGAATGGCGAAATCTGATCCTTGAAGAAAACGCGCTCGGCGATCACAGCCGGGTTGAACGGATCGCAACGGAAAAACTGCAATTACAGCATGTTGATCCTTCGCAGGAAAATATCGTAGTACAAAAATAAGGGAAAACGCGACGCATGAAAGCAGCGGCAAAAACGCTAAAACCAAAACGCCAGGAAGAACAGGCCAACTTTGTCAGTTGGCGTTTTGCGTTGCTTTGCGGCTGCATTTTACTGGCGCTGGGTTTCCTGCTGGGACGCGTGGCGTGGCTACAAATCATCGCGCCTGACATGCTGGTGCGTCAGGGGGATATGCGTTCTCTGCGCGTGCAGGAAGTTTCTACCTCTCGTGGGATGATCACCGACCGCTCCGGCCGCCCGCTGGCGGTGAGCGTGCCGGTGAAGGCGATCTGGGCCGATCCGAAAGAGCTGCACGACGCAGGCGGGATCACCCTTGATAACCGCTGGAAGGCGCTCTCAGACGCGTTGAAAATGCCGCTGGATCAGCTGGCGTCACGCGTTAACGCCAACCCGAAAGGGCGCTTCATCTATCTTGCTCGTCAGGTGAACCCTGACATGGCTGACTACATTAAGAAACTGAAGCTGCCGGGCATTCATCTGCGGGAAGAATCCCGCCGTTACTATCCTTCCGGCGAAGTCACCGCGCACCTGATTGGCTTTACCAACGTGGATAGCCAGGGGATTGAGGGCGTTGAAAAAAGCTTCGACAAGTGGCTTACCGGCCAGCCTGGCGAGCGAATCGTGCGTAAAGACCGCTATGGTCGCGTCATTGAAGACATTTCCTCGACAGACAGCCAGGCCGCGCACAACCTGGCCCTGAGTATTGATGAACGCTTGCAGGCGCTGGTCTATCGTGAACTGAACAACGCCGTCGCGTTTAACAAGGCGGAATCGGGCAGCGCCGTGCTGGTGGATGTGGCGACAGGTGAAGTGCTGGCGATGGCCAGTAGCCCCTCATACAACCCGAATAATTTTGCCGGTACAGCAAAAGATGCAATGCGTAACCGCTCCATCACCGATGTGTTTGAACCCGGTTCGACCGTAAAACCCATGGTGGTGATGACGGCTCTACAGCGAGGCATCGTCAACGAAAATACCGTTCTGAATACGATCCCTTATCGAATTAACGGTCACGAAATCAAAGACGTGGCACGTTATAGCGAACTGACCCTGACCGGGGTCTTGCAGAAGTCGAGTAACGTCGGTGTGTCAAAACTGGCGTTAGCGATGCCGTCCTCAGCGTTAGTAGATACTTACTCACGTTTTGGGCTGGGAAAGGCGACCAATTTGGGGTTGGTCGGAGAACGCAGTGGCTTATATCCTCAAAAACAACGGTGGTCTGACATAGAGAGGGCCACCTTCTCTTTCGGCTACGGGCTAATGGTAACTCCCTTACAGTTAGCGCGAGTCTACGCAACGATTGGCAGCTATGGCATTTATCGTCCGCTGTCGATCACCAAAGTTGATCCACCGGTTCCGGGGGAACGTGTTTTCCCGGAATCTATCGTTCGTACCGTCGTGCATATGATGGAAAGCGTCGCGTTACCTGGCGGTGGCGGCGTGAAGGCCGCAATTAAGGGCTATCGTATCGCCATTAAAACTGGTACAGCGAAAAAAGTGGGGCCGGACGGCCGCTATATCAACAAATACATTGCCTATACCGCAGGCGTAGCGCCTGCAAGCAATCCGCGTTTTGCACTGGTGGTCGTCATCAACGATCCGCAGGCGGGTAAATACTACGGCGGCGCCGTCTCCGCGCCTGTGTTCGGGGCTATTATGGGCGGCGTGTTGCGCACCATGAACATTGAACCGGATGCGCTGGCGACGGGCGAAAAAAGTGAATTTGTAATTAATCAAGGCGAGGGAACAGGTGGCAGATCGTAATTTGCGCGACCTTCTTGCTCCGTGGGTGCCTATGCTACCTGCGCGAGCACTGCGAGAGATGGTACTGGACAGCCGCGTAGCGGCTTCTGGCGATCTTTTTGTGGCAGTGGTGGGTCATCAGGCGGACGGGCGTCGTTATATCCCGCAGGCGATTGCGCAAGGTGTTGCTGCCATTATTGCTGAGGCCAAAGATGAGGCAACAGACGGTGAGATCCGTGAAATGCACGGCGTGCCGGTCATCTATCTCAGCCAGCTGAATGAGCGTCTCTCCGCGCTGGCAGGACGTTTTTACAACGAACCTTCCGACCAGTTACAGCTGGTTGGCGTGACAGGAACCAACGGAAAAACCACCACCACTCAGCTGATGGCGCAGTGGGCGCAGCTGCTGGGCGAAACCGGTGCCGTCATGGGCACGGTGGGGAACGGTCTTCTGGGCAAAGTAAGCCCGACGGAAAACACTACAGGCTCGGCGGTTGACGTGCAGCGTGTGCTGGCGGGCCTCGCTGAGCAGGGGGCGACCTTCGCTGCGATGGAAGTCTCTTCCCATGGTCTGGTACAACATCGCGTGGCGGCCCTGAAATTTGCTGCCTCTGTCTTTACTAACCTGAGCCGCGATCACCTTGATTATCATGGTGATATGGAGCACTACGAAGCGGCGAAATGGCTGCTTTATTCCACTCACCACCACGGGCAGGCGATCATTAACGCCGACGACGAAGTCGGTCGCCGCTGGCTGGAAAAACTGCCAGATGCGGTGGCGGTGTCGATGGAAGATCGCATTAATCCGAACTGCCGCGGCCGCTGGCTGAAGGCGGTCGAGGTGAACTACCACGATAGTGGGGCGACGATCCGCTTCGCTTCCATCTGGGGCGAAGGTGAAATTGAAAGCCGCCTGATGGGGGCCTTTAACGTCAGTAACCTGCTGCTGGCGCTGGCGACGCTGCTGGCGCTGGGTTACCCGATGGCGGATCTGCTGAAAACGGCTGAGCGTTTGCAACCGGTCTGTGGCCGCATGGAAGTGTTTAGCGCGCCGGGCAAGCCGACGGTGGTTGTGGATTACGCCCACACGCCGGATGCGCTGGAAAAAGCGCTGGAAGCGGCGCGTCTGCACTGCGCTGGCAAGCTCTGGTGCGTGTTTGGCTGCGGTGGCGATCGCGACAAGGGCAAACGTCCGCTGATGGGCGCCATCGCTGAGCAGTTCGCGGATATTCCCGTGGTAACCGATGACAACCCGCGTACCGAAGAGCCGCGGGCCATTATCAACGACATTCTGGCGGGCATGCTGGATGCGGGACGTGCGCGCGTGGTCGAAGGCCGTGCGGAGGCCGTGACTAACGCCATTATGCAGGCGCAGGAGAACGATGTGGTTCTGCTGGCCGGTAAAGGTCATGAAGATTATCAGATTGTCGGCAATCGTCGTCTGGATTACTCCGACCGCGTGACGGCAGCGCGTCTGCTGGGAGTGGTGGCATGATTAGCATTACGTTAAGCCAGGCCGCTGCGGTATTGCAGGGGATGCTGCATGGTCAGGATCTGACCATCGAGGCTGTAACCACCGACACCCGTAAGGTGACGGCGGGCTGCCTGTTTGTGGCGCTGAAGGGTGAACGTTTTGACGCCCACGATTTTGCGCAACAGGCTAAAGATAACGGCGCGGGCGCGCTGCTGGTCAGTCGTAAGCTCGATATCGATTTGCCGCAGATTGTGGTGAAAGATACGCGCCTGGCGTTTGGCGAGCTGGCGGCATGGGTTCGCCAGCAGGTGCCAACACGCGTCGTGGCACTGACGGGCTCGTCGGGCAAAACCTCCGTTAAAGAGATGACGGCGGCGATCCTTAGCCAGTGCGGTAACACGCTTTATACGGCGGGCAACCTTAATAATGACATCGGTGTGCCGATGACGCTGCTGCGCCTGACCCACGAGCATGAATATGCGGTGATTGAGTTAGGGGCTAACCATCAGGGCGAAATCGCCTGGACCGTGAGCCTGACCCGTCCGGAAGCGGCGCTGGTGAATAACCTGGCGGCGGCACATCTTGAAGGTTTTGGTTCTCTGGCCGGTGTGGCGAAAGCGAAAGGTGAAATTTATACCGGCCTGCCGGATGACGGCATCGCCATTATGAATGCCGATAACAACGACTGGCTGAACTGGCAGAGCATCATTGGTTCACGTAAAACCTGGCGCTTCTCACCGAATGCGGCAAACAGTGATTTTTCGGCGACCAACATTCATGTGACGTCACACGGTACCGAGTTCACCCTCACAACCCCAACGGGCGACATCGACGTGCTGCTGCCCCTGCCGGGTCGTCATAACATCGCCAATGCGCTTGCTGCGGCAGCGCTCTCAATGGCGGTAGGTGCCTCACACGCGGCGATTAAAGCAGGTCTGGCAAATTTAAAAGCCGTGCCGGGGCGTCTGTTCCCGATCCAGCTGGCTGAAAACAAGCTCCTGCTGGATGACTCCTACAACGCTAACGTTGGCTCAATGACGGCGGCCGTGCAGGTCTTGTCTGAAATGCCGGGCTATCGCGTGATGGTTGTGGGCGATATGGCCGAGCTGGGTGATGAAAGCGAAGCCTGCCATATTCAGGTGGGTGAAGCGGCGAAAGCCGCCGGGCTTGACCGCGTATTGAGCGCAGGCCCGCTGAGCAAGGCCATTTCCGATGCCAGTGAAGTTGGCGAACATTTTGCCGATAAATCTGCACTGATCGAACGCCTGAAGGCATTGATTACAGAAAAACAGATTGTGACTGTTTTAGTTAAAGGTTCACGTAGTGCCGCCATGGAAGAGGTTGTGCACGCATTACAGGAGAACGGGACATGTTAGTTTGGCTGGCCGAACATTTGGTCAAATATTACTCAGGCTTTAACGTCTTTTCCTATCTGACGTTTCGTGCCATCGTCAGCCTGCTGACTGCGCTGTTCATCTCGCTGTGGATGGGCCCGCGCATGATTGCCCGTCTGCAAAAACTCTCTTTCGGCCAGGTTGTGCGCAACGACGGTCCGGAATCGCACTTCAGCAAGCGGGGTACGCCGACCATGGGCGGGATCATGATCCTGACCGCGATTGTGGTGTCCGTGCTGCTGTGGGCGTATCCGTCTAACCCCTACGTCTGGTGCGTGCTGACCGTTCTGGTTGGCTACGGGATCATCGGTTTTGTTGATGACTACCGCAAAGTCGTACGCAAAGACACCAAAGGTTTGATCGCCCGCTGGAAGTATTTCTGGATGTCGGTGATTGCGCTGGGCGTGGCCTTTGCCCTTTACCTGGCAGGAAAAGACACCCCGGCTACCGAGCTGGTGGTGCCGTTCTTCAAAGACGTGATGCCGCAGCTGGGGCTGTTCTACATTTTGCTGGCTTACTTTGTGATCGTCGGTACCGGCAACGCCGTCAACCTGACCGATGGTCTGGATGGCCTGGCCATCATGCCAACCGTGTTTGTCGCGGGCGGTTTTGCGCTGGTAGCCTGGGCGACCGGTAACATGAACTTTGCAAATTACCTGCACATTCCGTACCTGCGACACGCGGGGGAACTGGTGATCGTCTGTACGGCGATTGTCGGGGCGGGGCTGGGCTTCCTGTGGTTCAACACCTATCCGGCGCAGGTCTTTATGGGCGACGTCGGTTCACTGGCGCTGGGCGGCGCACTGGGTATTATCGCCGTGCTGCTGCGTCAGGAGTTCCTGCTGGTAATCATGGGCGGTGTGTTTGTGGTTGAGACGCTGTCGGTGATTTTGCAGGTCGGTTCCTTCAAGCTGCGCGGTCAGCGCATCTTCCGTATGGCACCGATTCACCACCACTATGAACTGAAAGGCTGGCCGGAGCCGCGCGTCATTGTGCGCTTCTGGATTATTTCGCTGATGCTGGTGCTGATTGGCCTGGCAACGCTGAAGGTACGTTAATCATGGCAGATTACCAGGGCAAAAAAGTCGTTATCATCGGGTTGGGCCTCACCGGCCTCTCCTGCGTGGACTTTTTCCTTGCGCGTGGCGTGACGCCGCGCGTGATGGATACGCGCGTCTCTCCGCCGGGTCTGGACAAGCTGCCGGAGCAGGTTGAACGCCACCTGGGTGGTCTGAATGATGAGTGGCTGCTGGCCGCCGATCTGATTGTTGCCAGCCCCGGTATGGCGCTGGCGCATCCTTCCCTGAGCGCCGCCGCGGATGCAGGCGTTGAGATTGTCGGCGATATCGAACTGTTCTGCCGGGAGGCGCAGGCGCCGATCGTCGCCATTACCGGTTCGAACGGTAAAAGCACCGTCACCACGCTGGTGGGGGAAATGGCGAAGGCGGCGGGCAAAAATGTCGGCGTGGGCGGTAACATTGGTCTGCCCGCTCTGATGTTGCTTGATAAAGGGTGCGAGCTGTTCGTCCTTGAGCTTTCCAGCTTCCAGCTGGAAAACACTTCAAGCCTGCATGCGGCGGCGGCGACGATCTTAAACGTCACCGAAGATCATATGGACAGATACCCGTTCGGCTTGCAGCAATACCGTGCGGCCAAACTGCGCGTTTATGAAAATGCCAAAGTTTGCGTGGTGAATGCCGATGATGCACTCACCATGCCGGTGCGCGGCGCAGACGATCGCTGCATTAGCTTTGGTATTAATATGGGTGACTATCACCTTAACCGTCAGCAGGGCGAAACCTGGCTGCGGGTGAAAGGTGAGAAAGTGCTGAACGTGAAAGAGATGATGCTCTCCGGCCAGCATAACTACACCAATGCCCTGGCGGCGCTGGCGCTGGCGGATGCCGTTGGCCTGCCGCGATCTTCAAGCCTGAAGGCGCTGACCACCTTTACCGGCCTGGCGCACCGGTTCCAGCTTGCGCTGGAGCACAACGGCGTACGCTGGATTAACGATTCCAAAGCGACCAACGTGGGTAGCACCGAGGCGGCACTGAACGGTCTGCACGTTGATGGCACGCTGCACCTGCTGCTGGGCGGCGACGGTAAATCGGCTGACTTCTCCTCGCTGAAGCAGTACCTCAACGGTGATAACGTGCGCCTGTATTGCTTTGGCCGCGATGGTAGCGAGCTGGCGGCGTTGCGTCCTGAGGTCGCCGAGCAAACCGAGACCATGGAGCAGGCGATGCGTCTTATTGCCCCACGCGTGAAGCCCGGCGATATGGTGCTGCTCTCACCAGCCTGTGCCAGCCTCGATCAATTCAAGAATTTCGAACAGCGGGGTGATGTCTTTACCCGCCTGGCGAAGGAGTTAGGCTGATGCGTTTATCTCTCCCTCGCCTGAAAATGCCGCGCCTGCCAGGATTTGGTATCCTGGTATGGCTGTTTACGGCGCTGAAAGGCTGGGTGATGGCTTCACGGGATAAAGATTCCGACAGCCTGATCATGTACGACCGCACGCTGTTCTGGCTCACGCTGGGGCTGGCAGCGATCGGCTTTATTATGGTCACCTCGGCGTCAATGCCTGTCGGACAGCGTCTGGCAAACGACCCGTTCCTGTTTGCCAAGCGTGACGGGCTTTACATCATTCTCGCGTTCTGCCTGGCGCTGATCACCTTACGCCTGCCAATGTCGTTCTGGCAGCGGCACAGTACGGCCATGCTCATCGCCTCAATCATCATGCTGTTGATCGTGCTGGTTGTCGGGAGCTCCGTTAACGGGGCATCACGCTGGATTGCCTTTGGCCCACTGCGTATTCAGCCGGCGGAGTTCACCAAACTGTCGTTGTTCTGCTACCTGGCTAACTACCTGGTGCGTAAAGTTGACGAAGTCCGTAACAACCTTCGCGGCTTCTTAAAACCGATGGGCGTGATTCTGGTCCTCGCGATCCTGCTGCTGGCGCAGCCCGACCTCGGTACGGTAGTCGTACTGTTTGTCACTACGCTGGCGATGCTGTTCCTGGCGGGCGCAAAACTGTGGCAGTTCATTGCCATCATCGGGATGGGGATTTCGGCGGTGGTGCTGCTGATCCTCGCCGAACCCTACCGTATCCGCCGTGTGACCTCGTTCTGGAACCCATGGGAAGATCCGTTCGGCAGCGGTTACCAGCTGACGCAGTCGCTGATGGCGTTTGGCCGCGGCGAAGTCTGGGGCCAAGGCCTGGGCAACTCGGTGCAAAAACTGGAGTATTTACCGGAGGCGCACACCGACTTCATCTTCTCCATTATTGGGGAAGAACTGGGTTATATCGGTGTGGTATTGGCGCTATTAATGGTATTCTTCGTCGCTTTCCGCGCCATGTCGATTGGCCGGAAAGCGCTGGAGATCGATCACCGCTTCTCCGGTTTCCTGGCCTGCTCTATTGGTATCTGGTTTAGCTTCCAGGCACTGGTAAACGTTGGGGCGGCAGCGGGTATGTTGCCGACTAAAGGTCTGACGTTACCGTTGATCAGTTATGGTGGTTCGAGTCTGTTGATCATGTCGACGGCCATCATGTTTTTGTTACGCATAGATTATGAAACGCGTCTGGAGAAAGCTCAGGCGTTTACACGAGGTTCACGATGAATCAACCGAAGCGGTTAATGGTGATGGCAGGCGGTACCGGTGGACACGTGTTCCCGGGGCTGGCGGTTGCGCACCATTTAATGGAACAGGGCTGGCAGGTACGCTGGCTGGGAACCGCAGACCGCATGGAAGCCGACCTGGTACCTAAGCACGGTATCGAGATCGACTTTATTCGTATTTCTGGCCTTCGTGGCAAAGGGATCAAGGCGCTGCTGCTGGCGCCGGTGCGCATTTTCAATGCCTGGCGTCAGGCGCGCGCCATCATGAAGCGCTTTAAGCCTGACGTCGTTCTGGGCATGGGCGGTTACGTTTCCGGCCCTGGCGGACTGGCGGCGTGGTCATTAGGGATTCCCGTTGTTCTGCATGAGCAGAACGGTATTGCCGGTTTGACCAACAAATGGCTGGCAAAAATAGCCACCAAAGTTATGCAGGCCTTCCCCGGGGCATTCCCGAAAGCGGATGTCGTAGGGAATCCGGTACGTGTGGACGTGCTGGCGCTGGCGCTGCCAGATACGCGTCTGGCGGGTCGTGAAGGGCCGGTGCGGGTGCTGGTCGTCGGCGGTTCCCAGGGCGCGCGTATTTTAAACCAGACGATGCCGCAGGTTGCGGCAAAACTGGGTGATGCAGTGACCATCTGGCACCAGAGCGGGAAGGGCGCTCAGCAGACCGTTGAGCAGGCCTACGCGCAGGAAGGTCAGCCGCAGCATAAAGTAACTGAATTTATTGATGATATGGCCGCAGCCTATGCATGGGCCGATGTCGTGGTCTGTCGCTCGGGCGCGCTGACGGTGAGCGAAATCGCCGCCGCCGGTTTACCGGCGCTGTTTGTGCCGTTCCAGCACAAAGATCGACAGCAGTACTGGAATGCGCTGCCGCTTGAAAAAGCGGGTGCCGCGAAGATTTTTGAGCAGCCACAATTTACCGCTGATGCGGTCGCCACTACCCTGGCGGGCTGGAACCGGGATGTATTACTGGAGATGGCGCAACGCGCACGCGCGACCGCTATCCCGGATGCAACGGAACGGGTGGCAAAAGAAGTGAGCCTGGCAGCCCAGGCATAATTCTCGCAGCGCGTGTTGCGCTGCACGATTTTTTTGAAGTAGTCGATGGCGTTTAGAGAATGAATACACAACAACTGGCAAAACTGCGTTCTATCGTGCCCGAGATGCGTCGCGTCCGGCACATTCACTTTGTCGGCATCGGTGGTGCTGGCATGGGCGGTATTGCCGAAGTGTTAGCTAACGAAGGCTATCAGATCAGCGGGTCTGACCTGGCGCCAAACCCTGTTACGCAGCAGCTGGCGTCGCTGGGGGCGACTATCTATTTCAATCATCGCCCGGAAAACGTGAGCGATGCGAGCGTGGTTGTGGTGTCCAGCGCTATCTCCGCGGATAACCCGGAAATCGTTGCGGCGCATGAGGCGCGCATTCCGGTGATCCGTCGCGCGGAAATGCTGGCGGAACTGATGCGTTTCCGTCACGGCATTGCGGTGGCCGGCACGCACGGTAAAACCACCACAACAGCGATGGTCTCCAGCATTTATGCGGAAGCGGGTCTCGACCCGACGTTCGTTAACGGTGGTCTGGTGAAAGCCGCTGGCGTGCATGCGCGTCTGGGCCATAGCCGTTATCTGATTGCGGAAGCGGATGAGAGCGACGCGTCGTTCCTGCATCTACAGCCGATGGTGGCGATCGTCACCAACATCGAAGCTGACCATATGGACACTTACCAGGGTGACTTCGAGAACTTAAAGCAGACCTTTATTAACTTCCTGCACAACCTGCCGTTCTATGGCCGTGCGGTGATGTGCGTGGACGATCCGGTTATTCGCGAACTGCTGCCGCGCGTCGGGCGTCAAATTACGACCTACGGCTTCAGCGAAGACGCGGATGTACGCGTAGAAGATTACAAACAGATCGGTGCGCAGGGGCATTTCACCCTCGCGCGTCAGGATAAAGACCTGCTGCATGTCACCCTGAACGCGCCGGGACGTCACAACGCCCTGAATGCGGCGGCGGCGGTGGCTGTTGCGACAGAAGAAGGCATTGACGATGAAGCGATCCTGCGTGCACTGGAGAGCTTCCAGGGGACGGGCCGTCGTTTCGACTTCCTCGGTGAATTCCCACTGGAGCCGGTAAACGGTAAGCCAGGGTCTGCGATGCTGGTGGATGACTACGGTCACCATCCGACGGAAGTGGACGCAACCATCAAAGCGGCACGTGCGGGTTGGCCGGAAAAGAATCTGGTCATGATCTTCCAGCCGCACCGTTACACGCGTACCCGCGATCTGTATGACGATTTTGCCAACGTCCTTTCTCAGGTTGATACCCTGCTGATGCTGGATGTTTATGCTGCGGGTGAAACGCCGATTCCGGGTGCGGACAGTCGTTCTTTATGTCGTACCATCCGTGGACGCGGTAAAGTGGATCCTATTCTGGTTCCCGACCCGGCGCAGGTGGCTGAAATGCTTGCCCCGGTCCTGACGGGTAACGATCTGATCCTGATTCAGGGCGCGGGAAATATCGGCAAAATCGCCCGTACCTTAGCTGAAATCAAACTGAAGCCGCAAACTCAGGAGGACGAGCGTCATGGCTGATAAGATTGCTGTCCTGTTTGGCGGCACTTCCGCCGAACGCGAGGTTTCTCTGAATTCGGGCGCTGCCGTGCTGGCGGGCCTGCGTGAAGGTGGCATGGACGCGCATCCGGTTGATCCGAAAGAGGTGGACGTCACGCAGCTGAAAGCGATGGGCTTCGATAAAGCCTTCATCGCGTTGCACGGCCGCGGTGGTGAAGACGGCACGTTGCAGGGGCTGCTGGAGCTGATCGGTATACCGTACACCGGCAGCGGCGTGATGGCATCCGCCATCTCCATGGATAAACTGCGCAGCAAACTGCTGTGGCAGGGCGCGGGCCTGCCCGTTGCGCCATGGGTTGCACTGACGCGTCGTGAATATGAATTGGGTCTGTCGGACAGCGTTAATACACGCATTGCGGCACTGGGCTTACCGGTTATTGTGAAGCCGAGCCGTGAAGGGTCGAGCGTGGGAATGTCCAAAGTCGATAAAGCTGTAGATTTGGCTGACGCTTTAGCACTGGCATTTCAACATGATGAAGAAGTTCTGATTGAAAAATGGCTTAGCGGGCCGGAATTTACCGTCGCGATGCTTGGCGAAGAAATTTTACCGTCAATTCGCATCCAACCCGCCGGAGTCTTCTATGATTATGAGGCGAAGTATCTCTCTGATGAGACGCAATATTTCTGCCCAGCGGGTCTTGAAGCAGAGCGTGAGGCCGAATTACAGTCTCTGGTGCTTAAAGCCTGGAATGTGCTGGGATGTCGTGGCTGGGGACGCATTGACGTGATGCTTGACGGTGACGGGCAATTTTATCTGCTGGAAGCAAACACGTCTCCGGGTATGACCAGCCATAGCCTTGTGCCGATGGCGGCGCGTCAGGCGGGAATGAGCTTCACGCAGTTAGTCGTACGTATTCTGGACCAGGCGGGCTGATATGTCTCAGGCTGCATTGAACACGCGCAACCGCGATGACGAAGAAGAATATTCCTCTTCGCGCCGGAGTAATGGAACGCGTCTTGCAGGGATCATCTTCCTGCTCGGGGTGCTGTGCACCGTGTTTATCAGCGGCTGGATGGTGCTGGGCTGGATGGAAGATGCGCAGCGGTTGCCGCTTTCAAAGCTGGTGGTGACCGGGGAGCGACACTACACGCGTAACGATGATATTCGCCAGTCGATTCTGGCGCTTGGGTCGCCTGGCACCTTTATGACGCAGGACGTCAACATTATTCAGAGTCAGATTGAACGTCTGCCGTGGATAAAACAGGCAAGTGTCAGAAAGCAATGGCCTGATGAATTGAAGATTCATCTGGTTGAATATGTGCCGATTGCGCGTTGGAATGATCAGCATATGGTTGATGTAGACGGAAATTCGTTCAGCGTCCCGAGCGATCGTGTCAACAAGCAGAATTTACCGATGTTGTATGGGCCGGAAGGCAGCGAAAACGAAGTATTGCAGGGTTTTCGTGAGATGGGGCAGGTGCTGGCTAAGGATCGCTTTACGTTAAAAGATGCTGCGATGACGGCGCGCCGTTCCTGGCAGTTGACCTTAACGAATGGCATCAAGCTCAACCTTGGCCGCGGCGATACAATGAAACGTCTGGCGCGTTTTGTCGAACTTTACCCGGTTTTACAGCAGCAGGCGCAGACGGATGGCAAACGGATAAGCTACGTTGATTTGCGCTATGACTCAGGCGCAGCAGTCGGTTGGGAGCCGGCTCCGGTCGAGGAACCTAATCAGCAACAAAATCAGGCACAGGTACAGGCAGAACAACAATGATCAAGTCGACGGACAGAAAATTGGTAGTAGGACTGGAGATTGGCACCGCGAAGGTTGCCGCTTTGGTAGGGGAAGTTCTGCCCGACGGTATGGTCAATATCATTGGCGTGGGCAGCTGCCCCTCCCGTGGTATGGATAAAGGTGGGGTAAACGACCTTGAGTCGGTGGTGAAATGCGTTCAGCGCGCCATCGACCAGGCTGAATTGATGGCAGATTGCCAAATTTCCTCTGTCTATCTGGCCCTTTCTGGTAAGCATATCAGCTGCCAGAATGAAATCGGTATGGTGCCGATTTCCGAAGAAGAAGTGACGCAGGAAGACGTTGAGAACGTTGTCCACACGGCGAAATCCGTGCGTGTTCGCGACGAGCACCGTGTGCTGCATGTGATCCCGCAGGAATACGCGATCGACTACCAGGAAGGCATCAAGAATCCGGTCGGTCTGTCGGGCGTGCGTATGCAGGCAAAAGTGCACCTGATCACATGTCACAACGATATGGCGAAGAACATTGTAAAAGCCGTTGAACGTTGTGGCCTGAAAGTTGACCAACTCATTTTCGCCGGACTTGCCGCGAGCTATTCCGTGCTGACCGAAGACGAACGTGAACTGGGCGTCTGTGTGGTCGATATTGGTGGTGGTACAATGGACATGGCTGTCTATACCGGCGGTGCGTTACGCCACACCAAAGTGATCCCGTACGCAGGGAACGTCGTGACCAGCGATATTGCTTACGCTTTTGGTACGCCACCGAGCGATGCAGAGGCGATTAAAGTGCGCCATGGTTGCGCGCTGGGCTCTATCGTCGGCAAAGACGAGAGCGTTGAAGTGCCGAGCGTAGGCGGTCGACCGCCGCGCAGCCTGCAACGCCAGACGCTGGCAGAGGTAATTGAGCCGCGTTATACCGAGCTGCTCAACCTGGTCAACGAAGAGATTTTGCAGTTACAGGAACAGCTTCGCCAGCAGGGTGTGAAACATCATCTCGCGGCGGGGATTGTATTAACCGGCGGGGCAGCGCAAATTGAAGGTCTTGCGGCCTGCGCTCAGCGCGTGTTCCATACGCAGGTGCGTATCGGTGCGCCGCTGAATATCACCGGTTTAACGGATTATGCCCAGGAGCCGTACTATTCAACGGCGGTGGGCCTGCTGCACTACGGGAAAGAGTCCCATTTAAGTGGTGAGGCAGAGGTGGAAAAACGCGTCTCGGTGGGGTCGTGGGTCAAACGACTTAACACCTGGCTGCGAAAAGAATTTTAATTTTTTTAAGAGACCGGAGAGAATTAGCGGTCTCGGGCGACAGGCACAACGGAGAGAGAGATTATGTTTGAACCTATGGAATTAACCAACGACGCGGTGATTAAAGTCATCGGCGTCGGTGGCGGCGGCGGTAACGCCGTAGAGCACATGGTGCGCGAGCGCATCGAAGGTGTTGAATTCTTCGCGGTGAACACCGATGCGCAGGCGCTGCGTAAAACGGCTGTTGGCCAGACGATTCAGATCGGTGGTGGCATCACCAAAGGTCTGGGAGCAGGGGCTAACCCGGAAGTGGGCCGCAACGCGGCTGAAGAAGATCGTGAAGCGCTGCGCGCTGCACTGGACGGTGCAGACATGGTCTTCATCGCAGCGGGTATGGGCGGCGGTACAGGTACCGGTGCAGCACCCGTTGTGGCGGAAGTCGCTAAAGATTTAGGTATTCTGACCGTTGCTGTCGTGACCAAGCCTTTCAACTTTGAAGGTAAGAAGCGTATGGCTTTCGCGGAGCAGGGTATCACCGAGCTGTCCAAGCACGTGGACTCTCTGATTACCATTCCGAACGACAAGCTGCTGAAAGTGCTGGGTCGCGGTATCTCTCTGCTGGACGCCTTTGGCGCGGCAAACGACGTGCTGAAAGGCGCGGTTCAGGGTATTGCTGAACTGATTACCCGTCCTGGCCTGATGAACGTCGACTTTGCAGACGTTCGTACCGTGATGTCCGAGATGGGCTACGCGATGATGGGCTCTGGCGTGGCGAGCGGCGAAGACCGTGCGGAAGAAGCTGCTGAAATGGCGATCTCCTCTCCACTGCTGGAAGATATCGATCTGTCTGGCGCGCGCGGCGTGCTGGTCAACATTACCGCTGGCTTTGACCTGCGTCTGGATGAGTTCGAAACTGTGGGTAACACCATCCGTGCATTCGCCTCTGACAACGCGACCGTCGTTATCGGTACCTCCCTTGATCCGGAAATGAACGACGAACTGCGTGTGACCGTTGTGGCCACCGGTATCGGTATGGACAAGCGTCCTGAGATCACCCTGGTGACTAACAAACAGACTCAGCAGCCGGTTATGGATCGTTACCAGCAGCACGGTATGGCGCCTCTGACTCAGGAGCAAAAACCCGCTGCGAAAGTGGTGAACGACCCGACTCCACAAACGGCAAAAGAGCCAGATTATCTGGATATCCCGGCGTTCCTGCGTAAGCAAGCTGACTAAGAATTGGCTGGAATTTGGGGATTTGCGCTCTTTGTGCTAAACTGGCCCACCGTTAGTGATATACACTCTCGGTTGGATAGTTAATTTGGCGAGATTATACGATGATCAAACAAAGGACACTTAAACGTATCGTTCAGGCGACGGGTGTCGGTTTACATACCGGCAAGAAAGTCACACTGACGTTACGCCCTGCGCCGGCCAATACCGGGGTCATCTATCGTCGCACCGACTTGAATCCACCGGTAGATTTTCCGGCCGATGCCAAATCTGTGCGTGATACTATGCTCTGTACTTGTCTGGTGAACGAGCATGACGTGCGGATTTCTACCGTAGAGCACCTGAACGCCGCCCTGGCGGGTCTGGGTATCGACAACATTATGGTTGAAGTCGATGCGCCAGAAATCCCGATCATGGACGGGAGTGCTGCTCCGTTCGTTTATTTGTTGCTGGATGCAGGCATCGAAGAACTGAACTGCGCGAAGAAATTTGTTCGCATTAAAGAGACCGTTCGCGTCGAAGATGGCGACAAATGGGCTGAATTCAAACCGTACAATGGTTTTTCGTTGGACTTCACCATCGATTTTAACCATCCGGCGATTGACTCCAGCACCCAGCGCTATGCGATGAACTTCTCTGCGGATGCGTTCATGCGCCAGATCAGCCGAGCACGTACCTTCGGCTTTATGCGTGATATCGAATATCTGCAATCCCGCGGCCTGTGCCTGGGCGGCAGCTTCGATTGTGCCATCGTTGTTGACGATTATCGCGTACTGAACGAAGACGGCCTGCGTTTTGAAGATGAATTTGTTCGTCACAAAATGCTGGACGCGATCGGCGACCTCTTCATGTGTGGTCACAACATCATTGGTGCATTTACCGCGTTTAAATCCGGTCATGCACTGAACAACAAACTGTTGCAGGCAGTCCTGGCAAAACAGGAAGCCTGGGAATATGTGACCTTCGAAGACGAAGCTGAACTGCCGCTGGCGTTCAAAGCACCGACTATGGTCCTGGCGTAACGGTTAAACCCGTTTCGTAAGAAAAGCGACTGGTTCACCTGGTACTCTCTCCGACCAGGGAAGCCAGTCGTTTTTATTTCTGCCCTTCTTTAATTTGTCCCTTTCACCCCTGGCCTGTGTCGGGTGCCGAATAACGGTGTGTTCGCTGCATTATTGACCGTTTTTACCTGCTGCAAGGTGTCATTCCTGCTGCCGTGTATTGGCTTTAGTGGTAATATCTGGGCGCTAAAAAAGAATAACTAAACTCAGCCTGCACTGGCGGGCGAACGTGGTGGAGCAAGTGAGCGGAATACTGACGCGCTGGCGACAATTTGGCAGACGTTACTTCTGGCCGCATCTCTTATTGGGGATGGTCGCGGCGAGTCTCGGCTTGCCTGTGCTCAGCAACAGCGCAGACGCGGCAACGCCAGCACGTTCCACGACGACCAAACACGATCTCACCACACGGGTTAACTTCACTAATCTCGCATGGCTTGAAGCCAGCCGTCGTCCCAATTTCTCCGTTGATTACTGGCAGCAGCACGCGATTCGCACGGTTATCCGCCATCTGTCGTTCGCGATGGCGCCGCAGACGATGCCTGTTGCGGAAGAAACGCTGCCGGTCCAGGCTCAGCATCTTGCCCTGCTCGATACGCTTAATGCGCTTCTGACGCAGGACAACCAGCCGCCAGTGACCGTGAATCAGACGGCGAAAACGGATTTTGTTTCCCCTGCATCCTTCTCTGTTTCGACATGGATTAGCCAGGTTCACGGCATCCGTGCCGGGCCTCAACGCCTCAGCTAAATTAACCTTTTTCAATACCTTAATTTATCTGCCCGACTGGGGCGTTTGAGAATTTATTATGCTAATCAAATTGTTAACCAAAGTTTTTGGTAGTCGTAACGATCGTACCCTGCGCCGCATGCGCAAAGCGGTAAACGTCATCAACGGTATGGAACCGGCGATGGAGAAGCTCTCTGATGATGAACTGAAAGCAAAAACCGCGGAGTTCCGTGCGCGTCTGGAGAAAGGCGAAACCTTAGAAAGCCTGATCCCGGAAGCCTTTGCCGTAGTACGTGAGGCCAGTAAACGCGTGTTCGGCATGCGTCACTTCGACGTGCAGCTGCTGGGCGGGATGGTGCTCAACGAGCGCTGCATCGCGGAAATGCGTACCGGTGAAGGTAAAACCCTGACTGCAACGCTGCCGGCTTACCTGAATGCGCTGACGGGTAAGGGTGTTCACGTTGTTACCGTCAACGACTATCTGGCGCAGCGCGACGCCGAAAACAACCGTCCACTGTTCGAATTCCTCGGCATGACCGTGGGCATTAACATGTCCGGCCTGCCGGCACCTGCCAAGCGTGAAGCCTACAACGCGGACATCACTTACGGCACCAACAACGAATACGGCTTCGACTACCTGCGTGACAACATGGCGTTCAGCCCGGAAGAGCGCGTCCAGCGTAAACTGCACTATGCGCTGGTGGATGAGGTTGACTCCATTCTGATCGATGAAGCGCGTACCCCGCTGATCATCTCCGGCCCTGCCGAAGACAGCTCCGAGATGTACCGTAAAGTCGACAAAATCATTCCTCACCTGCTGCGTCAGGAGAAAGAAGACTCCGATACCTTCCAGGGTGAAGGTCACTTCTCCGTTGATGAAAAAGCGCGTCAGGTCAACCTGACCGAACGCGGCCTGGTGAAAATCGAAGAGCTGCTGGTTGCTGAAGGCATTATGGAAGAGGGCGAGTCTCTGTACTCCCCGAGCAACATCATGCTGATGCACCACGTAACGGCTGCACTGCGCGCGCACGCGCTGTTCACCCGCGACGTTGACTACATCGTTAAAGACGGGGAAGTCATCATCGTCGATGAACACACCGGCCGTACTATGCAGGGACGTCGCTGGTCCGATGGCCTGCACCAGGCCGTGGAAGCCAAAGAAGGCGTGGATATTCAGAACGAAAACCAGACGCTGGCATCCATCACCTTCCAGAACTACTTCCGTCTGTACGAGAAGCTGGCGGGGATGACCGGTACCGCAGATACCGAAGCGTTTGAGTTTAGCTCCATCTATAAGCTGGATACCGTGGTAGTACCTACCAACCGTCCGATGATCCGTAAGGATATGCCGGACCTGGTATACATGACTGAAGCGGAAAAAATTCAGGCGATCATCGAAGATATTCGCGAACGTACCGCGAAGGGCCAGCCGGTACTGGTGGGGACCATCTCCATCGAGAAGTCCGAAGTGGTGTCTAACGAGCTGACTAAAGCAGGCATCAAACACAACGTTCTGAACGCCAAGTTCCACGCTAAAGAAGCAGATATCGTTGCGCAGGCGGGTTACCCGGCAGCCGTAACCATCGCCACCAACATGGCGGGTCGTGGTACCGATATTATGCTCGGCGGTAGCTGGCAGGCTGAAGTGGCGGAGCTGGAAAACCCAACCCCAGAGCAAATCGCGCAGATCAAAGCCGACTGGCAAGTGCGTCACGACGCGGTGCTGGCATCCGGTGGTCTGCACATCATTGGTACCGAGCGTCACGAATCTCGTCGTATCGATAACCAGCTGCGCGGTCGTGCGGGTCGTCAGGGTGATGCCGGTTCTTCCCGCTTCTATCTGTCTATGGAAGATGCGCTGATGCGTATTTTCGCCTCTGACCGTGTGTCCGGCATGATGCGTAAACTGGGCATGAAACCTGGCGAAGCGATCGAGCACCCGTGGGTTACCAAAGCGATTGCCAACGCCCAGCGTAAAGTGGAAAGCCGCAACTTCGATATTCGTAAGCAGCTGCTGGAATATGATGACGTTGCCAACGACCAGCGTCGTGCGATCTACACCCAGCGTAACGAACTGCTGGACGTGTCCGACGTGAGCGAAACCATCAACAGCATTCGCGAAGATGTGTTCAAAGCCACTATCGACGCTCATATTCCACCGCAGTCTCTGGAAGAAATGTGGGATATCGAAGGCTTGCAGGAACGTCTGAAAAACGACTTCGATCTCGAACTGCCAATCAAAGAGTGGCTGGACAAAGAGCCTGAGCTGCACGAAGAGACCCTGCGCGAGCGTATCTACGAAACCGCGCTGGACGTCTACAAGCGTAAGGAAGAAGTGGTTGGCGCAGAGATGATGCGTCACTTCGAGAAAGGCGTAATGTTGCAGACCCTGGACTCCCTGTGGAAAGAGCACCTGGCGGCAATGGACTACCTGCGTCAGGGTATCCACCTGCGAGGTTATGCGCAGAAAGATCCGAAGCAGGAGTACAAGCGTGAATCCTTCTCCATGTTTGCTGCCATGCTGGAGTCGCTGAAGTATGAAGTTATCAGCACTCTGAGCAAAGTTCAGGTGCGTATGCCGGAAGAAGTGGAAGCGATGGAGCAGCAGCGTCGTGAAGAAGCTGAGCGTCTGGCACAGATGCAGCAGTTGAGCCATCAGACCGATGAGAGCGAAGCCGCAGCAGCAATCGCAGCGCAGACGGGCGATCGTAAAGTTGGTCGTAACGATCCGTGCCCATGCGGTTCCGGCAAAAAATACAAGGCGTGCCACGGCCGTCTGAGCTAAGAACATAACAAACTGAAAAGGCGCAGATATCTGCGCCTTTTTTATGGAAGTGACATGATGAAAACACTGCAAATTGCTGTCGGGATCATTCGCAACCCGCAAAACCAGATCTTCATTACCCAACGTGCCGCCGATGCGCACATGGCCAACAAATGGGAATTCCCCGGCGGGAAAATCGAATCAGGTGAAACGCCGGAGCAGGCGCTGGTGCGTGAGCTTCAGGAAGAGGTGGGGATCACCCCGCTTGGCGCAACGCTGTTCGATAAGCTGGAGTACCAGTTTCCGGATCGTCACATCACGCTGTGGTTCTGGCTGGTGGAAAGCTGGGAAGGTGAACCGTGGGGTAAAGAGGGGCAGCCGGGTAACTGGATTGAGCTTCAGGCCAGCGATGCGGAAAAATTCCCGCCCGCCAATGAGCCTGTGATACTCCGGCTGGTTGCACAACCGTAGGCCTGCTAAGCGAAGCGCCAGCAGGCTTTGAACGTTACTGCTGGTTTTCGCTCCAGTCATCGCTATCCGAGAGATCGCCTTCGCTCGGAATGCGTTTCTCTTCCGCCGCCCATTCGCCCAGGTCTATAAGCTGACAGCGCTTGCAGCAGAATGGGCGAAATGGACTCACTTCTCCCCAGACGACAGTTTTCCCACAGGTTGGGCAGTTTACGGTGGTTACGTCAGACATCGGCACTCCTTAACAACAGGCCAGTTCAAAATCGAGGCGTTCCGGCACGGTGCCATGTTCACTGTCCAGCGGCATAAAGCGGATCGCGAAACGGCTTTTATGTCCGGAAATTTGCGGGTAAAGCTGCTCGCTAAGAGACAGATTCAGGCGCAGAAGATCGGCGTCGTCGCCGTTATCCTGATAGAAACCGTTGAGACTGGTTTGTTTGCGGAACGGGGCAGAGTTACGCACAAGATCGAGGATCAAGGATAACGTCTGATTCATCGGCTCCAGGCTGCCCAGCCAGCTGTTCACCTGGCGATCGCGCTGTTCCTGCGGCATGTGCAACCACATATGCAGCGTTGGCAGGTCAAAGCTACAGCAACCGCCCGGTATGCTCAGGCGCTGGCGCACCAGCGCAATCAGACGATCCTCTCGTAAAAACTGGCCAACGCGCGGCGCGGCCATCAGCGTCGTGCTGCTGTTTTTCAGCTGCTGGCGTAAAGCGTCAATACGACTTTGATCCACGCCCGGTACTTCGGCCCAGGCCTGTAATTTACGCTGCTGGCGCTCCAGCTCTTTCAACAGCTCAGTGCGGACGTCACCGCGTTCAATCACATCCAGCAGATCGCCCACGTTGCGGAAAAAATGCAGCGCGGTGGCGTGATCGTTGACAGGCAGATGTTGTGAAAGCTGTTGAATAAGAAATTCTATGCGTAGCCAGGTACGCATTTTTTCGTTAAGCGGGTGCTCAAAAAGGATATGAGTCGACATTATGGTTTTTCCTGTGCAACGGCCTGCGCGGCGAAGGTCAGATACTGCGCGTGCAGACGAGCAACATCCGATGCAATGGCATCTGGTGCGCCGTTATTATCAATAACATCATCCGCAACGGCGAGGCGCGCTTCGCGCGTGGCCTGTGCGGCAAGAATTTGTTCAGCATGTTCGCGTGAAACATGGTCACGCGCCATGGTTCTCTGGATTTGCGTTTCGCGGGAAACGTCAATCACCAGCGTTCTGTCTGCTTTATTCTGAAGCTGATTTTCCACCAGTAACGGGACGACCCACAACACATAGGGCGAACGGGCTGCGGCAATTTGACGCTGAGTTTCCTGGTGGATAATGGGGTGGAGCAGGGCATTAAGCCAGGCTTTTTCCGCTGGATCGGAAAATATGCACTCACGCAGCTGCCGACGATTCAGGGTGCCGTCAGCCTGTATCACACGGCGACCAAAATGCGCTTCGATGGCGTTTAAGGCGGGTGTATTGGGTTCTACCACATGACGGGCAATGATATCGGCGTCGATAATCGTGATGCCGAGACGAGCAAACGCGTGCGCAACGGTGCTTTTACCACTACCGATGCCGCCGGTTAATGCGACGATATACCCCATTAAATCAGATCCTGGGAATTATTCAGTTTTAAAATCAGTTGCTTAAAATTCAAACTTACAACAGCCAATGTTTAGCTCTCTTTACCCGCTTTTTACCAGGTAAATTTATAGGATTGTAGCGTAAAAAAAGAGAATTTCGCAGTCTTGCGGAGCAGGTATTAGTGCGTATGATAGCGTCACTGGAGTTGTGCTTTTAATATATTTGCCTCTAACCCCAGGAATCCGCACATGCGTATCGAAGAAGATCTGAAGTTAGGTTTCAAAGACGTTCTTATCCGCCCTAAACGCTCTACACTGAAAAGTCGCTCAGACGTTGAACTCGAACGTCAATTCACCTTTAAGCATTCCGGTCAGACGTGGTCTGGCGTGCCGATTATCGCGGCCAACATGGACACCGTCGGGACCTTCGAGATGGCGACCGCACTGGCGCAATTCGACATCCTTACTGCGGTACACAAACACTACAGCGCTGAAGAGTGGGATGCGTTTGTCGCCTCCGCCTCGGCTGAAGTGGTGAAGCATGTGATGGTCTCGACCGGTACGTCTGATGCAGATTTCGAGAAAACCAAACAGATCCTGAACGCCAATCCGGCGCTGAATTTTGTCTGCATTGACGTGGCAAATGGTTATTCCGAACATTTCGTCCAGTTCGTCAGCAAGGCGCGTGAAGCCTGGCCAACCAAAACCATCATCGCGGGCAACGTGGTGACCGGTGAAATGTGTGAAGAGCTGATCCTCTCCGGAGCCGACATTGTGAAAGTGGGCATTGGCCCGGGCTCCGTTTGCACCACGCGCGTGAAAACCGGTGTGGGTTATCCGCAGCTGTCTGCGGTAATTGAATGCGCTGACGCTGCGCACGGTCTGGGCGGCCAGATCATCAGCGACGGTGGCTGCACCATGCCAGGCGATGTCGCGAAAGCCTTCGGCGGCGGCGCGGACTTCGTGATGCTCGGCGGCATGCTGGCAGGCCACGAAGAGAGCGGCGGTACCGTGGTGGAAGAGAACGGCGAGAAATTCATGCTGTTCTACGGAATGAGCTCTGAATCCGCGATGACCCGTCACGTGGGTGGTGTCGCGAAATACCGTGCGGCGGAAGGCAAAACCGTTAAGCTACCACTGCGTGGTCCGGTCGAAAACACGGCGCGCGATATCCTCGGCGGACTGCGTTCTGCCTGCACCTACGTTGGGGCTTCCCGCCTGAAAGAGCTGACTAAACGCACGACGTTTATCCGCGTTCAGGAGCAGGAAAACCGCGTTTTCAATAGCCTCTGACGGCTACGGCTGGCGCGCGTCCGTGCGCCAGCGTTACCCCGCGCTCATTGCATCCCCCAGATGGAAAATCGGCAGATACATTGCCACCACCAGCGTGCCAATAATCAGACCTGTCACGACCAGTAGCAAAGGCTCAAGAAGCGCCGCCAGATTGTCTGCCTGCTGAAATGTCTGTTCCGTATGATGGCGGGCCAGATTCATCAGCATGACATCCAGTGAACCCGACACTTCTCCGGTGCGAATGAGCTGAATACACAGTGGCGTAAAAACAGAGGCCTTCTGGAAGGAGGACCACACGGGCGTCCCCTGTTCGATATCGCTGCGTATCTCACGGATTTTCTCCTGCAAGTAGCCCCTCACAACGGTCTCCTCCACACTCTCCAGTCCTTGTAAAAAGGCAATTCCGGCCTGCTGGGTTAATGACAGCACGGTAAAAATTTGCCCCAGTTTTTGCCCACGCATCAGCGTGCCCATCACCGGTACATGTAACAGGACGTACTGCCAGCGCGGATGCCGCCGCAGCTTACAGGCGATGACAACCATTGCCACGAGCAGGGCCAAAAGGGTGAGGATATGCGCCTGAACCAAGGCCGCCAGCCCCATGACTGCCTGCGTGAGCAAAGGGAGCGGGGTGTTGAACGTTTTGTAGATTGCAGCAAACTCAGGCAAAACCAGCGTGACCATCGCCAGCACCACGAAAACGGCCAGCGTCAGGATGATCAGCGGATAGCGCAGCGCTTTCTTCACCTTTGCACTGAGCTGCTGCTGGGATTTTTGTTGCTGCGCAAGCTGACGGCAGCAGGCTTCGAGCTTACCCGTCAGTTCACCCGTCTTCACCATCGAGACATAAAGGGGGCTAAACACCTCTGGCCATTTCTTCATGGCCTCTGACAGAGCGAAACCTTCGCTCAGGTCATCAGCAAGACTGTGCAGCAGCGCCTGCCAGTGCTGCAAAGGATGCTGTTCCGCCAGCATGTGCAGGCTTTGGGACAGCGTGAGTCCGGCCTGTAGCAGCGTGGCGAGCTGGCGAAAAATATCGTAGCAGTGCTGCACCTGCCATCGGTGGCGCTGCTGGCAGCGTTTTAGCGCCAGCGGGTGCAGCTGTTTAAGCACCAGAGCCGTGTAAGCTGCGTTACGGTCGATGGCCCAGAGGGTGCCGGTTTGCACCTCCCCCTCGGTGGTCAGGGCACGCCAGCGCCAGAGCGAATTAGCAGCCATCTGGCATTCCCAGGACGCGCAACAACTCTTCGAGCGTAGTCAGCCCTTGCTCTACGGCCATGCAGCCATGCTCAAACAAAGAGGTCATTCCCGCCTGACGAGCGCTGGACCCAATCACCTCCGTGCTTGCTCCGCTGGCGATGGCCTGCCGCAGCGTGTCGTCGATGACGAGCACTTCAAAAATGGCTACGCGACCATAAAAACCGTGGTAGCAGCGATCGCAGCCGGTGGGTTGCCAGCGAGGAAGCGGCCGGGGCCACAGCGTGCGGGGTAATTCGGTGTGGCGGCTGGCTTCCTGTCGGCAGTACGGGCATAAACGGCGCACCAGCCGTTGGGCAATCACCATCGAGAGCGCCGAAGAGATCATCCAGCGCGCGACACCCATCTGTTGCAGCCGTACCAGCGTTTCAGTCGTCGAATTAGTATGGAGGGTGGACAGCACCAGATGCCCGGTTTGTGCCGCCTTAATGGCAATTTCTGCCGTTTCGCCGTCACGAATTTCACCTACCATAATGATGTCAGGATCCTGCCTGAGCAGGGCGCGCAGCACGCTCTGGAAGGTCAGCCCCGCACGCGGATTAATCTGCGTCTGGTTTAAGCCTGCAAGCGGGATTTCAACGGGATCTTCCACGCTGCAAATATTAACGTCAGGTGTATTTCGCGCCTGTAACGCGCTATACAGCGTCACCGTTTTCCCGCTACCGGTCGGGCCGGTGACCAGAATCAACCCCTGAGGGCTGTTAAGCGCCTCGGCAAAACGGGCCTGCTGGTCTGCGCTCATCCCCAGCTGTTCAAGCTCCAGAGCCTGCTGTACCTGGTGAAGCAGACGAAGCACGATTTTTTCTCCACCGCTACAGGGAAGGGTTGCGATACGAAAAGAGACGGGGACGCTTGCCAGCTCCACCGTAAACTGACCGTCCTGCGGCAGGCGGCGCTCCGCAATATCCAGTTGACCCAGCACCTTCAGGCGTGCGGCAAGCGTCGTCCCGAGGGCGGCAGAGATCGGCGGTTGAGGGTAGAGAACACCGTCGATTCGCAAACGGATCTGGTAACCGTGCTCCGTCGGTTCAATATGGATGTCAGAAGCCCGCTGGTTTACTGCCTGCTGCAAGGTTGTACTGAGCACGTCAGCGGCTGAGTTTGGCGCGATGCCCGGCAGGTGTGATGATGAGAGGGACTGAAGCCGTTTTTCCATCCGTTCAGCCGTCCAGCACTCAATATCAATACGTTTCTGCGTGGCGAAGCGTAACGCTTCCATCAGCTCAGAGGCAGGATTACCCACCACCGCAATGCTGATCATCTCGGTGTCGCTTGCGAGTAGCAGTGCGTGATGGCGCTGACAGAGCGTCATAAGCTGCTCGGTATTCATTGTCCACTCCTTTCAGTTGTTGTCGAAGCGGAAAACATCTTCACAGGCTTGTCTGAGCGCCGTGTCGGACGCAATTTTGCAGTCACGCGTCCAGCCCGTCATACCGTTACCGTCGCTCCAGATCGGTGTCATGAGCACTTCAAGTCCGTTAAGGCTTTCCTGCCCTGTTAACGATACGATCCCCTTCGCCACGCTCATCGCTGAAACGTAACGTGTGGTTGTCGGGGAGGGGATGCCATTGGTGCCTGCGTCGCAGCGATCCACACCACCACGATCCAGGGCGCAAAGCTCAATGGCGGTGCGGTAGGGGATGAACGTTTGCAGCATATCGGTGAGCGCCGCTTTTCGCAGGTAGTTCTGATAGGCCGGGACGCCAATCGCGCTCAGGATGGCAATAATGCCAATGACCACCATTAGCTCAATCAGGGTAAATCCTTGTTGTCTGTTCATGTCTGCTCCTTATGTTAAGTGGCGCTACTGTGGCAGTGACTGCGCGCAGAAACGAGGGGCAAAAGCGTGAACGTGAAGGGGCTTTCAGGGAAATGATTCAGTGTTGCAGAGAAGGACAGCGTAATTGCGAGCGGTTTCGTATTTCCCCTCTCCGGGCGGAGAGGGGGGATAATTTATTTGAAGCGCATCGAGAGGTCGAGGGCGCGGACGTGCTTGGTCAGGGCGCCTACGGAGATGTAATCGACGCCGGTTTCAGCAAATTCGCGGATGGTGTCGAACGTCACGTTGCCGGACACCTCAAGCTGCGCCTGGCCGTTTGTGCGTTTGACCGCTTCACGCATCTGCTCCGTGTCGAAGTTATCGAGCATGATGATGTCAGCCCCCGCTTTAATGGCCTCGTCCAGCTCCTCCAGCGTTTCCACTTCCACTTCGACGGGCACATCCGGATGCAGCCAGAAGGCTTTTTCCACGGCCTGACGCACCGAGCCAGAGGCAATAATGTGGTTCTCTTTGATCAGGAAGGCATCGGATAGCCCCAGACGATGGTTGGCGCCGCCACCGCAGAGTACCGCGTATTTCAGCGCGGTGCGCAGGCCCGGCAGGGTTTTACGGGTATCCAGCAGCTGCGTGCGGGTGCCTGCCAGCAGGTCAACGTAGCGGCGTACTTCACTGGCAACGCCAGAGAGCGTTTGCACAAAATTGAGCGCGGTGCGTTCACCAGTCAGCAAGACGCGGGACGGGCCGTCCAGTTCGAACAGTGGCTGATTCGCCGTGACCGCATCGCCGTCCTCAACGTGCCATGTTACCTGCACCTCGTCGCCCGCCAGTTGGGTAAAGACCTCCTCAACCCAGCGTTTGCCGCAGAAAACCCCTGCTTCACGGGTGATAACCACCGCATGCGAGCGTGTCTCTTTTGGCAACAATTGGGCGGTAATATCGTTATCGGCGCTGACGTCACCGCCGAGGTCTTCTCTCAGGGCATGGGCAACGCTTGCCGGGATATCACTATTAATACGTTCCAGAAGCGCGTCACGTCGGTGGTCGGGGTTATAGCGGCGAGGCGGCATGATAAAACTCCAAATTGGTAACGAATCATAATATTGAAACATGCTACTCTGAACCGAGTAACAGCACCATAGATAAGGAGTTCCAGCATGTTGTTAGAAAACGGATGGCTGGTGGACGCGCGGCATGTACCGTCGCCGCACCACGACTGCCGCCCGGAGGATGAAAAGCCCACACTGCTGGTGGTTCACAATATTAGTCTCCCGCCGGGTGAGTTTGGCGGTCCGTGGATCGATGCGTTATTCACTGGAACGATAGATCCCGATGCCCACCCCTTCTTTGCTGAGATTGCGCATCTGCGCGTATCGGCGCACTGTCTGATCCGTCGTGATGGCGAAGTGGTTCAGTATGTTCCTTTTGATAAGCGTGCCTGGCATGCCGGCGTGTCGAAGTATCAGGGGCGCGAGCGGTGCAATGATTTCTCCATTGGAATTGAACTGGAAGGAACGGACACCACGCCTTACACCGATGCGCAATATGAGAAACTGGTTGCTGTAACGCAAACGTTAATCGGGCGCTATCCCGCCATTGCAGACAATATTACAGGGCACAGCGACATCGCCCCCGAAAGAAAAACCGACCCCGGCCCGGCGTTTGACTGGTCCCGGTTTCACGCCATGCTTACCACGTCGTCAGATAAGGAGATAACATGACGTTGTTTACCATGCTGCTGGTTATGATCGCTGAACGCCTGTTTAAGCTCGGCGAGCACTGGCATCTGGATCATCGGCTGGAGGTGTTATTCCGCCGCATCAGGCATTTTTCCATGCTGCGCACGCTGCTGATGACGGCAGGCGTGATGGTGATTACGTTCCTGTTGCTGCGCTCGCTTTACGGCCTCTTTTTCAACGTGCCGCTGCTGGTGATGTGGATCCTGCTCGGCGTGTTGTGTATTGGCGCGGGCAAGGTGCGTTTGCACTATCACGCGTATCTGAAAGCCGCTTCCCGGGATGATGCCCACGCGCGCGGCGCGATGGCGAGCGAGTTGACGATGATCCACGGCGTACCGCCGGACTGCGATGAACGCGAGTTTCTGCGGGAGCTGCAAAACGCGCTGCTGTGGATTAACTTCCGTTACTACCTGGCGCCGCTGTTCTGGTTCGTGGTGGGCGGGCCCTGGGGGCCGGTACTGCTGATGGGTTACGCGTTCCTGCGCGCCTGGCAGACCTGGCTTGCCCGCTATCTTACGCCGCATGAACGTCTACAGTCCGGCATTGATGCCATCCTGCACGTGCTCGACTGGCTTCCGGTGCGTCTGGTAGGCGTGGTCTATGCCCTCATCGGTCACGGTGAAAAGGCGCTGCCCGCGTGGTTTGTCTCCCTTGCTGACCGTCATACCTCGCAGTATCAGGTTTTAACCCGACTGGCACAGTTCTCGCTGGCGCGTGAGCCGCACACGGACAAAGTCGCAACGCCAAAGGCTGCCGTCTCGATGGCGAAGAAAACGTCGTTTGTGGTGGTGGTGATTGTGGCGCTGCTGACGATTTACGGCACGCTGGTTTAAGCCAGCGCGCCGAAGCCGTTACGGTGTATCTGCGGGCGGGATGCCGAATTCAGGCATCCCGTTTTCGTTCCAGCGGATGAGTTTCAGGCGAGTATGGCGATTGGGATCGTAAAGCGGATCGCCTTCAATTTCAGTGTAGTTTCGCGCGTGGTAGACCAGCACATCTTCGCCTTCCGGCGTCTGCGTAAAGCTGTTATGGCCTGGCCCATACTGACGGTTTTCGTAGCTGGTGACGAACACCGGGCGCGGGGATTTATGCCAGTTAGCCGGGTTTTGCGGATCGGCATTCAGGTCTGCCCACAGTAATCCCATGCAGTAGTTCTCGTCGGTGGCGCTGGCGGAATAGCTGATAAACAGCTTATCGCCATGGAACAGCACCGCCGGGCCTTCATTGACCCAGAACCCGCGGCACTCCCAGTCATATTCCCGTTTACTGAGCATCACCGGCTCGCCTTTCAGCGTCCACGGATTTTCCATTTCACACAGGTAAAGATTCGAGTTACCGGAAATATCCGGGGCTTTTTGCGCCCATAGATACCAGCGTTTACCCTGATGAACAAAGGTGGTGGCATCCAGCGCGAAGGTGTCAAACGGGGTTTTGATTTGCCCTTTTTCTACCCACGTACCGGTGAGCGGATCGCGATCTGCGCATTCAATGGCAAACATGCGATGCTGGAACATCCCGAGATGATCGAGCGCCTGGGTATGCGTGGCGGCAAAATAGATGTACCAACTGCCGTCGATATGATGCAGTTCCGGTGCCCAGATCAGCTGGCTCATCGGGCCGGTGTCGGGCTTGCGCCAGACAACCACCTCTTCGGCATCGCGTAAACCTTCCAGCGAGTCCGCGCGGCGGATCGCCAGCCGATCGTACTCCGGTACGGAGGCGATAAAGTAATATTGCCCATCGTGACGCAGGATATACGGGTCGGCGCGTTGTTCAATAAACGGGTTTGGCCAGGTTTGCATTCGGCTTTCCTTATTTAGTCTCAGCGGCTTTGAGTTCCTGATAATCGTTCAGCTCGCGATAGTTGGTGCGACGCTTTTCCAGATCGGACTGGATCTGCTTCATGGTCTCACGGTCCACTTTCAGCAGACGTACTACGCCCGCGGTAATTAAGTATCCAATGCCAGGAATGACGGTAAAGAGCAGCACGATCCCGTTGATGGCATCCGCGCTCTGCGCTTTTGCGCCCGCATCGTAGCCGTACCAGGAGAGCAGGAAACCGACCATTGCCCCGGCAATCGCCAGACCCAGTTTCAGGAAGAAGATGTTGCCGGAGAAGCTGATCCCGGTGATACGTTTCCCGGTTTTCCATTCACCGTAGTCGTCCACGTCGGCCATCAGGGACCAGTGCAGCGGGGATGGGATCTGGTGCAGGATGTTCAGCAGGACGTAAAGCACAACAATGGTTGTCGTCGCTTTCGGGTCGAAGAAGTAGAAGGCGCAGGAGAAAATCGCAAGCGCGATGTTGGTCCAGAAGAAGACCTTCAGCTTACACCAGCGGTCGGTCAGCACTTTCGCCAGCATACTGCCGAACATCATGCCGATCACGCCCAGGCTGATAAACAGCGTGGCGAAATGGGTGCTTTGCCCCATGACCCAGGTAACGTAATACATGGTGGCCGCCATGCGGATAAAGCCAGGGCAGACGTTGCACAGGGTTAACAGCAGGATCCGCACCCACTGGTCGTTCTTCCACACGTCTTTCAGGTCGTTTTTAAGTTCGTCATGGGTTTGCACCGCCGGACGCACGCGCTCGCGCACCGTGGCGAAGCAGAACAGGAACATGCAGGTACCAATCAGCGCCAGCACGGTCATCGCCATCTGGTAGCCTTTGGCTTTGTTATCCCCACCGAACCAGTCGGCCATTGGCAGGAGCGTTAGCGACAGCAGCAGCGTGGCGATACCAACCATAACAAAACGGTAGGACTGGCAGGCAACGCGCTCTTTCGGGTCGTTGGTGATCACGCCGCCGAGCGAGCAGTACGGAATATTGATGGCGGTATAGGTCAGCGACAGCAGGAAGTAGGTGACAAAGGCATAGATAACTTTGCTGTTATAGCTCCACTCTGGCGTGGTGAACATCAGAATGCTGAACAGCGCATAGGGGAAGGCAATCCACAGCAGCCATGGACGAAACCGGCCATATTTGCTGCGGGTACGGTCAGCAATCGCGCCCATGATCGGGTCCGTTACGGCATCAATGACGCGCACGGACAGGAGTAAAACGCCAACCAGTGCAGGAGCCAGACCAAAAATATCCGTATAAAAATAGTTAACAAATAACATGATGGCGCCAAAGATAATGTTGCATCCGGCGTCACCCATGCCATAGCCGATCTTTTCTTTTACTGACAGTTTGTTGTTATTCATCGACAGCTCTCCGGGTTTCGGTATGGAGAGAATTATTCGCTGGCAAACGAATATATGCGTTGCAATATAAAGGCGGTGATATGGAGGATTTTGCTGTTGGCGCGAATTTGTGAGGAAGGTAACAAGACGCTGTACCCGCAACCGCGAGTACAGCGAGAAAACATTTAGTGCGCTTTCACCGTTTTGGCATTTTTCTGTTTCACCATATAACCCACGCCGAGGATCGCAATCCAGACCGGGATCAGGTAGACGGAAATCGCCATGCCTGGGGTGATGAGCATGATGACCAGTACAGCTGCCATGAACAGCAGGCAAACCCAGTTCCCCAGCGGATAGAGCAGGGCAGGGAAGCGCGTGGTTACGCCCTGCTGCTGCTTGGCGCGGCGGAACTTGATGTGCGCGAGGCTAATCATTGCCCAGTTAATCACCAGGGCGGAAACCACCAGCGCCATCAGCAGACCGAAGGCTGATTCCGGGGCCAGGTAGTTAATCAGCACGCACAGCGCCGTCACGACCGCCGACACGATGATGGTATTAACCGGTACGCCACGCTTATCAACGGTGAGCAGCGCTTTCGGTGCGTTGCCCTGTTGCGCCAGGCCGAACAGCATACGGCTGTTGCAGTAAACGCAGCTGTTATAAACGGAGAGCGCAGCGGTCAGCACCACGACGTTGAGCGCGTTCGCCACGAAGGTATCGCCCAGCTCGTGGAAGATGAGCACAAACGGGCTGGTATCCGCCGTGACGCGCGTCCATGGCAGCAGCGAGAGCAGCACCGCCAGGGAGCCCACATAGAAGATCAGGATGCGGTAGATAACCTGATTTGTGGCTTTCGGGATGCTCTGTTCCGGGTTGTCGGCTTCCGCGGCGGTGATGCCCACCAGCTCCAGACCGCCGAAGGAGAACATAATGATCGCCATCATCATCACCAGGCCGGTCATGCCGTGAGGCAAGAACCCGCCTTGCTCCCAAAGGTTGCGCACGGTGGCCTGCGGGCCGCCGTTGCCGCTGAACAGCAGCCAGCCGCCGAAGATGATCATCGCTACAACGGCAATCACTTTGATGATGGCAAACCAGAACTCCATCTCACCGAACACTTTTACGTTGGTGAGGTTAATGGCGTTAATCAGG
The DNA here is from genome assembly GCF_004136695.1 of Enterobacter cloacae complex sp. 677-3DZ2D5B. NCBI lineage: Bacteria > Pseudomonadati > Pseudomonadota > Gammaproteobacteria > Enterobacterales > Enterobacteriaceae > Enterobacter > Enterobacter cloacae complex sp. 677-3DZ2D5B. The sequence continues at coordinate 99,242 of NZ_QFLS01000004.1, read as the reverse complement.
ACGAAGAAGGCCGCCGCAGACGCCCAGGTAGGGATCTCCGGGTACCAGAACTGAATGTATTTCCCGACGGCGGTCAGCTCGGCCATGGCAACCAGAACGTACAGAACCCAGTAGTTCCAGCCCGAGGCGAAACCTGCGAAGCTGCCCCAGTATTTATAGGCGAAGTGGCTGAATGAGCCTGCGACCGGCTCCTCAACAACCATTTCCCCTAACTGACGCATAATCAGAAATGCAATGAAACCCGCTATCGCGTACCCCAAAATAATGCCCGGACCGGCCGACTGGATAACCGATGCACTGCCCAGAAACAGGCCAGTACCAATAGCACCGCCCAGGGCGATGAGCTGTATATGGCGGTTTTTAAGGCCGCGCTTTAGCTGATCGCCATGCTGTTGAGCTTCCATTTGAAACCTCGTGTGTGGTTGTTATGTTCACGCTGTGCGTGTGTAATTATGAAAGTCCATATTCTGTATTTATTTCTTTACGGTTAACGATACCGAAAAAAGCGGAGATGGCTTCCGTTAGCGCCAGAATAGTGGTAAGCGCTAGCGAATGCACCTGCTTTATGAAGGGGCGATGACGACTTGAATAAAAAGAAACCAATTGTAAATCGGTACGTTAACCCCTCATACCCCAACCTATAGAATAGAAATGCGTCAGAAGAGGGCGAATTTTCATTTTTTGCCTTGTTGAATCGCTTCAGATTGCAAAAACCCTCGTTTCATTATGGTTAAAACTGCCTCTTTGGTAGTAACCATTTCATTTGTGCAAAGTTACATTCCTGAAACGTTAGTTCTGTAAGGTTGTTAAAATGTGCCGGGTTTACTGATTTCAATCAAAACCAATATGGACAGAAGGTGAATACTTTGTTACTTTAGCGATACGAACATGAAATTGGTAAGACCAATTGACTCCGGGCAAAAAGGCGTAAGACAGGGAATATGGCCTACAGCAAAATTCGCCAACCAAAACTTTCCGATGTGATTGAGCAGCAGCTGGAGTTTTTAATTCTCGAAGGGACACTGCGCCCGGGCGAGAAGCTCCCGCCAGAACGCGAGCTGGCAAAACAGTTCGACGTTTCACGTCCCTCTCTGCGTGAGGCGATTCAACGTCTCGAAGCAAAGGGCCTGTTGCTCCGTCGCCAGGGTGGCGGAACCTTTGTGCAAAACAGCCTGTGGCAGAGCTTCAGCGACCCGCTGGTAGAACTTCTCTCTGACCACCCAGAATCCCAGTTTGATCTGCTTGAGACCCGTCACGCGCTGGAAGGTATCGCGGCCTATTACGCCGCCCTTCGCAGCACTGATGAAGACCGCATACGTATTCGCGAGCTGCATCAGGCCATTGAACGGGCACAGCAGTCCGGCGATTTAGACGCCGAGTCCAGCGCCGTCGTCCAGTATCAAATTGCCGTCACCGAAGCGGCGCACAACGTGGTGCTCCTCCATCTGCTACGCTGCATGGAGCCGATGCTGGCCCAGAACGTTCGTCAGAATTTTGAATTGTTGTATGCCCGTCGGGAGATGCTCCCGCTGGTAAGCAACCATCGCACCCGAGTATTCGAGGCGATAATGGCCGGGGAACCGGAGCAGGCGCGCGAAGCGTCGCACCGCCATCTGGCTTTCATTGAGGAAATCTTGCTGGACCGCAGCCGTGAACAATCGCGTCGCGAACGTTCATTACGCCGCATACAGCAACGAAAGGATTAAGCGCCAGGTACTTTTAGAGCGCGGCAACTAAACGCAGAACCTGTCTTATTGTGTTTTCTGGCGAAAATACAATGGGACAGGTTCCAGACAAATCAACGTATTAGATAGATAAGGAATACCCCCATGTCAGAACGTCTCCAAAATGACGTGGATCCGATCGAAACTCGCGACTGGCTACAGGCGATCGAATCGGTCATCCGTGAAGAAGGTGTTGAGCGCGCTCAGTATCTGATTGATCAGCTGCTTTCTGAAGCACGCAAAGGCGGCGTGAAAGTGGCTTCAGGTGCAGGGGCTAGCAACTACGTAAACACGATTGCCGTCGAAGACGAACCGGAATACCCGGGCAATCTGGATCTGGAACGCCGTATCCGTTCTGCTATCCGCTGGAACGCCATCATGACCGTTCTGCGCGCATCTAAGAAAGACCTGGAACTGGGTGGCCACATGGCGTCCTTCCAGTCTTCTGCGACCATTTACGAAGTGTGCTTCAACCACTTCTTCCGTGCAGCTAACGAGAAAGACGGCGGCGATCTGGTGTACTTCCAGGGCCACATCTCTCCGGGCATCTATGCACGTGCCTTCCTGGAAGGTCGTCTGACTGAAGAGCAGATGAACAACTTCCGTCAGGAAGTTCACGGTAAGGGTCTGTCTTCTTACCCGCACCCTAAACTGATGCCTGAGTTCTGGCAGTTCCCGACCGTATCTATGGGTCTGGGTCCAATCGGTGCGATCTATCAGGCTAAATTCCTGAAGTACCTGGAACACCGTGGTCTGAAAGACACCTCTGAGCAGACCGTTTACGCCTTCCTGGGCGACGGTGAAATGGATGAGCCAGAATCTAAAGGCGCGATCACCATCGCGACCCGTGAGAAGCTGGACAACCTGTGCTTCATCATCAACTGTAACCTGCAACGTCTGGATGGTCCGGTAACCGGTAACGGCAAGATCATCAACGAACTGGAAGGCATCTTCGCAGGTGCTGGCTGGAACGTGATCAAAGTGATGTGGGGCGGTCGTTGGGATGAACTGCTGCGTAAAGACACCAGCGGTAAACTGATCCAGCTGATGAACGAAACCGTTGACGGCGACTACCAGACCTTCAAATCCAAAGACGGTGCCTACGTTCGTGAGCACTTCTTCGGCAAATATCCTGAAACCGCAGCCCTGGTTGCAGACTGGACTGACGAGCAGATCTGGGCGCTGAACCGCGGTGGTCACGATCCGAAGAAAGTTTACGCTGCACTGAAAAAAGCGCGTGAAACCAAAGGTAAAGCGACTGTGATCCTGGCCCACACCATCAAAGGTTACGGCATGGGTGATACCGCAGAAGGTAAGAACATCGCTCACCAGGTTAAGAAAATGAACATGGACGGCGTGCGTTATATCCGCGACCGTTTCAACGTTCCAGTGACCGATGAGCAGGTAGAAAAACTGTCTTACATCACCTTCCCGGAAGGGTCTGAAGAACACAAGTACCTGCACGAACGTCGTCAGGCGCTGAAAGGCTACCTGCCTGCTCGTCAGCCTAACTTCACCGAGAAGCTGGAACTGCCAGCGCTGGAAGATTTCTCTCAGCTGCTGGAAGAGCAGAACAAAGAGATCTCTACCACTATCGCTTTCGTTCGTGCCCTGAACGTGATGCTGAAGAACAAGTCGATCAAAGATCGTCTGGTTCCAATCATCGCCGACGAAGCGCGTACTTTCGGTATGGAAGGTCTGTTCCGTCAGATCGGTATCTACAGCCCGAACGGCCAGCAGTACACCCCGCAGGACCGTGAGCAGGTTGCATACTACAAAGAAGACGAGAAAGGCCAGATCCTTCAGGAAGGTATCAACGAACTGGGTGCAGGCGCATCCTGGCTGGCCGCTGCGACCTCTTACAGCACCAACAACCTGCCGATGATCCCGTTCTACATTTACTACTCCATGTTCGGGTTCCAGCGTATCGGTGACCTGTGCTGGCAGGCAGGCGACCAGCAGGCTCGCGGCTTCCTGATCGGTGGTACTTCCGGTCGTACGACCCTGAACGGTGAAGGTCTACAGCACGAAGATGGTCATAGCCACATTCAGTCTCTGACTATCCCTAACTGTATCTCTTACGATCCGTCTTACGCGTACGAAGTGGCAGTCATCATGCATGACGGCTTGCAGCGCATGTACGGTGAAGCGCAAGAGAATATTTACTACTACATCACCACCCTGAACGAAAACTACCACATGCCGGCAATGCCAGCAGGTGCCGAGGAAGGTATCCGTAAAGGTATCTACAAACTCGAAACCATCGAAGGTAGCAAAGGTAAAGTTCAGCTGCTGGGCTCCGGTTCTATCCTGCGTCACGTTCGTGAAGCAGCGCAGATCCTGGCGAAAGACTACGGTGTGGGTTCCGATGTGTACTCTGTTACCTCCTTCACTGAACTGGCGCGTGATGGCCAGGATTGTGAGCGCTGGAACATGCTGCACCCAATGGAAACCCCACGCGTTCCGTACATCGCTCAGGTGATGAACGACGCGCCAGCGGTGGCGTCTACTGACTATATGAAACTGTTCGCTGAGCAGGTTCGTACTTACGTTCCAGCTGATGATTATCGCGTACTGGGTACTGACGGCTTCGGTCGTTCTGACAGCCGCGAAAACCTGCGTCACCACTTCGAAGTTGATGCTTCCTACGTGGTTGTAGCAGCACTGGGCGAACTGGCTAAACGTGGCGAAATCGATAAGAAAGTGGTTGCAGACGCAATTACTAAATTCAACATCGATGCAGATAAAGTTAACCCGCGTCTGGCGTAAGAGGTAAAAGAATAATGGCTATCGAAATCAATGTACCGGACATCGGGGCTGATGAAGTTGAAATCACCGAGATCCTGGTCAAAGTGGGCGACAAAGTTGAAGCTGAACAGTCGCTGATCACCGTAGAAGGCGACAAAGCTTCTATGGAAGTCCCGTCTCCTCAGGCTGGCATCGTTAAAGAGATCAAAGTCTCTGTTGGCGATAAAACCGAGACTGGCAAACTGATCATGATTTTCGATTCCGCCGACGGTGCAGCAGCTGCTGCACCTGCGCAGGAAGAGAAGAAAGAAGCCGCTCCTGCTGCTGCTCCAGCGGCGGCCGCGGCAGCGAAAGAAGTGAACGTGCCTGACATCGGCGGTGACGAAGTTGAAGTCACTGAAATCCTGGTGAAAGTGGGCGATACCGTTGCGGCTGAGCAGTCACTGATCACCGTAGAAGGCGATAAAGCCTCTATGGAAGTACCAGCGCCATTCGCCGGTACCGTTAAAGAGATCAAGATCAACACCGGTGACAAAGTGTCTACGGGTTCCCTGATCATGATTTTCGAAGTGGCGGGCTCTGAAGGCGCTGCGGCTCCAGCGAAAGCGGAAGCTGCTCCGGCTCCGGCTGCTGCACCAGCGGCTGCTGGCGGCGTGAAAGACGTTAACGTACCAGACATCGGCGGTGACGAAGTTGAAGTGACCGAAGTGATGGTGAAAGTGGGCGACAAAGTTGCCGCTGAACAGTCACTGATCACCGTTGAAGGCGACAAAGCTTCCATGGAAGTGCCTGCGCCGTTCGCGGGTACCGTTAAAGAGATCAAAATCAGCACCGGCGACAAAGTCTCTACCGGCTCTCTGATCATGGTCTTCGAAGTGGAAGGCGCTGCACCTGCCGCCGCTCCTGCTGCTGCGGCTGCTCCGGCACCGGCTGCTGCACCGGCTCAGGCTGCTAAATCGGCTGCTGCCCCTGCTGCTAAAGCAGAAAAATCTGAGTTCGCTGAAAACGACGCTTATGTCCACGCGACTCCGCTGATCCGTCGCCTGGCGCGCGAATTCGGCGTGAACCTGGCGAAAGTGAAGGGCACCGGCCGTAAAGGTCGTATCCTGCGCGAAGACGTTCAGGCTTACGTGAAAGACGCGGTGAAACGCGCCGAAGCTGCACCTGCGGCAGCCGCTGGCGGCGGTATCCCGGGCATGCTGCCATGGCCGAAAGTGGACTTCAGCAAGTTCGGCGAAATCGAAGAAGTGGAACTGGGCCGTATCCAGAAAATCTCCGGTGCTAACCTGAGCCGTAACTGGGTGATGATCCCGCACGTTACCCACTTCGATAAGACCGATATCACCGATCTGGAAGCGTTCCGTAAACAGCAGAACGCCGAAGCTGAGAAGCGTAAGCTGGACGTGAAGTTCACCCCAGTGGTCTTCATCATGAAAGCGGTTGCGGCGGCGCTGGAACAGATGCCACGCTTCAACAGCTCCCTGTCCGAAGACGGCCAGAAGCTGACGCTGAAGAAATACATCAACATCGGTGTTGCGGTTGATACGCCAAATGGTCTGGTTGTTCCGGTCTTCAAAGACGTGAACAAGAAGAGCGTCACAGAGCTGTCCCGTGAACTGACCACCATCTCCAAGAAAGCGCGTGATGGTAAGCTGACTGCCGGCGAAATGCAGGGCGGCTGCTTCACCATCTCCAGCATCGGCGGCCTGGGTACCACCCACTTCGCGCCGATTGTGAACGCGCCGGAAGTGGCTATCCTCGGTGTGTCCAAGTCCGCGATGGAGCCAGTGTGGAATGGCAAAGAGTTCGTACCGCGTCTGATGATGCCAATCTCTCTGTCCTTCGACCACCGCGTGATCGACGGGGCTGATGGTGCGCGTTTCATCACCATCATTAACAACATGCTGAGCGACATTCGCCGCCTGGTGATGTAATCGAAAAGCCGGCCAATCGGCCGGCTTTTTTCTGATAATCTCATGGGGTTTTTGAGGTTATTGGTGAAAGCGATAATTCGTGAGCCGTTTGTTGTTTCAAAATTGTTAACAATTTTGTAAAATACGGGCGGATAGAACGACCCGGTGGACGACGGGTATACATTAAGAGGTCATGATGAGCACAGAAATCAAAACTCAGGTCGTAGTACTTGGGGCAGGCCCGGCAGGTTACTCCGCAGCATTTCGCGCCGCGGATTTAGGTCTGGAAACCGTCATCGTAGAACGTTACAGCACCCTCGGCGGTGTTTGTCTGAACGTCGGCTGTATCCCTTCTAAAGCGCTGCTGCACGTAGCGAAAGTTATCGAAGAAGCCAAAGCGCTGGCTGAACACGGTATCGTCTTCGGCGAGCCGAAGACCGACATCGACAAAATTCGTACCTGGAAAGAGAAAGTTATCACTCAGCTGACCGGCGGTCTGGCGGGTATGGCCAAAGGCCGTAAAGTGAAAGTGGTAAACGGTCTGGGTAAATTCACCGGTGCGAACACCCTGGAAGTGGAAGGTGAAAACGGTAAAACCGTGATTAACTTCGACAACGCGATCATCGCGGCAGGCTCTCGCCCAATCGAACTGCCATTCATTCCACATGAAGATCCACGCGTGTGGGATTCCACCGATGCGCTGGAGTTGAAAACCGTTCCTAAGCGTCTGCTGGTTATGGGCGGCGGTATCATCGGTCTGGAAATGGGTACCGTGTACCATGCGCTGGGTTCAGAGATCGACGTGGTTGAAATGTTCGACCAGGTTATCCCGGCTGCCGACAAAGACATCGTTAAAGTCTTCACCAAACGCATCAGTAAGAAATTCAACCTGATGCTGGAAACCAAAGTGACTGCCGTTGAAGCGAAAGAAGACGGTATTTACGTTTCCATGGAAGGCAAAAAAGCCCCATCCGAACCACAGCGTTACGACGCCGTACTGGTGGCTATCGGCCGTGTGCCGAACGGTAAAAACCTCGACGCGGGCAAAGCTGGCGTGGAAGTGGACGACCGTGGCTTCATCCGCGTTGACAAACAGCTGCGCACTAACGTGCCGCACATCTTTGCTATCGGCGATATCGTCGGTCAGCCAATGCTGGCGCACAAAGGTGTTCACGAAGGTCACGTTGCCGCTGAAGTTATCGCCGGCATGAAGCACTACTTCGATCCGAAAGTGATCCCATCTATCGCCTACACCGAGCCAGAAGTTGCATGGGTTGGTCTGACTGAGAAAGAAGCGAAAGAGAAAGGCATCAGCTACGAAACCGCCACCTTCCCGTGGGCTGCTTCTGGCCGTGCTATCGCGTCCGACTGCGCAGACGGTATGACCAAACTGATCTTCGACAAAGAAACTCACCGTGTAATCGGTGGTGCGATTGTCGGTACCAACGGCGGCGAGCTGCTGGGTGAAATCGGTCTGGCTATCGAAATGGGCTGTGACGCGGAAGACATCGCGCTGACCATCCACGCTCACCCGACTCTGCACGAGTCCGTGGGCCTGGCGGCAGAAGTGTTTGAAGGTAGCATCACCGACCTGCCAAACGCGAAAGCGAAGAAGAAATAAGTTTCTTCAGATGAAAAAAGCGGCCTCAGGCCGCTTTTTTTATGCACTGCGTTCAGGGGGTGACAGGCTGCCAGGTTTTATCCGGGTGGTATGCAGCGAGCGCCTGCGCTTTCTGCGCCGAATTGTTGCCGAGATTTGCCTGATAAACCTTGTCTTCCTGGTTAACGACAAAGCTCATTACCCCCGTCTGACCATAGCTTACGGGCCAGGCAACCATCGCAAAGCCATTTTTATCCGACAGAATGCGGAACCGATAGCCGTGATAGCCCATACCAGGCTCCGGCGGGCTAAAGGCGGGACCCAGCGGGCTTGGCGCTTCGCCCGGCGAGATGGGCCAGTACAGGCCGTCTTTTAGCCCTGGCGTGCTGACAATCTTCTGCGCATAGCGGTGGTTCATGGCGTAGTAGCTCCGCTGTGCGTCGACGTAGGCGTGCAGCGCTTCGATAGCCGCGAGTTCGTTGCGGCCGATTTCGCGGGTCAGGATCTCATCAGCCGCTTTCTGCATATCAAATTGCCAGCCCTCTTTTTTCTTCACTACCGGTATGGGGAGTTGCCAGCCGTTATCGCCAACTGACAGATGGGCAATATCGCCGCTGATTTCGGTACGATGGTTTATCTTCCAGTCACGCAGGAATCGAGCCACCGCCTCCGGATCAACCCCTTCAGGTGGCAGATAGTCGCGCCAGTTATCCCCCAGCAGGTCGGCCATCGCGCTCTCATTCTGCTCGCTGATGGCCTTCGTCAGGGCATTGGCCGCCTGCTCAGGTGTGGAGAAAGATTGCTGGGCGAAGGCGAAGGTGGATACCATCAACAACAGCATTCCACCGATCGGTTTCATGTTCATAGCGGCTCCCTTAACGACGGTGGAATTCATGGTGTTCGGTATGGTGTTCGGACAGCTGCTGGCGGAAGCTGGCACGCTGCTCACTGTTCAGCGACGCGTGCTGGCGGCTTTGCAGCCCGCGCTGGTGCTGGGCCTGCCAGCTGGCCGAACGGCTGTCGTTGCCGCTCAGGGCGTTTGCCCGCAGCGGCTGATGCTGAACCTGCGTCGGGCGTCTGGTTTGCGCAAGAGTATTATTCATCTGTTGTGCGTGGGGCCGCGCGCTGTCGTAGCCGCGGTAGTTGCTGCGCTGAGAGAGCTGCTTCAGTTGCTGCGCGGACGCTGAATGTTGCGGGAAATGCGCGTCGCCATGCTGTAGCTGTGTGAGCGTTTTGCCCGTCGACTGCTGTACCTGCGCCATCGCGGCCTGCCGCTGGCTATCGCGGTTGACCGGCTGCTGCCGGGTAGCGCTCAACCCGCCCGGCACTGAAGTCTGATGATAGCGGCTGGCAAGCTGGCTATTGGCGTAGGGCACGCCGTTGCGGTAGGCCGGGTTATGCTGCCAGACCTGGTGATTATCGGTACGGTGCTCGCCGGTGATCTTATTGAAGTTATTAACATTAATATTAATGTTATCGCCGTTATGCGAATAACTGCCGTGGTGATCGTCATCATGATCGTGATGATGATCGTCGTCATCGTCCCAGTCGATGTTACTGAACAGCGCATAGGTGGTGGCTACGCCGAGGCTATAGCCAAAGCCTCTGACAAAACTATTGGTAAACTGCTGGCCGGGAGACGGAGGCAGATACACCGGCGGATAGCTGGCATTTGGCCACGTGCCGTAAACGGTGGAAGGGTTGTAGGTAGGGACATAAACTACTTGTGGATCGGCTGGCTCAATTTTAATCACCGTCGGACTAGCCGACGTTGACGTCGCGGCTGTACTGGCGGAGGCTGGCGCAGATTTTTTCACGGTGGTGACGGTCTGCTGCGGGGTGGATTGCAATGTGCCTGTCTGCTGCGCCAGCAGGCGCAGACGCTGCACGGAATCCATCACATCCTTTGGCTGGGCCAGAAAGGCGTCGCCGAGGCTTTGTACCCACGACGGGTTTTCCCCCATCAGCGACATTAACTGCGGAAAGGCGACCAGCGATTTCACGCTGGCATCCCATGGCTGCCCGCTGACCGCCTGAATGGCGGCATCGCCCTGCATTTTAGGGTTGTCCTTTGACCACTGGGCGGCCTGAATCACGCTCGCCGGATAGGTTGAGGCCATCAGAATTTGCGACAGCAGCGCGTCGGGGTAGAGCGCAATGGGCGCGGTCCACTGATCGATCTGCGCGGCGGTATAGGCAGGGGTGGCCACCGGGGCAGGCTGTGCTGCCGGGTCGGGGAGCTGCGGGGCTACCGGCGCAGGTGCGGGAGCGGGTTCCGTTGCGCGGCTTTTAACGAACATGACGCCCGAGGCGGCAAACAGCCCCGCACTGCAAAGCAGAACAAGAAGATGTGGTTTAAAAGGCAACTTCATAGATTGACTCCAACGAGACGAGTGCAGTGCCGTGAGGCGTTGCTGTTGCCGCGAGTATCATTCACCCGTGTTTTACAGTTTTGACTTTTGTTGGGAAAAACTCTGAAGCATCCGGATAAAGAGTGTGAGTATTTATTACACAATTATATCGGATGGCTGAGCAGGCGACGGAAATTCAGAAGGCCGCTCTTGCGAGCGACCAGCAGCGCGTTGCCGGGGGGACGATAGACTTACGGAACTGCTTCCAGGCCCGGTGACGGGGTGCTACATCATGCTTAACGATTCAGCAAATTTTTTAATGTTGCTTTTTTGTAAACAGATTAACACTGTGCAGAAATCCTGCTATGCTGCCCGACGCGGTATCGGGCATTTACCCTACAAACTGCTGTCTCACAGGAGCGTGAAGAGAACGCCCGCCGCATATGACAATGAGAGCGAGGAGAACCGTCGTGCTAGAAGAATACCGTAAGCACGTAGCAGAACGTGCCGCCGAGGGAATTGTACCCAAACCGTTAGATGCAACCCAAATGGCCGCGCTCGTCGAGCTGCTGAAGAACCCGCCTGAGGGCGAAGAAGAATTCCTGTTAGATCTGCTGATCAACCGTGTACCGCCTGGCGTAGATGAAGCTGCCTACGTAAAAGCCGGATTCCTTGCCGCCGTTGCCAAAGGCGAAGCCACCTCCCCACTGGTTACTCCTGAAAAAGCGATTGAACTGCTCGGCACCATGCAGGGTGGCTATAACATTCATCCGCTGATTGACGCGCTGGATAACGACAAGCTGGCACCGATTGCCGCTAAAGCGCTCTCTTCAACGCTGCTGATGTTCGATAACTTCTACGATGTGGAAGAAAAAGCCAAAGCAGGCAACGTCTATGCGAAGCAGGTGATGCAGTCCTGGGCCGATGCCGAATGGTTCCTGAACCGCCCTCAGCTTGCTGAAAAAATTACCGTTACCGTCTTCAAAGTGACCGGTGAAACCAACACCGATGACCTCTCCCCGGCACCGGACGCGTGGTCTCGTCCTGATATCCCTCTGCACGCCCTGGCGATGCTGAAAAACGCCCGTGAAGGCATTGAGCCGGACCAGCCGGGCAGCGTTGGCCCGATCAAACAGATCGAAGCCCTGCAACAAAAAGGTTTCCCGCTGGCTTACGTGGGTGACGTTGTGGGTACCGGCTCTTCCCGTAAGTCCGCCACCAACTCCGTGCTGTGGTTCATGGGCGACGACATTCCGCACGTGCCAAACAAGCGCGGCGGCGGCCTGTGCCTCGGCGGCAAAATTGCGCCAATCTTCTTCAACACCATGGAAGATGCTGGCGCGCTGCCGATCGAAGTGGATGTCTCTAACCTGAACATGGGCGACGTGATTGACGTTTACCCGTATAAAGGCGAAGTGCGTAATCACGAAACTAATGAGCTGCTGGCAAGCTTTGAGCTGAAAACCGACGTGCTGATCGACGAAGTACGTGCTGGTGGCCGCATTCCGCTGATCATCGGCCGTGGCCTGACCACCAAAGCGCGTGAAGCGCTGGGTCTGCCGCACAGCGACGTGTTCCGTCAGGCGAAAGACGTGGCGGAAAGCAACCGTGGCTTCTCGCTGGCACAAAAAATGGTCGGTCGCGCCTGCGGCGTCGCTGGTATCCGTCCTGGCGCGTACTGCGAGCCGAAGATGACCTCCGTCGGCTCTCAGGACACCACCGGTCCAATGACCCGTGATGAGCTGAAAGACCTGGCGTGCCTGGGCTTCTCTTCCGATCTGGTGATGCAGTCCTTCTGCCACACTGCGGCGTATCCGAAGCCGGTTGACGTGACCACGCACCACACGCTGCCAGATTTCATCATGAACCGCGGTGGCGTGTCTCTGCGTCCGGGCGACGGCGTTATCCACTCCTGGCTGAACCGCATGCTGCTGCCGGATACCGTCGGTACCGGCGGTGACTCCCATACCCGTTTCCCAATCGGTATCTCCTTCCCGGCGGGTTCCGGTCTGGTGGCGTTTGCTGCCGCGACCGGCGTGATGCCGCTGGATATGCCGGAATCGGTGCTGGTGCGCTTCAAAGGTAAAATGCAGCCGGGTATTACCCTGCGCGACCTGGTTCACGCGATCCCGCTGTATGCCATCAAACAGGGTCTGCTGACCGTTGAGAAAAAAGGGAAGAAAAACATCTTCTCTGGCCGCATTCTGGAAATTGAAGGTCTGCCGGATCTGAAAGTTGAGCAGGCTTTCGAGCTGACCGATGCCTCCGCTGAGCGTTCGGCTGCGGGCTGTACCATCAAGCTGAACAAAGAGCCGATTATTGAGTATCTGAACTCTAACATCGTGCTGCTGAAGTGGATGATTGCAGAAGGCTACGGCGACCGTCGTACGCTGGAGCGTCGTATCCAGGGCATGGAAAAATGGCTGGCCGATCCGCAGCTGCTGGAAGCCGATGCTGACGCAGAGTACGCGGCGGTGATCGACATCGATCTGGCGGATATCAAAGAGCCAATCCTGTGTGCACCGAACGATCCGGACGACGCGCGTCCGCTGTCCGAAGTTCAGGGCGAGAAGATCGACGAAGTGTTCATCGGTTCGTGCATGACCAACATCGGCCACTTCCGTGCAGCCGGCAAGCTGCTGGATACCCACAAAGGCCAGCTGCCAACCCGTCTGTGGGTGGCGCCGCCAACCCGTATGGACGCGGCTCAACTGACCGAAGAGGGCTACTACAGCGTGTTTGGTAAGAGCGGTGCGCGTATCGAAATTCCTGGCTGTTCCCTGTGTATGGGCAACCAGGCGCGCGTAGCCGACGGCGCGACGGTGGTCTCCACCTCGACCCGTAACTTCCCGAACCGTTTAGGTACCGGTGCGAACGTCTTCCTGGCCTCTGCGGAACTGGCGGCGGTTGCGGCGCTGATTGGCAAACTGCCAACGCCGGAAGAGTACCAGACCTTTGTGGCTCAGGTGGATAAGACGGCGGTGGATACCTATCGCTACCTGAACTTCGACCAGCTCTCTCAGTACACCGAGAAGGCAGACGGGGTGATCTTCCAGACGGCGGTATAAACAGCAAAACCGTCTCTACGAGACGGTTTTTAGTGTTTGCACCCTCTCCCGTGGGAGAGGGACGGGGTGAGGGCATCAGGCCGCAGGTCTTGCTCTCACCTTTTTATTTTCATTCCTCCCACCTCCCACGCTTTTTTTCTTCCTCGCTGCTGCGATAATTACCTTAATGGCTTTGCAGAGGAAAACACTATGGATTACGAATTTCTGCGCGACATCACCGGCGTGGTGAAAGTGCGAATGTCGATGGGGCACGAAGCCGTTGGACACTGGTTTAACGAAGAGGTGAAAGAGAACCTCGCGCTGCTGGATGAAGTTGAGCAGGCGGCGGAAACGGTGAAAGGCAGTGAACGCTCCTGGCAACGCGCCGGGCACGAATACACCCTGTGGATGGATGGCGAAGAGGTGATGGTGCGCGCCAACCAGCTTGAGTTCTCGGGTGATGAAATTGAAGAGGGGATGAGCTACTACGACGAAGAGAGCCTGTCGCTGTGCGGCGTGGAAGACTTCCTGAGTGTGGTGAATGCCTACCGCGACTTTATGAAACAGAAGTAACTTCCCGAAGCGTCCCTGCTCCGGGTCACGTTTACACGGTCGGAATGTTACGGCCGTAGTAAATTTCGCGCATCTCTTTCCAGAGCAGGTCGGTAATGACCTTTCGCTCTTCCTCACTTAAATCTTCCGGCTTCGTGTGGAACATGTAGTGCTTAAGGTCGAATTCCTTAAGTAACATTTTGGTGTGGAAGATATTCTCCTGATAGACGTTCACATCCATCATGTCGTACAGCGACTTCATGTCCTCGGACATGAAGTTCTGAATGGAGTTGATCTCATGATCAATGAAGTGCTTCATGCCGTTGATATCACGGGTAAAACCGCGTACGCGATAATCAATGGTGACGATGTCCGATTCCAGCTGGTGGATTAAATAATTCAACGCATTCAGCGGTGAAATCACGCCGCAGGTGGACACTTCAATATCCGCGCGGAAGGTACACAGCCCGCCTTCCGGGTGGCTTTCCGGGTAGGTGTGCACGCAGATGTGGCTTTTATCCAGGTGAGCAACCACCACTTCCGGCAGCGGGCCGGGGTGTTCGGTTTTGTCGATAAGCTTCGGGTCAACCGGCTCTTCACTCACCAGAATGGTGACGCTCGCACCCTGAGGCTCATAATCCTGGCGCGCGATATTGAGGATGTTCGCGCCGATAATCGAGCAGGTCTCTGTCAGGATCTCGGTCAGACGGTTGGCGTTGTAGAGTTCATCGATATAGGCGATGTAACCATCGCGCTCTTCTGCTGTTTTGGCGTAGCAGATATCGTAAATACAAAAACTCAGGCTTTTGGTCAGATTGTTAAAGCCATGCAGTTTAAGCTTTTTCAATTAGTTCACCTCCTTTGAGGACAGCGCGTCTTGCAGATATTGAGGCAACGCAAAGGCTGCGGTATGAATAGCCGGATTGTAGTATCGGCACTGTAGACCTGCCTGATGGAAGCGGGCCTGAATAATTTCGGTGGAGAGATGACGTAATACGTCGTTATCCGTCGCCCAGGCAAAGGTCATGATACCGCCGTAGTACGTCGGAATGGCCGCCTGATAGAAGCTGACGTCAGCAAAATAGGTGCTCAGCTTACGGTGGCTATCAAGCGCTTCATCCTGTTGCAGGAAGCAAACGCCGTTTTGCGCCACAAAAATTCCGCCAGGCTTCAGGCAGCGCTTGCAGCCTTCGTAAAACGACGAGGTAAACAGCGACGCGCCCGGACCGATAGGGTCGGTACAGTCAGAGATAATGACATCAAACGTTTGCGTGGTCTGGTTAACAAAATTGACACCATCGTCGATAACCAGATTAAACCGCGGATCGTCATAGCTGCCGGCATTATGGTTGGGCAGATACTGGCGGCAGAACGACACGACCCCGGCGTCAATTTCCACCATGGTGATGGTTTCGACATTCTGATGGCGAGAGACTTCACGCAGCATCGCGCCGTCGCCGCCGCCGATAATCAGCACGTCCTTCGCGTGGCCGTGGGCCAGCAGCGGGACGTGGGTCATCATTTCGTGATAGATAAACTCGTCGCGCTCGGTGGTTTGCACCACGCCGTCCAGCGCCATCACGCGGCCAAAAGCGGCGTTTTCGAATATTATCAAATCCTGATGATCGGTTTTCTCATGATAGAGCACGTTATCCACGGCAAAATACTGACCAAAATGGTCGTGCAGCGTTTCTTGCCATACCGTTTTTTCGGTCATGGGGAGCACCTCCTTCGTTAACATCCATTACATCCGGCAGATGGGCGCAACACAACACCACCGTGAGGCGGTTAGCGGGTCAACAAGGGGCGTCGGGAAGGTTACTTCACGTAGGCGAGCAGGCTGAGTGAATCGCGAGCCAGCGCTTTGCATTTTTTAGCAGTGGGAATGCCAATACCGCTTAAATCACGGTAGCTGTCTTCACCGAGCGCCTTCATGTCGAAGCTGTCGTAGTTGCTGAGGTCCCATTGATTCTGCTGGGCAAAAAAGACCAGTGCGCGACGAATTTGCCCATTGGGTAAATTCTGGTAACCACAATCGTTTTTCAGAAAAACAAAAACTGCCGTCAGATCGGCCATATCTTCCGCTTCGTTTTCACTTAGCGCGTAACTGTTCGCACACATCGCCATCAGGCTGGCGAACAAAATTGTTCTGAAAAACGTCTTCATTGCCTTTACCACTGCATCACGGAAAATTAACGTTAGCATACTTGATGCCAGGCCGACGATCTTTATTATTGCCGCCGTGCTTGACCTTCCGGTAAGGGGAGGGTTTATGCTCAAAAGATCGCCTGCTGGAAATAAGGAAATGCACATGCAACGTCGTGATTTTTTAAAATTTTCTGCCGCGCTGGGGGTTGCCAGCGCGATACCTCTCTGGAGCCGCGCCGTTTTTGCCGCCGACAGACCGGCTTTACCCATTCCTGAATTACTCGCCCCAGATGCCCGCAGCCGCATTCAGCTTGTGGTGCAGGCCGGTAAAACCACGTTCGGTCAGCACGCCGCCACGACGTGGGGGTATAACGGCAATCTGCTCGGCCCGGCGTTGCAGTTACGCAAAGGGAAGGCGGTGACGGTAGACATTCATAACACGCTTGCGGAAGAGACCACGCTGCACTGGCACGGGCTGGAAGTCCCGGGCGAAGTGGATGGGGGGCCTCAGGGCGTCATCAGGCCTGGTGGTAAACGCAGCGTAACCTTTACCCCGGAACAACGCGCGGCGACCTGCTGGTTCCACCCGCATCAGCATGGCAAAACGGGCCATCAGGTGGCGATGGGGCTGGCCGGGCTGGTGCTGATTGAAGACGATGAAAGCCGCCTGCTGCGCCTGCCGAAACAGTGGGGTATCGACGATGTCCCGGTGATTGTGCAGGACAAAAAATTCAGCGCTGACGGGCAAATTGACTATCAGCTGGACGTAATGAGCGCGGCGGTAGGCTGGTTTGGCGATACGCTGCTGACCAACGGCGCGATCTACCCGCAGCATGCCGCGCCAAAAGGCTGGCTGCGCTTACGTCTGCTTAACGGCTGTAACGCCCGCTCGCTGAACTTCGCCACCAGCGATAAACGCCCGCTTTACGTAGTGGCAAGCGACGGCGGCCTGCTGCCGGAGCCGGTGAAGGTGAGCGAGCTGCCGATGCTGATGGGCGAGCGCTTCGAGGTGTTGGTGGATATCAGCGATGGCAAAGCGTTTGACCTGGTGACCCTGCCGGTCAGCCAGATGGGGATGGCCGTTGCGCCGTTTGATAAGCCGCATCCGGTCCTGCGCATTCAGCCACTACAGATCACCGCCTCCGGTACGCTGCCGGAGACCCTCACCACTCTGCCAGCACTCCCGTCGCTGGATGGGCTTACGCAGCGTAAACTTCAGCTCTCCATGGACCCGATGCTCGACATGATGGGCATGCAGGCGCTGATGAAGAAGTACGGCAATCAGGCCATGGCGGGAATGCATCACGGCCAGATGATGGGCCATATGAATATGGACCACGGCAATATGGGCGGCATGAATCACGGCGGCCATGGTTTCGATTTCCACAATGCCAACCGCATCAACGGCAAAGCGTTCGATATGAATACGCCCATGTTCGCCGCCACGAAAGGGCAGTTTGAACGCTGGATGATTTCAGGCGAAGGGGACATGATGCTGCACCCGTTCCATATCCACGGCACGCAGTTCCGTATTCTGTCTGAAAATGGTAAAGCGCCGGAGCCGCATCGCGCGGGCTGGAAAGATACGGTGAGGGTGGAAGGCGGCGTCAGCGAGGTACTGGTGAAGTTCGACCACGAGGCACCGAAAGAGTTTGCCTATATGGCCCACTGCCATCTGCTGGAGCATGAAGATACGGGGATGATGCTCGGTTTTACCGTATAAAAAAAGCCGGGTGGCGGCTTCGCCTTACCCGGCCTACATATGGAAATCGTAGGCCCGGTAAGCGTTAGCGCCACCGGGCTTTTTCGTTACTTAGCGTCGTCAGGCAGTGCATACGCGACAATATAGTCGCCCATCTTCGTGCCAAACGAACCGTGACCACCCGCGGAGATGACAACATACTGTTTGCCATTCACTTCATAGGTCATCGGCGTTGCCTGTCCACCGGCTGGCAGACGGCCTTGCCACAGTTTTTCACCGTTGGTCATGTTGTACGCGCGCAGGTAGTTATCTGCGGTTGCCGCGATAAACAGCACGTTACCGGCGGTGGAGATTGGGCCACCCAGCATTGGCATACCCATATTGAACGGCACTGGAACAGGCATCGGGAACGGCATGCTGTCCTGTGGCGTACCAATACGTTTTTTCCAGACGATCTTATTGGTCTTCAGATCCAGACCGGAGATATAACCCCAGGCAGGCTGTTTACACGGCAGACCGAACGGAGAAAGGAATGGATTCAGGGTCACACCATAAGGAACGCCATACTGCGGCTGGATACCGGCTTCGGTACCGCTGCCTTTCGCATCTTTCGGCTGCTCCATTGGGTTACCCGGACCGCGTGGGATCAGACGGGAAACGAACGGCAGCGCCATTGGGTTAGCGATGGCGACCTGACGGTTAGGGTCAACGGAGATCCCACCCCACTCGAACATCCCCAGGTTACCCGGGAAGACCAGCGTGCCCTGCTCTGAAGGCGGCGTGAAGATGCCTTCATAGCGCAGTTGATGGAACATCACGCGGCACACCAGCTGGTCAAACATGGTGGCACCCCACATGTCTGCACCGCTGAGATCTTTCTTCGGACGGAAGCTCAGGTCAGAGAACGGCTGCGTTTTGGTGACGTAGTCGCCTTTGGCCGCGCCCTGCGGAACCGGTTTTTCTGGCGCAGGAACAACCAGCTTACCGTTGCTGCGATCCAGCACGAAGATGTTGCCGGTTTTGGCCGGGGCGTAAATCACCGGAACGGTTTTACCGTTAACGGTAATGTCCGCCAGCGTCGGCTGGGACGGCATATCCATATCCCACAGATCGTGGTGAACGGTCTGGTAGCTCCATGCCAGTTTACCGGTCGTTGCGTTCAGCGCCACGATGGAGCTGGCGTAACGTTCCTGCTCCGGCGTGCGGTTACCGCCCCAGATATCCGGCGTGGTCACGCCCATCGGCAGGTAAACCAGGTCCAGCTTCGCGTCATACGCTGCCGGTGCCCAGGAGTTCGGTGAGTTAAAGGTAAAGGTGTGTTCATCGGATGGGATCGCGTTAGGATCTTTCGCGCCCGGGTCGAAGGCCCACAGCAGTTTACCGGTGTTCACGTCGAAACCACGGATAACGCCGGAGGTTTCGCGGGTAGAGAAGTTATCCGTTACCGAACCGGCAATCACGATGGTTTTATCAGTGATGATTGGCGGGGAGGTCGGCTCATACAGACCCGGCGTAGTGTCCGGCATGTTGGTCTGAAGATTCAGAATGCCTTTGTTAGCGAAGGTTTCGCACAGCTTACCGGTCTCAGCGTTGATGGCAAACAGGCGGCCATCGTTCACCGGCAGCATAATGCGGCGAGGACAGTCGGCAATGACTTCCGGGCTGGCATTATCTGCGCGCGCTTCGTGGTAAGAGACGCCGCGGCAGGTGATGTGCTGGAACGACGGGTTGGAGTTCAGCTGTGGATCAAAGTGCCATTTCTCTTTACCGGTGGCCGCGTCGAGCGCGAACAGGCGCTGGTGCGCCGTACACAGGTAGAGCATGTTGCCCACTTTAATCGGGGTCACTTCGTTGGTCAGCTCACCCGGATCGTTTGGCATCTTCAGGTCGCCGGTACGGAATACCCAGGCTTCCTTCAGGTTTTTCACGTTGTCCGCGTTGATCTGCTTCAGCGGGGAGTAGCGTTGACCTTCCTGGTTACGACCATAAGCAGGCCAGTCACCGTCCGCCACCTGCGAAATAGCCGCAGCCGGCGTGGATTCCGCGTTCAGCGTGCCATTGATCTCCTGCGGGTCGTTAAAACCGGCCCAGGTCAGGATGCCGCCACTAATCAGCAGAGCAACGACCAGACCGGCCACGGCGCCACTGGAAGGGACAATCAGACGACGCCAGACAAACGGCAGGATCAGCCAGATACCGAAGAAGACCAGAATGTCGCTGCGCGGCGTCAGCGCCCAGAAGTCGAACCCGACTTCCCAGACGCCCCAGATCATGGTTGCGAGCAGTAACGCTGCGTACAACCACAGAGCAGATTGTTTTCTGCGTAAAAGCAGGACGGTTACGCCAACCATAACCAGACCCGCTATCGGGTAGTACCAGGAGCCGCCAATCGCGACCAGCCATACGCCACCGATTAACAAATACAGCGCGCAGAATGCGGCAAACGCGGCTGTTAATGTCACCAGTAGACGCGGCTGTTTAGTTTTTGTTTCAGCCATAGAAAAGTACTCGTCAGTTTTGTTAATTATTTGCTAGCAATTAATTATAGGTATTAACAACTGTGATCGGAATCACAAATATTGCTTTTTATAACTCATACGCCAGGCTTATCCATTTACTGGTATAATGGCTGGCTTGCGTATCGATGCCGGAGCGAGAGTCATCCGCATTGAGAGATTTTCACTAAAATCATTTGGTTAGTAATATGAAACATACTGTTGAAGTGATGATCCCGGAAGCCGAGATCAAAGCGCGTATCGCCGAACTGGGTCGTCAAATCACCGAACATTACAAGGACAGCGGCAGCGAAATGGTGCTGGTCGGTTTGTTGCGTGGCTCTTTCATGTTCATGGCAGACCTGTGCCGTGAAGTGCAGGTGCCGCACGAGGTCGATTTTATGACCGCCTCCAGTTACGGCAGCGGCATGTCCACAACCCGTGATGTGAAAATCCTGAAAGATCTGGATGAAGATATTCGTGGCAAAGATGTGTTGATTGTTGAGGACATCATCGACTCCGGCAACACGCTCTCTAAAGTGCGTGAGATCCTGAGCCTGCGTGAACCAAAATCACTGGCGATTTGTACACTGCTGGATAAGCCTGAGCGCCGTGAAGTGCAGGTGCCGGTGGAGTTCGTTGGTTTCTCCATCCCGGATGAGTTCGTGGTGGGTTATGGCATTGATTACGCACAGCGTTATCGCCATCTGCCGTATGTTGGGAAAGTGGTGATTCTGGACGAATAATTGCGGGCTGATGCCCTCACCCCAGCCCTCTCCCACAGGGAGAGGGTGAAAACCCCCGGCTTTGTTATTTATGGTTAACGTGCTTAAGCTTGAGGTTGGCAATTCCCGAGCGGTAACGCTGTTCCAGCGTTTCGCGGTTGGTGGCGGTCACTTCCAGATTGCGCAGCAGGCCGTCGTGAATACCGTACGCCCAGCCGTGGATGGAGACCTTCTGCCCGCGTTTCCAGGCAGACTGCATAATCGTCGAATGGCCCAGGTTATACACCTGCTCCATCACGTTCAGCTCACACAGCGTGTCGAGACGGCGCTCCTGCGGCATTTCGCCCAGCAGTGAGCTATGTTTGAACCAGATATCACGAATGTGCAGCAGCCAGTTATCGATTAACCCCAGCTCTGTATTTTCGACTGCCGCCTGCACGCCGCCGCAGCCGTAGTGACCACAAATAATGATGTGCTCAACCTCAAGAACGTCGACGGCATACTGAACAACCGAAAGGCAGTTGAGATCGGTATGAATAACCAGGTTAGCCACATTGCGGTGAACAAACAGTTCGCCAGGTTCAAGACCGGTCAGACGTTCGGCGGGGACGCGGCTGTCAGAACATCCAATCCAGAGAAAGCGTGGGTTCTGCGCTTGCGCGAGTTTTCCAAAAAATCCGGGGTCTTCCTCCACCAGCATTTTTGACCATAGTGCATTGTTGCTGATGAGTGTATCTATGTCGTTCATGGAGGTTAGCGACCTGTAACCAAGTGATTGCGTTGCGCTACTATAGGGTAACCCGACTTTTAATGAAACCACACAACGTGTGTCAGAACTTAAGGTAAGTTGAATTCATGGCGATTGCACTGGAGCTTGAACAGCTCAAAAAAACCTACCCGGGGGGCGTTCAGGCGCTGCGCGGGATAGATCTTAAAGTCGAAGCGGGAGATTTCTACGCGCTTCTGGGGCCGAACGGGGCAGGGAAATCCACCACCATCGGGATCATCAGTTCACTGGTCAATAAAACCTCGGGCCGCGTCAGCGTGTTTGGCTACGATCTGCAAAAAGATGTGGTCAACGCCAAGCGCCAGTTGGGGCTGGTGCCGCAGGAGTTCAACTTTAACCCGTTTGAGACGGTACAGCAGATTGTTGTTAACCAGGCGGGTTACTATGGCGTGGAGCGCAAAGAGGCGCTTGAGCGCAGCGAAAAGTACCTGAAACAGCTTGATCTGTGGGAGAAACGTAACGAGCGCGCGCGGATGTTGTCCGGAGGGATGAAGCGCCGCCTGATGATTGCCCGCGCGCTGATGCACGAGCCAAAGCTGCTTATCCTTGATGAGCCGACCGCTGGCGTGGATATTGAACTGCGTCGCTCCATGTGGGGTTTCCTGAAAGATCTGAACGACAAAGGCACCACCATCATTCTGACCACGCACTACCTGGAAGAGGCGGAAATGCTGTGCCGCAATATCGGCATCATTCAGCACGGTGAGCTGGTGGAAAACACCTCGATGAAGAATCTGCTCTCCAAGCTCAAATCAGAGACCTTTATCCTCGATCTGGCGGCGAAAAGCGCGCTGCCGAAACTGGAGGGCTACAACTATCGCCTGGTCGATACCTCGACGCTGGAGGTAGAAGTGCTGCGCGAGCAGGGTATTAACAGCGTGTTCTCACAGTTGAGTGCGCAGGGCATTCAGGTATTAAGCATGCGTAACAAAGCAAACCGACTGGAAGAGCTGTTTGTCTCTCTGGTGCACGACAAACAAGGAGACAAGGCATGACGCATCTTTACTGGGTCGCGCTGAAAAGCATCTGGGCGAAAGAGATTAACCGCTTTATGCGTATCTGGGTGCAAACCCTGGTGCCGCCGGTGATCACCATGACGCTCTACTTCATCATTTTCGGCAACCTTATTGGCTCCCGCATTGGTGAGATGCACGGCTTCACCTATATGCAGTTTATCGTGCCGGGCCTGATCATGATGGCGGTGATCACCAACGCCTACGCGAACGTGGCGTCCTCATTCTTCAGCGCCAAGTTCCAGCGCAACATTGAAGAGCTGCTGGTAGCGCCAGTGCCGACGCACGTCATTATCGCCGGTTACGTGGGCGGCGGCGTGGCGCGTGGGCTGTGCGTGGGTATTCTGGTGACGGCGATTTCGCTGTTCTTCGTCCCGTTCCAGGTGCATTCGTGGCTGTTCGTGGCGCTCACATTATTGCTGACGGCGATCCTGTTCTCACTGGCTGGCTTGCTGAACGCCGTGTTCGCTAAAACCTTTGACGACATCAGCCTGATCCCGACCTTCGTACTGACGCCGCTGACCTATCTGGGCGGGGTGTTTTACTCCCTGACGCTGCTGCCGCCGTTCTGGCAGGCGCTGTCGCACCTGAACCCGATTGTCTATATGATCAGCGGCTTCCGCTTTGGTTTCCTCGGCATCACCGACGTGCCGCTGTTCACCACCGTCGTCGTGCTGGTGGTGTTTATCGTGGCGTTCTACCTGCTGTGTTGGTATTTGATCCAGCGTGGCCGTGGGCTGCGCAGCTAATCCTCTGCCTTCTGCCCGGCGACGTACCGTCTGCCGGGCGCTTTCTTTGACAGTTATCACCGTAAACTAACCTTCACTTCGGTAAACTACTCGCCTGCTAAGGAGAGACGTTATGCTGGGATGGGTGATCACCTGCCACGATGAAGTGGCGCAGGAAATGCTGCTGAAGCTGGAGGCCCGGTTTGGTCCCCTGGCGCAATGCCGTGCTGTAAATTACTGGCGAGGGTTAAGCACCAACATGCTCAGCCGGATGATGTGCGACGCGCTGCATGAAACCGACACCGGTGATGGCGTGATTTTTCTCACCGACAAATCGGGCGCGGCGCCTTACCGTTCAGCGGCGTTAATGAGCCATAAGCATGATAATTGTGAAGTGATCTCCGGTATCAGCCTGCCTTTACTCGAAGCGATGTATCCGCTGCGCGCAACGTTGAGCAGCGCTGAGTTTCGCCACGCCATTGTGGCGCAGGGCTCCCCGGGCGTGAGCAGCCTGTGGCACCAGCAGCAGAAGAACCCGCCTTTCGTTCTGCTTCACGATCTGTATAAGCATTAAACATTGGTATTGATGTCGCTTTTGCTACAATGGCGACTGATTTTCCGTATCGATTTATATCCCATGCTCATGCGCGTTATCTTTATCCTTCTGGTGCTGGTTTCCGGTGGTGCGTCTGCCAGCCTGACCAGTCAGCAAGGCCTTCCTGCCCAATATATGCAAACCACCGAAGATGCGGCCATCTGGGCGCAGGTGGGAAATGCCGTTGTGAATGTGGGGAATGTCCGCGCCGGGCAGATCCTCGCTGTCTTTCCGGCCGCGGCGGATTACTATGAATTTCGTTTCGGATTCGGCACGGGGTTTATTGATAAAGACCACCTTGAAAAAGTGCAGGGCAAACAACGTGTTGAGGATAGCCTGGGTGACTTGAACAAGCCGCTCAGTAATCAAAACCTCATCACCTGGAAAGACACGCCGGTGTATAACGCCCCCAGCAGCGGAAGCGCGCCTTTTGGCACCTTAAGCGCCAATCTTCGCTATCCGATTCTGAATAAGCTGAAAGACCGCCTGAACCAGACCTGGTTTCAAATTCGCATCGGTAATCGTCTGGCGTGGATCAGCAGCCTCGATGCACAGGAAGATAACGGGCTACCGGTTCTGACTTACCATCATATTTTGCGTGATGAAGAGAACACCCGTTTTCGACATACCTCCACGACGACCAGCGTACGTGCGTTTAATAATCAGATGGCCTGGTTACGCGATCAAGGCTATACCACGCTGACGATGTACCAGCTTGAAGGGTACGTGCGTAACAAGATGAACCTACCCGCGAAAGCAGTGGTGATCACCTTTGATGATGGTCTCAAATCGGTGAGCCGCTACGCGTACCCTGTTCTGAAAGAATATGGCTTCAACGCGACGGCGTTTATAATTTCATCACGTATCAAAGGCCATCCGCAGAAGTGGGATCCAAAATCGCTACAGTTTATGAGCGTTCAGGAAATCAAGGGCATCCAGGATGTGTTCGACATTCAGTCTCACACCCATTTCCTGCATCGCGTGGATGGCTATAAACACCCCATCCTGTTGAGCCGTAGCTATCACGTGATCCTGTTTGATTTTGAACGATCACGTCGTGCACTGGCGCAGTTCAACCCGCGCGTGTTGTATGTGTCGTATCCGTTTGGCGGCTATGACAATAAAGCGATTAAAGCGGCGAACGATGCGGGGTTTCATCTGGCGGTGACCACGGTGAAAGGGAAGGTGAAGCCGGGGGATAATCCGTTCCTGCTGAAGCGTTTGTATATATTAAGAACGGACTCACTGGAGACGATGTCGCGGCTGATCAGTAATCAGCCGCAGGGATAGCGGTTAGTCGTATGAAAGGGTGAATACGCCGGTGGCTTTAAACGACCCCGGTTTCACTGTGCTTCCGTTTGCTACCAGTTGAGCAACATAATTAATTTGCTTGGATTCCGGGGTTTGGTAATCCGTTATGACATAGGATGAGTCAGGATTATTCGGCAGGAGTTGAGAGGTTCCGTTATACATAATTTTCACGCCTGCGCCCTCAGCTCCGGACGAAAGCGTATTTCCAAGAAGATCATTATTTTTTCCGGTTAGCTTTGAGGTGGTGAGTTTGGTTGTGATATTTGCCACACTGGTACAATTGCTTAAGCTAATTGAAAAAGGGATATCCTTAACCCGATTGTTTTTAATGTCTGAAACATAATATTCTCCCAGGTTAACATCATTAGTGCCATCTGAAAGCATGGCCATGTCGCAGGTTGGAAGAACGATCGGGATCTGGAATGAGTCTTCGTTGACCACAAATGTCCATGGTTGGTTGTTAGAATCATTTGGATTACCAATAGCCATTTTACCCAGAGTGCCGGGTTTGGGTCTGATTGAGGTTTCTTTGTTCGGGTTGCCTCTGTAACCTGCATCAATATAAATTTGAACTGAGGTGTTTATCCATTTTTCATCCCAGGGATCAGAATTTCCGGAGGATGCAACGGTAGTCCAGTCAGTAGTATTCATAGCGAAATAGCCACCCATGCCTCCATCACTTTCTGCGGTGTGGACCCTTACGGAATAATAAATCCCCGGAATATTTGTTTCAAACATAGCCCTGCCATAACTGCTCCCCTTTAGCAAGGTCGGGTTTGTTTGTGACACGAGGTTAAAACCATCGTTCCCTGGACCACATTCGGCCTGAATGCCCGGTGTCAGGTTAACGTTAAAAAGAGTACTGGCATAATTACCCGGAGGGGGAAGACGTACGGTGCCACCTGAGTATTCGGAATTGATCAGCGTGGTTGTGCCGCCTTTTCCATTATTCATGCGACACTCAGCTGCCCAGCAGGAGTGGCTGAGGGTTAATAACACGCTCGCCATGGCAAACGCCATTGTGCCTTTCACGGTGAAACCCTGTCTTATAAAGTTGAACATTCTCATCCTTTTTCCTGTTCTGATTATTATTCGTAAGTGACGTCAACTAATACTTTACTGGTAACGACACCACCAGCCACTACGCCAATATTTTGATATCGGGCATAGAACTGATAATCCGTTAAAAATGCAGTATCCTGACCGCTTACGTCATAAGTGATTTTTGACGTGCCGTCGTTGTTTAAAACATTCTTTTTATATCTTTCAGAGAAAACGACGACGCCGACATTTTTTGCCGCGCCTGCGGCGGTATCATCACTTTTGAAAACCTGATTTTGTCCTGGCCAGAAACCCGACTGCGGCGAAAAGCTAAAACTCAGCTTTTTAGCCGTACTGCTGTCTCCATAGCAATCATCTACATGGATCTTAAAAGGCGTACCGCCTGCATCATCGGTTGCAGTAAAACGATCGCTACCATCCGGGTTATAAAACCAGCTGCGCATTACATTGGGGAGATAAATTTCGCCGTCATTTTCCACGGTCATCTTACAAGTGCTATTAACAATGTTAGCGGTAATATTTACGTCTAATCCTGAGCTTGCCTGGCCTACGCCAGGCAAGATGCCACCAGCCAAGCCCATAAGCAACACAAGACCGGGCTGGTATAAAGTAAACGGTGATTGTTGCATGCTGGTTCCTGGTATTATGGATAAGTGATAGTAAACGTGACTGGCGCATTAACCGCCCCCGCGCCTACTTCAGCAATGGTTTGGCCTTGTCCGATAACGATACGGGAATTCATCGGGAATTCACCGGTACCATCAGTAATGGTGACATCCTTAGCAGCCGGAGGCGTGTTGCAGCTCATAAGCTCGCCAGTATCGACAACACCCGACCAGATCTCAAAGCCCGTTGCTAAGCCGCCGGAGTAAGAATCACCCGTCTTGTTGACGCCACTGCATTCACCACCAGCGCCTTTCGCAGCGGACACCGTTGCCCTGGTTACTCCAGAACAGTTGGTGAAACTAATCTTGAGCGGCTCGACACGGGTTTTGTTCACCAGATCGGATTTGTATACGTCGCCGAACGCAATTTCAGTGGAAGCTGTGCCTGCATCGTTAAGTACTTTTGCGGTACATGTGCCTGATACAATTTTTGATTTAATCGTTAATTCGACACTAGGGGTGCCTGTAATAGCTGCGCTTGCCATTCCCGAGAACAGAAGGGCAGAAACGGACAGGGCGATAAAAGTAAAATTGAATTTCATAATGTTGCTCCGTTTTCCTGCACTAATCACTCGTAGATAAATTCAAAGGTCGCCACGGCCTGAAAATCACCTATGGTCATCCTGTTTTCCTGTGTTTCACGTAAGGTGGCCACCAGAGCAACTTCCTTATTCTGGATTTCTGTCGGACTCCAGACCAGGCGCTCGTTATCGTCCTCAGAGTTAATGATAAACGGGGCATCCGGTGCGCTGGCTCTGGCAATCTCAACAGCAGAGTAGTCTGCACCTCCGTCGATTTTTTGTATTTGGTTAATAAGGCCTGAGTACAAATATCCAGATCTTGTTCCCGATACTTTGGTTTTCAATGAGGTCAGTGATGCCGGGCATTCAACGAGCACAATTTTGAAATTGGCATTTGCCGTTCCGGCTTTGACATCATCTAAACGTACCTGTCCGTTATTACCGATAGTCAGCATTTGCTGCGTATCTGAACCCGTATCGCCGACCAGTTTCATATCGCAGGTGGTTTCGCGGATATTGGCAGTAAAGTTAACATTGAGATCGGCTGCCGCAGCAGAACCTGACATCGCTAACATTGCTAATGCGATTAATGAATAACCGCAATGATTTTTCTTCATATTATTTCCCATGGGTGTGATTCCCTGTTTTAACATCATTACATTTGGCACTGTTGATTACTCAGAATCGTGGTTAAGCCTGCTTTCTTCGCATTTTCAGGAATCTGATAATGCACCGTGCAGGAGCTGGAACCATCGCTTCCCCATACCACCCGGAGAGCGCCTTTGTTTTCCACACCGCGTACATAAGCTTGTCCTGCCTGGCCTACCGTTCCGATAGATTCGTTTTTCTCATTCAGAACGTCAGCACCTAGCGGAATAAAGCCGTTATCAGAACGTTGTAATTCCAGAACAAGCGAACGGCCTTCATCCGTTTCAAAATTCACAAATACAACGGAGCCATTGCGAGGTACGGCAACTGCGCTTGTATTTTTGATTTCAACGTCTGCTTCGAGAGTGCTGATATCGAGCGATACTCGGTTTTCTCTGTAGGCTGACATATACGGCATAATCCCGTACCCGGAACTGTTAATGCGGCTTTGGCCGTAACCCAGCCGAGCACCCGTTGCGCCACTTGCTTTTACCAGCGCAAGTGAATCCGTTTCGCCGATACTGCCTGATGTAAATACAACGCCACCCGAGTGAACAACCATTCCGCCGTTATAACTCGCGGAATACTGTTTACTATTGTCATCGCCAAAGGACGCCGAGACACCGAGCGGCCCGTAAGGACTGTTCCATGAGCTATAGCCACTGACCTGGTTCAGGTTGCCGTAGTTGCCCCCGCTTGATGAGGCGCTAACGGAATAGCTCACTTCACTGTTTTTGGAGTTGCCGCTTGCCGTAGAGTTAAAACTGGTACCGCCTTTTAAATCAGTGCGCAGGCTCATGTTGACGTTATTAAATCCGCCTGACTGCGCGTTATCCTTATTGAATATGCTGAATGGAATACTGACGTTTAAATAAACGCTGTCATCCTTTTCCCCTGTTTCGTTGTACGTGCGTTGCACAGAAACGCTATAGCTACCGTAAGCAAAACTATTGTTGTAACCCACGCTGTAGTCGGAAGTGGAGCTGGAATTATTCCAGTAATCCTGCCAGGTACCGCTAATATAGAGTGAGCCGTATTCATCACCGTTAACATTCAATGGCTGGTTCAGGCTGACCTGTATCTGGTTTTTGGTACGCTGATAATCAGCATAAAGCTCGGCATTGCTGTCATAAGATCGATTGCCATATTCCTCGTGGTGAATACTGTCCTGCAATGAGGCGGCATCGTTAAGGCTGAGATAATCTTCTGTTGAGAAGCGATAAGCTGCCACGTTAAGAGATGTGTTAGTGGCTTCAAGCATTTTGCTGTAGGTCAGCCGATAACTCTGCCCTTTAAGCGTGTCCAGCCCGTCGATATCGGCATAGGACCCGGTAACATCTAAAGCGAATGCACCAATACGGGTATTCATAGCCAGACCAAGCAGGCCGGCGTAGAAATCCATATCCGTATATTGCGCACCCACGTAACCGGTAAAGGTATTATTCAGACCATACGCGTAAGTTGCGTAGCCAACGTTTGGCTTATCATGCAATGAATCATCATTCAGCTCACCTATACCCACATCCCAGCGGCTGGAGCCAGGGCGGAGCATTTGTGTAACTGAGGAGAACGGAACGGTAAACGTCCGTTTACTTCCATCGGCTTCCTCTACAGTGACAATCAAATCATTACCATAGCCTGTTGTACTGAGGTCATTGATCTCGAAAGCACCGGGTGGAACGGTGGTTTCATAGATTTTATTGCCGCTTTGCATAACGCTAACTTTGGCATTACTGTTTGCCACACCACGAATTACTGGCGCGTAGCCAGAGGTGCCTTGCGGGAGCATGCGGTCATCGTTATACATACGCGCACCACGCAGGCTCACCGAGTCAAAGACATCACCGCGTGTGTAGGAATCACCCATTACCATCTGTGCGTTAAGTGGTGTGATGTCTCGCTGGAGGTATATATCCTGGCTGGAATAATGTGTGCCATTATCACTGTCCCAGTTCAGACTGCCGCGAGAACGTAAACGCCACGGCCCCACGTTCAGGCCATAATGCAAGCCCGCATAAGCGGTATCTGAATTGGTGCCGTTTGACTCGCTGTGCCAGGTATTAAGATCGTATGAAAGTAATCCGGCCGGAACACCATTATCCCATAATGAAGGATCGACATACCCTGCTGGAA
The DNA here is from genome assembly GCF_004136695.1 of Enterobacter cloacae complex sp. 677-3DZ2D5B. Classification (NCBI taxonomy): domain Bacteria; kingdom Pseudomonadati; phylum Pseudomonadota; class Gammaproteobacteria; order Enterobacterales; family Enterobacteriaceae; genus Enterobacter; species Enterobacter cloacae complex sp. 677-3DZ2D5B. Next base: position 68,774 of record NZ_QFLS01000004.1, on the reverse strand, counting down.
GCTTAAGTACGTAGATTTGCGGGAAATTAAGATCCATTTCCTGCTTGCTACTATCAAAATTTTCAGAAGCACCGGGATAATATTTTTTGATATCTACGCAAGACGTTTCGTCGTCTTTGACATCATCGCCTAATATGCTGGTATCAACGCCTGCCTGTGTCAGCGTGAGTTTAGTCAGACATGCTGAGGCACGTGGCGTTTTGTTATCAATGAACGCCATCTCGACCGTGGATTTTGAATTGCCATTCAAATTCACTTTTACACGGTAAGTACCTGGCAGAACTGGGTTGCCATAAGCATAACGATCGACATTGATACCTCCACCATTATCGATAAGGAACTGGTCATTAAATTCAATGGCCGATTCTGTTTCGGATGAGGTGTCTACAGCTTTTTTTTCAGTCTCGCTGGCATGCAGAGGAAATGCTGCACAGATTGCGAGACATAAAATTGATCGTTGAAATAGCATGCTTCATCCAGACAAGTCGTCGTATGAATGCTATGAATCATTCATACGTATTATATTTATAATGTGGCAGTGATGCGGTTATTAGTTTACTTTGCTTTCAAAAGTATCAGAGCCGCCATTGTCATTAATGGTTTCGTAAGCAACAGTGCCGGTGGCAGTACTACCTAAACCTTTTACCTGCATTATTTGAGTACTAAACGGTAAAATAGATTTATGCTCAACCTGGTACTCTTTATTTGCTGATTTCAGCTTTACATTTGAAATAGAAACGTTGTAAGGGGAATCATTGTGTGCAATCAGGTTTAGCGTATTACCTTGTTTTTGTTGCGACCACGTTACCCTGGCTGCTGCATTTCCTGGCGTACCTTTCAGGCCGTCAGGTCGGAAAAAGAGTTTAATACGTGTGCGGAATGCCAGCTGGAGCTGGTTAGGATTTTCACCGTCTTTCACTTTTGACTTCGGTGGAATCTCGAGCACATTGAACCAGAATAGGGATTCGCGATCTTGCGGCAATGAACCACCCAGGTACGAGATCCGAACGGATTGACCTTTTTGGGGATCAATTCGGGATACTGGTGGAGTAATTATAAACGGTAGTTTTAATTCCTGTGGATTGGTGTCATCGCGACCGTCATCGAGCCATGATTGAACTAATAGTGGCTTTTTGCCACGGTTGTCTAAAGAAACAATGACATCTTTTTGCGACTGCTGATAAACAATACGTGTTCCCGAAATAACGATATCTGCGCTTGCCTGGAATGACGCGACAGCAGCAACTGTAAAGCAGGCAGCTTTAAATCCTTTATAAAATGATGTGCTTAACATTTTTCCACTTCCTGTTGGAATGATATCAATAGTCCCCTGACGTACGTCAGGGGATAATATGAGCATTTTATCTATGCTTTTAAAATTACTCGTAGATCATGGTGAATGCAGCTTGTGCCTGAACCACACCAGCTGACACTGGGTTGTTGGCCGCATCCCAGTTCTGACCTTGGGTATACGCTACACGGTAGTAAAGTGCGCCTGCGCCTGTGGTATCAATCGTTGCTTTCTGGGTATTGTTGGTCTGATCCAGTTTGATCTGATCGGTAGCGGAGTTGCCATCGTTTGACAGTACCAGATTGACGTTTTTAGCGGCGCCTTGAGTGTTTGATGGTGGAACCAGCAGACCGCCGGAAGTTGAAGAAGAACCCGCCCAGGAATCAAACTGAGCGGATGCCTGTTTGACGGTAGCAGAATCACAACCTGTCAGGGTGAGGGAGAATTTCTTTTCTCCCAGGGTGCTGGTGGTACCCAGCGCATTAGCGAAGTCTTTTACAAACACGGTATCCAGGTTAACGTCAAAATCATTACCATCCTGGTCAATCTTCTGATCCAGGGATACTTTACAGGTGTTATTAGAAACCATACCGTGGAAAGTAATAGTGCCTGTATCTGAAGGAATATCAGCTGCCATTGCAGAACCCGCACTCAGAACCATTGCTACTACAGTTGCCAGACCTAATTTATTAAAAGACATTTTTTATATCCATATTTAAATGCTAGAAAAGTGCACATAAGCAAGGCTTATGTTCGTTCCGAACAGATGCTTCGGGAAAAGGATTCTAAGTGATGAGTAATGGTTGTGAGAAGCCGTTAGATGTTAGAAATACTTAAACGATCTTTAAGCCAATGTGATTATTTAATAGTGAGTGATAATAATTGTTCATCATTTTGATGATCAGGTGTTCGGCGGGGTGACTTTAATATATTAATAAAAATATATAAAAAGAACGCTATTCATTTTAATTATGTATAAATTACCCAACCTATTTTGCCGGGTAATTTATAACAGTACTATTGGCTTAGGCAACCTGCACCGGAATCGCCTTCGCGGTACGTTTCATCTCATTATCGCCTTCAAAGTAGGCCACTTTAGGCTGCCAGCGACGTGCTTCTTCGTCAGACATCATCACAAAGCTGGCAATAATGACGATATCGCCTACGTCCGCGCAGTGCGCTGCTGCCCCATTAACGGAGATGATTTTAGATCCGCGTTCAGCGGCAATCGCGTACGTTGAAAAGCGTTTGCCGTTATTAACGTTCCAGATATCAATAGCTTCGTTTTCGAGAATACCCGCCGCGTCGAGAAAATCCTGGTCGATCGCGCAGGAGCCTTCATAGTGCAGGTCGGCCTGGGTGACTTTCACACGGTGAAGCTTACCTTGTAGCATTTTGCGAATCATTACGTTTACCTTTCACTTCCGGGTAGTAAAACTACGCCAGTTCAACCACTTTGTTATCGATAAGGCGGGCCTGGCCGAGCCATGCCGCCACCAGAATTACCGCACGTTTGCTGGTCTCTGTAAGCGCCAGAAGCGTATCGGCATCCCGAATTTGAACGTTGTCAGCACGAAGACCTTTCTCGTTCAGCGCCTGTTCAGCCAGAGCGATAATTTCTTCTGCGGTTAACTCTTTTGCCAGCAGTTGCTCTGCCATGGTATTCATGACTTTGCTTAAACCCGGCGCAATTTTACGCTGTTCGGCGGTCAGATAGCCGTTACGGGAGCTGAGCGCCAGGCCATCTTTCGCACGCACAATCGGTACGCCGATTATCTCAATGTCGTAGCCCATATCGGCAACCATTTTGCGGATCAGCGCCAGCTGCTGGAAATCTTTCTCGCCAAAACAGGCGATGTCCGGCTGCACCAGGTTAAACAGCTTGCTGACGATGGTAGAAACGCCACGGAAATGGCCCGGGCGGCTGGCGCCCTCCAGCATGGTCGAAATACCCGGCACATCGACGTAGGTCGATTCAGTGGTGCCCTGGGGATATACATCTGCGGGGGCCGGAGCGAAGACGATATCCGCATGACGTTTTTTGAGCTTCTCGCAATCTTCCTGCAAGGTACGTGGGTAACGCGCCAGATCGTCTTCGCGATCGAACTGCATCGGGTTAACGAAGATACTGACTACCACAATATCTGCACGGGCTCTCGCTTCATCGACCAGCTTCATATGGCCGTCGTGCAGGTTGCCCATGGTTGGAACAAGGGCGATACGTTTACCTTCCTGACGTGCACGGCGGATATGCTGGCGCAGCAGCGGCAGAGTTTCTATGATTAGCACACCTGGACTCCTTAATGGAAACTGTGTTCTTCGCCCGGATAAACGCCGGACTCAACCTCGGCAATATACTGCCGCACAGCAGCACGCATGTCGCCTGCTTCTGTCAGGAAATTTTTAGCAAATTTTGGAATGTGGCCGCCGGTGATCCCGAAGGCGTCGTGCATGACCAGAATCTGGCCATCGGTGACGTTGCCCGCGCCGATGCCGATCACCGGAATCGACAGCGCCTCAGTGATACGCTTAGCCAGCTCAACCGGTACACACTCCAGCACCAGCAGCTGTGCGCCCGCGGCTTCCAGCGCCACGGCATCATCAAACAGCGTCTGCGCCGCATCGCCTCGGCCCTGCACCTTATATCCGCCAAAGATGTTGACAGACTGCGGCGTCAGCCCCAAATGACCACAAACCGGCACGGCGCGTTCGGTAAGCATTTTTACCGTATCGACCAGCCAGGCGCCGCCTTCGATTTTGACCATATTGGCGCCAGCACGCATCACTGTCGCCGCATTTTCAAAGGCCTGTTCCGGGGTGGCATACGCCATAAACGGCAGATCGGAAAGCAGCAGGCAGGCGGGCGCACCCCGGCGCACGGCGCGGGTATGGTAAGCAATATCCTCGACCGTGACCGGCAGAGTGGAATCATGTCCTTGTACCGTCATCCCTAACGAGTCCCCGACCAGCATGACGTTGATCCCTTCTTCGGCAAACAGTTTTGCGAAGCTGTAGTCATACGCGGTGATAGTGGCGAAGCGTTTTTTTTCCTGTTTGCATTTCTGCAATAAGGAGATGGTGGTTGGTTTCATACTGTTTCCTGATGGCCCAATAGCGAATCTTTGCGCATTCTAACAGTAACATTCGAGGGAACAATGATTTTAGGCAATCGATTAACCGCAAATAAGGAATGGTTAATCGATGCAGAGGCGGGATTACCAGCGGGTCGGTTTATCCGCGTTGAGATTTTGCAGAACGGCTTGCAGCGAGGCGCCGTCAGGGAAGGTGAGATCGGGCGCGACTTCAAACAGCGGCCAGAGCATAAACCCGCGGTTTTTCATGTCGTAATGCGGAACGGTGAGGCGTTCGGTGTTAATCACCTCGTGGCCGAAAAGCATAATATCGAGATCGAGGGTGCGCGGTCCCCAGCGTTCGGCTTTGCGGACGCGACCCTGCTGTAGCTCAATACGCTGGGTATTATCCAGCAGCGTTTCTGCGTCAAGGGTCGTTTCCAGCACCACGGCGGCGTTCAGATAATCAGGCTGATCCTGCGGGCCGAGCGGCGGCGTACGGTAAAATGAGGACAGCGCGACGATGCGGCTTTGCGGGATCTCCCCCAGCGCCTGCACGGCAGCGTTAACCTGCTCCAGCGGAGAGGCCAGATTGCTGCCGATGGCGATATACGCAAGGGTCATGCCGTGCCTTCACGACGCGGTGCGCGTTTGCGCGGGCGACGGTGACGACGGCGCGGTGCCGGCTCATCATCGAGATCCGTAAGCATATCTTTCTGCTCTGGTGGTGCAGAGACCTGAAATTCTCCCCACCACTGCGCCAGGCGCTGTAGCTCCTGGTTTCTTTCGACTTCAGCACGCAGAGAGAGCAAATCGAACGCGGCGCGGAACTTAGGATGCTCCATCAGCTTCCAGGCGCGTTTACCCTGACGGCGGGACATACGCAGCTGAAGCTGCCAGATATCACGCACCAGCGTGGTAATACGTTTCGGGATCGCCAGCGTGCGACAGCCTTCGTCCAGCACGTCGTTTGCCGCCAGCGCGAACGCATCATAATAGGCGAGACCACTCTCCTGAGTGATGCGCTGCGCCGTTTCCAGCAGCGGATACCAGAACATGGCCGCGAACAGGAACGCTGGATTCACGCGCATATCGTTATGAATACGGGTATCCGTGTTCTTCAGCACCTGTGCAATCATCCTCTCCATTGCGCTGTCACCGTTTTCGGTGAAGTAGCGGGTAATGGTCGGGAACAGCGGCTGGAACAGGTTGTATTCACGCAGCAAATTGTAGGTTTCAAACCCGTAGCCTGCCTGGAGCAGCTTTAACGACTCCTCAAACAGACGGGCAGGGGGGACGTCGTTAATCAGCGTCGCCAGGCGCGGGATCGGCTCTGCGGTTTCCGGACTGATACGCATGTTCAGCTTGGCGGCGAAACGCACGGCGCGCAGCATTCGGACCGGATCTTCGCGATAGCGCGTTTCCGGCGTGCCGATCAGGCGAATCAGGCCGTCTTTCAGATCCTGCATACCGCCGACGTAATCGCGCACGGTAAAATCCGCCACGCTGTAGTAAAGGCTGTTGATGGTGAAATCGCGACGCTGAGCATCTTCTTCAATAGAGCCGAAGATGTTGTCGCGCAGCAGCATGCCATTTTGGCCGCGCTGGGAAGTCGTGCGATCGTTGACGCCCGCTTCGTGGTGACCGCGGAAGGTCGCCACTTCAATGATTTCTGGTCCAAACATCACGTGCGCCAGACGGAAACGGCGGCCAACCAGACGGCAGTTGCGGAATAATTTACGCACCTGCTCAGGCGTGGCGCTGGTCGTCACGTCGAAATCTTTTGGTTTTTTGCCCAGCAGTAAATCGCGCACCCCGCCGCCGACGAGATAGGCCTCGTAGCCTGCTTTATTCAGACGATAGAGCACCTTGAGGGCATTTTCACTGATATCTTTGCGGGAAATATTGTGCTGCTCACGCGGAATGACCGACATGTGTGGCTGTGCAATAGCGTCGTTCGCCATGCTCTCTTCGCGGCTCAGCACTTTACGGCAAAAATTAGCGACTCGGGTAAAAATAGTACACCTCGTAGTGTGTTTTGTTATCAAAAAAGCGGCTAATCATAGCTCAGCGCAACGCATTTGAGAATGCTGGATTTTTGGCACGGCCATAAGCGCCCAGTCAGCAATTGCCGTTTTCAGCAATTCATCCAGACTCAGATCCTGCCATTCCTGCGTTACATTCTGGTTGAGAAATCGCAGCGCGTCGATCAAAACCGGGCGCGGATCGCCGTCAGGCAGCGCCGGGGCATGATTCTGTTTCGACAGCTTATTTCCCTGATCATTGACTGCCAGCGGCAGATGGATGTAATCCGGCACCGTCCAGCCAAACTGCTGGTAAAGCGATATTTGCCGCACGGTAGGCTCAACCAGATCCGCCCCGCGCACGATTTCCGTAACGCCCTGGAAATGGTCATCAACAACCACCGCCAGGTTATAGGCAAACAAACCATCACGACGGTGAATAATAAAATCTTCACGCGCCAGGCGTTCATCCGCCTGAATGGTTCCTGAGAGAACGTCGGTAAACTGCGTCACCGGAGAACGCTGTATCAGCCGTACGGCAGCATTCTCAGGACCGTTGTGCCGCGTACGACAGTGGCCGTCGTAAACGCCACCCACGCTTTGAATTCGCGCCCGCGTGCAGGTGCAGTTATAGGAAAGGCCCTGTTCAGCAAGCCACGCCAGACGTTCACGGTAGGCATCATGGCGTTGAGACTGCCAGAGTACGTCGCCGTCCCAGTGAAGACCGTAATGTTCCAGCTGACGCAGAATAGTTTCTGCTGCACCGGGAACTTCACGCGGAGGATCGATATCTTCAATGCGGACCAGCCATTGACCCTGACGGGCGCGAGCCTGTAGGTAGCTGCCAAGCGCGGCAATTAATGAGCCGAAGTGTAATTCACCGGAGGGAGATGGCGCAAAGCGCCCGATATAGTGAGATTCAGACATATCAACGGTAACAAGGCGGGAGAGACTCCCGCCTTAGCAGAGTAGTGAGAGGGCAGGCGTTAGCCAGCCATCTGTTTTTCGCGGATTTCTGCCAGCGTTTTACAGTCGATGCACAGATCGGCTGTTGGACGCGCTTCCAGGCGACGAATACCGATTTCAACACCGCAGGATTCGCAGTAGCCAAAATCTTCGTCCTCGACCTTCTTCAGCGTTTTTTCGATCTTTTTGATCAGTTTGCGCTCGCGGTCACGGTTACGCAGTTCGAGGCTGAACTCTTCTTCCTGAGCGGCACGGTCGACCGGGTCCGGGAAGTTAGCAGCTTCGTCCTGCATATGTGTAACGGTGCGATCGACTTCATCCCTGAGTTGATTACGCCATGCTTCAAGAATACGCTTGAAGTGCGACAGCTGGGCTTCGTTCATATACTCTTCGCCCGGCTTCTCTTGATACGGCTCCACCCCAGCGATGGCGAGAATACTCAGGGACGATGTTTTACGGTTTTGCCCTTCTTGCATGTTGCTTCTCCTTAACACGCACTATCGATCCCCGTGTTGGGGGAAAAATCAGGTCGCTATAAATAGCAGATGCTTTTCCGTATGGCAATTATCTAAACGTAACACTTGACAACCCTGTGAGGAAAAGCGTATTTGCGCACGCGGCCAGAACACTTATTAGTCAATCGTCTAATCCCTTATAAGACAATGGGAAGAGAGGATCTCAGAGTCATATTATCGGCAGAAAGTTCCGCTTTATAAGCGAAAATCTCTACCCCCTGCTTTTGTGCCTCATTCAACAATTGCGCGTATTTAGGATCAATATGACGGGCCGGGGAAAACCGTTCAATGGCTGAATGCAGAACCGCAAACAGCAACACGGCGCGCTTGCCCGCCGCCGCTACACTCATTAGCTCTCGCAGATGCTTCTGGCCACGTAGCGTTACCGCATCCGGAAAGAAGCCGTTTTCCTGTTCCGCTAACGTCACTGATTTCACTTCAATATAGCACTCAGGGCGGTCTTCCGCCTGTAACATAAAATCAATTCTGCTGCCTTCATCGCCATATTTCACTTCGCTTTTTTGCGTGCCGTAACCCACCAGTTCAGGAAGCATTCCATTTGTCAGAGCTTCCTTAACCAGCTGATTTGCGCGCAGGGTATTAACGCAAATAAATGCCCCGCTTTGCGTCTCGGTCATTTCCCAGGTATGGGGATATTTGCGTTTAGTATTTTCTGATGTGGAATACCAGACCGTGTCACCCGGCGTGGCGCAACCGGTCATGGCGCCGGTGTTAGGGCAGTGCAGCGTGAGCGTTTCGCCCGCAGGGGTGATCACATCAGCGAGAAAGCGTTTGTAACGCTGGATCAGCGTGGCGGGCTGGAGTGCAGGACTAAACTTCATCAGGATTCCTTAACGTGTCGCCCAGCGTCCAGCGCTGGAGCGGAGTATAGCGGGTGCGTCCTTGTACAAAGGCAGATTCGTACAGCGCAAATTCATTCACCTGAAAGGACCAGTGAAAGCCCGGTGGCGGGATGGCAACGGCCTGACCCGCATCGCGCAGCAGGGTAATGTGGGGATGAAACGGCTGCGGGCTCTGATAACAGCCGCTGCGCGCGGCCTGCGCCCGCAGCATGTTGGCGAGCTGTAGCAGTCCGCGAGGGGGCTGCCGCGTCCCCAGCCAGACCACCCGAGAGCGCAGCCATTGCCCGGCATCGTCAAGATGCAGCGTAAACCCCGGCTGCGAAATGCGTCCGGCCATTGCGCTTAACGCGCGCTGCTTTTCAGCGCTTACTTCACCAAGAAAGGCTAACGTCAGGTGCATATTGGCGGCGACGACGGGGCGGCCCGCTTCCGCGGGGAAGTGGCTGGCGCGCCAGCGAACAATCTGCCGTTGAAGCGTGGTGGGTAATTCAATGGCGAAGAATAGCCGTTTAGACTCAGACATGCGCAAGACTCGGTAATGATATGCGCCGATGCTACAATGTACGCCGATTAATGTTAACCCTCTGGAGCCGTAAGTGTCCTCTTTGCCCGTCGCCGTCGTCCTTCCTGAGCTACTCGCAGCCTTAGAACATGCGCCACAGGTTTTGCTCAGCGCGCCCACCGGAGCGGGTAAATCCACCTGGCTGCCCCTGCAAATTCTGCGCGATGGGAACATCAGCGGGAAAATTATCCTGCTGGAGCCGCGCAGGCTGGCGGCGCGCAATGTGGCGCAGCGCCTGGCGGAACTGCTGAATGAAAAACCGGGTGAGACGGTAGGGTACCGGATGCGCGCCGAAACCTGCGTTGGACCATCCACGCGGCTGGAAGTGGTCACCGAAGGTATTCTTACCCGTATGTTGCAAAACGATCCGGAGCTGACCGGCGTCGGGCTGGTGATCCTTGATGAATTTCACGAGCGCAGCCTCCAGGCCGATCTGGCCCTTGCGCTGCTGCTCGACGTTCAGCAGGGGCTGCGCGACGACCTTCGGCTGCTGATTATGTCGGCGACGCTGGATAACGAGCGGCTCCGGCAGACGCTCCCTGACGCGCCGATGATCTCCTCTGAAGGGCGTGCGTTCCCGGTCGAGCGCCGCTATCAGCCGCTGCCTGCCCATCAGCGTTTTGACGAAGCGGTTGCCATCGCCACCGCCGAATTGCTCCGCCAGGAGCCCGGCTCGCTGCTGCTGTTTTTACCCGGCGTAGGCGAAATCCAGCGCGTACAGGAGCAGCTGGCATCCCGGGTGAACAGTGACGTTATGCTGTGCCCGCTCTACGGCGCGCTGCCGTTGGCTGACCAGCGCAAGGCGATCCTTCCCGCACCGGCGGGGCAGCGCAAAGTGGTGCTGGCAACCAATATCGCGGAAACCAGTTTGACCATCGAAGGCATTCGCCTGGTGGTGGACAGTACGCTGGAGAGGGTGGCCAGTTTTGATCCGCGTTCCGGGCTGACCAGGCTGCTGACGCAGCGCATCAGCCAGGCCTCAATGGTGCAGCGCGCAGGGCGAGCAGGGCGTCTTGAGCCGGGTATTTGCCTGCATTTAACCAGCGCCGAGCAGGCGGAGCGTGCGGCATTCCAGAGCACGCCTGAGATTTTACAAAGCGATCTCTCCGGACTGGTGATGGATCTGATGCAGTGGGGCTGTCCGGACCCTGACCAGCTCACCTGGCTTAATCCTCCGCCTGTCGTCAACCTTTCCGCCGCGCGCAGTCTGCTGACCCAGCTTGGCGCGCTGGAAGGCGAGCGACTGACGGCGCGCGGCCAGAAAATGGCGGCGCTGGGCAACGATCCACGTCTGGCGGCAATGCTGGTAGCAGCACAGGGCGACGATGAAATTGCCACGGCGGCAAAACTGGCGGCTATTCTTGAGGAGCCGCCGCGCGGTGGCGGCAGCGATCTGGGACAGGCCTTTTCACGCCATCAGGGAAACTGGCAAGAGCGGGCGCAGCAGCTGTGTAAACGCCTGAATTGCCGGGGCGGTTCGCCTGACAGCGATAAAGTTATCCCTCTGCTGGCCCAGGCCTTCCCGGACAGAATCGCGCGCCGTCGCGGGCTGGATGGTCGCTATCAGCTGGCAAATGGGATGGGCGCGATGCTGGACAGCGATGACGCCCAGACGCGTCATGAATGGCTGATCGCGCCGCTCTTACTCCAGGGCAGCCACTCCCCGGACGCGCGTATTTTACAGGCGGTTGCCGTGGATATTGACCTCCTGACGCGTGCCTGCCCGCAGCTGCTTCAGCAATCTGACATCGTGGAATGGGATGATACCCAGGGCACGCTGAAGGCGTTCCGTCGTAGCCAGATTGGTAAACTGACGCTCGGGACGAAACCGCTGGCGAAGCCGTCGGAGGAAGAGTTACACCAGGCGATGCTGAATGGCATTCGGGAAAAAGGGCTGAGCGTACTGAACTGGACGCCGGAGGCTGAACAATATCGTATACGTCTGCACTGCGCCGCGAAGTGGCTGCCGGAACAGGGGTGGCCAGCGGTGGATGATGAGACGCTGCTCGCGACGCTTGAACAGTGGCTGTTGCCGCAGATGAGCGGCGTACACTCCCTGCGCGCCCTGAAGGCGCTTGATGTTAAGGCAGCGTTACAGAATTTACTGGACTGGTCGTTACGTCAACGTCTGGATAGTGAACTGCCTGGGCATTACACTGTGCCAACCGGGAGCCGGATTGCCATTCGTTATCATGAGGATAATCCGCCGGCGCTGGCGGTTCGGATGCAGGAGATGTTTGGTGAGGCCACCACGCCGTCCATTGCTGAAGGCCGTGTGCCGTTAGTGCTTGAGCTGCTTTCGCCTGCGCATCGTCCCTTGCAGATCACCCGCGACTTGGGAGCGTTCTGGGCGGGGAGCTATCGTGAAGTGCAGAAAGAGATGAAAGGGCGATATCCCAAACACGTCTGGCCGGACGATCCGGCGAATACCGCGCCGACACGGCGCACGAAAAAATATTCGTAATGGGGAAAGTGCGGGCTGATGCCCTCACCCCGGCCCTCTCCCACAGGGAGAGGGAGAAACAAACTTTGAGAGATTTCTTCTTTCACTGACCTGTGCAAGATAAGAAAATCTGGCCTTTGCGCCTGAATGTTGCGGAGAAAAAGCATGGCGGGGAATGACCGCGAGCCAATAGGACGTAAGGGAAAGCCGACGCGTCCGGCGAAAGAAAAGGTAAGCCGTCGTCGCCTCAGAGATGAGGAGTATGACGATGACTATGAAGACGATTATGAGGATGAAGAACCGATGCCGCGTAAAGGGAAAGGCAAAGGGCGTAAGCCTCGTGGTAAGCGCGGCTGGTTCTGGCTGCTGCTGAAGCTGTTCATTGTTTTTGTTGTCCTGATCGCGATTTACGGCGTTTATCTGGATCAGAAGATCCGCAGCCGTATTGACGGGAAAGTCTGGCAATTGCCTGCGGCAGTATACGGCCGCATGGTGAACCTTGAGCCGGACATGTCCATCAGCAAGAACGAGATGGTGAAGCTGCTGCAAGCCACGCAGTATCGTCAGGTCACGAAAATGACCCGTCCAGGCGAATTTACCGTCCAGGCGAAAAGTATTGAGATGATCCGCCGTCCGTTCGACTTCCCGGACAGTAAAGAAGGGCAGGTGCGCGCGCGTCTGACCTTTGACGGCGATCGTCTGGAAACCATTGAGAACATGGATAACGATCGCCAGTTCGGTTTCTTCCGTCTCGATCCGCGTCTCATCACCATGCTGTCGTCCGCAAACGGCGAACAGCGGCTGTTCGTGGCGCGTAACGGCTTCCCGGATTTGCTGGTGGATACCCTGCTGGCAACCGAAGATCGCCACTTCTACGAGCACGACGGTATCAGCCTTTACTCCATTGGTCGTGCGGTACTGGCGAACCTGACCGCCGGGCGTACGGTGCAGGGGGCGAGTACCCTGACCCAGCAGCTGGTGAAAAACCTGTTCCTCTCCAGCGAGCGCTCTTACTGGCGTAAAGCCAACGAAGCGTACATGGCCGTGCTGATGGATGCGCGCTACAGCAAGGATCGTATTCTTGAGCTGTACATGAACGAGGTGTACCTCGGTCAGAGCGGCGATAACGAGATCCGCGGCTTCCCGCTGGCGAGCCTGTACTACTTTGGCCGTCCGGTAGAAGAGCTGAGCCTTGACCAGCAGGCGCTGCTGGTGGGCATGGTGAAAGGCGCGTCGATCTACAACCCGTGGCGTAACCCGAAACTGGCGCTGGAGCGTCGTAACCTGGTGCTGCGTCTGCTGCAACAGCAGCAGGTCATCGACCAGGAGCTGTACGACATGCTGAGCGCGCGTCCGCTGGGCGTTCAGCCGCGCGGTGGGGTGATCTCTCCGCAGCCTGCCTTTATGCAGATGGTGCGTCAGGAGTTGCAGTCTAAGCTCGGAGATAAAGTGAAAGATCTCTCAGGCGTGAAGATCTTTACCACCTTTGATTCCGTGGCGCAGGATGCGGCAGAAAAAGCGGCGGTAGAAGGTATTCCGGCGCTGAAAAAGCAGCGTAAGCTGAGCGATCTGGAAACCGCGATGGTAGTGGTTGACCGTAACACCGGCGAAGTTCGTGCCATGGTGGGCGGTGCTGAGCCGCAGTATGCGGGCTATAACCGCGCAATGCAGGCGCGTCGTTCGATTGGTTCACTGGCAAAACCGGCGACTTATCTGACCGCGCTGAGCCAGCCGAACCTCTATCGACTGAACACCTGGATTGCCGATGCGCCAATCTCCCTGCGCCAGCCTAACGGCCAGGTATGGTCACCGCAGAACGATGACAGACAGTTCAGCGGTCAGGTGATGCTGGTGGATGCGTTAACCCGCTCGATGAACGTGCCAACGGTTAACCTCGGGATGGCGCTGGGCCTGCCAGCCATCACCGACACCTGGCAGAAGCTGGGCGTACCGAAAGATCAGCTGCACCCTGTGCCAGCGATGATCCTGGGGGCGCTTAACCTGACGCCAATCGAAGTGGCGCAGGCGTTCCAGACCATCGCCAGCGGCGGTAACCGAGCGCCGCTCTCCGCTCTGCGTTCGGTGATTGCCGAAGATGGCTCCGTGCTGTATCAGAGCTTCCCGCAGGCGGAGCGCGCTGTTCCGGCGCAGGCGGCCTATATGACGCTGTGGACCATGCAGCAGGTGGTTCAGCGCGGTACCGGTCGTCAGCTGGGGGCGAAGTATCCTGGTCTGCATCTGGCGGGTAAAACCGGGACCACCAACAACAATGTCGATACCTGGTTCGCCGGTATTGATGGTCGTGAAGTTGTCATCACCTGGGTGGGGCGCGATAACAACCAGCCGACCAAACTGTATGGCGCGAGCGGTGCGATGTCGATTTACCAGCGCTACCTCGCGAATCAGTCTCCGGTGCCGCTGAACCTCGTTGCTCCGGAAGATATCGTCGATATGGGCGTGGACAGCTCGGGTAACTTCATTTGCGGCGGTGGCGTGCGTACGCTGCCGGTCTGGACGACCAACCCGGATGCGCTGTGCCAGCAAAGCCAGCCAGAAGAACCGACAGGTAACCCGTTCGATCAGTCTTCTCAACCTCAGCAGCCGCAGCAGCAACAGCCGCAGCAGCAGGAAGAGAAGAAAGACAGCGACGGCGTCGCCGGCTGGATCAAGGATATGTTCGGCGGGAACTAACCTACTGATACCCCCTTCTCAGGAAGGGGGTATTTTTTCACCTCAGTAACTCATTTCCTTAACCCTGTTTACAATCCTTATTAACGACCCATTTTCCGTTGATTATTTCTTAAACCCTCAATTCTTGTAGGGCCGCATATCGCTTGCTATGCCGTCAGCGTTTCGCATATTATTCTGCGGTCATAATAATAATTCTCGTTTACGTTATCATTCACCTTTTCCATCAGAGATCCATCATGGCGCTTTCCAATACTGCTCAGCCAATTAACACGTCGCTGCGTAAACTCGCAGTCGTCGTAGCCACAGCGGTTGCCGGCATGTCTGCTTACGCACAGGCCGCTGAAACCCCCAAGAAAGAAGAAACCATCACCGTGACTGCCGCACCGGCTGCACAGGAAAGTGCCTGGGGTCCTGCACCGACGATTGCAGCAAAGCGCACTGCAACGGCGACGAAAACCGATACACCGATCGAGAAAACCCCGCAGTCTATTTCCGTGGTTACACGTGAAGAGATGGACATGAAACAGCCGGGAACGGTTAAACAGGCGCTGGCCTATACCCCAAGCGTTTTCGCAACGCGCGGCGCATCAACAACTTACGATGTGGTTTCGATTCGTGGTTTTACGACCTCCAGCACCGTGAATACCAACCAGTATCTGGATGGTATGAAGTTGCAGGGAGACAACTACTCTGAAGCGTCCATGGACCCGTACTTCCTTGAGCGCGTAGAGCTGCTGCGTGGCCCGACGTCTGTACTGTATGGCAAAAGCCATCCGGGCGGCGTAGTGAGTATGGTCAGCAAGCGTCCAACCACGGAACCGTTGAAAGAAATTCAGTTCAAAATGGGGACGGATAACCTCTGGCAGACCGGGTTTGATTTCAGCGACGCGATTGACGATGACGGCGTGTGGTCCTACCGTCTGACCGGTCTGGGGCGCAGTGAAAATGCGCAGCAGGAAATGGTGAAGTCTACTCGTTACGCGATTGCGCCGTCTTTCAGCTGGCGTCCTGATGATAAAACCGATTTCACTTTCCTGAGCAACTTCCAGAGCGATCCGGATGCGGGTTACTACGGCTGGCTGCCGCGTGAAGGTACCGTTGTGCCTTACTATGATGCTAACGGAAAAGCGCACAAACTGCCGACCGACTTCAACGAAGGCGATGAAGACAATAAGATCTCCCGTCGTCAAAAAATGGTGGGTTACAGCTTCGCGCATGAATTCAACGACACCTTCACCGTGCGTCAGAACCTGCGTTATACCAAAATCAACACGCTTTACCGTTCAGTTTACGGTAACGGCTATATCGCCCCGGCCCAGATCAGCCGCGCGTACGTGCGCTCAGATGAAGACCTCAACTCGTTCACGGTTGATACACAGCTCCAGTCGAAATTCGCGACCGGCGCCGTTGACCATACCCTGCTGACAGGTGTGGATTACCTTCGTATGCGCAATGACATTGATGCTGACTACGGTACCGCCGATCCGATCAGTATGAACAATCCGCAGCACGGCAATGCGAACGTTAATGTGAACTTCCCGTATGCCATGCTCAATCGCCAGGAGCAGACCGGGCTCTATGCGCAGGATCAGGCGGAATGGGATAAGTGGGTACTCACCCTGGGTGGCCGCTATGACTTTGCGAAAACGTCTGCCTTTAACCGTAATAACGGAACCACCGCGGAAATTAACGATCAGGCATTTACCTGGCGCGGGGGGATTAACTACCTGTTCGACAACGGGATTACACCATACTTCAGCTACAGTGAATCTTTCGAACCGCTCTCTGGCACTACTCAGGGTGGTAAACCGTTCGATCCGGCACGCGGCAAGCAATATGAAGCGGGCGTGAAGTATGTTCCAAAAGATCTGCCTGTTGTGGTGACGGCAGCGGTATACCAGCTGACCAAGAACAATAACCTGACCGCCGATCCGGCGAACCCGACCAGCGGCTTCAGCGTGCAGGGCGGTGAAATTCGCTCCCGTGGCTTTGAGCTGGAAGCGAAAGCGGCGGTGTCGGCTAACGTGAACGTGACGGCGGCCTACAGCTACACCGATGCGGAATACACCCACGATACCTGGTATGAAGGTCGTCGTCCGGCAGAAGTACCGCGCAACATGGCATCCCTGTGGGCGGATTACACCTTCCACGAGACGGCGCTGAGTGGCCTGACCGTCGGTGCAGGCGCGCGTTACATCGGTAACACGGTGACGTACTACTCCTCAGCGTCGCCTAAAGCCTATGAGTCCTTTAACGTCGCGGGTTATGCCCTGGCGGATGCGACCGTGAAATACGATCTGGCGCGCTTCGGTCTGCCGGGCTCTTCCGTCGGCGTCAACGTGAACAACATCTTTGACCGTGAATACGTCTCCAGCTGCTACAGCGAGTATGCATGCTACTGGGGAGCAGGACGCCAGGTTGTTGCCACGGCGACCTTCCGCTTCTAACCTCTTTATGGGCACGGTTCGCCGTGCCCTTTTTATTTAAGTTGGCTGACATGCAGGATAACAAAACGCAATCCGACTCCACCTTCACGCTCAATAATCTCTCCTTTCGCGTACCCGGGCGCACCTTGCTGCATCCGCTCTCTTTGACGTTTCCCGCAGGTAAAGTGACCGGTTTAATCGGGCACAATGGTTCCGGTAAATCGACGCTGCTGAAGATGCTGGGCCGTCATCAGCCACCGTCCGAGGGCGACATTTTGCTGGATGACCAGCCGCTGG
The DNA here is from genome assembly GCF_004136695.1 of Enterobacter cloacae complex sp. 677-3DZ2D5B. Taxonomy (NCBI): domain Bacteria; kingdom Pseudomonadati; phylum Pseudomonadota; class Gammaproteobacteria; order Enterobacterales; family Enterobacteriaceae; genus Enterobacter; species Enterobacter cloacae complex sp. 677-3DZ2D5B. The sequence continues at coordinate 51,625 of NZ_QFLS01000004.1, read as the reverse complement.
CGAGCTGGAGCAGTAAGGCCTTTGCCCGCAAGGTGGCCTATCTGCCGCAGCAGTTGCCGCAGGCGGAGGGGATGACGGTGCGCGAACTGGTGGCGATTGGACGTTATCCGTGGCACGGTGCGCTCGGGCGTTTTGGCGTTGCTGACAGAGAGAAAGTGGAAGAGGCGATTGCGCTGGTCGGGTTAAAACCGCTGGCGCACCGTCTGGTGGATAGCCTGTCCGGTGGCGAACGTCAGCGCGCGTGGATCGCGATGCTGGTGGCCCAGGACAGCCGCTGCCTGCTGCTCGACGAACCTACCTCCGCGCTGGATATTGCCCACCAGGTGGACGTGCTGGCGCTGGTGCACCGTTTAAGCCAGCAGCGCGGCCTGACGGTGATTGCCGTTCTGCATGATATCAACATGGCGGCACGCTATTGCGACTATCTGGTAGCGCTGCGCGGCGGTGAAATGATCGCTCAGGGTACGCCTGCCGAACTGATGCGTAGCGAAACGCTGGAACATATCTACGGTATTCCTATGGGCATCCTGCCTCACCCGGCCGGGGCTGCACCCGTGAGCTTTGTCTACTGATGCTGGATTCAACATTCATTAGCCGCCGTCGCCTGCTGACGGCCATGGCGCTCTCACCGCTGCTGTTAAAGATGGGCCCGGCCCGCGCTGCCGCTATCGATCCGCACCGCATCGTGGCGCTGGAGTGGTTGCCCGTTGAACTGATGATGGCGCTGGGCGTGACGCCTTACGGTGTGGCCGATATTCCCAACTACACCCTGTGGGTGAATGAGCCAAAACTGCCGGACTCCGTCATCGACATCGGTCTGCGTACGGAGCCGAACCTTGAGCTTCTCACCCAGATGAAACCGTCTTATTTATTCTGGTCTGCGGGGTATGGTCCGTCGGAAGAGACCATGGCGAAGATTGCGCCCGGACGGGGCTTTTCCTTTAGCGACGGTAAAAAGCCGCTGACCATGGCAAAAAATTCCATCCACGAGATGGCGCAGTTCCTCAACCGTGAGGCTCAGGCGAAAAAACACCTCGATGAATTTGATGCGCTGATTGATTCCCTTAAGCCGCGCTTTGCCCGCCGTGGCGATCGGCCTTTGCTGATGGTGACCCTGCTGGATGCCCGCCATATGCTGGTCTTTGGAAATAACTGTCTGTTCCAGGAAGTGCTCGACAGCTTTGGCATTCGCAATGCCTGGGAAGGCGAGATGACGTTCTGGGGCAGTACCGCCGTGGGGATTGACCGTCTGGCGGCGTTTCGTGATGTGGACGTGCTGTGCTTCGATCACGGGAACGAGCGCGAAATGCAAACCCTGATGGCGACCCCGCTCTGGCAGGCAATGCCGTTCGTCCGCGAGCAGCGCTTCCTGCGCGCGCCAGCGGTATGGTTCTACGGCGCGACGCTGTCGGCAATGCATTTTGCCCGCGTGCTGGACAATGCACTGGGAGGCAAGGCATGAGCACGCGTATGGCCCGTTTCCCGATGTTACTGTTAGCAATCATTTTTCTGGCTGCCCTGGCGTTAACCGGCTTTAACCTGACCACGGCGTTGCCGCGCGATCAGTGGGCAGCCGCGTTTTCCGCACCGGATATCGATAATATTCAGCAAATGCTGTTCCACTACAGCCTGCTGCCGCGTCTGGCTATCTCCCTGCTGGTCGGGGCGGGACTGGGACTGGTGGGCGTACTGTTTCAGCAGGTGCTACGTAACCCGCTGGCGGAGCCGACCACGCTGGGCGTGGCGACGGGGGCTCAGTTGGGGATCACCGTCACCACTCTCTGGACCCTGCCGGGAGCGTTAACCTCGCAGTTTGCCGCGCTGGCAGGCGCATGCGTGGTCGGTGCGCTGGTCTTTGGCGTGGCCTGGGGAAAACGTCTCTCGCCGGTCACGCTGATCCTCGCGGGGCTGGTCGTCAGCCTCTACTGTGGGGCGATCAACCAGCTGCTGGTGCTGTTTCACCACGACCAGCTGCAAAGCATGTTTATGTGGAGTACCGGAACGCTCACCCAGACCGACTGGAGCATCGTCCAGCGCCTGTGGCCTCAGCTGTTTGGCGGCGTGGTGCTGACACTGCTGCTGCTGCGTCCGCTCACGCTGATGGGCCTGGACGACGGCGTGGCGCGCAATCTCGGGCTGGCGCTGTCGCTGGCGCGTCTGGCGGCCCTGACCCTGGCGATTGTGCTCAGCGCGTTACTGGTTAACGCCGTCGGCATCATCGGCTTTATCGGCCTGTTTGCGCCGCTGCTGGCAAAAATGCTCGGCGCACGCCGTCTGCTGGCGCGCCTGATGCTGGCGCCGCTGATTGGTGCGCTGATCCTCTGGCTTTCCGATCAGCTCATTCTCTGGCTGGCGCGCGTCTGGATGGAAGTTTCCACGGGCTCGGTGACGGCCCTGATCGGCGCGCCGCTGCTGCTGTGGCTCTTGCCGCGCCTGCGCAGCATTAGCGCCCCGGCAATGGATGCCGGCGATAAAGTACATGCTGAGCGTCAGTCGGTGGTGTGGTTCAGCCTTGCCGGACTGGCAGTGCTGGTTATCGCCTCGTTTGCCGCACTCTCGCTGGGACGCGACGCCACGGGCTGGCACTGGGCGACGGGGGATTTGCTGCATGAACTCATGCAGTGGCGCTGGCCGCGGATCTTCTCCGCGCTGATTGCGGGCGTCATGCTGGCGGTGGCGGGCTGTATTATCCAGCGTCTCACCGGCAACCCGATGGCAAGCCCGGAAGTATTAGGGATCAGCTCCGGGGCCGCGTTTGGCGTAGTGTTGATGTTGTTCCTCGTGCCGGGAAATGCATTCGGCTGGCTGATGCCTGCCGGGAGTATCGGTGCGGCAGTCACGCTGATGATTATCCTGATCGCCTCCGGGCGAGGTGGTTTCTCACCTCACCGCATGCTGCTGGCCGGGATGGCGCTCAGCACCGCGTTTACTATGCTGCTGATGATGTTGCAGGCGAGCGGCGATCCGCGCATGGCGCAGATCCTGACCTGGATTTCCGGTTCAACATACAACGCCACCGGCAGTCAGGTGGTGCATACCGGGATTGTGATGATCGTGCTGCTGGCGATTGTGCCGCTGTGCCGCCGCTGGATGACCATTCTGCCGTTGGGTGGGGATACCGCTCGCGCGGTCGGGGTGGCGCTGACGCCAACGCGCATCGCCCTGTTGCTGCTGGCCGCGTGCCTGACGGCGACGGCCACCATGACTATCGGCCCGCTCAGTTTTGTCGGATTAATGGCGCCGCATATCGCCCGTATGATGGGCTTCCGCAGGACTTTGCCACATATCGTGATCTCTGCGCTGACGGGCGGGGCGATCCTGGTCTTTGCTGACTGGTGCGGAAGGATGGTGCTGTTCCCGTATCAGATCCCGGCGGGCCTGCTGTCGACCTTTATCGGCGCGCCGTACTTTATCTATCTGTTGAGAAAGCAGAGTCGGTAATAAAAGTAAACGGCAATCCTTGGATTGCCGTTTTAGCGTTTGCTCCCTCTCCCTTGAGGGAGAGGGCTGGGGTGAGGGGGAACATACGGCTCTGGTGGTCATTCCGTTCACGTTATGTTCCTTGCTACTCTGTCACGACATGGCCGGTGAACGTGCCAGGGTGGCTCAGTCGCCACCACCCTGGCGACCCGGGCTTCCGGCGGAAAATCGCCGCTTCGCGGTACCTTCGGCTTATTCCTTCCGGCTTATCGGGGACGGGCGGAGGTAACATCCCTGTAAAGCCCGCCCTCTCGGCGCATCCCTGCGCCTCACCCCGTCCTACAGGAAACGCCTCAGCGATTTACAGCCGGACCGAGGCATCGCTGAAAGCCCTCAGTTATTCTGAGGCAACGTTATCGCTTTTGCTTTCAAATTACTGGGGAACCCTCTCCCCTGTGGGAGAGGGTTGGGGTGAGGGCATCAGGCCGCACATTTTACAGCTTCGCAAACACCTTACGCGCTGCGTCGATGGTGTTATTGATATCTTCTTCGCTGTGCGCCACGGACATAAAGCCCGCTTCAAACGCTGACGGGGCCAGATACACGCCTTCTTCCAGCATCAGGTGGAAGAAGCGTTTGAAGCGTTCCACGTCGCATTTCACCACGTCCTGATAGCAGGTCACGGTTTTCGCCTCGGTGAAGAAAATCCCGAACATCCCGCCGACGTGGTTTACCACCAGCGGAATACCCGCGTCTTCTGCGGCTTCCAGCAGGCCGTTTGCCAGCTGCGTCGTCCGGTCCGTCAGGGTTTCGTGGATGCCCGGCTGCGCCACTTCGGTCAGACAGGCAAAGCCCGCCGCCATCGCAATCGGGTTACCGGAGAGCGTACCCGCCTGGTAAACCGGACCGGTTGGCGCCAGCGCGTCCATTACGTCCTTACGGCCGCCAAACGCGCCGACAGGCATGCCGCCGCCAATGATTTTGCCGAGGCAGGTCAGATCCGGCTCGACGCCGTAGTATGACTGCGCCCCCGCCAGTGCGACGCGGAAACCGGTCATCACTTCGTCGATGATCAGCAGCGCGCCGAACTCATCGCACAGCGCGCGCAGGCCCGGCAGGAAATCCGGCTGCGGTGGGATACAGTTCATGTTGCCCGCCACCGGTTCGACGATAATGCAGGCGATCTCCTGCGGATACTGCTCGAACGCTGCGCGAACGGTGTCCAGATCGTTATAGGTGCAGGTGAGGGTGTGTTTTGCGAAGTCAGCCGGCACGCCCGGAGAGTTAGGCTGACCGAGCGTCAGCGCGCCGGAACCGGCTTTTACCAGCAGGCAGTCGGCGTGGCCATGGTAACAGCCTTCGAACTTGATAATCTTGTCACGGCCGGTAAAGCCGCGCGCCAGACGGATGGCGCTCATGGTCGCTTCCGTACCGGAGTTCACCATACGCACCATGTCCATCGTTGGCACCAGTTCGGTGACCAGCTCCGCCATTTTGACTTCCATCTCGGTTGGCGCACCGAAGCTCAGGCCGCGCTGAGCGGCTTCAATCACCGCGTTGCGGATCGCCGGGTGGTTGTGGCCCAGTACCATCGGGCCCCAGGAGCCGACGTAATCGACATAGGCTTTACCATCCACATCATACAGATATGCGCCATCCGCACGTTCGATAAACAGCGGGGTGCCACCCACGCCGGTAAAGGCGCGCACCGGTGAGTTTACGCCGCCTGGGATAAGCTCGCGGGCTGCGCTGTAGAGGTTTTCAGACTTGCTCATGGCGTCGTTCCTGGTTCGTAGAAATAAGTTAAGGAGACTATTCTAAGTGATCCGGATGAGGTTATAAAATTTTTGCCCCGTAAAGGGCTTAACAATTGTTAAGTATTTTTCAGGGGACGAGGGGACTGTCTCTGGTAAAATCCCTGCGGCCATTTGTATGACGAAACAGAACAGGTAATGAACGAGAACACTCCGTCTTTTGAACAACAGCAGTTTACGCGCGCGAAGCGCCGGGTCAGCATCCGGCGGCTGCTCAACCGTGACAAAACCCCGTTGGCCATTCTGCTGGCAGCCGCCGTGGTCGGTACGCTGGCCGGGCTGGTGGGGGTCGCATTCGAGAAAGCGGTCAACGCGGTGCTCAACTGGCGCATAGGTACCGTCGCCAGCTTTGCCGATCGGGAATGGCTGGTCTGGGTGTGGGCCTTTGGCCTTTCGGCGCTGTTTGCCATGGTGGGGTATTTTCTGGTGCGTAAATTCGCACCTGAAGCAGGTGGCTCGGGGATCCCTGAAATTGAGGGGGCGCTGGAGGAGCTACGCCCGGTTCGCTGGTGGCGGGTGCTTCCTGTGAAATTTATCGGCGGGATGGGAACCCTCGGGGCGGGCATGGTGCTCGGTCGGGAAGGGCCAACGGTACAGCTGGGCGGTAACGTCGGGCGCATGGTCGGCGATCTGTTCCGTATGCGCAGCGCCGAAGCACGGCATACGCTGCTGGCGACGGGGGCCGCAGCGGGGCTGTCTGCGGCGTTTAACGCGCCGCTGGCGGGTATCCTGTTTATCATTGAAGAGATGCGCGCCCAGTTCCGCTACAACCTGATCTCCATTAAAGCGGTGTTTACCGGCGTGATTATGTCGAGCATTGTCTTTCGCGTCTTTAATGGCGAAGGGGCGGTGATTGAAGTTGGCAAGCTAACCAATGCGCCGGTCAATACTTTGTGGCTGTATCTGGTTCTTGGGATGATTTTTGGCGTCGTTGGCCCGCTTTTTAACACCCTGATTTTACGGGCTCAGGATATGTTTCAGCGCATCCATGGCGGAAATACCACGAAATGGGTGCTGGTGGGGGGCCTGCTTGGCGGCGTGTGCGGGATCCTCGGCTTTATCGAACCGAACGCGGCGGGCGGCGGTTTCGGGCTGATTCCCATTGCCGCGGCGGGGAATTTCAGCGTGGGGCTGCTGCTGTTTATGTTTATCTCGCGGGTTATCACGACCGTGCTGTGCTTCTCCTCCGGCGCACCGGGCGGCATATTTGCCCCGATGCTGGCGCTGGGAACGCTGCTGGGCACGGCGTTTGGCATGGCGGCAGCGGTTGGCTTCCCGGCCTATCATCTGGACGCGGGGACGTTTGCGGTGGCGGGAATGGGGGCGCTGCTGGCGGCCTCCCTGCGCGCGCCGCTTACCGGGATCGTACTGGTGCTGGAAATGACCGACAATTACCAGCTCATTTTGCCAATGATCATTACCTGTCTCGGCGCGACACTATTAGCCCAATTCCTGGGTGGAAAACCGCTATACTCCACCATTCTTGCCCGTACCCTGGCGAAACAGGAAGCTGAACAGGCCCTTAAGCAGAATACTTGAATGAATTACCAGGGTATTAGATAATGACAAAAAGAATTGGGTGATTTTTGCCCAATAGCAGTCGCAGTATTCATGGGAGCATAAGATGAGTGATGACGTAGCGTTGCCGCTGGAATTTACCGAAGCAGCAGCGAAAAAAGTGAAAACCCTGATTGCCGACGAGGACAATCCGGATCTGAAACTGCGTGTTTATATTACCGGCGGCGGCTGTAGTGGCTTCCAGTATGGTTTTACCTTTGACGACCAGGTTAACGATGGTGATATGACTATCGAGAAACAGGGCGTCGCGCTGGTGGTTGACCCGATGAGCCTGCAATATCTGGTGGGCGGTTCAGTGGACTACACTGAAGGTCTGGAAGGTTCGCGCTTTGTGGTGACTAACCCGAATGCGACCAGCACCTGCGGGTGTGGTTCTTCGTTCAGTATTTAAGCCTGGACGCAGATTGTAGGCCCGGTAAGCGAAGCGCCACCGGGCTTATAAACGATACCTATCTTGAATTTTCATCCAGTGCAAACGTCGGCAGCTTCAGGTGCCAGCGTATCGCCGCTAAACGGATCACCAGCGTTACCACCATCCCCAGCATCGCCGCGTTTTCCAGCGGGACAGCAAAGGTGTAATACGCCGTGGCGTGAACAATCCCCCCGATGATACAGGCCGTCGCGTAGATTTCCGTTCGCAGGATCATCGGGACTTCTCGCGCCAGTATGTCGCGAATAATCCCTCCGCCCACGCCGGTTAACACGCCCATACAGATCGCCACCAGCGGGCCAGTCCCGGCAATAAAGGCTTTATTCACGCCTATTCCCACAAAGACCGCCAGACCGACAGCATCCAGCACCGGTAATATCCATTTTGGCAGTCTGCGAGGCTGACGAACCAGCACGATGGTTAACAGGCAGGTGACCATCGCCACCACCAGATCCGTGGGATCTTTTACCCAAAATACCGGGCCATTTGCCAACGCCATATCGCGGATCGTTCCGCCTCCCACCGCCGTAACGACGCCGAGTACCAGTACGCCAAAAGGATCCATGCGTAGTTTTCCGGCAAGCAAAACGCCGGAGATAGCAAAAACGGCTGTGCCAAGAATATCCAGCCAATACACGAGCATCGTTAAATCCTCGAAGGGGGTATTTATCTGTTTGAGTGACTCTTTGCCAGTTCGGCGCAGAGTTGTTTTGCGGCGAGGATAATACGCGGGCTGGCGCGTTCAAACCAGTCGCTGTTGAGTGCGATGACCGGAATTTTAAGCTGCCGATGCCAGAATTGTTCTATTTTAGGAATCTCGCTCGCATTTCCGACCACCACAATGGCCTGCGGTTGTCGCGCCAGAACCTGCTCACGACTGACCTGGGGCCAGGGGACCCGGCTTTCGGCAAAGATATTTTCACCTCCACAGGTTTCAAGCACCTGGTTCTGGATCGAACCTTTCCCGGTAGTGAACAGCGGCTGGCTGCCAAATTGCAGAAAAACGCGTTGTTTCGGTTGCGTGCCGTATCGGGCTTTTAGCGCGGCATAGTCGTTGAGCATCTGCTGTGCAGCCTGTCCGGCGCGTTGGGGGGTAGGGCTGAAGGGCGCGAGGTCACGGAGGGTTTGCGCCACCTGTTCGATGCTCACCGCGTCCACCCATTTAACCGTTATTCCCAGCGAAGAGAGCTGGTTTACCTGCCGTTCGGCATTACCGCCGCGCCAGGCGAGTACCAGATCGGGCTTTAGCGCAACGATGCGTTCCAGATTCATTCCCTGCCAGGTGGCAACCTGTTCGATTTGGGCGGCCTGCGGTGGATAATCGGAAAAGCTGCTCACCGCAACGGGCGTGATCCCGGCGGCAAACGCCAGTTCCGTATTGGCAGGGGAGAGTGTGATCACCCGCAGCGCGGCGATGAGCCAGGCCGGAGCGAACAGAAGCAGGGCGACCAGCGCCCTGAATGACACCTTACCCACGCGCCAGTTTCTGCACCAGGGTTTCCACCATCACGGTGGACTGCTTGGCCGCAACGGCCAGGAACTCGTCGAAGCTGATGTGGGACTGCTGGTCCGCTACGTCAGAGATCGCGCGAACGACCACGAACGGCACGCTGAAGTTATGGCACACGTGCGCAATGGCCGTGGCTTCCATCTCAACGGCCACAGCCTGCGGGAAGTTATGACGGATTTTCGCCAGACCAACAGAGCCGTTGATAAAGGCATCGCCGCTGACGATCAGGCCACGCACCGCATTGAGGTTCAGCTCGTTGATGCAGCTTTCAGCGGCGGCAATCAGCTTATCATCCGCTTTAAACCCGGCCGGGCAGCCCGGAAGCTGACCATATTCGTAGCCGAATGCGGTGACGTCTGCATCGTGGTAACGCGCTTCGTCGGAAACCACGATATCGCCCACTTTCAGCGTCGGCGCCAGACCGCCCGCAGAACCTGTATTAATGATAACGTCAGGCTTGCAGCGCTCAAGCAGCAGGGTCGCGCCCAGTGCCGCTGCAACTTTACCGATGCCTGATTTCAGCAGAGCCACGTCAACACCGTTCAGCTGGCCGGTGTAGATCTCACAGCCACCGAGGGAGAGGGTCTGACGGTTCTCAATTTTGTCACGCAGCAGCGTAACTTCTTCTTCCATTGCACCAATAATGCCGATTTTCATAGATTTACTCGCGATGTGCCTTGTTAAGATGCATAGTCTATCATGCGGTTAAGGGGAAACGCATTCTCACGCGGGGGAGCACATGGCACCAATCGATTTTCGCACCAAAATTAACTGGCACCGACGTTTCCGTTCGCCACAGGGCGATAAGAGCGAACATGAGATCCTGCGCATTTTTGAAAGCGATCGCGGACGCATCATCAATTCGCCCGCCATCCGCCGGTTACAGCAAAAAACCCAGGTGTTCCCGCTGGAGCGTAACGCCGCGGTGCGTACGCGGTTAACGCACTCCATGGAAGTGCAGCAGGTGGGGCGCTACATTGCGAAAGAGATCCTCAGCCGCCTTAAAGAGCAACGTTTGCTGGAAACCTACGGACTGGATGAACTGACCGGCCCGTTCGAAAGCATCGTTGAGATGGCCTGCCTGATGCACGATATCGGCAATCCTCCCTTTGGTCATTTCGGCGAGGCCGCCATCAATGACTGGTTTAAACAGCGGCTTTTTCCCTCTGATGCCATAAGCCAGCCGCTCAGCGATGACCGCTGTTTGGTACGCGATTTACGCCTGCGTGAAGGTGAAGATAGCCTGAACGAGCTGCGCCGTAAGGTGCGCCAGGATCTGTGTCATTTCGAAGGTAACGCGCAGGGGATCCGTTTGGTGCACTCCCTGATGCGGATGAATCTGACCTGGGCCCAGGTGGGCTGTATTCTTAAATACACGCGTCCCGCGTGGTGGACCGGAGAAACGCCCGCCACGCATAGCTACCTGATGAAAAAACCGGGCTATTACTTATCGGAAGAAGCATATATCGCGCGGTTGCGTAAAGAACTGTCTCTGACCCCCAATGGCCGTTTTCCATTGACATGGATTATGGAAGCGGCTGATGACATTTCTTATTGCGTGGCCGATCTGGAAGACGCGGTGGAAAAAAGAATATTCAGCGTCGAGGAGCTGTATCAGCATCTTCATGATGCCTGGGGAGAGCATGAAAAAGGTTCTCTGTTTGCACAGGTCGTCGAGAATGCCTGGGATAAATCGCGTTCAAATTCGCTGAGCCGCAGTACCGAAGATCAGTTCTTTATGTATTTGCGAGTAAACACGCTGAATAAACTGGTGCCGTATGCAGCCGCCCGTTTCATTGATAATTTGCCGATGATATTTAGCGGGGAATTTAATCACGCCCTGCTGGAAGATGAGAGCAGTTTTAGCCAGCTTCTTGAATTATATAAAAACGTGGCTGTCCGCCATGTTTTCAGCCACCCGGATGTCGAGCAGCTGGAGCTGCAAGGATACCGGGTTATCAGCGGGTTGCTGGAGATTTATGGCCCGCTGCTCCAGCTGACGGTCGATGAGTTTAGCGAGCTGGTCGAAAATGAACGTGTTCGCCGCCTGCCGATTGAATCTCGTCTCTATCAGAAGCTTTCAACGCGCCACCGGCTGGCATACATTGAAGCCGTCAGTAAAATAGATCGTCATTCTTCCCAATGGCCAGTCATGGAATATTATTATCGCTGTCGTCTTATCCAGGACTATATCAGCGGGATGACAGATTTGTATGCCTGGGATGAATACCGCAAGCTTATGGCCGTTGAATAAGCCATGAGTTTTGTAAAGACGACCAATAAATTTTTACTTTTTCCATAAACTTAATCCCGGAACTAAGCGGTATAAAACGAATCTGAGTTACACAGCAATTTTGCGTTATCTGGTAAATCGAGATTGAGAAACATGAAAAAAACCACATTAGCAATGAGTGCACTGGCTCTGAGTTTAGGTTTAGCGCTGTCCCCTCTGGCGATGGCGGCCGAGACAGCTTCCTCGGCAGCGACTGCGCAGCAGATGCCAAGCCTGGCCCCGATGCTCGAAAAAGTGATGCCATCGGTGGTGAGTATTAACGTTGAGGGCAGCACAACCGTCAATACGCCGCGTATGCCGCGTAATTTCCAGCAGTTCTTCGGCGACAATTCGCCGTTCTGCCAGGACGGTTCGCCATTTCAGAGCTCCCCGTTCTGTCAGGGCGGCGGTGCAGGGGATGACGGCATGGGCGGCGGCCAGCAGCAGAAATTCATGGCACTCGGCTCGGGCGTGATTATTGATGCAGCCAAAGGCTACGTGGTGACCAATAACCACGTGGTAGATAATGCTAACACCATTAAGGTGCAGATGAGCGATGGCCGTAAATTCGATGCTAAAGTGGTCGGTAAAGACCCGCGTTCCGATATCGCGCTGATTCAAATCCAGGATCCGAAGAACCTGACGGCGATTAAGCTTGCCGACTCTGACGCGCTGCGCGTGGGTGACTACACCGTCGCCATCGGTAACCCGTTTGGTCTGGGCGAAACCGTGACCTCGGGTATCGTCTCGGCGCTGGGACGTAGCGGCCTGAATGCGGAAAACTATGAAAACTTCATCCAGACGGATGCGGCCATTAACCGTGGTAACTCCGGCGGTGCGCTGGTTAACCTGAATGGTGAACTGATCGGTATCAACACCGCTATCCTGGCACCGGACGGTGGCAACATCGGTATCGGCTTTGCTATCCCGAGCAACATGGTGAAAAACCTGACTGCGCAGATGGTGCAATATGGACAGGTGAAACGCGGTGAGCTGGGTATCATGGGTACCGAGCTGAACTCCGAGCTGGCGAAAGCAATGAAAGTAGACGCTCAGCGCGGCGCATTCGTAAGCCAGGTCATGCCGAACTCCTCGGCGGCGAAAGCCGGCATTAAAGCGGGTGACGTGATCACTTCGCTGAACGGTAAACCGATCAGCAGCTTTGCCGCCCTGCGTGCGGAAGTGGGTTCTATGCCAATCGGCAGTAAAGTGACCCTCGGCCTGCTGCGTGAAGGTAAGCCGGTTAACGTGAGCCTGGAACTGCAACAGAGCAGTCAGAATCAGGTGGATTCCAGCACCATCTTCAGCGGTATTGAAGGTGCTGAGATGAGCAACAAAGGGGCAGATAAAGGCGTGGTGGTGAACAACGTGAAAGCAAACTCACCTGCTGCCCGTATCGGCCTGAAAAAAGGTGATGTGATCATGGGCGCTAACCAGCAGCCGGTGAAAAACATCGCTGAACTGCGCAAAATCCTCGACAGCAAGCCGTCCGTGCTGGCACTGAATATTCAGCGTGGTGATACTTCTATTTATCTCCTGATGCAGTAATCATCTTAAGCCCCTGTTCGCAGGGGCTTTCTCGTTTCTGTGACCTTTCCCACAACTCCATACATCTCTCTCTGCCTTTGGGCATCTGCACAATGCAGCCTTAGCTGAACTTCCCTATGCTTGAGCTCTGCTCACGGGAGGGTTTTATGGCTGGCTGGCATCTTGATACCAAAATGGCGCAGGATATCGTGGCGCGAACCATGCGCATCATTGATACCAATATCAACGTAATGGATGCCCGTGGGCGCATTATCGGCAGCGGCGATCGTGAGCGTATTGGGGAATTGCACGAAGGGGCGTTGCTGGTGCTCTCTCAGGGGCGCGTGGTCGACATCGATGACGCCGTGGCGAAACATCTGCACGGGGTTCGTCAGGGGATCAACCTGCCGCTGCGTCTGGAAGGAGAGATTGTTGGCGTTATCGGTCTGACCGGCGATCCTGAATCGCTGCGTAAATACGGTGAGCTGGTCTGCATGACGGCGGAGATGATGCTGGAGCAGTCGCGTCTGATGCACCTGCTCGCCCAGGACAGCCGCCTGCGTGAAGAGCTGGTGATGAATTTGATCCAGGCGGAGGAGCACACGCCTGCCCTGAGCGAGTGGGCGCAGCGTCTGGGTATCGACCTGAATCAGCCGCGCGTGGTTGCCGTTATTGAGGTGGATAGCGGCCAGCTTGGCGTGGACAGCGCTATGGTGGAGCTACAGCAGCTGCAAAACATGCTGGCGACGCCGGAGCGTAACAACCTGGTGGCAATCGTCTCTTTAACGGAAATGGTGGTGCTCAAGCCTGCGCTTAATCAGTTTGGCCGCTGGGACGCGGAAGATCATCGTCGCCGCGTTGAGCTGCTCATCGAGCGCATGAAGGAGAACGGACAGCTCCGTTTTCGCGTCGCGCTGGGAAATTACTTTACCGGGCCGGGGAGTATCGCCCGTTCATGGCGAACGGCGCGCACCACCATGATGGTGGGTAAACAGCGCATGCCGGAGAGCCGCAGTTATTTCTATCAGGATCTGATGCTGCCGGTCCTGCTCGACAGCCTGCGCGGTGGCTGGCAGGCCAACGAGCTGGCGCGCCCGCTGATGCGTCTGAAAGCGATGGACAACAACGGGCTGCTGCGCCGCACGTTGCAGGCGTGGTTCCGGCATAACGTGCAGCCGCTGGCAACGTCAAAAGCGCTGTTTATTCACCGTAATACGCTGGAGTATCGGCTTAACCGGATCTCGGAACTGACGGGGCTGGATTTAGGGAATTTTGACGACCGGCTACTGCTGTATGTGGCGTTGCAGCTGGATGAGCAGAGATAAGGTTGTGTGCGGTTTTCACCCTCTCCCTGTGGGAGAGGGCCGGGGTGAGGGCATCAGACCGCACCGGAATAACTTATTTCCGCGTCAATTTCTCAAGATCCGCTTCAATCTCGCTGATCTTATTGGTGACAACGCTTTCCAGGTGACGCAGGTCGTCAAGGATCTTACGTTTCAGATCGACTTCGCTGCGATCGCGCTGGCAGATTTGATCGAGTTCGTCGATCACGTAGCGCAGGTTAGGGCTGATTTCCTGTACTTCTTTATATCCCTGACCGATACCGTCAGCGACAACGGTCTTACGCTGGCGAGGGTATTTAAACTTCACGCTTTTGGCGAAGAACTCTCCTTTGTCCTTGTGAAAATAGATTTTCAAAATATCGTTATTGGCTTCCTGGCGAAGACTATAACGATCAATTTCATCAGGATTGGTAATGCCCAGACTTTTCAGATTATCGTACATAGCGGTACCCTTGATCTCAACATAACCTATGAATAATTAACGAAAAAATCTATTTTCGCCACCTTCGGATATAAAAAAAGCGGGGTTGCCCCCGCTTTTTGTTATACCCGATTAATCGATGGTGCGCAGCAGTTCATTGATGCCTACTTTACCGCGCGTTTTCGCGTCCACTTTTTTCACGATGACCGCGCAATACAGGCTGTATTTGCCATCTTTAGACGGCAGGTTGCCGGAAACCACAACGGAACCGGCTGGAACGCGGCCGTAGTGAATTTCACCGGTTTCGCGATCGTAAATACGGGTGCTCTGGCCAATGTACACGCCCATGGAGATCACAGAACCTTCTTCGACGATCACGCCTTCAACCACTTCGGAACGTGCGCCGATGAAGCAGTTGTCTTCGATGATGGTTGGGTTAGCCTGAAGTGGCTCAAGAACGCCACCGATGCCCACGCCGCCGGACAGGTGAACGTTTTTACCGATCTGCGCGCAGGAGCCGACGGTAGCCCAGGTGTCCACCATGGTGCCTTCGTCAACGTAGGCGCCGATGTTCACGTAGGATGGCATCAGCACGGTGTTGCGTGCGATGAATGCCCCCTGACGAACGGCTGCCGGTGGTACTACGCGGAAGCCCTCTTTCTGGAAGCGCGCTTCGTCGTAATCCGCAAATTTCATTGGCACTTTATCGAAGTAGCGGCTTTCTGCTCCGTCGATAACCTGGTTATCGTTGATGCGGAAAGAGAGCAGCACAGCTTTCTTCAGCCATTGATGAGTAACCCACTGACCGTCGATTTTTTCTGCCACGCGCAGCGCGCCGGAATCCAGCAGGGAAATAACCTGGTTTACCGCTTCACGGGTCACGGTATCCACATTTGCCGGAGTGATGTCGGCGCGACGCTCAAAAGCGGACTCAATAACGTTCTGTAACTGCTGCATTGTTTACTCTTTCCATTTCACTAAAAAACACGTCACCCTTTATCGTTTGGATTGAGGGCTGCTGTCAACCGTTGTTGCACTTCAAGTTGCAGGTCATTATTAAGGGCACGCCGGTCGGCCGTCGCGATTATAAATAAATCTTCTACTCGTTCGCCAATCGTTGTAATTCGGGCGCCGTGAAGCGAAATTCCCAGATCGGCAAAAACCTGGCCGACGCGGGCGAGTAGCCCTGGCTGGTCGAGCGCAATCAACTCAAGGAACGATTTACGGTCGGTATGGGTCGGCAGGAAATTGACCTCGGTATCGACGGTAAAGTGGCGCAGTTTTGCCGCCTGACGGCGCGGCTGCGGAGGTTGCCAGCTGCGCTGCGTAATCGCCTGCTCAAGGCCAAAGCGTATCCCCTCATGCCTGTCCGACGACAGCGGGCTGCCGTCCGGCTCCAGCACAATAAAGGTGTCCATCGCCATGCCGTCGCGGGTGGTAAAAATCTGCGCGTCGTGAACGCTCAGGTTACGCCTGTCCAGCTCGGCACAGACCGCTGCAAACAAATAAGGCCGGTCCGGGCTCCAGATAAAGATCTCCGTCCCGCCGCGCGTGGCCTGCGGGCTAAGCAGAATCATCGGTTTCGTCAGGTCGTGCTTCAGCAGATGCCGGGCGTGCCAGGCAAGCTGGTTTGGGCTGTGGCGTACAAAGTAGTTGGCGCGACAGCGCGCCCAAATCTGATGCAGCGCCTCTTCGTTGATGTTATCCATGCGCAGCAGGGCCAGCGCCTGCAACTGATGGTGGCGCACACGCTCGCGCATGTCCGGGGTATTCTGCATCCCGCGACGCAGCTGTTTTTCGGTAGCGAAATACAGCTCGCGCAGCAGGCTCTGCTTCCAGCTGTTCCACAGGGTTTCGTTGGTGGCGCAGATATCGGCTACCGTCAGGCAGACCAGGTAGCGCAGGCGGTTCTCCGTTTGCACTTCCTCGGCGAACTGCTTGATCACTTCCGGATCCTGAATATCACGACGCTGAGCGGTAACCGACATCAGCAGATGATGGCGAACCAGCCAGGCGATAAGCTGCGTTTCACGCGAGTTCAGGCCGTGCAGCTCGGCAAATTTCAGCACGTCCTGGGCACCGAGTACGGAGTGGTCGCCGCCGCGACCTTTGGCGATATCATGGAACAGAGCAGCGATCAGGATCAGCTCCGGGTGTGCCAGACGTGGCCACAGATCAACGCACAGCGGATGGCGGGATCGCGTCTCTTCTTTAGCGAAACTTTCCAGCTTCAGCATGACGCGGATCGTGTGCTCATCCACCGTATAGGCATGAAACAGGTCGAACTGCATCTGCCCGACAATATGCGACCACTGAGGCATATAGGCCCACAGCACGCTGTGACGGTGCATTGGCAGCAGTCCGCGGCTGACGGCGCCCGGATGACGAAGCATCCTCAGGAACAACGAGCGCGCCTCCGGGATGTAACACAGCGGCTGCTTCAGATGACGCCGTGCATGGCGCAGATGACGCAGGGTAGTGGAGTAGATCCCGGTGATCGTGCTGTTGCGCACCATGGTATAGAACATTCGCAGGATCGCTTCCGGTTCGCGAATGAACAGCGTTTCATCGCGCAGATCGATCAGCGTGCCGCGCAGCTGAAATTCGTCATCAATCGGACGCGGTTTTTCGTCTGCCGTCAGCGCGAGGATCGCCTCATCGAACAGCTGTAACAGCATCTGGTTCAGCTCAGAGACGCGGCGGGTGACGCGGAAGAAATCCTTCATCATTTGCTCGACCGGCTCGTTGCCCTCGCCCTGATAATTCAGGCGCTGCGCCACGCTGAGCTGTCGGTCAAACAGCAGGCGGTTATCGTAGCGGGTGACTTCCAGGTGCAGGGCAAAACGGATGCGCCACAGCAGATGCAGACACTCATTGAGTTCGTTACGTTCGGCTTTGGTCAGAAAACCAAACCCGACCATTTCGTCCAGCGATGTTGCCCCAAAATGGCGACGGGCGACCCATTGCAGCGTGTGGATATCGCGCAGGCCACCGGGGCTGCTTTTAATATCCGGTTCGAGATTATAGCTGGTACCGTGATAGCGCTGGTGGCGCTGGTTTTGTTCTTCGACTTTCGCAGCGAAGAATTTTTCCGAAGGCCAGAAGCCGTCGCTAAAGATGTGCTTTTGCAGTTCGAGGAACAGCGCCACGTCGCCAATCAGGAGGCGGGTTTCAATCAGGTTGGTGGCGACGGTCAGGTCAGATAACCCTTCCAGCAGACACTCTTCCAGCGTGCGTACGCTGTGGCCCACTTCCAGCTTTACGTCCCAGAGCAGGGTCAACAGTTCACCGATTTTCTGCGCCCGATCGTCCGGCAGTTTTTTACGGCTTAAGATCAGCAGGTCGATATCAGAGAGCGGATGCAGTTCACCCCGGCCATAGCCGCCAACAGCAACCAGCGCGACGTCGCTCACCTGTCCGAAACCGTAGTAGATCCAGAGACGTTGCAGAAGCTGGTCGATAAATTCGGTGCGCGCTTCAATGAGCTGCTCGGCCGAAACGCCTGCGTCAAATGCGTTACCCAGCCAGCGATGGAAAACCTCCATGTGGGCTTTGATGTGCGCGCAGGACAGTTCATGCGGTGGCCAGACGCCCGGGTTATCAGGCTGGTCGGGGAGGGTGGGAAGTGCTGTGTTAGCATACTGTTCGGGTAAGAGATTACTCATCGTGCGCCACCCATAAGAAAAAGCTATCGCCATTAAAAAAGCCGGCATTCGCCGGCTTCTTATCACTCAATGTTCGTCAGTATCGCCGGGATGGTGTCATCCTTGCGCAACGTCATAATTTCGCAGCCGTTGTCTGTAACCACAATAGTATGCTCGTACTGGGCAGACAAGCTTCTGTCTTTGGTTTTTACCGTCCAGCCATCTTTCATGGTACGGATGCGGTAATCACCTGCGTTGACCATTGGCTCGATCGTGAAGGTCATGCCCTTTTGCAGCACCACGCCGCCGTCGTCTGCATCGTAGTGCAGAACCTGCGGTTCTTCATGGAACACACGACCAATACCGTGACCGCAATATTCGCGCACCACGGAGAAACCTTCCGCTTCCACAAATTTCTGGATTGCGGCGCCGATGGTGCGCAGGCGGATGCCCGGCTTCACCATTTTCAGCGCCAGGTAGAGGCTCTCTTGCGTTACTTTGCACAGACGCTCGCCCAGAATCGTTGGCTTGCCAACGATGAACATCTTAGAGGTGTCGCCGTGGTAGTCGTCTTTGATGACGGTCACGTCGATGTTGACGATGTCGCCATCTTTCAGCAGCTTCTCGTCATCCGGAATGCCGTGGCAAACCACTTCATTAATAGAGATGCAGACGGATTTCGGGAAACCGTGATAGCCAAGGCAGGCGGAGACCGCGTGCTGTTCGTTGACGATATAGTCGTTACAGATGCGATCCAGTTCGCCAGTGCTGACGCCCGGTTTCACAAACGGCTCAATCATTTCCAGCACGTCCGCGGCCAGACGACCGGCGACGCGCATCTTTTCAATTTCTTCAGGTGTCTTAATAGAGATAGCCATGTAATCTGTCCATCGGTGTCGATTTTTTCGACAATACTAGTGTAAGTGTTGTCAATGGTATCAGTCAGGCGCACCCCGTGCCAAATTGAGAATCATTAACAGCACACTCCGCCAACAATTATTGGTTTCTGGCCGTGTTTTGTGATATAAAGCGCGCCGGACTTCCGATCCATCTCAGATACACAGGCTGGACGGGAGCGACAAATCTCACTTTGTGTAACAACACACACGTATCGGCACATATTCCGGGGTGCCCTTCGGGGTCGGTAATATGGGATACGTGGAGGCATAACCCCAACTTTCAATATAGAGGTTTTAAACATGGCAACTGTTTCCATGCGCGACATGCTCAAGGCTGGTGTTCACTTCGGTCACCAGACCCGTTACTGGAACCCGAAAATGAAGCCTTTCATCTTCGGCGCACGTAACAAAGTTCACATCATCAACCTTGAGAAGACTGTACCAATGTTCAACGAAGCCCTGGCTGAGCTGAACAAGATCTCTTCCCGTAAAGGTAAGATTCTGTTCGTTGGTACTAAGCGCGCTGCAAGCGAAGCTGTGAAAGATGCTGCTAACAGCTGCGACCAGTTCTTCGTGAACCATCGCTGGTTGGGCGGCATGCTGACCAACTGGAAAACTGTTCGTCAGTCCATCAAGCGCCTGAAAGATCTGGAAACCCAGTCTCAGGACGGTACTTTCGATAAGCTGACTAAGAAAGAAGCGCTGATGCGCACTCGTGAACTGGACAAGCTGGAAAACAGCCTGGGCGGTATCAAAGATATGGGCGGCCTGCCAGACGCGCTGTTCGTAATCGATGCAGACCACGAGCACATCGCAATCAAAGAAGCTAACAACCTGGGTATCCCGGTATTCGCTATCGTTGATACCAACTCCGATCCGGACGGTGTTGACTTCGTTATCCCGGGTAACGACGACGCAATCCGTGCTGTTAGCCTGTACCTGAGCGCTGTAGCTGCTACCGTTCGTGAAGGCCGTTCCCAGGATCTGGCTTCTCAGGCGGAAGAAAGCTTCGTAGAAGCTGAATAATAAGGTTTTACCCCTTATTAGTACCGTGTATGAATAGGGGCCCATTATCGGCCCCTTTTTTCAATTTATACTGTTTGGCTCCCGGCCGGGCAGTTCACATCTCCCGAGGATTTAAGAATGGCTGAAATTACCGCATCCCTGGTAAAAGAGCTGCGTGAGCGTACTGGCGCAGGCATGATGGATTGCAAAAAAGCGCTGACCGAAGCGAACGGCGACATCGAGCTGGCAATCGAAAACATGCGTAAATCCGGTGCGATCAAAGCAGCTAAGAAAGCAGGCAACGTTGCTGCTGACGGCGTGATCATCACCAAAATCGACGGCAACTACGGCATCATTCTGGAAGTTAACTGCCAGACTGACTTCGTTGCTAAAGATGCTGGTTTCCAGGCATTTGCTAACAAAGTTCTGGACGCAGCGGTTGCAGGCAAAATCACTGACGTTGAAGTTCTGAAAGCACAGTTCGAAGAAGAGCGTGTTGCGCTGGTTGCTAAAATCGGTGAGAACATCAACATCCGTCGCGTTGCTTCCCTGGAAGGCGACGTTCTGGGCTCTTACCAGCACGGCGCGCGTATCGGTGTTCTGGTTGCGGCTAAAGGCGCTGACGAAGAGCTGGTTAAACAGCTGGCAATGCACATCGCTGCAAGCAAACCAGAATTCGTTAAGCCAGAAGACGTGTCTGCTGAAGTGGTAGAGAAAGAGTACCAGGTTCAGCTGGACATCGCGATGCAGTCTGGTAAGCCAAAAGAAATCGCAGAGAAAATGGTTGAAGGCCGCATGAAGAAATTCACCGGCGAAGTTTCTCTGACTGGCCAGCCTTTCGTAATGGATCCAAGCAAGTCTGTTGCTCAGCTGCTGAAAGAGCACAACGCTGATGTAACTGGCTTCATCCGCTTCGAAGTGGGCGAAGGCATCGAGAAAGTTGAGACTGACTTCGCAGCAGAAGTTGCTGCAATGTCCAAGCAGTCTTAATGATTGAAAAGGAGCCGCCTGAGGGCGGCTTCTTTTTGTCACCCGTCTCACGAAATCAGACAGGCTCCAGTATCGCTGTGCTGATTTGCGACATATCATGTCGCCAGAATTAACCCCATCTTAATCGTTGACAGTCTCAGGAAAGAAACATGGCTACCAATGCAAAACCCGTGTACAAACGCATTCTGCTTAAGCTGAGTGGCGAAGCGCTGCAAGGATCGGAAGGCTTCGGTATTGACGCAAGCATCCTTGATCGCATGGCACAGGAAATCAAAGAACTGGTCGAACTGGGTATTCAGGTTGGCGTGGTCATTGGCGGTGGCAACCTTTTCCGTGGTGCTGGTCTGGCGAAAGCGGGGATGAACCGCGTAGTGGGCGACCACATGGGTATGCTGGCAACCGTGATGAATGGCCTGGCGATGCGTGATGCGCTTCATCGCGCCTATGTGAACGCTCGCCTGATGTCCGCTATTCCTTTGAATGGCGTATGCGATAACTACAGCTGGGCAGAGGCCATCAGCCTGCTGCGCAACAACCGCGTGGTGATCCTCTCCGCCGGTACGGGTAACCCGTTCTTTACCACCGATTCCGCAGCCTGCCTGCGCGGTATCGAAATCGAAGCCGATGTGGTGCTGAAAGCGACCAAAGTAGATGGCGTGTTTACTGCCGACCCGGCAAAAGATCCTTCAGCGACCATGTACGATCAGCTGAGCTACAGCGAAGTGCTGGAAAAAGAGCTAAAAGTGATGGATCTTGCCGCCTTTACGCTGGCTCGTGACCACAAACTGCCGATCCGTGTCTTCAATATGAACAAGCCTGGCGCGCTGCGTCGCGTTGTTATGGGCGAAAAAGAAGGCACTTTGATCACGGAATAATTTCCGTCGGCGATAAATACAGGTAAGATTCCGCTTTATTTCGACGTGGTATCTTACCCGGGCGCGCCTTTGGCGTTGTCATGAATTAAACGCGACTATACTTAGCACACCTGTAGCGCTGTGCTGGCGGATAGTCTGCCTGAGACAAGTTTTCAAGGATCCGTAACGTGATTAACGACATCAGAAAAGATGCTGAAGTACGCATGGACAAATGCGTAGAAGCGTTCAAAAACCAAATCAGCAAAATCCGTACTGGCCGAGCTTCCCCAAGCCTGCTGGATGGCATCATCGTAGAATACTACGGTACGCCTACGCCACTGCGTCAGCTGGCGAGCGTGACGGTAGAAGATACCCGTACCCTGAAAATCAACGTGTTCGATCGCTCAATGAGCCCGGCCGTTGAAAAAGCGATCATGGCATCTGACCTGGGTCTGAACCCAAGCTCAGCGGGCGCGGATATTCGCGTTCCACTGCCTCCGCTGACGGAAGAGCGTCGTAAAGACCTGATCAAAGTGGTTCGCGGTGAAGCTGAGCAGGGTCGCGTTTCCGTACGTAACGTGCGTCGCGATGCGAACGATAAAGTGAAAGCCCTGCTGAAAGAAAAAGAGATCAGCGAAGACGACGATCGTCGTTCTCAGGACGACATTCAGAAAATGACCGACGCGGCGATCAAGAAAATTGATGCGGCGCTGGCAGAAAAAGAAGCGGAACTGATGCAGTTCTGATTTTCGCTGTACACTTATAAACGCCGTTCAGAAGGACATTGAGTCTTGCTGGCGGCGTTTTGCTTTTATCTGATCTAACTTTTGGGCATCTCATGAAGCATCTCACTCTCCTCGGCTCGACCGGCTCTATCGGTTGCAGCACTCTCGACGTTGTACGTCATAATCCTGACAGCTACACCGTAGCCGCGCTTGTGGCCGGAAAAAACGTGCAGCGAATGGTCGAACAGTGCCTGGAGTTTACCCCCCGTTTTGCGGTGATGGATGATGAAGAGAGCGCCCGCCAGGTAAAAGCGCTGTTGCAGGAGAAGGGCTGCCGTACCGAGGTGCTCAGCGGGCAACAGGCGGCGTGCGATATGGCCGCGCTTGATGAAGTTGATCAGGTTATGGCGGCAATCGTCGGGGCGGCGGGTCTTCTGCCGACGCTTGCCGCGATCGATGCGGGAAAAGATGTCCTGCTTGCGAACAAAGAGTCGCTGGTCACCTGCGGACGCCTCTTTATGGAGGCGGTAAAACAGCGTGGGGCGCGTCTTTTGCCGGTCGATAGCGAGCACAACGCCATTTTTCAGAGTTTACCCCAACCTTTTCAACAAAACCTGGGGTACGCTGACCTGGAGCAGAATGGCGTTGTGTCGATTCTGCTTACCGGGTCTGGTGGCCCGTTCCGTGAAACGCCACTGTCTGAATTGAGCGCAATGACGCCGGATCAGGCATGTCGTCATCCGAACTGGTCAATGGGGCGTAAGATCTCCGTCGATTCGGCCACCATGATGAACAAAGGTCTGGAATACATTGAAGCTCGCTGGCTGTTCAATGCGTCGGCGAAACAGATGGAAGTGCTGATCCACCCGCAGTCGGTGATTCACTCGATGGTGCGCTATCAGGACGGCAGCGTGCTGGCCCAGCTGGGCGAACCGGATATGCGTACGCCAATTGCTCATACAATGGCGTGGCCAAACCGCGTAAAATCGGGCGTTAAGCCTCTCGATTTTTGCAAGCTGAGTTCACTGACGTTTAGCGAGCCTGATTACGACCGTTATCCCTGTCTGAAACTGGCGATGACGGCCTTCGATCAGGGGCAGGCGGCGACAACGGCGCTTAATGCAGCCAATGAAGTGACCGTTGAAGCATTCCTGAACCAGCAGATCCGCTTTACTGATATCGCCGCG
Organism: Enterobacter cloacae complex sp. 677-3DZ2D5B; assembly: GCF_004136695.1. Lineage (NCBI taxonomy): Bacteria > Pseudomonadati > Pseudomonadota > Gammaproteobacteria > Enterobacterales > Enterobacteriaceae > Enterobacter > Enterobacter cloacae complex sp. 677-3DZ2D5B. The sequence continues at coordinate 28,006 of NZ_QFLS01000004.1, read as the reverse complement.
TTGAATTTATCCGTGCTGGAGATGATGGATTTGCGTGAGCCGCAGAGCGTGGAAGAGGTGCTGGCCGTGGATGAACAGGCACGCATTGTTGCGCGTAAACAGGTGACACGTCTCGCAAGCTGGTGATAAAGCAAGCACTAGTCGTCGTGCTATTTGTTAGCGTTGGGCTTCAGTGATATAGTCTGCGCCACCTGATCGCAGGTATTTGGCTTTAAGTGGTCAGGTAAGCCGTGGTTTGACACGGCTTTTTTATGTATAGGCTTCAGTATTCCTGTGTACCGTTAAATCCTTTCAGGGACTAAAAACGCGTTATGTTGTCTGCGAATCAACCAATAAGCGAAAACTTGCCAGCACATGGCTGTCGCCATGTTGCAATCATCATGGATGGCAATGGCCGCTGGGCGAAAAGACAAGGGAAGATACGAGCCTTTGGGCATAAAGCTGGGGCGAAATCTGTTCGCCGCGCCGTTTCTTTTGCCGCCAATAACGGCATTGATGCGTTAACGCTCTATGCTTTTAGCAGTGAGAACTGGAATCGACCTGCGCAGGAAGTGACTGCGTTGATGGAACTGTTCGTGTGGGCGCTCGATAGCGAAGTAAAAAGCCTGCACCGCCACAACGTCCGCTTGCGTATTATTGGCGAAACCAGTCGTTTTAACTCACGTTTGCAGGAACGGATTCGCAAAGCAGAAGCGCTGACGGAAAATAATACCGGCCTGACGCTCAATATCGCGGCGAATTACGGCGGACGCTGGGATATTATCCAGGGGGTTCGGCATCTGGCTGAGCAGGTTCAGGAAGGGCTGTTAAGACCCGACCAGATTGATGAAGAGGCGCTGAGTCAGCAAATCTGCATGAATGAACTGGCACCCGTGGATTTGGTTATAAGGACAGGGGGGGAGCATCGCATTAGTAACTTTTTGCTGTGGCAAATTGCCTACGCCGAACTTTACTTTACGGATGTTCTTTGGCCAGATTTTGATGAACAAGACTTTGAAGGTGCGCTGCATGCCTTTGCCAATCGAGAGCGTCGTTTCGGCGGCACCGAGCCTGGTGGCGATAACGCCTGATGGGGGTAGCTTTTGCTGAAGTATCGCCTGATTTCCGCTTTTGTATTAATACCCGTCGTCATCGCAGCGCTGTTTTTACTGCCTCCGGTGGGATTCGCTATTGTTACGCTGGTGGTGTGTATGCTCGCCGCGTGGGAATGGGGGCAGCTTAGCGGCTTTACCTCGCGCACTCAGCGGGTATGGCTGGCGGTACTCTGTGGTTTTTTACTGGCCCTGATGCTGTATACCTTGCCTGAATATCATCACGATGTTCACCAGCCGCTGGTTGCCGGATCCTTATGGATATCGCTGGCCTGGTGGATTGCTGCGCTTGTTTTAGTGCTTTTCTATCCGGGCTCTGCGGCGATCTGGCGTAACTCTAAAGTGTTGCGCCTTATTTTCGGTCTGCTCACGATTGTTCCCTTTTTCTGGGGGATGGTTGCGCTGCGCGCCTGGCACTATGACGAAAACCACTACAGCGGCGCGATATGGCTGCTTTATGTGATGATTCTCGTCTGGGGGGCTGACTCCGGGGCCTATATGTTTGGTAAACTATTCGGCAAACATAAACTGGCGCCAAAGGTTTCTCCGGGCAAAACCTGGCAAGGCTTCATTGGCGGCCTGTTTACGGCAGCGATTATCTCCTGGGGCTATGGCGTCTGGGCGAATCTTGAGGTTGCCCCCTCCACGCTGCTGGTATGTTCGATTTTCGCGGCGCTGGCATCGGTGCTGGGTGATTTAACCGAGAGTATGTTTAAGCGTGAAGCAGGGATTAAGGACAGTGGTCACCTGATTCCAGGACATGGCGGAATACTGGATCGCATTGACAGCCTTACCGCGGCTGTTCCTGTATTTGCTTGCCTGCTTTTACTGGTGTTTGGGACGATATAACGGAAGGTTTTATGCTGAGCATTCTCTGGAATCTGGCGGCGTTCATTGTTGCACTGGGTGTACTGATTACCGTGCATGAATTTGGCCATTTCTGGGTTGCCCGGCGCTGTGGTGTGCGGGTGGAGCGATTCTCGATTGGCTTTGGCAAATCGCTCTGGAAGCGTACCGATAAGCATGGCACCGAGTTTGTCATTGCTCTGATTCCCCTGGGCGGCTATGTCAAAATGCTCGACGAACGCGTTGAGCCTGTCGCCCCGGAACTTCGCCATCGCGCGTTTAACAATAAAACTGTTGGACAACGTGCTGCCATCATCGCTGCCGGCCCGGTAGCCAATTTCATCTTCGCTATCTTCGCCTACTGGCTGGTGTTTATCATCGGCGTGCCTGGCGTGCGCCCGGTCGTGGGCGAAATCACCACGGGTTCTATTGCGGCAACGGCGCAAATTACACCGGGAATGGAACTTAAAGCGATTGATGGTATCGAAACCCCTGATTGGGATGCCGTGAGGTTACAACTGGTTGCCAAAATCGGTGATGAGCAGACAACCGTCAGCGTATCGCCATTTGGTTCCGACCAGCGGCAGGAAAAAGTGCTGGATTTACGCCACTGGCGCTTTGAGCCAGACAAAGAGGACCCTGTCGCCGCACTCGGGATTCGACCGCGCGGCGCGCAGATCGAGCCGGTATTAGCCGAAGTACAGGCCAAATCGGCAGCGAGTAAAGCAGGTTTACAAGCGGGTGACAGGATCGTTAAAGTCGATGGTCAGCCATTAACACAATGGATGACCTTTGTTACTCTGGTGCGCGATAATCCAGGCAAGCCGCTCGCGCTGGAAGTGGAAAGGCAGGGGAGTTCGCTCTCACTGACTCTCACCCCGGATACCAAATCGGGCGGCGGTAAGGCGGAAGGGTTTGCCGGCGTTGTGCCGAAAGTGATCCCACTGCCAGATGAGTACAAGACAATACGCCAGTATGGGCCGTTTAGCGCCATCGTTGAGGCCACGGATAAAACATGGCAGCTGATGAAGCTTACGGTCAACATGTTGGGGAAATTGATAACCGGTGATGTGAAACTGAACAACCTCAGTGGGCCAATTTCGATTGCTCAGGGGGCTGGGATGTCAGCGGAGTTCGGGGTGATTTACTATCTCATGTTCCTTGCGCTGATTAGCGTGAACCTGGGGATAATCAACCTGTTCCCGCTTCCCGTACTAGATGGGGGCCATTTGCTGTTTTTAGCGATTGAAAAGCTAAAAGGCGGACCGGTATCCGAGCGAGTTCAAGACTTTAGTTATCGCATTGGCTCGATTTTGCTGGTGCTGTTAATGGGGCTTGCACTTTTCAATGATTTCTCTCGGTTGTAAGAGAGTTAGTTAGGAAGAACGCATAATAACGATGGCGATGAAAAAGTTGCTCATAGCGTCGCTGCTGTTTAGCAGCGCGACCGTATACGGTGCTGACGGGTTCGTAGTGAAAGATATTCATTTCGAAGGCCTTCAGCGTGTCGCCGTTGGTGCGGCCCTCCTCAGTATGCCTGTGCGCCCCGGCGATACGGTTAATGATGAAGATATCAGTAACACCATCCGTGCTCTGTTTGCCACTGGCAACTTTGAGGACGTCCGCGTCCTGCGCGATGGTGATACGCTGGTGGTTCAGGTAAAAGAACGTCCAACGATTGCCAGCATCACTTTCTCCGGCAACAAGTCGGTGAAAGATGACATGCTCAAGCAGAACCTTGAGGCATCGGGTGTTCGTGTGGGGGAATCTCTGGACCGCACAACCCTTGCAGACATTGAAAAAGGTCTGGAAGATTTCTATTACAGCGTCGGTAAATACAGCGCGAGCGTTAAAGCGGTTGTTACACCGCTGCCACGTAACCGTGTCGACCTGAAACTGGTCTTCCAGGAAGGTGTTTCTGCGAAGATCCAGCAGATCAACATCGTGGGTAACCACGCGTTCAGCACCGACGAACTGATCTCCAACTTCCAGCTGCGTGACGAAGTGCCGTGGTGGAACGTGGTGGGCGATCGTAAATACCAGAAACAGAAACTGGCGGGTGACCTTGAAACCCTGCGCAGCTACTATCTGGATCGCGGTTACGCCCGTTTCAACATCGATTCAACTCAGGTGAGTCTGACTCCGGACAAGAAAGGTATCTACATTACCGTTAACATCACTGAAGGCGATAAGTACACGCTTTCAGGTGTTGAAGTCAGCGGCAACCTGGCAGGACATTCAGCTGAAATTGAATCTCTGACCAAAATTCAGCCGGGCGATCTGTACAGCGGATCTAAAGTCACCAAAATGGAAGACAGCATTAAGAAGCTGCTCGGCCGTTATGGTTATGCGTATCCGCGTGTGCAAACGCAGCCGGAAATTAACGACACGGATAAAACCGTTAAGCTGCACGTTAACGTTGATGCGGGCAACCGTTTCTATGTGCGTAAGATCCGCTTCGAAGGTAACGATACCTCTAAAGACTCCGTTCTGCGCCGTGAAATGCGCCAGATGGAAGGGGCATGGCTGGGAAGCGATCTGGTAGACCAGGGTAAAGAGCGTCTGAACCGTCTGGGCTATTTCGAAACGGTCGATACCGATACTCAGCGTGTACCAGGTCGTCCGGATCAGGTTGATGTTGTTTATAAAGTTAAAGAACGTAATACCGGTAGCTTCAACTTCGGTATTGGTTACGGTACTGAAAGTGGCGTGAGCTTCCAGGTCGGTGTTCAGCAGGATAACTGGCTGGGTACGGGCTACTCTGTCGGTATCAACGGGACGAAAAACGACTACCAGACCTACTCTGAGTTCTCTGTTACCAACCCATACTTCACCGTTGACGGTGTAAGCCTGGGCGGTCGTATCTTCTATAACGACTTTAAAGCGGATGACGCGGACCTCTCCTCGTATACCAACAAGAGTTACGGTCTGGATGGTACGCTCGGCTTCCCGGTTAACGAATACAACACCCTGCGCGCAGGTTTAGGGTACGTGCATAACGACCTGTCCAACATGCAACCGCAGGTGGCGATGTGGCGTTACCTGGACTCCATCGGTCAGTCGGCGAGTACGTCCAGCGATGACAACGGTTTCGCCGCGGATGACTTCACCTTCAACTACGGTTGGACCTACAACCGTCTTGACCGTGGCTACTTCCCGACGGAAGGTTCACGTGTCAACCTGAACGGTAAAGTGACTATCCCGGGCTCGGATAACGAGTTCTACAAGGTCACGCTGGATACGGCGTCCTACTTCCCAATTGATGAAGATCACAAGTGGGTTGTTCTGGGTCGTACCCGTTGGGGTTATGGTGACGGTATTGGAAGCAAAGAACTGCCGTTCTATGAAAACTTCTACGCCGGTGGTTCAAGCACCGTGCGTGGCTTCCAGTCCAATAACATTGGTCCGAAAGCGGTTTATTACGGCGGTAATGACGAAGATAACTGCGCAAGCCGTGATCCTAAGCAAGTATGTAGCTCTGATGACGCAGTAGGTGGTAACGCTATGGCCGTGGCGAGCCTCGAGTTCATCACGCCTACGCCGTTTATCAGCGACAAGTACGCAAACTCTGTCCGCACCTCCTTCTTTATGGATGCAGGTACAGTGTGGGACACCAACTGGGAGAACACCGCCCAGATGCGTGCGGCGGGGGTTCCGGACTACAGCGATCCGAGCAACATTCGCATGTCCGCAGGTATCGCATTACAATGGATGTCACCGCTGGGGCCGTTGGTCTTCTCTTACGCCCAGCCGTTTAAGAAATACGATGGAGACAAAGCGGAGCAGTTCCAGTTTAACATTGGTAAAACCTGGTAATAATCCGCTGCAATGGAATGCGTTGGCAGTGTAGCGCTGACAACCGGCGATCGGTAAAACGATCGCCTTGCCACGCAAAGAACGGTACCCCTCGGGTGCCAATGGGATGGTAAGGAGTTAATTGTGAAAAAGTGGTTATTAGCTGCAGGTCTCGGTTTAGCGATGGCAACTTCTGCTCAGGCAGCGGATAAAATTGCAATCGTCAACATGGGTAATTTGTTCCAGCAGGTTGCACAGAAAACCGGTGTTTCTGCAACGCTGGAAAACGAATTCAAAGGCCGTGCGAGCGAACTGCAACGTATGGAAGGTGATCTTCAGTCCAAGATGCAGCGTCTTCAGCGTGATGGTTCTACCATGAAAGCGAGCGAGCGCAGCAAACTGGAAAAAGACGTCATGTCTCAGCGCCAGACCTTCTCTCAGAAAGCGCAGGCTTTCGAGCAGGATCGTCAGCGTCGTTCTAACGAAGAGCGTGGCAAACTGGTGACGCGTATTCAGTCTGCCGTTAAAGCAGTCGCAGCCGATCAGAGCATCGATCTGGTTGTTGATTCGAACGCCGTTGCATTCAACAGCAGCGATGTTAAAGACATCACCGCTGATGTTCTGAAACAGGTTAAATAAGTAATGCCTTCAATTCGACTGGCTGATTTAGCTCAGCAGTTGGATGCAGAATTACACGGTGATGGCGATATCGTCATCACCGCTGTTGCGTCCATGCAATCTGCTAAAGCAGGCACTATTACCTTCATGGTAAGCCCTAAGTACCGTGAACACCTGGCCCAGTGCCAGGCGTCTGCCGTTGTTCTGACGCAGGACGATCTTCCGTTTGCCACTAGCGCTGCACTGGTAGTGAAAAATCCCTACCTGACCTATGCGCGCATGGCCCAAATTCTTGATACCACGCCGCAGCCGGCACAGAACATTGCAGCCAGTGCTGCGATTGATCCGACGGCTCAGCTGGGTAACAACGTATCAGTCGGCGCAAACGCCGTTATCGAATCCGGCGTCGTGCTGGGTGATAACGTGGTGATTGGCCCAGGCTGCTTTGTTGGAAAAAATACGAAAATTGGCGCAGGGACTCGTCTGTGGGCCAATGTCTCTGTCTACCATGAGGTTGAGATTGGCGAGAATTGTCTCGTACAGTCCAGCACGGTGATTGGTTCTGACGGATTTGGTTACGCTAACGATCGGGGTAACTGGGTTAAGATCCCTCAGCTGGGTCGCGTGATTATCGGCGATCGTGTGGAGATCGGCGCTTGCACCACCATCGACCGCGGTGCGCTTGACGACACCATTATTGGTAACGGTGTTATCATAGACAACCAGTGCCAGATTGCACATAACGTTGTGATTGGCGACAATACCGCAGTTGCGGGTGGTGTTATCATGGCAGGCAGCCTGAAAATTGGCCGTTACTGCATGATTGGCGGTGCCAGCGTGATCAATGGCCATATGGAAATATGCGACAAAGTCACGGTGACGGGGATGGGCATGGTGATGCGTCCAATCACTGAGCCTGGCGTTTATTCCTCCGGTATTCCGCTGCAACCGAACAAGGTCTGGCGTAAAACAGCTGCACTGGTGATGAATATTGATGATATGAGCAAGCGACTCAAAGCGATTGAGCGCAAAATCGATCAACAAGACTAAGCGTTCATCCGTTTAACGCTAAATTTCCCGGCCTGTCGGCTTTGTTTATAAACCGGCAGGCCGTGTTATTATTGCTACTTAGTACATTTGACAGGAAGAGTATTTTGACTACTGACACTCATACTCTGCATATTGAAGAGATTTTAGAACTTCTGCCGCACCGCTATCCGTTTTTACTGGTAGACCGTGTGCTGGATTTTGAAGAAGGTCGTTTTCTGCGCGCAGTGAAAAATGTCTCCGTTAACGAGCCGTTCTTCCAGGGGCACTTCCCTGGTAAGCCTATCTTCCCGGGGGTATTGATCCTGGAAGCGATGGCACAGGCTACCGGTATTCTGGCGTTTAAAAGCGTAGGTAAACTGGAACCGGGTGAACTCTATTACTTCGCGGGTATCGATGAAGCGCGGTTCAAGCGTCCGGTCGTGCCTGGTGATCAAATGATCATGGAAGTCACTTTTGAAAAAACGCGTCGCGGCCTGACTCGCTTCAAAGGCGTAGCTATGGTTGACGGCAAAGTTGTTTGCGAAGCGACAATGATGTGTGCGCGTAGCCGGGAGGCCTGATACGTGATTGATAAATCCGCCTTTATTCATCCTACCGCCATTGTGGAAACGGGTGCCATCATTGGTGCCAATGTCCACATCGGCCCGTTTTGTATTGTTGGACCCCATGTCGAAATTGGTGAGGGTACAGTACTGAAATCTCACGTTGTCGTGAATGGTCATACCACCATTGGCTGCAACAATGAGATCTATCAGTTCGCCTCCATCGGCGAAGTTAACCAGGATCTCAAGTATGCTGGCGAACCGACCCGCGTGGAAATCGGCGATCGTAACCGCATTCGCGAAAGCGTCACCATTCATCGTGGTACAACGCAAGGCGGTGGATTGACGAAGGTGGGCAGCGACAACCTGTTTATGGTTAATGCGCACATTGCGCACGACTGTACCGTGGGTAGCCGCTGTATTCTCGCCAACAACGCAACGCTGGCGGGACACGTATCGGTCGATGATTTCGCCATTATTGGCGGCATGACCGCAGTCCATCAGTTCTGCATCATTGGTGCACACGTGATGGTCGGCGGATGCTCCGGTGTGGCGCAGGACGTCCCACCGTTTGTGATTGCGCAGGGCAACCATGCCACGCCGTTTGGCGTGAACATTGAAGGTCTCAAGCGTCGTGGCTTCAGCCGCGAAGCGATTACCGCGATCCGCAACGCGTACAAATTGCTGTACCGTAGCGGTAAAACGCTGGAAGAGGCTAAGCCGGAAATTGCCGAGCTGGCGAATAAGCACCCTGAAGTGAAAACGTTCATGGAATTCTTTGAACGTTCAACCCGTGGTCTGATTCGTTAATGGTCGACAGTCGTCCGCTTACCATCGCCCTGGTCGCCGGAGAAACCTCCGGCGATATTCTTGGTGCAGGTCTTATCCGCGCGCTTAAAGCCCGTGTACCCAATGCCCGCTTTGTGGGCGTGGCTGGGCCGCTAATGCAGGCCGAAGGCTGCGAAGCCTGGTATGAAATGGAAGAGCTGGCTGTGATGGGCATCGTCGAGGTGCTGGGCCGCTTGCGTCGCCTGCTGCATATCCGCGCCGACCTTACCCGCCGCTTTACCGACCTCAAGCCCGATGTATTTGTCGGCATTGATGCGCCTGATTTCAATATTACCCTTGAAGGGAACCTGAAAAAGCAGGGGATCAAAACGATCCATTACGTCAGCCCATCCGTGTGGGCGTGGCGACAGAAACGCGTTTTCAAAATCGGACGGTCCACCAATCTGGTGCTGGCTTTTCTGCCTTTCGAAAAAGCGTTTTACGACAGATTTAATGTCCCGTGCCGTTTTATCGGTCATACCATGGCGGATGCCATGCCACTGGATCCGGATAAAAACGCGGCGCGTGACGAACTGGGCATCCCGCATGATGTGCATTGTCTGGCGCTGCTGCCAGGAAGCCGGGGTGCGGAAGTTGAAATGCTCAGTGCCGATTTCCTGAAAACGGCGCAAATTCTTCGCAAGACTTACCCCGATCTTGAAGTGGTCGTGCCGCTGGTGAATGCCAAACGCCGGGAGCAGTTTGAGCGTATCAAAGCCGACGTCGCCCCGGATCTTCACGTCCGCTTGCTGGACGGAAAAGGGCGGCAAGCTATGTTTGCGAGCGATGCCGCACTGCTGGCTTCCGGCACGGCTGCGCTGGAGTGTATGCTGGCAAAATGCCCAATGGTGGTCGGTTATCGCATGAAGCCGTTTACCTTCTGGCTGGCAAAACGTCTGGTAAAAACAGATTACGTATCTCTGCCAAACCTGCTTGCGGGTCGCGAGCTGGTGAAAGAGCTCTTGCAGGATGAATGTCAGCCGCAGGCGCTGGCAGATGCGCTGCTGCCGCTGCTGGCCAACGGTAAAACCAGCCACCAGATGCATGATACCTTCCGTGAACTGCATCAACTGATCCGCTGTAATGCTGATGAGCAGGCGGCCGATGCGGTGCTGGAGTTAGCACAATGATGGAATTTATTTATCCCCATACCCACCTCGTTGCCGGTGTGGATGAAGTCGGTCGTGGCCCGTTAGTGGGTGCCGTTGTGACCGCGGCGGTGATCCTCGATCCAGCCCGCCCGATCGTTGGCCTGAACGACTCGAAAAAACTGAGCGAAAAGCGTCGTTTAGCGCTGTTCGATGAAATTAAAGAGAAAGCGCTGGCCTGGAGTCTCGGGCGCGCAGAACCGCATGAGATTGACGATCTAAACATTCTGCACGCTACCATGCTGGCGATGCAGCGTGCCGTTGCGGGCCTGAAGATTGTGCCTGAGTATGTACTGATCGACGGTAACCGTTGCCCGGCGCTGCCGATGCCTTCCATGGCTGTTGTTAAAGGCGATAGCCGCGTCGCAGAAATCAGTGCGGCGTCAATCATTGCCAAAGTGACGCGCGATGCTGAAATGGCCGCGCTGGACCTCACTTATCCCGCGTATGGTTTCGCCCAACACAAGGGATATCCAACGGCTTTCCATCTGGAAAAGCTGGCTGAACATGGCGCAACTGAACATCATCGGCGCAGCTTTGGCCCGGTGAAACGCGCGCTGGGACTGGTGTCCTGAATCAAGACGCAAGCAATTAAGTAACGCGGGATTTGAAGATGGCTGAACCACGTTTCGTACACCTGCGGGTGCATAGCGACTACTCCATGATCGATGGGCTGGCAAAGACCGGGCCGCTGGTAAAAAAGGCGGCCTCGCTTGGCATGCCTGCGCTGGCGATCACCGATTTTACCAACCTGTGTGGCCTGGTGAAGTTCTACGGAACGGCGCATGGCGCAGGATTAAAGCCCATCGTCGGTGCGGATTTTCATGTGCAGAGCGACCTGCTCGGCGATGAGATGACGCAAATTTCCGTGTTAGCCATGAATAACACGGGCTATCAGAACCTCACTCTGCTGATCTCAAAAGCCTACCAGCGCGGCTACGGCGCACTGGGCCCATGGATTGACCGCGACTGGCTGGCAGAGCTGAACGAAGGTTTGCTGCTGATCTCCGGTGGTCGTATGGGGGATGTCGGCAAATGTCTGCTGCGCGGTAACAACGCGCTGGTGGATCAGTGCGTCTCGTTCTACGAAGAGTATTTCCCGGATCGCTATTACCTGGAGCTGATCCGTACCGGGCGTGCGGACGAAGAGAGCTATCTGCATGCGGCCGTCGCCCTGGCGGAAGCGCGTGGCCTGCCTGTAGTGGCCACCAACGATGTGCGCTTCCTTGAGGCGGGCGATTTTGACGCGCATGAAATTCGCGTCGCTATCCACGACGGCTTCACCCTCGACGATCCGAAACGCCCGCGCAACTACTCATCGCAGCAGTACATGCGCAGCGAAGAGGAGATGTGTGAGCTTTTCTCGGACATCCCGGAAGCGCTGGAAAACAGCGTAGAGATTGCCAAGCGCTGTAACGTCACCGTGCGTCTCGGCGAATACTTCCTGCCGCAGTTCCCGACGGGCGACATGACCACCGAAGATTTCCTGGTCATGAAATCGAAAGAGGGTCTGGAAGAGCGTCTGGAATTCCTTTTCCCGGATGAAGCGGTCCGTAAAGAGAAGCGTCCTGAATATGACGAGCGCCTGGATATTGAACTCCAGGTGATCAACCAGATGGGGTTCCCTGGCTACTTCCTGATCGTGATGGAGTTCATCCAGTGGTCGAAGGATAACGGCGTGCCGGTAGGCCCGGGCCGTGGTTCCGGTGCCGGCTCGCTGGTGGCGTACGCACTGAAAATCACCGACCTCGATCCGTTGGAATTCGACCTGCTGTTCGAACGTTTCCTCAACCCGGAACGTGTCTCCATGCCCGACTTTGACGTCGACTTCTGCATGGAAAAACGCGACCAGGTGATTGAGCACGTGGCCGATATGTACGGTCGTGATGCGGTTTCACAGATCATTACCTTCGGGACGATGGCGGCGAAAGCGGTTATCCGCGACGTGGGCCGCGTTCTGGGCCACCCGTACGGTTTTGTCGATCGTATCTCTAAGCTGGTCCCGCCCGATCCGGGCATGACCCTGGCGAAAGCCTTTGAAGCCGAACCTCAGCTGCCGGAAATCTACGAAGCCGACGAAGAGGTGAAAGCGCTGATCGACATGGCGCGCAAGCTGGAAGGCGTCACGCGTAACGCCGGTAAGCATGCGGGGGGCGTGGTTATCGCCCCGACCAAAATCACCGACTTCGCGCCGCTGTACTGCGATGAAGCGGGCCAGCATCCGGTCACCCAGTTCGACAAGAACGACGTGGAATACGCCGGGCTGGTGAAGTTTGACTTCCTCGGCCTGCGTACGCTCACCATCATCAACTGGGCGCTGGAGATGATCAACGCCCGTCGCGAGAAGAACGGCGAACCGCCGCTGGATATCGCGGCTATCCCGCTTGATGACAAGAAAAGTTTCGACATGCTGCAACGCTCGGAGACGACAGCCGTCTTCCAGCTTGAATCCCGCGGCATGAAAGATTTGATTAAGCGTCTGCAACCCGACTGCTTCGAAGATATGATCGCGCTGGTGGCCCTGTTCCGTCCGGGGCCGTTGCAGTCGGGGATGGTGGATAACTTTATCGACCGTAAGCACGGGCGCGAAGAAATTTCCTACCCGGACGTTCAGTGGCAGCATGAAAGCCTGAAACCGGTACTGGAGCCAACCTATGGCATCATCCTGTATCAGGAACAGGTGATGCAGATCGCCCAGGTACTTTCGGGTTATACCCTTGGCGGCGCAGACATGCTGCGTCGTGCGATGGGTAAGAAAAAGCCGGAAGAGATGGCCAAGCAGCGCTCCATCTTTGAAGATGGAGCGAAGAAAAACGGCATCGATGGCGAACTGGCGATGAAAATCTTCGACCTGGTGGAGAAATTCGCCGGGTACGGATTTAACAAATCTCACTCCGCCGCCTATGCTTTGGTTTCGTATCAGACGCTGTGGCTGAAAGCTCACTATCCCGCTGAGTTTATGGCAGCGGTAATGACTGCCGATATGGACAACACCGAGAAGGTGGTTGGCCTGGTGGACGAGTGCTGGCGCATGGGGCTGAAGATCCTGCCGCCGGATATTAACTCGGGCCTGTATCATTTTCACGTTAACGATGACGGGGAAATCGTCTATGGGATCGGCGCGATCAAGGGCGTGGGTGAGGGGCCGATCGAGGCGATCATTGAAGCGCGTAACAACGGCGGCTACTTCCGTGAGCTGTTCGATCTGTGCGCCCGTACCGATACCAAAAAACTGAACCGCCGCGTGCTGGAAAAACTGATCATGTCCGGCGCGTTTGACCGTCTGGGGCCACACCGCGCCGCGCTGATGAACTCGCTCGGCGATGCGCTGAAGGCGGCCGATCAGCATGCGAAAGCGGAAGCCATTGGCCAGGCGGATATGTTCGGCGTGCTGGCGGAAGAGCCAGAGCAGATCGAGCAGTCCTATTCCAACTGCCAGCCGTGGCCAGAACAGGTAGTGCTGGATGGAGAGCGGGAAACGTTAGGTCTGTACCTGACGGGGCACCCAATCAACCAGTATCTTAAAGAAATTGAGCGCTATGTCGGCGGCCACAGGCTTAAAGACATGCATCCGACAGAACGTGGTAAAATCACCACGGCTGCGGGGCTCGTGATTGCTGCAAGGGTAATGGTCACCAAGCGCGGCAATCGTATCGGCATCTGTACCCTGGATGACCGTTCCGGGCGTCTGGAGGTGATGTTGTTCACCGACGCGCTGGATAAATACCAGCAATTGCTGGAAAAAGACCGCATACTTATCGTCAGCGGACAGGTCAGCTTTGATGACTTCAGCGGGGGGCTTAAAATGACCGCCCGCGAAGTGATGGACATTGACGAAGCCCGGGAAAAATATGCTCGCGGGCTTGCTATCTCGCTGACGGACAGGCAAATTGATGACCAGCTTTTAAACCGACTCCGTCAGTCTCTGGAACCCCACCGCTCGGGGACCATTCCAGTACATCTCTACTATCAGAGGGCGGATGCACGCGCGCGGTTGCGCTTTGGTGCAACGTGGCGTGTCTCTCCGAGCGATCGTTTACTGAACGATCTCCGTGGCCTCATTGGTTCGGAGCAGGTGGAACTGGAGTTTGACTAATACAGGAATACTATGAGTCTGAATTTCCTTGATTTCGAACAGCCGATTGCAGAGCTGGAAGCGAAAATCGATTCTCTGACAGCCGTGAGCCGTCAGGATGAAAAACTGGATATTAACATCGACGAAGAAGTGCATCGTCTGCGCGAAAAAAGCGTAGAACTGACGCGCAAAATCTTTGCCGATCTCGGCGCATGGCAGATCGCCCAGCTGGCGCGACATCCACAGCGTCCGTACACCCTGGATTATGTCCGCCTGGCGTTTGACGAATTTGACGAACTGGCAGGCGACCGCGCATACGCTGACGATAAAGCTATCGTCGGCGGTATCGCGCGTCTGGATGGACGTCCGGTGATGATCATTGGTCATCAGAAAGGCCGTGAAACCAAAGAGAAAATCCGTCGTAACTTCGGTATGCCAGCACCAGAAGGCTACCGTAAGGCCCTGCGTCTGATGGAGATGGCTGAGCGTTTCAATATGCCAATCATCACCTTCATCGACACGCCGGGTGCTTACCCGGGGGTTGGTGCTGAAGAGCGTGGTCAGTCTGAAGCCATCGCACGCAACCTGCGCGAGATGTCTCGCCTGAAAGTGCCGGTCATCTGTACCGTTATCGGTGAAGGTGGGTCCGGCGGTGCGCTGGCAATTGGCGTGGGCGATAAAGTGAATATGCTACAGTACAGTACCTATTCCGTTATCTCTCCGGAAGGCTGTGCCTCCATCCTGTGGAAAAGTGCCGATAAAGCGCCGCTGGCTGCTGAAGCGATGGGCATCATTGCCCCACGTCTGAAAGAGCTGAAGCTGATCGACACCGTTATCCCTGAACCGCTGGGTGGCGCGCATCGTAAGCCGGAAGTGATGGCTGCTTCCCTGAAAGCGCAGCTGCTGGCAGACCTGGCGGACCTGGACGTGCTGAGCACAGAAGATCTGCTCAACCGTCGTTATCAGCGTCTGATGACCTACGGTTACGCGTAAGCCTCACAATTATCCTAAAAGCCGCACATTGTTGCGGCTTTTTTTATACCTGCCGTTTACCTTAACTATGCTTATCTGATGTTTTTCAAGGAGGTAAACCATGAACATCATTGCCATCATGGGGCCACACGGCGTCTTTTATAAAGACGAACCCATCAAGGAGCTGGAGCAAGCCCTTAAAGCACGCGGATACCAGCTGATCTGGCCGCAAAACAGCGCCGACCTGCTGAAATTTATCGAACACAATCCGCGCATCTGTGGCGTGATATTCGACTGGGACGAATACGACATGGAGTTGTGCAGCGATATCAATAAGCTCAACGAATATCTTCCGCTGTACGCCTTTATCAACACTCACTCGACCATGGACGTGAGCGCGCATGATATGCGTATGGCGCTGTGGTTCTTCGAATACTCACTCGGCGTTGCCGAGGACATTGCAACCCGCATTCAGCAGTACACCGGTGAATACCTCGATAACATCACACCGCCGTTTACGCGCGCATTGTTCACCTATGTGAAAGAAGGGAAGTACACCTTCTGTACGCCAGGCCATATGGCGGGAACGGCCTATCAAAAAAGCCCGGTGGGATGCCTGTTCTACGATTTCTTCGGCGGTAACACGCTGAAGGCGGACGTGTCGATTTCGGTCACCGAGTTAGGCTCTCTGCTGGATCATACCGGCCCGCATCTGGAAGCCGAAGAGTACATCGCCCGGACCTTTGGCGCCGAGCAAAGCTACATGGTGACCAACGGTACCTCAACCTCGAACAAAATCGTCGGGATGTACGCCGCGCCTGCCGGCAGTACGCTGCTGATTGACCGAAACTGCCATAAATCACTGGCGCATTTGCTGATGATGAGCGATGTGGTGCCGCTCTGGCTGTCTCCCACGCGTAATGCGCTGGGGATCCTCGGCGGCATTCCTCGCCGTGAGTTCGCGCATGAAGCCATTGAGAATAAGATCGCGGCTATCCCCGAGGCAAGCTGGCCTGTGCATGCGGTGATCACCAACTCCACCTATGACGGGCTGCTTTACAACACGAACTGGATCAAGCAGACGCTGGACGTGCCGTCGATTCACTTTGACTCCGCGTGGGTGCCTTACACTAATTTCCACCCGATTTACTCGGGTAAAAGTGGGATGAGCGGCGAGCGGGTGCCGGGCAAGGTGTTCTTCGAAACGCAGTCGACGCACAAAATGCTGGCCGCGTTTTCCCAGGCGTCTCTCATTCACATCAAGGGTGAGTACGACGAGGACACCTTCAACGAAGCTTTCATGATGCACACGACCACGTCGCCAAGCTACCCGCTGGTGGCGTCCATCGAAACGGCGGCGGCGATGCTGCGCGGTAATCCAGGTAAACGCCTGATCAATCGTTCGGTGGAGCGGGCGTTGCATTTCCGAAAAGAGGTTCAGCGACTTAAAGATGAAGCGGACGGCTGGTTCTTTGATATCTGGCAGCCGGAAGAGATTGATGAGGCAGAATGCTGGCCCGTCGCGCCGGGGGAGAGCTGGCACGGTTTTCGGGATGCTGATGCGGACCACATGTTCCTCGATCCGGTTAAGGTGACAATCCTGACGCCGGGCATGGATGAGCAGGGTGTGATGGGTGAGGAAGGGATCCCGGCAGCGCTGGTGGCGAAGTTCCTTGATGAGCGCGGCGTGGTGGTGGAGAAAACCGGCCCCTATAATCTGCTGTTCCTGTTCAGCATCGGGATCGATAAAACCCGCGCGATGGGGCTGCTCAGGGGACTGATGGAGTTTAAGCGCGCATACGATCTGAACCTGCGGGTGAAGAACATGCTGCCGGATCTCTACGCGGAAGATCCTGACTTCTACCGCAATATGCGTATTCAGGATCTGGCCCAGGGGATTCACAGGCTGATCCGCCAGCACGATCTGCCGCGCCTGATGTTGCAGGCATTTGATGTTCTGCCTGAAATGAAGCTGACGCCGCATAGGGCGTGGCAGCGCCAGGTGAAAGGGGAGGTTGAAACCGTTGAGCTGGAGAACCTGGTCGGGCGGGTATCGGCCAACATGATCCTGCCTTATCCGCCGGGCGTGCCGCTGCTGATGCCGGGTGAAATGATCACTGAGGAGAGCCGGGCGGTGCTCGATTTCCTGCTGATGCTCTGTTCGGTGGGGCGCCACTATCCCGGCTTTGAAACGGATATTCATGGCGCGAAACGCGACGATAACGGCGTGTACTGGGTGAGAGTCCTAAAATAAAAGGGGCCGCTTGCCAGGGGCGGGTTGTCGGTTGTAACGTTCAGGGCATCATAAAAAGGAGAAACTATGCTGGGTTTAAAAGCGGTTCATCATATTGCGATCATTGCCACCGATTATGCGAAAAGTAAGGCATTCTACTGCGACGTTCTCGGCTTTACGCTGTTGAGCGAGGCCTACCGTGAGGAGCGCGACTCCTGGAAAGGCGATCTGGCGTTAAACGGTCAATATGTGATTGAGCTGTTCTCTTTTCCTTTCCCGCCAGCGCGTCCTTCACGCCCGGAAGCCTGCGGCCTGCGCCACCTGGCCTTCAGCGTCGATGACCTGGACAGCGCGGTAAAACATCTGGAAGCCCACGGCGTGGCCTGCGAAGCGATTCGTGTCGATCCCTTTACCGATAAACGTTTCACTTTTTTCAACGATCCGGACGGCCTGCCGCTGGAGCTTTATCAGCAGTAATCGCCGTCATGTGTGATAATGCCCGTTCAGTTCGGGCATTTTTTATGTGTAATTTCCTATGACCTTACCCGCTATCGCGCACGCCGTTTCACCCTACCGCCAGCTGCTGGTGGGGTTCAGCGGTGGCCTGGATTCCACCGTTTTGCTGCACCGCCTTAAGCTCTGGCGCGACCGTGAGCCTGACGTCCAGCTGCGGGCGATGCATATCCATCACGGCTTAAGCCCCCATGCCGACGACTGGGTGGCGCACTGCGAAGCGGTGTGCTCAGGGTGGGAGATCCCGCTGATCGTTGAACGCGTCACGCTTGAGGATGAGGGGCTGGGTATTGAGGCGCAGGCGCGGAAAGCCCGCTACGCCGCGTTTTCTGGCGCATTACAGCCTGGAGAAGCGTTGGTCACCGCGCAGCATCTGGACGACCAGTGCGAGACGTTTTTACTGGCGCTCAAGCGGGGCAGCGGGCCTGCGGGTTTATCCGCCATGCCTGAGCGCGCTGATTTTGCTGAAACAGAGCTCATCCGCCCGCTACTGGGTGAGACGCGCGCATCACTGGAAGCCTGGGCGCAGCAGCATCATCTGTGCTGGATTGAAGACGACAGCAATCAGGACGACAGTTACGACCGTAACTTCCTGCGCCTGCGCGTCTTACCGCTGCTGAGTGAGCGCTGGGCGCATTTTTCCGAAGCGGCGGCCAGAAGCGCCATGCTGTGTGCTGAACAGGAAAGCTTGCTGGATGAGTTGCTGAGCGGGGAGTTGAATACACTGATTACCGCTGACGGTGCCCTGAACGTTGCGCCGTTGAAGGTGATGAGCCCCGTGCGTCGGGCTGCTCTGATTCGCCGCTGGCTGGCTTACCACCGTGCGGTTATGCCGTCCCGGGCGATGCTCAACCGTATCTGGGAGGAAGTTGCACAGGCGAGGGAAGATGCCGCACCGTGTATACACCTGAATGGTTATGACGTCAGGCGTTATAAAGGGCAACTCTGGTGGGTAAAATCTGTGCCGTCGCTGGCTGACGTTGTGCTCGACTGGCCGTCGCCGGAAAAAGCATTAACGCTACCGATGAATGCCGGTGTCGTTGCGTTAAGTCATTCGGGCAATGTGCGTCTACCTGAGCCGGACGAGAACGTTACCATACGCTTCAGGGCCAGCGGCATGCTGCATATCGTCGGTCGTAACGGCGGGCGTAAGCTGAAGAAAATCTGGCAGGAACAGAACGTTCCGCCCTGGCGACGTGATACCACGCCGCTTCTGTTTTACGGCGACACGCTCATCGTGGCGGCAGGGGTGTTCATCACTGAAGAGGGGTGGGCTGAAGCGGGTGTTAATTTTGAATGGAAAGCGTAACGGGCAGCCTGGCTGCCCGTTGGTTATCAGGATTCGCTCACCACGACGGTGCCGATTTCCGGATGGCTGAAACTGGCAATTTTGTCGAGGCGTAGCTCACGCGTTGCACCTGCATCTTCCACAACCAGGTATTCCACATTTTTACGGGAAACCAGATCGCTGGCCTTTGCCTTTAGCACTTCGCCATCTTTTAGCTCCAGCGTCAGTATTAAATGATGCTGGCAGGCGAGTTCGAGGTTGTCATAGTCATCACAATTGATGGGTTGATAAGTATCATTCATCGACATAATCGCTCACCAGTAAATTCGCCGCAGCATACGCTGCTTTTTCCCTGACCGATTCAGAAAGGCTCTCATCAGAGGCCACTTCATTTAGCACGTTCAATACACAGCCCAACGCATCCGGAATGTACCCCAGATCTCCGCTGGCGATCTCCGCATACCGTCTGCGAATCAACTCACAATAATTATTCACATCACCTCCTGCCAGCGTACTGACTTACTGTGAGATATCATTAAGCCTACGAAGTTAAACTCGGTTTAGCAAGGTGACTATACCATACTCATTTAAGCAATATCAGCGCCTTGATAAGAGTGAGCCACCACCTCGTAACAGCCTTTTGCCGCGGTTTTCGCTACAATGTACGCCTGATTCGAAAGGAGTTCTCTCATGGCGCTGAAAGCGACTATTTATAAAGCTGTGGTCAATGTGGCGGATCTTGACCGTAACCAGTTTCTGGATGCGTCATTGACGCTGGCGCGTCACCCTTCTGAAACCCAGGAGCGCATGATGCTGCGCCTGCTGGCGTGGATTAAGTATGCCGACGAGCGTCTGCAATTTACCCGTGGTTTAAGCGCGGAAGATGAACCGGAAGCCTGGCTGCGCAACGATCATCTGGGTATCGATTTATGGATTGAGCTTGGCCTGCCGGATGAACGCAGGATCAAAAAGGCCTGCACCCAGTCTGCTGAAGTGGCGTTGTTTGCCTACAACCAGCGCGCGGCGGAGATCTGGTGGCAACAAAATAAAAATAAATGTGCGCAGTTCAAAAATCTCACCGTCTGGTATCTGGATGATGAACAGCTGGCGCAGTTGAGTGCGTTCGCCAGCCGGACGATGGCGCTACAGGCAACAATTCAGGACGGTGCCATCTGGCTTTCCGATTCTCAGAATAATCTGGAAATTCATCTCACGGCCTGGCAGCCCGCATCATGATTGTATTGTCCCGAAATGTCAGCATCCCTGATAACGAGCTGGAGATCACCGCTATCCGGGCCCAGGGCGCAGGGGGGCAGCACGTTAACAAGGCCTCAACGGCTATCCATTTGCGCTTTGACATTCGGGCCTCCAGCCTGCCAGAGTATTATAAAGAAAGCCTGCTTGCCGCCAGCCATCACCTGATCACCAGCGAGGGTGTGATAGTGATTAAAGCGCAGGAGTATCGCAGCCAGGAGCTTAACCGGGAAGCGGCAATTGCCCGGCTGGTCGCGGTCATCAAAGAGCTGACGGCTGTACAAAAAAGTCGCCGGGCAACACGTCCAACGCGGGCATCGAAAGAACGTCGGTTGTCATCGAAGGCGCAGAAATCCACCGTAAAATCACTGCGTGGCAAAGTCCGTCACCCATAATGTGACGAAAGGGATACCCTTTTCATAAGGAAAGTATTGTGAAAAAAGCATTATTATCAGCGCTGGCCGTGACAAGCCTGTTTGCGCTTTTTGGCTGTAATAACCGTTCGGAAACGCAGGTACTACAGCCAACGCAAAATGAAGAATTAAAGCCGATGCAGCAAAGCTGGCGCGGCGTATTACCGTGTGCAGATTGCGAGGGCATCGAAACCTCTCTGTTCCTGCAAAAAGATGGCACCTGGGTCATGAACCAGCGTTACCAGGGGGCGAAAGAACCGTCTTCTTTTGCATCTTACGGAACATGGGCGCGTACGGCTGAGAAGCTGGTATTGACGGATACCACGGGCGATAAAACCTTCTTCCGCGCCAAAGGCGAGGGGATGGAGATGCTCGATCGCGAAGGCAATCCGATTGAATCCCAGTTCAACTACACGTTGGCCCCGGTGAAAGCGACCCTGCCAGCCACCCCAATGGCGATGCGAGGAATGTATTTCTACATGGCGGATGCGGCGATCTTCACTGACTGTGCAACCGGGAAGAAAGTCAGCGTGGCGAACAATGCCCAGCTGGAGCGAGACTATGCCGTTGCGCGCGGCAACGACAGTAAGCCAGTGTTGCTGACGGTTGAAGGGCATTTTACGCTGGAGCCAAACCCGGATAGCGGCGAGCTGGTGAAAACGCTAGTGGCAGATAAAGACGCGAAGTTTGCTGCGGGGAAAGACTGCGACAGTAAATAAGATATAGCCATTAAAAAACCCCGCACTGGCGGGGTTTTTTGTTTCTTAACCTTTGATGGCTTTCACCAGGTAATCAAGAATATCGCCCGTCTTGATCATCTGTTTTTCGCCGTTGCGACGGTACTTGTATTCAATCTCGTCGCTGTCGAGGTTACGGTCGCCAATGACGATGGTGTGTGGAATACCGATCAGTTCCATGTCAGCAAACATCACGCCAGGACGCTCTTTACGGTCATCCATTAGCACGTCGATACCTTTCGCGCTCAGCTCAGCGTAGAGTTTCTCAGCCAGCTCCTGCACACGGTAAGACTTGTGCATGTTCATTGGCAGGATCGCTACCTGGAAAGGCGCGATGTTATCCGGCCAGACGATTCCGCGTTCGTCATAGTTCTGCTCGATAGCGGCAGCAACAACGCGCGTTACGCCAATGCCGTAGCAGCCCATGGTCAGAACCTGGTTACGACCATCTTCGCCCTGAACGGCAGCGTTCATTGCGCGTGAGTACTTATCGCCCAGCTGGAAGATGTGGCCTACTTCGATACCGCGTTTGATCATCAGGATACCCTTGCCGTCCGGGCTTGGATCGCCTGCGACCACGTTACGGATGTCAGCCACTTCCGGCGTCGCCACGTCCCGATCCCAGTTGATGCCGAAGTAGTGTTTACCGTCGATGTTTGCGCCCGCAGCGAAGTCGCTCATCGCCGCAACGGTGCGGTCAATGACCACCGGAACAGGCATGTTCACCGGGCCCAGAGAACCAGGACCTGCATTCACCACGGCGCGGATCTCCGCTTCCGTTGCGAAGGTCAGCGGGCTGGCAACCTGCGGCAGCTTCTCGGCTTTCACTTCGTTCAGCTCGTGATCGCCTCGTACCAGCAGGGCAACCAGTGGATAAGCGCTACCTTCAGCCGATTTCACCAGCAGGGTTTTCACGGTTTTTTCGATCGGCAGAGTAAACTGCTCAACCAGCTCGGCGATGGTTTTCGCGTTTGGCGTATCAACCAGCGTCATCTCTTGCGTTGCCGCGCCGCGTGGTTCTTTTGGTGCCAGCGCTTCTGCAAATTCGATGTTCGCGGCGTAATCAGAGGAGTCAGAGAAGATCACATCGTCTTCGCCGCTCTGCGCCAGAACCTGGAATTCATGGGAGGCGCTACCGCCGATTGAACCGGTATCAGCCTGTACAGCACGGAAATCCAGCCCCATGCGGGAGAAGATTTTACTGTAGGCCGCGTACATTTTGTCGTAGGTCTCTTGCAGCGATTCCTGAGAAGTATGGAAAGAGTAAGCATCTTTCATCAGGAACTCGCGAGAACGCATGACGCCAAAGCGTGGACGCACTTCGTCACGGAACTTGGTCTGGATCTGGAAGAAGTTCAGCGGCAGCTGTTTGTAAGAGCTCAGCTCGTTACGGATCAGATCGGTGATCACTTCTTCATGCGTTGGGCCGAGGACGAATGGACGATCGCCACGATCGGCAATACGCAGCAGTTCAGGACCGTACTGCTCCCAGCGACCGCTCTCCTGCCACAGTTCAGAGGGCTGAACGACCGGCATTAACACCTCGATAGCACCGGCGTTGTTCATCTCTTCACGCACGATGTTTTCGACTTTTTTCAGGACGCGCACGCCGGTCGGCAGCCAGGTGTATAACCCGGAGGCCAGCTTGCGGATCATCCCGGCGCGCAGCATCAGCTGGTGGCTGATCACCTCGGCGTCGGCAGGTGTCTCCTTCAGAGTGGAGAGCAGATATTGGCTAGTACGCATGTTGTTACGGTTCCATTTCGACGATTGGAACAGGCTGAAACACCAGCCTGACACAAAAAAAGTGGTTTAGTTTACCAGTGTGGCAAAGATGCCAAAAGAGAGGAGAACAAAATTACCTGGGTTCCAGGGCAAACACTTCAAAACCCGCCGCAGTCACGCGCCAGCGCACGTTAAAGTCCAGCAGCCAGACGGCGTACGTTTTCCCGGCTTCCTCTTCTTTGCGGTAGGCGGGACGGGGGTCCTGCGCCAGCACTTCAACGATAAAGTCACGCAGACGAGGATAACGCTTTTCCAGCTCGCTGATTTGCGTCGTTATTTCAGACGTGAAGTGAACCGGCATATCTGCCTGCGGTGCGTCCTGAGCGTAGCTTGCCCGGGCATCCGGCAGCGCTTCGGCGAAGGGCAGGTAAGGCTTAATATCTATGACCGGTGTGCCATCAACCAGGTCAAGGCTACCTAACTCCAGGATCACCTGATCTCTCTGACAACGTATGCCTTTCAGCTCGACCAGCGACATTCCGATGGGGTTGGGACGAAAGGTTGAGCGGGTGGCAAAGACCCCCATTCTGGCATTTCCGCCCAGACGAGGAGGACGCACAGTGGGACGCCAGCCGCCTTCCATGGTCTGGTGAAACACAAAGACCACCCATAAATGGCTGAACGCCTCAAGCCCGCGCACTGCATCGGCCTGGTTATACGGCGCGACAAGATGAAGCTCGCCGCCGCCGTGAATGACCAGACCCGGCTGACGCGGCACGGCGAACTTTTCTTTATAAGGGGAGCGGATAACGCCTATCTGCTCGAACTGAAATGAACTCATTTCGCCGTAATGTTAAGCGCAGAACCGATACATACCGCCTGACGATAGCAACCTGGTGTGCCGCTGGTGACTTCACAGCTGTGCAGCAACACCGCGTTGGCTTTCATTTTCGACGCGTTGATTTGCATACGCTTGCGGGCTGTCGGAATATTGGGTGGAGAGTCCTGATTCGTTGCCTGGCAGGATTCGCCGCTCACTTCGCCCAGTTCACGGAATGGCTTACCGACCAGCTCGTCGGCTTTGGTAATAATACGTACCGGCGCAGCGCGAGGCGCTTTCGGTTTTGCTGGCTCCGCTTTTGGCGGGGTTGCAGTGCTTTGAACAGGTTCAACAGGAGATCTGCTTAGCATAGAACAGCCGCTCAGCATCAGTGCTAAAAGACAGATCGGTAAAGCACGCATAATAATTCCTCAGTGGATAATCAAAACGTCAGATATTGAAGCAGTTGACCGCACAAATGACAAGACGGGCAAATGCCCGTCTTGATGATATTACACTGCCGGGAGATTACCAGCCTTTAACCGCGCCGCCGTTAAACACCTTATTGGCTTCCTGGTACACTTCTTCAGACTGATATGCCTGTATGAATTTCTTCACATTCTCCGCGTCTTTGTTGTCTTCGCGAGTCACGATCAGGTTGACGTACGGGGAATCTTTATCTTCAACGAAGATGCCATCTTTCGCTGGGGTCAGGCCGATCTGGCTGGCGTAAGTGGTGTTGATCACGGCCAGGGCGATCTGCGCATCGTCCAGAGAACGTGGCAGCTGTGGTGCTTCCAGCTCAACAATTTTCAGATTTTTCGGGTTTTCGGTTACGTCCAGAACGGTCGGTAACAGGCCAACGCCTTCTTTCAGTTTAATCAGGCCCACTTTCTGTAGCAGAAGCAGGGAACGGCCAAGGTTGGTTGGGTCGTTAGGGACGGCAACCTGTGAACCCGGCTGGAGTTCATCCAGAGATTTAATTTTCTTGGAGTAGCCGGCAATCGGGTAAACGAAGGTGTTACCGACAGCAACCAGTTTGTAGCCGCGATCTTTGATCTGCTGATCCAGGTACGGTTTATGCTGGAAGGCGTTAGCGTCAATGTCGCCTTTGCTCAGCGCTTCGTTCGGCAGAACGTAATCGTTGAAGGTCACCAGTTCAACGTCCAGGCCATATTTCTCTTTAGCGATTTTCTGCGCGGCCTCAGCAACCTGCTGTTCTGCACCGACGATAACGCCTACTTTGATGTGGTTTGGATCTTTTTCGTCCTGACCGCAACCCACCAGTGCCAGCGAGCCAATCAGTGCGCCTACTGCTGCGAAGGTCTTAAATTTAAACGCCATGTTATATCCTTAACTCGTCGAGTTTGTGTTGTTTGTAACGTTATTTATGCGTAACAGCCCGGACGATACGATCGCCAGAGAATTGAATTAAGTAAACCAGCACAACCAGCAATACCAGAACGGTATTCATTACGGTAGCGTTATAGCCAATATAGCCGTACTGATATCCAATCTGGCCTAAACCGCCAGCACCTACGGCGCCGCCCATTGCGGAATAACCGACCAGCGTGATAAGCGTGATGGTTGCTGCGTTCACCAGCCCAGGCAGCGCCTCTGGCAGCAGAACTTTGCGAACGATCTGCATTGGTGTTGCACCCATCGCGCGGGAAGCTTCAATCAGGCCTGTTGGGATTTCCAGCAGGGCGTTTTCCACCATACGGGCGATAAACGGTGCCGCGCCTACTGTCAGCGGGACAATTGCCGCCTGCAAACCAATCGACGTCCCGACGATCACGCGAGTAAACGGAATCATCCACACCAGCAGAATAATGAACGGAATAGACCGGAAAATGTTCACCAGCGCAGAGAGCGTGCGATACAGCTTCGCGTTTTCAATAATTTGACCCGGGCGCGTGACGTACAGCAACACGCCGACCGGCAGCCCAATCACAAAACCAAAGAAGCCCGATACGAAGGTCATTGCCAGCGTTTCCCAAACGCCGCGAACCAGTAGCCACATCATCGGCTCAGACATAACCCAGTACCTCTACTTTTACGTGATGTTCTTGCAGCCAGGCAATTGCCGCCTGGGTTTCTTCCTGTGTGCCGTGCATTTCCGTCAGCATAATGCCGAACTTCACGCCACCGGCGTAATCCATCTGCGCGCTAATAATGTTGTTATTAACGTTAAAGCGACGCGCGGTTTCGGAAAGCAGCGGTGCGTCAACGGACTGACCCGTAAACTCCATGCGCAGCATTGGAACGCTGTCTGCAACGGCTTCTGTTTTCAGTCGTTCCAGATAATCTTCCGGAATATCAAGATGCAGTGTGGACTGAATGAACTGCTGAGCCAGCGGCGTTTTCGGGTGCGAGAAGACTTCGCTCACCGTGTCCTGCTCAATCAGCTCACCGTTGCTGATGACTGCTACACAGTCGCAGATACGTTTCACTACATCCATTTCATGCGTAATAAGGAGGATAGTCAGGCCCAGACGACGGTTAATGTCTTTTAACAGTTCCAGAATAGAGCGCGTGGTAGCCGGATCTAATGCGCTGGTGGCTTCATCGCACAGCAGCACTTTTGGGTTGCTTGCCAGCGCGCGAGCGATTGCTACTCGCTGTTTTTGCCCGCCGGACAAATTTGCCGGGTAGCTGTCATGTTTATCACCCAGACCAACCAGATCGAGCAGTTCGGTGACGCGACGCGTAATTTCTTCTTTTGGTGTGTTATCCAGCTCCAGGGGTAACGCAACGTTACCGAAAACGGTGCGTGAGGCCAGCAGGTTAAAGTGCTGGAAAATCATGCCAATCTGGCGACGCGCTTTGGTGAGTTCTTTTTCTGAGAGAGCGGTAAGCTCCTGGCCGCCAACTTCTACGCTGCCCTGGGTTGGGCGCTCAAGCAGGTTAACACAACGGATCAGCGTACTTTTACCTGCACCCGATGCGCCAATGACGCCATAAATCTGACCAGCAGGCACATGCAGGCTGACGTTGTTCAGCGCCTGAATGGTTCGGTTCCCCTGCTGGAACACTTTGGTGATATTGGAAAGTTTAATCATTAGATTATTTTTATCGTAAGTAAGTTAGCCGTGGCATTTTCTTCTGCCAGATACGGGGAATGACCGTAAACAAAATGGATGTTAAGGCATCCAGACGTCTAAATCAATCCACCTCTTTGCGATGAGCACTTTATTGCGCTGCGATTCATGAGATACTAACCGAACAAGCCTTTTTCAGGAGCAAACCGGTGGCAAAATCTGTACCCGCAATTTTTCTCGATCGTGACGGCACTATTAATGTGGATCACGGTTACGTCCATGAGATTGATGAGTTCGAATTTATCGAGGGCGTAATAGATGCCATGCGCCAGTTGAAAGAGATGGGCTATGCGCTGGTGGTGGTAACTAACCAGTCCGGTATCGCCCGAGGTAAATTTACCGAAGCGCAGTTCGAGACGCTGACGGAATGGATGGACTGGTCTCTGGCCGATCGCGGCGTCGATCTTGATGGCATCTATTATTGTCCGCATCACCCGCAGGGAAGTGTAGAGGCGTATCGTCAGACCTGCGATTGCCGTAAGCCACACCCGGGCATGTTTATCTCTGCAAAGGAATTCATGCACATTGATATGGCCGCATCTTATATGGTGGGCGATAAACTGGAAGATATGCAGGCAGCAGCGGCGGCAGGTGTAGGTACCAAAGTATTAGTGCGTACCGGTAAACCGGTCACCCCAGAAGCAGAAAATGCAGCCGACTGGGTGATAACTAGTCTGGCAGAACTGCCAAAAGAGATTAAAAAGCACCAAAAATAGGCGTTTTGGCGAAAAGGTGAGCGGTTGAAATAAAAATGCATTTTTCCGCTTGTCATTCCTCGGCGGCTCCCTATAATGCGCCTCCATCGACACGGCGGATGTGAATCACTTCACAGATAACCCGGTCGGTTGAAGAGAAAAAATCCTGAAAATCAGGGTTGACTCTGAAAGAGGAAAGCGTAATATACGCCACCTCGCAACGGTGAGCGAAAGCCGCGTTGCACTGCTCTTTAACAATTTA
>NZ_QFLS01000032.1:0-4265 GCF_004136695.1 Enterobacter cloacae complex sp. 677-3DZ2D5B | reverse complement strand
GTGTAGGGCTTATTATGCACGGCTTACAGCAGGCAAAATTTAACCAGAAAAAAGCCGCTGAATTACTGGGGCTGACTTACCATCAGCTTCGCGCTTTGCTGAAAAAACACCAGATTTAACGCACATTTGCAGATGTCATATTGGCGGATTTGACGCATAACCCCATCAGGGTTTACCATGACGCCATTACTGTATAAAAAAACAGGTACAAATATGGCTCTGGCACTCGTTGGCGAAAAAATTGACAGAAACCGTTTCACCGGTGAGAAAATTGAAAATAGTACATTTTTTAACTGTGATTTTTCAGGTGCCGACCTGAGCGGCACTGAATTTATCGGCTGTCAGTTCTATGATCGTGAAAGCCAGAAAGGGTGCAATTTTAGTCGTGCGATGCTGAAAGATGCCATTTTTAAAAGCTGTGATTTATCCATGGCGGATTTTCGCAATGCCAGTGCGCTGGGCATTGAAATTCGCCACTGCCGCGCACAAGGCGCAGATTTCCGCGGCGCAAGCTTTATGAATATGATCACCACGCGCACCTGGTTTTGTAGCGCATATATCACGAATACCAATCTAAGCTACGCCAATTTTTCGAAAGTCGTGTTGGAAAAGTGTGAGCTGTGGGAAAACCGTTGGATGGGTGCCCAGGTACTGGGCGCGACGTTCAGTGGTTCAGATCTCTCCGGCGGCGAGTTTTCGACTTTCGACTGGCGAGCAGCGAACTTCACACATTGCGATCTGACCAATTCGGAGTTGGGTGACTTAGATATTCGGGGCGTTGATTTACAAGGCGTTAAGCTGGACAACTACCAGGCGTCGTTGCTCATGGAGCGGCTTGGCATCGCGGTGATTGGTTAGCATTCACGGAGCGGTAAGTACCGCTCCCGCCCTTATACAATAGTGTCCGCCCTTGCCTTAAAAGTCACTTTCGACGCACAGAGCGTAAACGTTAGAGGGTTCCGGTCCCCCCATCAGAACACCAGACCTGACCAGACGTATAGCTGTTCTCCCGAGCGGCCAGGGTGACATAAAGCGGCGCGATTTCCACCGGTTGACCAGGGCGTCCCAGCGGCGCATTTGCCCCAAATTTCTCCACCTTTTCCTGCGGTTGACCACCACAGCACTGCAGTACAGTCCAGTATGGACCCGGCGCGACGGCATTGACACGGATCCCTTTCGGGGCCAGCTGTTTCGCCAGCGATTTAGTAAATGCCACGATAGCTGCTTTAGTCTGAGCATAATCAAGCAAGATTTCACTTGGCTCATAAGCCTGTACGGAGGAGGTATTAATTATCACGCTGTCTGGTGAAAGATGGGGTATGGCCGCTTTGGTGATCCAAAACATAGCGTAAACATTGGTTTTGAATGTTGCGTCGAAGTCTTCTGTGGTGAGTTCCTCAATTGACTCACAAAATTGCTGACGACCCGCATTATTGACGAGGATATCCAACCCTCCCAGTCCTTTTACCGCCTGTGTTACCAGATGACCGCAAAAAGCCTCATCACGGATATCGCCGGGGATGGCCAAAACATTTCTGCCTGCTTTTTTTATCAGATCGACCACTTCACGCGCATCGTCTTCTTCTTCAGGTAAATAGTTAATCGCAACATCAGCGCCTTCACGAGCATAGGCAATAGCAACAGCACGACCAATCCCTGAATCCCCACCGGTAATTAATACCTTGCGCCCATTCAGGCGACCGCTTCCCTGATAGCTGTCTTCTCCATGATCGGGGCGCGGTTGCATTTTCCCCGCCAGCCCGGGAAAGGGCTGCTGCTGCTGTTGAAAAGGCGGCGCCGGAAAACGCGCAGAATTGGTTTTATTGATGGTCTTTTTTTCCTTGTTTAAGCCAGCCATTCAATTACCTCTCATTATTTATCACAAAGACTAATAATCGTAGACCAAAATGAATGGTATGACCTATATTATCCAGCTACACTTAATTTTCTCGGAATATTACCCTCCCTACTTTCCTCTACCGTTGCGCTTATATCCCCACCAACGTTAGATTTAATTTAAAAAATATTATTTGAGACTTATCCAGTTCGCAGTGTTAATAAATAGCAACCACACTTAACATCTCAATCTGGGGTATAGGAAGTATAAACCACCTTTTTGCTCCTCATCCGAAGTATCTTACCTGAAATTCCCTCACTCGTTTACCGCTCAAGCCCCAATTTTAACTGCCGGTCCAGCCTAAACCGCTCTAATAAGGTTCGATTTGGCGGTAAAATCTCTAGCCTGATAGCTCGAGAGATACAAACTGCCCCACCGCCCCGTTTAAAAGTTGGCAGTGTTGAGCAGTGTTGGATTTGGGGTCGTCAGTCAAAGAGACGACTCTGTGATGGATCGAACAGGCTGGGAGTCAGTGGCGGCGCTCGTTCTGGTGGCAGCTCACGCTGCTTGGCGGCATTCGCCTTGGCTGTTTTCTGTTTCAGATGCTTGAGAATCTGCTCAATGACCTTCGGATCTTCGATGCTGGCAATCACTTTGACGTGACCGCCGCAGTGTTCGCAGACTTCAATATCAATATTGAAGACTCGCTTGAGGCGTTGCATCCAGGTCATGGCGCGGTGGCGCTCTGCAGGACTCTTGTCACGCCAGTTAGTATCGAGACCTTCCGATTTGTCGGGCTTCTTGCCCCGCTTGGCGGGTGTTACTTGAACTCGGTGTTTGCTGTTCGGTGCAAAGACGCCGTGGAAGCGTGTGAGGTTGACTCGCGGCTTAGGTACCAACGCAGCGAGTTTGGCGATGAAGTCCAGCGGCTCGAAGATCACATGGGTGGTGCCATTGCGGTACGGAGTTTTGAGCTCGTAACGCACCTGCCCATTGGCGGTTAATGCCAGACGTTTTTCTGAAACCGCTGGCCGACTAATGTAGCGACACAAGCGCTCAAGCTTATCCCGCTGATGCGCTTCGGCCATCACACCGGCGTGTAGCGAGAAACCAGCATGGTTGGCTACTCGACTGCTTGAGTCGGCTTTATCCTCACGCCCTGGCAAGGTTTGCAGGGTGAAGACTTTGCGCCCTTGCTGGGGGCCGACGGCAATGCGATACGTAACCGAAGCACCATGTAATTGAGTCAGCGTATCGTCTTCGCCCTCTTCCAGTGTCAACCACGTATTCTCGGCATCACGCTCCAAAATCCCACGCTTTTCCATGCAGCGAGCGATGCGATGGCTGAGGGTGTGAGCGAGCGTATTCAGCTCATCGTAAGTGGGTGCCTTGACACGATGGAAGCGTTGCTTGCCATAGTCATCTTCGGCATAGACACCATCGAGAAACAGCATGTGGTAGTGGACATTGAGATTTAGCGCGGAGCCAAAGCGTTGGATAAGAGTCACTGAGCCAGTTTGTGCAGAGGCTTTGGTGTAACCGGCTTTTTTGATCAGATGAGTTGAGAGTGTACGATAGACGATACTCAAGACCTGGCCCATCAGCTGGGGATGGCGAGCCAGCAAAAAGCGTAGCTGGAAAGGAAAGCTGAGCACCCACTGGCGAATGGGCTCCTTGGGGAAGACTTCGTCTATCAGCAGCGCCGCACTCTCGGCCATCCGGCGGGCACCGCAGCTAGGGCAAAAGCCGCGTCGTTTACAGCTGAAGGCGACCAGACGCTCGTGATGACAATCCTCGCAGCGAACCCGCATGAAACCATACTCCAGACGGCCACATTGGAGGAGGTCGTTGAATTCTTGTTGGATGTAGCGAGGCAGGTGTTGACCTTGGGCTTCGAGTGAGGCTTTGAAGGCTGGGTAGTGCTGCTCAACCAGCTGGTAGAGCAGCGTCTGGTCGGGTTGGTGGCGTTCGTAACCGTTTGTTTGAGTGGGCGATTGACTCGCCGTGGCGTTCCTTGCCAGCGACATGGGTATCCTCCGCTGATACTGTGGTTATGTACAGTATCAGCGGCTTGCGTTCAGACGTCCAGTCTGGCCCTAGACATCGCTAAATGCTTAACCCGCAATAGCCCTCACGAGTTGTTATCAGCCACTACCGGTTGAGCGAGAAGGTTTTGGGTTCAGGGTGCTATTGCTCCACCAATCACAATACTGAAGCCCCAACTGTTATCAGTTGGGGCTTTTTCTTGTCTGTTTGCGGCGGTTGCGTTTTATCGGTAGTCGTCGAGCTCTGCACCATCCCACATAAGAGCTTAACGGTGCGATCTTCAACGCCATCACACAAAACTTTCTTTTTCACGCACAGTCAACTTATTGGATGTTTTATTAACAACCCAAAAGGAGATATTTAGCGGGCGGCCGGAAGGTGA
>NZ_QFLS01000031.1:8803-11530 GCF_004136695.1 Enterobacter cloacae complex sp. 677-3DZ2D5B | reverse complement strand
TCTGATTTATTCAACAAAGCCCCTTCATTCATAAAACCCGGAGGGCAGACTGATGTTCGCCCTGGCAGACGTCAACTCCTTCTACGCCAGTTGCGAGAAGGTTTTCAGGCCGGATTTGCGCGGCAAACCTGTCGTCGTTCTCAGTAACAACGATGGCTGCGTTATTGCCCGGAGTGCTGAAGCCAAACGGCTGGGTATAAAGATGGGAACCCCCTGGTTCCAGCTCAAAGAGGCGCAGTTTCCTGAAAAATTGTACGTTTTTTCCAGCAACTACGAGCTCTACGCGAGCCTGAGTAACCGTGTGGTCGCCCTGCTGGAAGAGCTGTCGCCCCGCGTCGAACAATACTCAATTGACGAATGTTTCCTGGATGCCCGGGGAATTGGCCACTGTATGGATCTGGAGGATTTTGGCAGGCAGCTGCGTGGGCATGTTCTCAGTGGAACCGGACTGACGATCGGTGTCGGCTTCGGCGCCACAAAAACACTGGCCAAATCGGCGCAGTGGGCGTCAAAGGAATGGCCACAATTCAGTGGGGTGCTGGCGCTGTCGCCCGAAAATCCACGCAGAACGGCAAAATTACTCAGCCTGCAGCCGGTGGAAGAAATCTGGGGCGTAGGGAACCGGATAGCGAAAAAGCTGCACGTTATGGGGATCACCACTGCCCTGCAGCTGTCGCTGACGAACCCTACATTTATCCGGAAAAACTTCAACGTAGTGCTGGAGCGCACGGTACGTGAGCTGAACGGCGAGAGCTGCATTTCGCTGGAGGAAGCGCCGCCGCCGAAACAGCAGATTGTCTGCAGGCGCAGCTTCGGGCAGCGGATCACCACCTACGAAGAAATGCGCCAGGCCGTCTGCCAGTATGCCGAGCGCGCGGCGGAAAAGTTGCGCGGTGAGCGACAGTACTGCCGGCATATCAGCACCTTCATCAAGACATCCCCTTTTGCGGTTAATGAGCCGTATTACGGTAACGTGGCCACGGAAAAACTGAACACCCCTACCCGTGACACCCGGGACATTATCGCGGCAGCGGTCAGGTCTCTGGACAGGATCTGGCTCGATGGCCACCGCTACGCAAAAGCGGGGATAATGCTCAATGATTTCAGTCCGAACGGCGTCGCGCAGCTGAATCTGTTCGATGACGTGCAGCCACGGCCGCACAACGATGCGCTGATGAAGGTACTCGACGGCATTAATCATTCCGGACTCGGGAAAGTCTGGTTTGCCGGACGGGGTATTGCGCCGGACTGGCAGATGAAACGGGAGATGCTGTCACCGGCATATACCACCCGCTGGAAGGAGCTGCCGGTTGCCCGTTTCTGACCGTCGAAATGACAGACGGGACTTGCCGCAAGAGCTTACTTTACCGATCATACAGATGACTTGTCTCAGGGGGGAACCATGACAAATATCATTCTGTGTGATGTGACTGCCAGCATCAGCGAACTTAAAAACGATCCGGTGGCCACCGCCAGTGCCGGCGGCGGCTACCCGGTCGCGATTATTGACCGCAACCGCCCTGTTTTTTATTGTGTGCCCGCGGCTCTGTATGAACAAATGCTCGATGCGCTGGACGAAAAAGACCTGGTGCAATTGATAACAGAACGTCAAAACCAGCCGCTGCGTGAAGTGGATCTCAATCAGTATCTGTGATGTGCTCCGGTGCGAGGAGCAAGGAATGTATTAAATCAATATTAAGGAACAATATGGGTAGCAAAATCGCAGGTGTGGTTTTCTTATTCTTCTCTGTCTGGGGAATGGCTTCAGTGATTGAATTGCAGTACTGGCGTAACGCTGATACCTATCCTGTCTGGCTGACAAAACATCTCCGGATCTCTCCCGAAAATAACGAAAAGAGCCTGATAAGGATAGGAATGGAAACCTTTGACAAGGTATGTGGTGATAACAGGGGCCTCCTTGCCGTCACCCAAAAACAAAACGGTATGTTTATGCGCTGTAATGATTCCCCCGGATTTTTTTCATGGTTCAGCGGCGTTTACAAAGTCAGTTAATCAGATAACGTGTTGGACTTTCAATATGTTACCCACACGGTTATCCCCAGTTACTGTGAATAATCAATATATTGTGTCTCAGACAGCTGCTTTTTCTACCATATGTTGTGTCCCTGATATCCCCTCGGACGGCGTGACAAACGACATCACACTGGAGACGCTGATGACGGGACCATGTTCATCCAGGGTCGTAAGAACGGCCGGGACTGGTTACCGTCCGGACGAAGGACCGGCCAACGCGCAGCGGCGGCAGCTGGTTTTAAAAATGCTGGCGGAAATTTAAAATTAAGCCTCACACCCCGCGAAATTTTGCAAATTTCACTCAACATGCTTCGTTCAGATCCCAACAGAGCTTTCACCATCACCTGTAATAGCCGCCCTGCTGCGTGATTACTCCGCTCAACAGGTTGCTGGCGACAAGCCAATACCTGTTCGTGACAGGCATTGCTTAACCGTTGTCCCAAACTAATAATGTGCCGACGATGCAGGTGGGACCGTGGTCCCAGGCAGATTACCTGACCGACGATGCAGGTGGGACCGTAGTCCCAGGCAGATTACCTGACCGATGACGCAGGTGGGACCGTGGTCCCAGACAGATAACCTGACCGACGACGCAGGTGGGACCGTGGTCCCAGACAGATAACCTGACCGATGACGCAGGTGGGACCGTGGTCCCAGACAGATAACCTGACCGATGACGCAGGTGGGACCGTG
>NZ_QFLS01000031.1:0-8688 GCF_004136695.1 Enterobacter cloacae complex sp. 677-3DZ2D5B | reverse complement strand
CAGGTGGGACCGTGGTCCCAGGCAGATAACCTGACCGATGACGCGGGTGAGACCGTGGTCCCAGGCAGATAACCTGACAGACGATGCAGGTGGGACCGTGGTCCCAGAGAGAATATTCAGGCCAGTTATGTTTTCTGGCCTGTGAGAAAGGAAATGAAGTAAAGGGAGATAACCGTAGACTAAAGCGTGTCCGCATTAGACTCCTGGTTTCTCAAGCTCCTTAAGAATGGCTTCTATTTTCTCTATACACTCCGCAGGAATGCGGGACCGATCTAGGTTAAGCACCATTTTATCGCCCTTATACAATGCTGTTGCCCCTGGAGCAAACTGATGACGTGAGCTCAGATTAACTCTTGATGCGCAAGATTGTTTCAGTACGGATGTTAAAAGACTAATGACCTCTTCAGCTTCAAAGATTAGTCCCGCTTTCTTCTGATCGTGGAGAGTCTCAGCCTGCTGCTTCAGTAATTCTTCTTTATCTGCAAAAGCCTTCTGAAGGGCTTCACCTGACCGGGCAGACAGTTCTCCAGGATGTGCAAACAGGGCAACAACTGATTTAGGCAGTTTGGCCGTATTGATACAGCGGGTAATGATCTTACGAGAGATGTTTTCCGCATCGGCAAGCGCAGAAATATTTCCGGCAAACTCATTCTGCAGCCGGCTTGTATAACGCAGGCCACGTTCATAAGCACTCGTCGGCCGATAATCGTTACCCAGCCGGGACAATGCAGCCATCTGCTCGTCGTCCAGTTCACCAACCAGAATGCGATAATCACTTTCCGTCAGGATTGCGGCTTTACGGCGACGGCTGCCGTCTGCAATTTCTATGACATCAGAAACCCGGCGGCCGAAAGCTGGAGTCTGCTGACCGGTCAGTAAAAATGAAGGTATGAGATCATCCAGAGCATCTTCGGTAAGTAGTTCCTGATCACGCTCATTTCCTGACCATACGCGTGAGGCGCCCTCAACAGAGTCTCCCCGGAGCACCTCAAGGGTAAATTTTACTTCCCGTCCACATACCGGAAGAGAGATAGCATTACCGCGGGCCATAGCACCCACGCGCGCAATTAATGAATCCACCATCGGCGCGGCCGGCGCCGGTGATGAAGTATCTTCAGTCGATTGAGTATGTGTGGTATGCCTTGGAATGACAGGGGCACGCTTCATTATCTAATCTCCCAGCGTGGTTTAATCAGACGATCAAAAATCTCATTACAAACAGGTTCCCAGATTGAAAGTGCGTTTCGCCATGCGCCGGTCGAAGAACGTTGATCAATCGCCTGTTCGAAAACGGTTCTCATGCGGATCTGGCCTTTACCAACTTCATCGGTTTCACGTACCACATTTTTAAGAACCATGCTTCCCCATGCATCGCGAATTTGTTCTTCCATCCACGGTGACTGCGAACCATTGTTATTACTGTATTTGGTAAGCAGAATACGGACATCCGGCTCAAAGCCTTTAAGATCCACATTCCTGAGCAGATCACGAAGCATATCGAAAAACTGCAGTGCAGAAGTGTAATCGAACAGCTCTGCCGGGGTGGGAACAATCAGCACATCAGCAGCGCATACGACATTGATCGTGCCAATACCGAGGTTCGGTGCGCTGTCGATAACAATCACATCATAGTCATGAGCGACCGTTTCAATAGCAAGGCGGAGCATCAGATGCGGGTCGGTGGGCAGTTTTCCTTCATCAAATTTGCCCATCAGTTCAGTTTCAATGCGATGCAGTGCCAGGCAGGACGGAATGATATCAAGGCCAGGCCAGCAGGTTGGTTTTATCGCATAACTGGCATCATCCTTTTCACCAAGATAAAAGGGCAGGAGAGTATCTTCCGCGTGTATATGAAGATCGGGCACCCATCCGTGATACATCGAGGCTGTGCCCTGAGGATCATTACCCTCGACAAGCAGAACGCGTAATCCTTTCAGGGCCAGGTCCTGAGCCAGGTGAACAGAAACGGAGGTTTTGTAAACACCACCTTTGTGAGCAGCCACACCAATCACCGGCGGAAACGCATCTTCAGCACGGCGCAGTCGTGTACCAAATACATCCCGCATGTGATTGATTTGCTCGATGGTATAACCAACGCGTTGCTCAACTCTTCCACGGGTTTCCATATCAGGGTGAGGCAGCCGGCCAGCTTTCTCGGCATCCCTGATAGCCTGAGATGACACGCCAACTAAATCAGCTGCTTCACCAATCCTCCAGCGCCGGGTTATTTTCCGGGCTTCCGGACTGTCATCATTAAACTGCGCAATGGCGATTGCTTTCGTCATTTCATGACCAGCACTTATGCACTGGTTGAGTGTATCCATGAGTCCCATACTGAACATCCTTTAATCATCACTTTGCATTATTTTATTAAATCTTGGAATTTATTGCAAAGCAACAATAAAAACGCAAAGTGCACGAAAAAGTGCAAAGTGAACCGCATTGGGTGATGCAAAGACCGCAGGGGAGTACAAAAGAGTACATACCGCAGCCAATATTAATCACTGCCGCTCGCCGCAGTAAGCGATCTCACGGAGTGAGAAAGCGGCGAGGAAGCGGAAAATCACAGAATTCACAGATTGCACGTACGTCGGGTTGCTTAAGATGGCTCGGGATCAGCCAGTTATAATGAAATTGACTGCGATATGTAATATATTGACTGTGGCATGATACTTACTGTATCTGTGTCGAGAAAGAGGAAAGACGACTCAGCATACCGCAGTCAATGTTTCATTGTTGTACCTGTAGATCTCAATCTTCCAGAGCGTATTCAGGAAAATCAGGCCAGGGTTCTGGATACCTGGTGTGGCGCTTCCGGCCTTGTATCTGAGTTATTCAAGGTCTCGATCCAATAATTGATCCCAAGGAGATCATAGTGAGATCCAAAAGAGATCCCCGGATCGCTCCAGCATGCGCTGTAACTGGCTTTAACGTCTGTCTGGATCGACTGCGGAATGTAAAATGTTGACTGTTATATGCATAATCTAATACTGTGATATGCAACGGTATTTACTGAGGTATGTATATCCGTTGACTGCGATACGTATTACTACATCCTTTTGTGGATAACTGTTGAGGATCAAGATGACGAGCGAAAATAACAGCTTACTTCTGAACCTTCAGGAAGTTGATAAGACAACCGGCGAAGTTGTTAAGCTGGATGTCAACAGCACCAGTACCGTGCAGCCAGTAGCGCTCATGAGACTCGGTCTCTTCGTCCCAACTCTGAAATCAACAGGGAAGAGCAAGGCGAACCGGAAAAACGTTACAGACGCGACTGAGGAGCTTGTACAGCTGTCTATTGCCAAAAGCGAAGGGTACACTGACGTTAAGATCACCGGTTCGCGTCTTGATATGGACACGGATTTTAAAGTCTGGCTGGGGATAATTCGCTCCATGTCGGAGTATGGGGTAAAAAGTGACACCCTGGAACTGTCGTTCGTCGAATTCGTTAAGATGTGCGGATTTAACTCCCGTCGTTCAAACAAAAAAATGCGCGATCGCATCAGTAATTCCCTGTTTAAACTTGCCTCGGTTACGCTGAAGTTCCAGAGCGAGACCAAAGGATGGACCACCCATCTGGTGCAGTCAGCCTATTATGACATCACCGAGGATATCGTTGAGATAAAGGCTGAACCTAAGCTGTTTGAGCTTTACCACATGGACAGAAGGGTACTGCTGCGGCTGAAAGCCATTGACGCCCTGCAGCGCAAGGAATCAGCCCAGGCGCTTTATACCTACATCGAAAGTCTTCCCCAGAATCCTGCACCTATTTCCATGAAACGGATGCGTGACCGGCTAAATCTCACCTCAAATGTCTATACGCAGAACCACACGGTGCGTAAGGCGATGGAGCAGCTGCGGGATATTGGTTATCTGGATTACACCGAGTTTAAACGTGGCCGAGCCACCTATTTCAGCGTGCATTATCGCAACCCCAAACTCATCAGTGGTCCTGTGAAGGTTCCGCGCAAAGAGGAAGAAGAGAAGGCGCCAGAGCAAAATTATGACGAAGTCATTAAGGCGCTGAAGGCTGCTGGCATCGATCCTCTTAAACTGGCTGAAGCCCTCTCAGCGATGAAGCCAGAAAATTGACTGCGATATGCATATCATGACTGCCGTATGCCGCTAAGGACATTCCATTGACTGTGATATGCATCACGCATACCGCAGTCAATATTTATTCTCTATCATCTCTGCCCGGATCGAACAATATTGACTGTAATATGTGATCTGGGGTCGTGATACGCAGATATTGACTACGGCATGCGGGTAAAATGGGGGTAATCCCTGGTCTGTTAACCATTCCATGGGTGATAACATGCCACAGTCAATTTTTCAGTAAAGCTCTATACACCTTATGAAAATCTCAATCGGGTGCTGAGACGGTCATGTTACCTGACGGTATCCGTTCCCCTGTGTACTGCAGGTTTAGCCCGGCAGGATGAGACTGCAGCTGTCTGTATAACCCGGCGCCAGCTTCACACTGCTAAATGCGATTAGGAAACGGGAGCCGGATGGCAGAAAGGTGTTGGCCACAGATGGTGAATGACTTTCGCGGTTAACGGGATGATTTGCTGAGCTTCCAGGAAAAACGCACAGTGGGATGCACGGCCAGTATGCCTGCATTGTGCCCTGTCTTGACTGCGGTATGTTGATGCCTGCAGGATTGCAGGTCACCGGGTAAGACCATGGCGGTTCAGTCATCAGCATGATGGCCTGGTGTGCTAGAGCAGGGAGGGGGCTGAATGCTCTCTGCTCCTGTATTCCGTATTAGGGGTCGGTTCCGGCTGAGGGCGAAATGACACCCTAAGCTTTCGGTTCCTTGGGCCAAAGATATTCGCCAGTCAGTAGAATGTGCGCCCAGCCCAATGGGGATATGTGGGGAAGAAATTCAGGGGGAACATCCAACCCTTCGTTCCGCCGCTCCGTGACGGCATGACCAAGATGGACGGTATTCCAGTAAATGATCACCGCAGTCAATAAATTGAGCCCAGCGATTCGGTAGTGCTGCCCCTCTGTCGTGCGATCGCGAATTTCCCCCTGCCTCCCGATACGGAGCGCATTTTTGAGCGCATGGTGGGCCTCTCCCTTGTTAAGACCGATCTGAGCACGCCGCTGCATGTCCGTATCCAGGATCCACTCAATAATGAAAAGGGTCCGTTCAATACGACCAACTTCACGAAGCGCAACTGCAAGGTTGTTTTGTCGTGGGTAAGAAGCGAGCTTGCGCAGGAGTTGGCTGGGCCTGATTTTGCCAGCGGTCATCGTCGCGGCACAACGGAAAATATCAGGCCAGTTCGCAACGATAAGATCCTCCCGGGCTTTTCCACCTACCAACTTGCGTAACTCCCTGGGGGTCGTATCGGGATTAAATACGTACAACCGCTTCGATGGCAGATCCCTGATTCGCAGAACGAGATTGTAGCCGAGCAGGCTACTGGCTCCGAACAAATGGTCGGTGAATCCTGCTGTATCGGCATACTGTTCGCGAACATGGCGACCGACCTCGTTCATCAGTAGTCCATCGAGAATATACGGTGCCTCGCTCACGGTCGCCGGGATCGACTGACAAGCGAATGGCGCGAACTGGTCGCTTACGTGAGTATACGCTTTGAGGCCGGGAACAGAACCATATTTGGCATTGACCATGTTCATGGCTTCGCCATGCCGCGCTGTCGGGAAAAACTGACCATCGCTCGATGCTGACGTGCCCATCCCCCAGACGCGTGACATCGGCAGTTTACCCTGCGCGGCCACCACAATTGCCAATGCCTGGTTCATGGCTTCGCTTTCAACATGCCAGCGGGCAAGGCGTGAGAGCTGCCAGTAATCATGCGTGTTTGTAGCTTCCGCCATCTTACGCAGGCCCAGATTGAGCCCTTCAGCGAGCAGGACGTTGAGCAGACCGATCCGGTCGCGACATGGAGCCCCGGTTCTCAGATGGGTAAACGCATCTGTGAAACCAAGGGCTGCATCAACTTCAAGCAGCATGTCGGTAATCCGAACGGACGGCATTCGGCGATACAGATCCAGTATGAGTGCCTCGGCACCATCCGGCACGTCTGCTGTCAACCTGTCGATCCGCAACGTTCCATCTTCTATGCTACCGTGCGGAATAGTGCCGTTACGGGCAGCCCGGGCCAGCCGCTTAAGAGCGATCGTGAGTCGCGCCTTTCTGTCTGCCAGCCAATCCTGTGGGTTGGAAGGCACGGCCAGTTTTGCATTTTCCTGCGCCGCGATCATCGGCACCAGTACCTGCTTGAGGTCACCATAGCGGCGCGAATGAGCGAGCCAGACATCTCCGGAACGAAAAGCATCCCGGAGGTGAAAGAGTACCGCCACTTCCCAAAGACGGGTATCTCCTTTTTCCTGAGCTCGTAAATGACGGTTCCATTTGGAGCTGGGCCGCAGGAAACGCCTTTCTGGCGATGCAACACCTTTCATCTCTCCGATCGACAAAGCTGCTGCTACCAATGGTCCGGCGACCGGCGCGGCTTCGAGCTTCAGACAGCGCAACATGCGGGGCGCATAACGACGAAAGCGATGGTATCCCTGCCCGACATATGCAAGAGGCTCATCGGCTAGCGTGTTGCTGAGTTGAGTCCCTGTCGCTACCAGTTGAGCGAGCCGGTCCCATGCAACCGAACTGGCGACAGCCATCTCCAGCGGGGTTCCGTCACTGCGGGCCTCAAGCAACGAAGTTCCCAGCGCGGTGAAGGTACGGATCGTATCCGTGAGTGTGGCTTTAGAGCCGGAAATTGTTTCGTCATGCTGGCGCTTCGCTTCCCGCCAGGTTTTTCCTACGATCCTGTCATGGGTTTCGACTATGGCATCAGCAATCGCCGCTTCCCACTCCACAACACAGACGGCAAGGATCGCCCAGCGGCGGTCCGAAGTGATGTCACGCAAACCGTCGGTGAAGTAGCGTTCACCCTGCCGACGCAGCCGGGCAATGCGATGGGCAGGTATGCTGGCCAAAGCACTATGATTGATATTCAGGGTACGCAGAAATTCGAGCCTGTCGAGCAAACGGTTAGCAGCAGCCGAGTTGTTACCAACCTCGAAGTTGCGAAGCCAGATGAAACGACTGATATTGCCGGCGAGCATTTCACTCAGAAGTTTGTCCAGGTGATCGCGAACATCCGCTGTTAAATTTTCCGCAATCCGCGTTTCAATCCGCCGCTCAGCGGCGACCAGAGCATCCGCGCACAAGCGCTCGATTGTCGATACTGCGGGCAGAATGGTGGAAGTTTCCCGACACCGCACAATAAAACGATGAGCAAGATCCTCGTTTGATCTGGCATCTTCGGCCTGGCCGAAAGTCCACTCCCGCAGATCACGGGCACCACGGCCCGTGAAGGTCTTGTAGCCGTAAATTTCGCGCAGCGTGTCCATGTGCTGCTGACGGGTTTGGCGCCGTGTGGCATAAGTGAGGAAGCGCATCAGCCGGAACTCCAAGCTGAGCACCGACGAAGGAAAGGACTTCACGCGGGATCATCTCACCAGGAGCCAGTGCACGGCCCGGATATCGTAAGGCACAAAGTTGCAGGGCAAAGCCAATCCTGTTTTCCGGTCTGCGGCGCTGCCTAATGTTTTCCAGGTCATCATCGCCCAGCGTGTAGAACTTCAGTAGCGACAGTTCGTCCGTGGGCAGATCGAACAGCGCTGCTCGCTGCCGTTCGGTGAAAATATGGCGTCGTGACATACAAATTCGTCCCTTTTGAAGTATAGTCTGTTTTGGACAACAGCCAGCCCATATAAATCAGGGCGTTCCGATACAAAAATCCAGGAGGGTTCAATTGGGACATCGTGCCGCCATTTACTGCCGGGTTTCAACAGCGGATCAGTCTTGTGAACGCCAGGAATTTGATCTGCGAGCCTTCGCCGGCCGTGCCGGCTACGACGTGGTGGGAATATTTAAGGAAACAGGTTCAGGAACTAAACTCGACCGGGCCGAGCGAAAGAAAGTCCTGGCGCTTGCCCAGTCCAGACAAATTGATGCAATCCTGGTCACTGAGCTTTCCCGGTGGGGGCGCTCGACGCTCGATCTGCTCAATACGCTACGTGAACTGGAGAACTGGAAGGTTTCCGTGATAGCCATGAATGGAATGGCGTTCGATCTTTCGTCGCCGTATGGACGAATGCTGGCGACGTTTCTTTCCGGCATTGCGGAGTTTGAGCGGGATCTCATCAGCGAGCGGGTCAAGTCAGGCCTTGCTGTTGCGAAGGCACGTGGTAAGAGGCTTGGTCGTCAGGCCGGAGTGCGACCAAAATCAGACCGACTTTTGCCTAAGGTGGTTGCGATGAGGGCCGAGGGACGCAGCTATCGCTGGATCGCACGCGAGCTCGGTATCAGCAAGAATACCGTCGCTGACATCGTGCAACGACACAGAGCTAACGCTTAGGGTGTCATTTCGCCCTCAGCCGGAACCGCCCCCCCTGATGAACGTTCCGCTACGCTGCCCGGATTACAGCTGTGTCAGCAGGCGGGCAAAGTCGGTTAATGTCAGTTTCAAAACGCCCACCCGGGGTGAAATCGCACACCTGGTAATTGATTCCACCGGGCTGAAGGTCTTCGGTGAAGGCGAGTGGAAAGTCAAAAAGCATGGCCAGGAACGCCGCCGTATCTGGCGTAAGCTGCATCTCGCCGTTGACAGTAAAACAGGCACTGTTGCAAATAGTCGG
>NZ_QFLS01000030.1:0-4144 GCF_004136695.1 Enterobacter cloacae complex sp. 677-3DZ2D5B | reverse complement strand
GT
This sequence comes from Enterobacter cloacae complex sp. 677-3DZ2D5B, assembly GCF_004136695.1. Classification (NCBI taxonomy): domain Bacteria; kingdom Pseudomonadati; phylum Pseudomonadota; class Gammaproteobacteria; order Enterobacterales; family Enterobacteriaceae; genus Enterobacter; species Enterobacter cloacae complex sp. 677-3DZ2D5B. Next base: position 4,142 of record NZ_QFLS01000030.1, on the reverse strand, counting down.
AACCCGCACCTTTTCGGGGTGGGATAAGCGCGCTGATTTTCTTACGCCGCAGTTCATCGTGACAGAGCCGGGTGTCGTAAGCGCCGTCTGCCGATGCTGCCCTGATTTTTCTGTGAGTCTGCCGGATAAGACCCGGGAAGGCTTCTGAGTCCGTCACATTGTTCAGCGACAGGTCTGCACAGATGATTTCATGTGTTTTACTGTCAACGGCGAGATGCAGCTTACGCCAGATACGACGGCGTTCCTGGCCATGCTTTTTGACTTTCCACTCGCCTTCACCGAAGACCTTCAGCCCGGTGGAATCAATCACCAGATGCGCGATTTCACCCCGGGTGAACGTTTTGAAACTGACATTAACCGACTTTGCGCGCTTGCTGACACTGGTGTAATCCGGGCAGCGCAACGGAACATTCATCAGTGTAAAAATGGAATCAATAAAACCCTGCGCAGCGCGCAGGGTCAGCCTGAATACGCGTTTAATGACCAGCACAGTCGTGATGGCAAGGTCAGAATAGCGCTGAGGTCTGCCTCGTGATGAAGGCGTTGCTGACTCATACCAGGCCTGAATAGCTTCATCATCCAGCCAGAAAGTGAGGGAGCCACGGTTGATGAGGGCTTTATTGTAGGTGGGCCAGTTGGTGATTTTGAACTTTTGCTTTGCCACGGAACGGTCTGCGTTGTCGGGAAGATGCGTGATCTGATCCTTCAACTCAGCAAAAGTTCGATTTATTCATAGATGGTCGCCTCCTGTTTGCCAAGCTAAATATGTTGTGGTGGCTTTACTGGTCATCGATTGCAGCCATAGATCCGGACTTTGCCGAGGTGATGTAAAATACCTCTGTCCCTGATGGAATACGCTGATGGAGGCCTCTATCAACAAAGCGCTCTTTCAGGAGCCTTGAATAAACCGGGTTTTCCCCATCGCGGTCTGACCTGTCTTGCCATCACTTCATGCTTGCCTGGGCAATCGGTGGTGTTGTTTCTGTCTTACTGATTAAGCAACTTAAGCGCTTATTATTGGTGCACAATACTCCCGCTCTTTGGCCAGGAGCGCCCACACAGTCCGCGCATTCTTGTTAGCCAATGCTACCGAGGCAATGTTGTTATTCCGGCGCGCCATTAGCTGGTTAGCCCAGCTCGATACGGCATCCTGTTTATGTTTGGCCGACTGCAATACCGCCCTGGCACCATGGATAAGCAAGGTCCTCAAATAGGTATCACCTCGCTTGCTTATCCCGAGCAGGACTTGTTTACCCCCACTGGAGTGCTGACGTGGAACCAATCCGAGCCAGGCAGCCAGTTGTCGGCCATTCTCGAAATTGTTGGCTTTACCAATGGTCGCAATCAGCGCGCTGGCGGTAACAGGGCCAATACCAGGGATCTTGCCGATACGCTGGCAGAGAGCATTTTGCCGATAGCACTGCTCAATCTGCTTGTCGAGTGTAGCGATGACATCGAACAGGTACGCCATGTGGTGCTGTAGTAGACTCAGCTGTGTACGAAACAGGACGGGTAACGGGTTATCCGCATCTTCCACGAGCTCAGGTAATCGTCGCTGTAGCTGCTGGATACCTCGGGGGACGACAATGCCAAATTCGGCCAATAACCCCCTGATTTGATTGGCTTGTGCGGTTCGCTGTTTGATGAAGCTCTGACGACTCCGGTGAAGTGCCAATACGGCTTGCTGCTCAGCGGTTTTGACCGGCACGAACCGCATGTTAGGTCGAGTGACGGCTTCACAAATAGCTTCAGCGTCTGCAGCATCATGCTTATTGGTTTTAACATAGGGTTTGACGAACTGAGGGGCCATCAGTTTGACATTATGGCCCATCGATATCAGTTTATTGGCCCAGAAATGAGCAGATGCACAGGCCTCCATGCCGATCAAACAGGGTGGGATGTTGGCAAAAAAGGAGGCCATTTGTGCCCGTCTGAGTTGTTTGTTGAACAACCGTTTTCCGTGCTCGTCAACCCCATGGATCTGGAAAACGTTTTTTGCCAAATCGATTCCAATAGTTTTAACGTTCATGATAGCAGCGCTCCGTTCAATGAGTGACGATTTATCGTCCCACTGTGGCACAAGAGATGGGAGGCGACCATTCCATTAACAAAGCCCGTTTTAGGGTAAGGACGTATGGGGCAGATCCTCTCTGTTCCGACCGGGTGAAGATAGAGAGCTAAACTAAATGCTGATTTCATACGCATCTTTTACATCTCCACCTTACTCCGTAGATTTTGAGTTGTGATATGATCGCTTTGCTGTAGGTGTTGTAGGGATGAAGGGAAGGAGGGTTTCGCAGATTCTCCGTTCCGGATGCTCTAAAACGCTGTCAGAGGGATGATAAGGCAAAAAAAAGAACCCCGAAGGGTTCTCTTTTTCGCCTCAGTCAGCGATTCGCAGTCGCTGCTGCTGCCCGAAACATGTACCGAAGTTCACGTTGTCGTTACTATAGCGAAGTAATGTTACCCCTGGGGTGATTCTACGTCAACGTGAGCCGGTAGTTCTTGCAACCTGCAATATGGATTAAGTCTATGGCTGAAGTGCTGACTGCTTTCATAAAAGCGCCGCGTATAACTCAGGTGCTGACCATCGTTCTGTGCCTAATCTTGCTGGCGCTACTGGTCACTCCGCACCTGTTCTAAGTGTAGAACCACCTAATAAAAAAGCCGCTTATGCGGCTTTTTTTATTCGGTATCAATGTACGGCAAAGTCACTTTTGACTGTAACAGGCACCACATGGGAGAGGTCGATCTCCTTGCGGGCGCGGCTAAGGTCATAGGTCGCCTGCATTGCCAGCCAGAGTCGAGCTGCGATTCCTAAACCTGCCTCAAGTTTAAGAGCCATTTCAGGACTGATTGCCGCTTTACCTGCCGAGACTTTACTCAGCGCAGAAGGGGAAACATCGAGGTTACGGGCAAGGGCTCGTAAGCTGATTTCGTTATCCTCCAGGTATTCGGTAATCAATCCCCCTGGGTGTGGTGGGTTGAGCATCGTCATTAGTGGTAGTCCTCCAGATTCAGTATGTAGGCATCACCATCTGTAAACTCAAAGGTGATTCGCCAGTTCGCCCGAACGGTGATCGCATAAAGATTCTTCTTATCGCCTTTCAGGGGGTGAAATTTAAATCCCGGATAGGCGCGGAAATCTTCTGTTGTCGTCGCTTCGTCTAACATCAGGAGGCGAAGTTTTATTCTCTCCACATCCTTTGCCTGTACTCCGCTCGGATCGTCGTTCTCAAAGAGCTTTTGTAACCCTTTGTGCTTGAAACTTTTTATCATTATTGATTCCCTGTTTCTCAACGGGAAACATTATACCACGCGTTTCTCTTAGCGAAACACTTTTCTGCAAATAAATTGTGTTTCAAGGGAAGGCGCAAGGCGAAAAACAATAATATGCGCACTTAAAATGTACATTAATAGTACATAAAGAGTACCTTATGTGTACGGTTAATTGCGTTGTATTGTATTGCTAAATTACAGGGAAATCCTCGAACTCCCCCGTTCTGGCATCGGTAACGATGTGCGTCACCACGCCCCTGATCTCGATACCTTCATCCTCATTATCCGGCAGGGCGCGGACGTTCTCCGGCCTGTCCAGCTCCTGTAGACATCTTGCCGGATGGAGACGCAGTCGCATGATCCTGAATTCATCTTCCAGCACGTAGAGCACCAGGGTGCCGTCAACCGGCCGCGCGCCGAAATCCACGATCAGCAGCGAACCCGGCCTGATGCCCTCCCGGAACGAGGTGCAGTCGCTACGAAATAGGAACACGCCCGGACGCCCGGTTTTACAGTAGCTATCCAGCGAGAGGCGGCTTTCCTGGTAATCCATTGCCGGTGACGGAAACCCCATATCAGCGCCCTCCGTTCGGATTAAACAGCTGGAACGTCCGGTTTTCTCCCTCATTGGGCGAGACGTCCCGGAACACCGTCACATACGTTTCTATCCACTGGTTAGCCTGGCGGGGCGTCCAGTGCCAGTTGAACTTGTGAAGCTCCCGGACAAAGGCTGCGGTCGTGACGGTCTGACGGCCATCCTGTTCGCGGGTGATGGCCGCACGCCAGGCAGCGTCAATTTCATAGCGTCGTGGCATCAGATTTACCTCTTTATACTGTATATACATGGGTCTTCCCTTGTTGTG
>NZ_QFLS01000003.1:0-122907 GCF_004136695.1 Enterobacter cloacae complex sp. 677-3DZ2D5B | reverse complement strand
CTTAACCTTACAACGCCGAAGGTGTTTTGGCGAAGAGACAGACACGATTTTCAGCCTGATACAGATTAACAGAATTTGCCTGGCGGCTTTAGCGCGGTGGTCCCACCTGACCCCATGCCGAACTCAGAAGTGAAACGCCGTAGCGCCGATGGTAGTGTGGGGTCTCCCCATGTGAGAGTAGGGAACTGCCAGGCATCAAACAAGTGAAGAGGCCATCCGCAAGGATGGCCTTTTTGCGTTGGTTTGCTGAAAAACGGCAGGCCTTAAGAAGCCGTCACCCGGCAGATCTCAGACTGCACACCACGCCGAAATAAACGCTGCAATCCCCTCCACATTATTTAAATCCAGAACCGGTACTTTCAGCGTCAACGCAACGTCACTGGCCACGGCAATCACATGTTCATCCAGCGTTAACTCACTTACGTCATGTCCGGCATCGCTTCTGAATAGCAGGATCTTCGCAACAGCCTCATGCTTAAACCCCTCAACCAGCACCAGATCCAGCGTGGAGTGATCCATCCGGCTGACAAGATAAGCGAGATCCAGCGGTGCTTCATCCGGTGTTTCTGTCATTAACGCCCAGCGCTGGTTACTCGCCACCATCGTTTGTGCAGCGCCAGCCTTACGCAGCTCATAGCTATCTTTCCCCGGTTTATCGACATCCATGTTATGGTGCGTATGCTTAATCAATCCGGGACGAATGCCTTTGGCGCAAAGTGCAGGTATCAGTTTTTTTAGCAGCGAAGTTTTCCCGGTGCCACTCCAGGCTGAGATCGCTAATACGGGTATCATTTTCTCTCCTGCATCATCTGCAAATCTTCCGTCGTGTTTACATTCACAAACGCCGATTTCATGTCGCTGAAATCAACGGAATGCCCTCCGGACTGGCGCATAAATACCATGACGCGTCGCTCTCCTGCGGCCAGGTAATCTTCCAGCGCGGATATTAACGAGCGATTAATCAATGCGATCGTTGGATGGTCGCGTTCACCGTCGTGTACCCAGACGACGGGAGCACCACCGCGCCGCTGCACCAGACGTTCAACCAGACAGGACGGGATGAAGGGCGTATCACATGAACAAAAGAGAAACCACTCTCCGTACGACTGCTGCATAACAGAAAGCATTCCCGCCAGCGGACCGGGGTAGTCCATCAGGTTATCCTGATAAACCGGATACCCGCTGCGCTGATAAATATCAACATGTCGGTTAGCGCTGATCGCCATCGATGACACCTGATCTGCAAGCGTATCAGCAACATGCTGCCATAATGGTGTGTTGTTCAGGAGCTGAAGTCCCTTATCCTTTCCACCCATTCGCGTTGCCCTGCCCCCGGCCAGAACAACCCCGATGATTTCCTGGCATTGATTCACGAATATCGCCTCTTTTATTGTGGGATTGACCCTGCTAACGTGTCTCTCTAAATGAAAGGAGCACTACCATGAAATGTAAACGTCTTAATGAAGTCATTGAACTTCTCCAGCCGGCCTGGCAAAAAGAGCCAGAGCTGAATCTGATGCAATTTTTACAGAAACTGGCGAAAGAGTCAGGTTTTGATGGCGAACTGGCGGACCTTTCTGACGACATCCTGATCTACCACCTGAAAATGCGTGACTCGGCTAAAGATGCTGTTATTCCGGGCATTCAGAAAGATTATGAAGAGGATTTTAAAACCGCATTACTGCGCGCCCGAGGCGTAATTAAAGAGTAAAAGCTTGTAAGCGGAGCCACCGAAATCGCCACAAGATGATATCCTGAATCATTCGTATAATTTCCGGATGATCGGATGAACGACCAGGCTTTTACTTTCCAGACACTACACCCGGATACCATTATGGATGCGCTGTTCGAGCAGGGTATTCGGGTGGATTCCGGGTTAACCGCTTTAAACAGCTATGAAAACCGTGTCTACCAATTTCAGGACGAAGAGCGCCAGCGCTTTGTCGTAAAGTTTTACCGTCCACAGCGCTGGTCCGCAGAACAAATTCAGGAAGAACATCAGTTTGCCCACGATCTACTGGATGACGATGTTCCCGTTGCGGCACCGATTAAATTCAATAACCAAACGCTGCTGACCCATCAGGGCTTTTACTACGCGGTATTTCCGAGCCTGGGCGGAAGACAGTTTGAGGCAGATAATATCGATCAGATGGAATGGGTTGCCCGCTATCTGGGGCGCATTCATCAGACGGGACGTAAAAAACCGTTTGTTGCCCGTCCGACGATTGGTGTTAAGGAATATCTTATTGAGCCGCGACAGGTATTCGAAACATCGGCGCTGATCCCGAATGCACTAAAGGATAATTTCCTCACGGCGACCGATAAGCTTATTGATGCTGTAAAAGCCTGCTGGCGGGATGATATTACTACTCTGCGCCTGCACGGTGACTGCCACGCCGGGAATATTCTCTGGCGCGATGGTCCGCTATTTGTCGATCTTGATGACGCACGTATGGGACCCGCGGTGCAGGATCTGTGGATGCTACTCAACGGTGATAAAGCCGAGCAGCGCATGCAGCTTGAGACCATAATTGAAGCTTATGAAGAATTTATCCCCTTTAATTCAGACGAAATTGCCTTGATAGAGCCTTTACGTGCGATGCGATTTGTTTATTATCTCGCGTGGTTAATCAGGCGTTGGGAAGACCCGGCTTTTCCCCGAAATTTCCCCTGGCTTACCGGGGAGGATTACTGGCGCAACCAGATATCCACATTTACCGAGCAGGTTAAGGTTCTACAGGAACCCCCTTTGCAATTAACGCCGATGTATTAATTGGACACACCCAGGAGAGAGTTGATCATGAAAAAAATTTGGCTGGCGCTGGCTGGTATGATTCTGGCATTTAGCGCAACTGCTGCGCAGTTTACCGACGGCAAGCAGTACATTACGCTGGACAAGCCTGTTGCTGGCGAGCCTCAGGTGCTGGAGTTCTTCTCCTTCTACTGCCCGCACTGCTACGAGTTTGAGCAGGTACTTCATGTTTCTGACAACGTGAAGAAAAAGCTGCCGGAAGGCACCAAAATGACGAAATACCACGTTGAGTTCCTTGGCCCACTGGGCAAAGATCTGACTCAGGCATGGGCGGTCGCGATTGCGCTGGGTGTGGAAGATAAGATCACCGCGCCTATGTTTGAAGCTGTACAGAAAACCCAGACCGTACAAACTACGGCAGATATCCGTAAAGTGTTCGTAGATGCCGGTGTGAAAGGTGAAGACTACGACGCTGCCTGGAACAGTTTTGTGGTGAAATCTCTCGTGGCACAGCAGGAAAAAGCTGCCGCTGACTTCCAGTTGCAGGGCGTGCCGGCGATGTATGTTAACGGCAAATACCAGGTCAATATGCGTGGTATGGACACGACCAGCATGGATATCTTCGTACAACAGTACGCTGATACCGTGAAATACCTGGTTGAGAAAAAGTAACAACCATAAAGAAAAACGCCGGTCACTGACCGGCGTTTTTGTATGAAGATTTAATCTTCGCTATCTGCTCGTCTTTCTCTTTCCAGAGTGTATTAAGCCAAAGCTGGAAACGACGTTTGAAGTTTTTATCGTTGACGTAATCCCCGTGCAGTTCAGTATTGACGGGCACCAGATCAACGCGGACAACGATACGCGTCAGCCTGCCGCTGAGCATGTCGTAGAATGGCGTCCTGTCGTTTTCCGGATAGCAGAGCGTTACGTTCAACAATTTATCGAACTGCTCACCCAGCACGTTGAGCGCCATTGCGATGCCCGCAGCCTTTGGCGGCAACAGGTTCTGATAAGGAGAGCGAGTTTGCTGGCGCTTCTCTTCGGTAAAGCGCGATCCTTCGACGAAGTTAACAATGGTGGTGGGATGCGCGCGAAACTTCTCGCAAGAACGGCGCGTGGTTTCCACGTCCTTACCGCGGCGTTCCGGATGACGAATCAAATAGCTGCGTGAATAGCGTTTCATAAACGGCATATCCAGCGCCCAGCAGGCCAGACCAATGAAAGGCACCCAGGCCAGCTGCTGTTTCAGAAAGTATTTATTCATCGGAATGTGTTTGCGAAACAGTACGCACAATACAACAATGTCGGCCCAGCTGTGGTGATTGCAGATCAGCAGATACCAGTTCTTTTTGTTCAGCTTCTCCAGACCCTGAACGTCCCACTTCAGCCAGGGGTTCAGATGCAGCAGGATCGCCAGGCCTTCACACCAGCAGTACATCATAAAATTACAAAAAGCAGACACCGCGCGCCATACCGGAGGGACAGGCAACAGGAGCTTAATTATTCCGGCAACGATGATTGGCACAGAACAGGCGATAGTAACCAGAATAGTTAAAATGACGCTTAATAATAATGTTATCGCAGCGAGTATTCTCGACATGATGAATTTTTTCAGATAGTTAGCTGTAATTGAGCAGCCGGCTATCCGGTGCTGGGCGCCGATCTTATCAGAAATTCGCTCAGACCAGGGCGCTTTCACATCAGGAGGCCGCGGCTTTTCCTGGCAGGCCGCGAATTTTTCCCTATAGACAAGGTGCTTAAGCCTTATATCCACAAAGACTAAATAACCATCAGTGAGGTGTGATCTTAATTGATCTTGTATTAATTGTTTGATTTAAATAGATAAATAAGTTTTCAATATCACTTTTATCAAGCTGTTATTCACCTGCATTAAAAATATGCACAAACTTATCCACAGTTTTGTTTTGCGAGCGATCTTCCCGATCGCAAAATCTTTTTCTGTATAAAGCGCTAAAACCTGATGTTTTCATCCTTCTGTGGCATCCTTTACCCATAAATTCATAACAGGCACGGACATTATGGTTCAGATCCCAGAAAACCCACTTATACTCGTCGATGGCTCTTCTTACCTGTATCGGGCGTATCATGCGTTTCCTCCTCTGACCAACAGCGCAGGGGAACCTACCGGCGCAATGTACGGCGTGCTGAATATGCTTCGCAGCCTGATTCTGCAATACCACCCAACCCATGCGGCCGTGGTGTTTGATGCGAAGGGTAAAACCTTCCGCGATGAATTATTTGAGCATTACAAATCACACCGTCCCCCTATGCCTGACGATCTGCGTGCGCAGATTGAACCGCTGCACGCTATGGTAAAAGCGATGGGGCTGCCACTGCTGGCGGTCTCTGGTGTTGAAGCTGACGACGTAATTGGTACCCTGGCGCGCGAAGCGGAAAAAGCAGGCCGCCCGGTTCTGATCAGTACCGGTGATAAAGACATGGCGCAGCTGGTAACGCCTGGGATTACGCTGATCAACACCATGACAAACACCATTCTTGGCCCGGAAGAAGTGGTCGCCAAATATGGTGTGCCGCCAGAGCTCATTATTGATTTCCTCGCCCTGATGGGCGATTCCTCGGATAACATTCCTGGCGTGCCGGGCGTGGGTGAAAAAACAGCTCAGGCGCTGCTGCAAGGGCTGGGCGGGCTGGATACGCTGTATGCAGAGTCCGACAAAATTGCCGGTCTTACCTTCCGTGGCGCAAAAACCATGGCCGGAAAACTCGCCGATAACAAAGAGGTGGCTTATCTCTCCTATCAGTTGGCCACTATCAAAACTGACGTAGAGCTGGAGCTTACTTGCGAGCAGCTAGAAGTGCAGGAACCCGCCGCCGACGAACTGCTTGGTCTGTTCAGAAAATACGAATTTAAACGCTGGACCGCGGATGTTGAAGCCGGGAAATGGCTTCAGGCGAAAGGGGCTAAACCTGCGGCGAAGCCGAAAGAGACCATCGTTGTCGATGCCGAAGAGCAGGCAGAAGAAGAGGCGATAGCGCTCTCCTTCGACAACTATGAAACCATCCTGGAAGAGTCACGGCTTGTCGCCTGGATTGAAAAGCTGAAAAAAGCGCCAGTATTTGCTTTCGATACCGAAACGGACAGCCTTGATAACATTACGGCTAATATGGTGGGTCTGTCATTCGCGACGGAGCCGGGTGTTGCCGCCTATGTTCCGGTTGCTCACGACTATCTGGATGCGCCGGAGCAAATCTCCCGCGAGCGCGCCTTAGAACTACTGAAGCCGATTCTGGAAGACGAGAAAGCGCTGAAGGTCGGGCAAAACCTGAAGTATGACCGCGGTATTCTGCAAAACTACGGCATTGAGCTGCGTGGTATCGCTTTTGACACCATGCTTGAATCTTACATTCTGGACAGCGTGGCGGGCCGCCATGATATGGATTCCTTATCCGATCGTTGGCTGAAACACAAAACCATCACCTTTGAAGAAATTGCCGGTAAGGGTAAAAATCAGCTGACCTTTAACCAGATCGCGCTGGAAGAGGCAGGCCGCTACGCCGCGGAAGACGCTGACGTCACGCTACAGCTGCATCTCAAAATGTGGCCGAAATTGCAGAAGCACGAAGGGCCGCTGAATGTGTTCGAGAACATTGAGATGCCGCTGGTGCCTGTGCTGTCCCGCATTGAGCGCAATGGCGTTAAAATCGACCCAACGGTGCTGCATAACCACTCTGGTGAGCTGGCGCAGCGCCTGACCGAGCTTGAACAGAAAGCGCATGAGCTTGCTGGCGAGGCATTTAACCTGTCGTCACCGAAACAGCTGCAAACCATCCTGTTTGAAAAACAGGGTATCAAGCCGCTGAAGAAAACCCCGGGCGGCGCTCCTTCAACGTCTGAAGAGGTGCTGGAAGAGCTGGCTCTGGACTATCCGCTGCCAAAAGTTATTCTGCAATACCGCGGTCTGGCTAAGCTGAAATCGACCTATACCGACAAACTGCCGTTGATGATCAACCCGAAAACGGGCCGCGTGCACACCTCCTATCACCAGGCTGTGGCGGCGACCGGGCGACTTTCGTCAACCGATCCTAACCTTCAGAACATTCCGGTGCGTAATGAAGAGGGCCGCCGTATTCGCCAGGCTTTCATTGCGCCAGAGGATTATCTGATTGTCTCCGCGGACTACTCGCAAATCGAACTGCGTATTATGGCGCACCTGTCACGCGACAAAGGCCTGCTGACGGCCTTTGCCGAAGGGAAGGACATTCACCGGGCAACCGCTGCCGAAGTGTTTGGGCTGCCGCTGGAGAGCGTGACAAATGAGCAGCGTCGTAGCGCAAAAGCGATCAACTTCGGTCTGATTTACGGCATGAGTGCCTTTGGTCTTTCACGCCAGCTCAATATTCCGCGTAAAGAGTCGCAGAAGTATATGGATCTCTACTTCGAGCGGTATCCGGGCGTGCTGGAATATATGGAACGTACCCGCGCGCAGGCGAAAGAGAAAGGCTACGTTGAAACGCTGGATGGCCGTCGTCTCTACCTTCCGGACATCAAATCCAGCAACGCCGCGCGCCGCGCGGGTGCTGAACGTGCTGCGATTAACGCCCCTATGCAGGGCACTGCGGCGGACATCATTAAACGCGCAATGATCGCCGTCGATGCCTGGTTGGAAAAAGAGAAGCCGCGCGTGAAAATGATCATGCAGGTACACGATGAACTGGTCTTTGAAGTTCATAAAGACGATCTGGAGACGGTCTCTCAGAAGATCCATGAACTGATGGAAAACAGCATGAAGCTGGACGTTCCGTTGCTGGTGGAAGTGGGTAGCGGCGAAAACTGGGATCAGGCTCACTAAGGGCTAACGGAATAACGCGCGTTTTATGTAAGTAAGCAACATAAGTACGCGCGTTTTGTGACGATCATTAGAATTCCCTATGTAAAGAATGAAAAAAAACTACAAAAAGTGCTTTTTCCAGCGATAAAAAAAGAGTAGAGTTAACGACGTAGGGTACAGAGGTAAGATGTTCTATCTTTCAGACCTTTTACTTCACGTAATCGGATTTGGCTGAATATTTTAGCCGCCCCAGTCAGTAATGACTGGGGCGTTTTTTATTGCGGCAAAGAAAGTTTCAGGCGAAAAAAAGCGCGGTCATCGCCGCGCCTGTTATTACTCTGCTTCCGCTTCTGTCGCCGGTTCCAGATCGTTAAACCAGCTGTCGAGCTTCTGACGCAGTTTATCCACGCCCTGCTTTTTCAGCGAGGAGAACGGTTCAACCTGTACATCACCGTTGAATGCCAGCACCGCTTCACGAACCTTATTCACCTGTGCCTTGCGCGCGCCGCTCGCCAGCTTATCCGCTTTTGTCAGCAGTACCAGCACCGCAATATCGCTTGCCACCGCCCAGTCAATCATCTGCTGGTCGAGATCTTTCAGCGGATGACGAATATCCATCAGCACCACCAGGCCTTTCAGACACATGCGTTTTTCCAGGTATTCACCCAGCGCACGCTGCCATTTGATCTTCATCTCTTCCGGTACCTGCGCGTAACCGTATCCCGGTAAATCGACCAGGCGTTTGCCTTCAGCCACTTCAAACAGGTTAATCAGTTGTGTACGGCCAGGTGTTTTTGAGGTACGCGCCAGGTTTTTCTGATTGGTCAGCGTATTCAGGGCACTGGATTTTCCCGCATTGGAGCGGCCAGCAAATGCCACTTCAATCCCTGTGTCTGAGGGCAGGTGGCGAATATCGGGCGCACTGGTGACAAAATGCGTCTGTTGGTAGTTCCAGGTAGTCACGTGGTCGTCTCCAAAAATCGTAATCTGCGGGGATTATACCTGAATGCGGGCAAAAGGCTTTTCCCTTCGTCATTGACATGTAAGTGAAAGCCCTGCGAAATGTAAGAGATTTGCCCTTAAGCGTATGAGAAATTTAAGAGAAATCGCAGGGGCTAAAAAACTCAAGATATTAAAATTCAAAGAGTTATTAATGAGTAATTATCTGAAAATCCGGTTTTGTACCTTTTCGTTGCTTGTTAGTTTAAAGGAACAAGGTAAAGTGTGTGCTACGGCGAGGATGCCAACAGGATAACGACTTAAGGATAAGGGTCAGGAGCGCCAGGAGGCGAAGACTCAGGATTGTCAGGACGACCGGCGCCTGGAGGCGTTTTTAACAGGAAACGGAACCGTATCACGGACGGTAGTAGCCAAGGGATAAACAGGGTTTGTTGCAGGCAAACAGGGAATGTCTGACCCGTTAAGGGTTGTGAGTCAGGAAAAAAGGCGACAGATTGCTCTGTCGCCTTTTTTCTTTGCTTGCTTTCTGCTAGATTTCGCCGCAATTCTATACTGAAGAAAACGACTTAAAGATAAAACATCATGAAAAAACCGACCTCCGCTGCGGGCGCGAAACGCCCTGCAAAAGCACGCCGCAAAACGCGCGAAGAACTGAATCAGGAAGCGCGCGATCGCAAACGCGATAAAAAACATCGTGGCCATGCTGCGGGTAGCCGTGCTAACGGTGGCGGTGCCGCAGGCGCTTCTGCAAAAGGCAAACAGCAGAAAGATCCTCGTATAGGCAGTAAAACTCCCATTCCACTGGGCGTGACAGACACCCCGGTCACTAAGCAGCACAAACCAAAGAGCGAGAAACCTATGCTTTCACCGCAGGCTGAGCTGGATTTGCTGGAGAACGATGAGCGCCTGGACGCGCTGCTGGAACGTCTTGAAGAGGGTGAAACCTTGACCGCCGAAGAGCAGTCATGGGTGGATGCCAAACTGGATCGCATCGACGAGCTGATGCAGAAGCTGGGTCTGTCTTACGATGACGAAGACGACGAAGAAGAAGACGAAAAGCAGGAAGATATGATGCGTCTTCTGAAGGGTGGAAACTAACATTTGCACCCGGCAGGTACACTCGTCCTGCTTATAACCCTTCCGGTTATATGTTATCTGGTGTGGTTATTCGTTAAACTACGGCGGTTGTCGCGGCGACAGAAGTGGCTGCGCACCCGAATGATGGCCCGCAACGGGACCAGAACGGGCCGCCGTATACGAACGCGACACCAACGGAAGGAGTGAGCATGTCTGTACCATCTATCGACTGGGATTTGGCCCTGATCCAGAAATATAACTATTCCGGGCCGCGTTATACCTCATACCCCACCGCGCTGGAGTTTTCTGACGCTTTCGGCGAGGCGGATTTTCAGCATGCTGTGGTGCGCTATCCCGAGCGCCCGCTGTCGCTCTACGTCCATATTCCATTCTGCCATAAGCTCTGCTACTTCTGCGGCTGCAATAAAATCGTTACCCGCCAGCAGCACAAAGCCGATCAATACCTCGATGCGCTCGAACAGGAAATTCTGCACCGCGCACCGCTGTTTAAAGGGCGTCACGTTAGCCAGCTTCACTGGGGCGGTGGTACGCCAACCTATCTGAATAAAGCGCAGATCAGCCGCCTGATGGCGCTGCTGCGCGACAATTTCAGTTTTAACGACGACGCCGAAATTTCGATCGAGGTCGATCCACGTGAAATCGAGCTGGATGTGCTGGATCATTTACGCGCTGAAGGCTTCAACCGCCTGAGTATGGGCGTACAGGACTTCAATAAAGAAGTACAGCGCCTGGTAAACCGCGAGCAGGACGAAGCGTTTATCTTTGCCTTACTCAACCATGCGCGTGAAATCGGCTTTACCTCAACGAATATAGACCTGATTTACGGCCTGCCGAAGCAGACGCCGGAGAGCTTCGCCTACACGCTTAAACGCGTGGCTGAGCTTAACCCGGACCGTCTGAGCGTCTTTAATTACGCGCACCTGCCGACGCTGTTCGCCGCTCAGCGCAAAATCAAAGATGCGGATCTGCCTTCCGCCCAGCAGAAGCTAGACATTTTGCAGGAGACCATCGCCTCGCTGACCGAAACCGGCTATCAGTTTATCGGGATGGATCACTTTGCCCGCCCTGACGACGAACTGGCAATTGCCCAGCGCGAAGGTGTTCTCCACCGTAACTTCCAGGGTTACACCACCCAGGGCGATACCGATCTGCTCGGAATGGGCGTCTCCGCCATTAGCATGATTGGCGACTGCTACGCTCAGAACCAGAAAGAGCTGAAGCTGTACTACCAGCAGGTTGATGAAACGGGTAACGCATTGTGGCGCGGCATTGCGTTAACGCGTGACGACTGCATCCGTCGTGATGTGATTAAGGCGCTTATCTGCAACTTCCGTCTCGAATTCCGCGAGGTGGAGTCGCAATGGGATCTGCAATTCAGCGATTACTTTGCCGAAGACCTGAAACTCCTTGCGCCGCTGGCGAAGGACGGGCTGGTGGATGTGTCGGAAAGCGCGGTGGTCGTCACGCCGAAAGGACGTCTGTTGATTCGTAATATCTGCATGTGCTTCGATGCCTATCTACGTCAGAAGGCGCGTTTACAGCAGTTCTCGCGGGTGATTTAAGTTGAAAAGCCGGGTAAGCGAAGCGCCACCCGGCTTTTCATCAACAGCTCGTTAGCTAAACAGCCCAACCAGCGCCGCACACAGCACCGCCGCAACGGCAGTTTGTGGCGTGTGGCTTTCTGCTGCTCCGCTCGAAAGCAAAGTCACTAATGATTCCAGCATGATGCTCCCCCCTGTTTCCGGGCACGATCATACAAAACTCATCGGAACAGTAAAGCGCAAAATAACGGCACTTTGCGCTCAATTAGTAACCTTTACACAGCGGAGTAAGATCACTCCATTCCCAGCTCTTTCAGCTTGCGCGTCAGGGTGTTTCGACCCCATCCCAACAGGCGAGCCGCTTCCTGTTTGTGGCCCTGGGTATGACGAAGCGCGGTAGTTAACAGCGTGCGCTCCATCTCAGGCTGCGCTTCGGAGAGCAGATTTTGATGACCGGAACGCAGCGCGCGATCTGCCCACTGCGCCAGCAGCGTCGCCCAGCTGTCCGGCAGCGCATGTCCGGCGGTGCTTTCGGGCACGGTGGCTTCAAACAGCTCGGCGGGGAGATCCTGAATCAACACTTCCTGTCCGGCGGCCATCACGGTCAGCCAGCGACAGGTGTTTTCCAGCTGACGCACGTTGCCAGGCCACGCCAGACGGGTGAGGGCGGCATCCGTTTCCGGATGAAGCTGCTTGGCTTCCACGCCCAGCTCGCGGGCCGCCACTTGCAGGAAATGGCGCGCCAGACGCGGGATATCTTCCCGACGCTCGCGCAGCGGCGGCAGGTGGACACGGATCACGTTCAGACGATGGAATAAATCCTCACGGAATTTCCCCTCCTGCACGCGCAGCTCCAGGTTCTGGTGCGTCGCGGCAATAATACGCACGTCCACCTTCACCGGCGCATACCCGCCCACGCGGTAAAACTGGCCATCTGCCAGCACGCGCAGCAGTCGGGTCTGAACATCCAGCGGCATATCGCCGATTTCATCCAGGAATAGCGTTCCGCCGTCAGCCTGTTCAAAGCGTCCCTGACGAATGGTATTGGCTCCGGTAAACGCCCCTTTTTCGTGGCCGAACAGCTCAGATTCAATTAAATCCTTAGGGATCGCTGCCATGTTCAGGGCGATAAAGGGGGCTTTCGCCCGCGGGCTGTGGCGATGCAGGGCGTGTGCAACCAGCTCTTTACCGGTCCCTGATTCACCGTTAATCAAGACGCTGATAGACGAGCGCGACAGACGCCCGATGATGCGAAACACGTCCTGCATGGCCGGCGCTTCACCGATGATGTCCGTCGTAGGCCCGAAATCCGGCGCGTGGCGGGGCTGCTGTTGCTCCTGATAGTGGCTGATGGCGCGTTCGACCAGGGCAACGGCTTCGTCGATATCAAACGGTTTTGGCAGATAATCAAACGCCCCCTGCTGGTAGGCGCTAACGGCGGCATCCAGGTCGGAGTGGGCGGTCATTATGATGACCGGAAGCATGGGGTGGCGCTGTTTGATCTGCTTTAAGAGCGCCAGTCCGTCCATGCCCGGCATGCGAATATCCGAGAGCAGAACGTCCGGCGTTTTGGTGGTGAGTGCGTCGAGCACCTCGCTGCCGCTCTCAAACGTCGTGCAGCTTAATCCCGCTCCTGTGAGTGCGCGTTCAAGCACCCAACGGATGGAGCTATCGTCATCGACTACCCAGACTATCCCTCGTTGCATAAACGTCACCTTTATTTTTTAATCGGCAGGAAAACCGAAAACTCGGTATGTCCCGGCCAACTGGTAAATTCAATTTTGCCGGAGTGTTGGTCAATCAAATTTCGGGCTATGGATAACCCCAGCCCGGTGCCGCCTTCGCGACCGCTGACCATCGGGTAGAACAGAGTGTCCTGGAGATGCGGCGGGATCCCCGGCCCGTTATCTTCCACATCAATACGTGCCGCCAGACGATAACGCACGCCGTGCAGCGTCAGCTGGAACGCGGTGCGGGTACGCAGAATAATTTCGCCACCCTCCGGGCCCAGCGCCTGCAACGCGTTACGCACAATGTTCAACAGCACCTGTTCAATCTGGTCCGGATCGTGCGCCAGCTCCGGCAGGCTTGGGTCGTAATCACGCACCAGCGTGACGTTATCCGGCAGCTCCATAGAGACGAGTTTCACCACCCGCTCCGCGACCTTGTGAATGCTTTCTGAAACATGCATCCCCGGCTGCTGTGGCCCGAGCAGGCGATCGACCAGATTACGCAGACGGTCCGCCTGCTCAATAATGACGTTGGTATACTCCGCCAGGGCAGGGTCAGGCAGCGCTTTGGTCAAAAGCTGTGCCGCACCGCGTAAGCCGCCCAGCGGGTTTTTGATCTCATGGGCCAGCCCGCGCACCAGGTCGCGCGCCGCAATCTGCTGCGCATGCTGAAGCTGCTCCTGGCTGAGACGACGTTGGTTATCCATCGGCGCCATTTCCAGCAGAATCATGCCATCTGGCAGGCGCTGTGCGGTGAGGGACAAAATATGCGAGCGTCCGTCAATCACCAGCGTCACTTCGTTATCGGTAAAGCCCTGACCCGCCTGCAAACTCTCCTGCATCAGACCAATATTCAGCGAGAAATAGCTCAGCAGTTCCGGCAGCGGCGTGCCAAACAGTTTTCTGGCGCTTTGGGCGAGCAGCTGTTGCGCCGCCGGGTTGGCGTAATGCACCGCCAGCTCGTCGTCGACCAGCAAAATACTGTTAATCAAAGAATTGAGGATCTGCCCAGCATCGGGCAGCGTGCCAGTTGCCATTCAGCAGTCTCCTGGAGTCGTTGCACTATTTTAGTGCAGTATAGCGTTTTAGAGGTAAAAAGCGCGTGAGATCAGGTTGTTGGTGGAGAAAAAAGCCCATCCGAAGATGGGCTAAAGTTTCCACGGCAACTACTCCCGACGCGTATGCGCCGGGTAAAACAAAACAATTAAACGCTGTAGTACAGTTCAAACTCAACCGGGTGCGGCGTCATGCGAACGCGGTCGTTTTCTTCGGTACGCAGCGCGATGTAAGCGTCGATAGCTTCATCGGTGAACACGCCGCCAGCGGTCAGGAACTCGCGGTCTGCGTCCAGCGCTTGCAGGGCTTCTTCCAGAGAGCCGGCAACCTGTGGGATCTCTTTCGCTTCTTCTGGCGGCAGGTCGTACAGGTTTTTGTCCATGGCTTCGCCCGGGTGGATCTTGTTCTTGATACCGTCCAGACCGGCCATCAGCAGTGCTGCGAAGCACAGGTATGGGTTAGCCGCCGGGTCCGGGAAGCGCACTTCGATACGACGCGCTTTCGGAGACGCAACCACCGGGATACGGATAGAAGCAGAACGGTTACGGGCAGAGTACGCCAGCATCACGGGTGCTTCGTAGCCTGGAACCAGACGCTTGTAGGAGTTCGTGGTCGGGTTCGCCAGGGCGTTGATCGCTTTAGCGTGTTTGATAACACCGCCGATGTAGTGCAGCGCCTGCTCAGACAGACCCGCATACTTGTCACCAGAGAACAGGTTGGTGCCGTTCTTGGACAGGGACATGTGGCAGTGCATGCCGGAACCGTTGTCGCCAAACATTGGTTTTGGCATGAAGGTCGCGGTTTTACCGAAACGGTGCGCAACGTTGTGTACAACGTATTTGTAGATCTGAATCTCATCCGCTTTTTTGGTCATGGTGTTGAAGCGGGTAGCGATCTCGTTCTGGCCAGCCGTTGCCACTTCGTGGTGGTGCGCTTCAACAACCAGGCCCATCTCTTCCATGATCAGACACATGGTAGAACGGATGTCCTGTGAAGAATCGACCGGAGGAACCGGGAAGTAACCGCCTTTCACGCCCGGACGGTGACCTTTGTTACCACCTTCGTACTTGGTGGAAGAGTTCCATGCGCCTTCGATGTCATCGATAGCGACGTGGGAGCCAGAAATGGAAGCACCAAAACGGATGTCGTCGAACAGGAAGAACTCTGGCTCTGGCCCGAACAGAACGGTGTCTGCGATGCCGGTAGAGCGCAGGTACTCTTCAGCGCGTTTTGCGATGGAGCGTGGGTCACGGTCATAGCCTTGCAGCGTGCCAGGTTCCAGAATATCGCAGCGGATGATCAGCGTAGGTTCTTCGTAGAACGGGTCAATGAGCGCAGTGGTTGCATCTGGCATCAGAACCATGTCGGATTCGTTAATGCCTTTCCAGCCGCCAATGGAGGAGCCGTCAAACATTTTGCCTTCTTCAAAGAATTCGGCGTTCACCTGATGAGCAGGGATCGTGACGTGCTGTTCTTTACCTTTGGTATCGGTGAAGCGCAGATCAACAAACTTCACTTCATGTTCGTTCAGCATCGTCAAAACGTGTTCAGCGGACATACTTAACTCTCCAGATTGGTCATTGTCGTCGTGGTAACGAGGTCTTCAAATCGGCTGGGCTGCCATATTTTTACTGTATTTCTGTAAAGCGAAATCTGTGCCAACTTTTAAAACACCCCAAAAAGGCGTTATCATGCGCACCATAGTGCAGAAGGGCTGCACCACATTGGATTTGTTGCACCATTATAGTGCTTCTGTGTGAACATCGAGCACCATATTGGTGCAATTTACGTTAAAGTGCCCTTTTACCGCTCCGTGAAAGCGATCACAAAGCATCTCTGCAATACTTGTTTGCGGGGGATGTTTGTGATCCTGTTTTGTAGTGCGATTAATCCGTGTACAATAACGCGCTATTTCTAAATGCCTGAGGCAAAGTTGTGATCGAAAAATTGCGTAATATCGCCATCATCGCGCACGTCGACCATGGTAAAACTACCCTGGTTGATAAGCTGCTACAGCAGTCCGGTACGTTTGATGCTCGTGCCGAAACTCAAGAGCGTGTGATGGACTCCAACGATTTGGAGAAAGAGCGTGGGATTACCATCCTCGCCAAAAACACCGCTATCAAATGGAATGACTACCGTATCAACATCGTTGATACCCCAGGGCACGCCGACTTCGGTGGTGAAGTTGAGCGCGTGATGTCCATGGTGGATTCCGTGCTGCTGGTGGTTGACGCATTTGATGGCCCTATGCCGCAAACGCGCTTCGTGACCAAAAAAGCATTTGCCCACGGCCTGAAACCTATCGTTGTGATCAACAAGGTTGACCGTCCTGGCGCGCGTCCTGACTGGGTTGTTGACCAGGTCTTCGACCTGTTCGTTAACCTCGACGCGACCGATGAACAGCTGGACTTCCCTATCGTTTATGCGTCTGCGCTGAACGGTATCGCCGGTCTGGATCACGAAGACATGGCGGAAGACATGACTCCGCTGTACCAGACGATTGTTGACCGCGTTCCTGCGCCAAACGTTGACCTGGAAGGCACCCTGCAAATGCAGATCTCTCAGCTCGACTACAACAACTATGTTGGCGTAATCGGCATTGGTCGTATCAAGCGCGGTAAAGTGAAGCCTAATCAGCAGGTCACTATCATCGATAGCGAAGGCAAAACCCGTAACGGTAAAGTCGGTAAAGTGCTGACTCACCTGGGTCTTGAGCGTATCGAGAGCGACATCGCTGAAGCGGGCGACATCATCGCTATCACCGGTCTGGGTGAACTGAACATCTCCGACACCATCTGCGATCCGCAGAACGTCGAAGCGCTGCCAGCCCTGTCCGTTGATGAACCAACCGTATCCATGTTCTTCAACGTCAACACCTCTCCGTTCTGTGGTAAAGAAGGTAAGTTCGTTACCTCTCGTCAGATCCTTGACCGCCTGAACAAAGAGCTGGTGCACAACGTTGCGCTGCGCGTTGAAGAAACCGAAGACGCTGATGCATTCCGCGTTTCGGGTCGTGGTGAGCTGCACCTGTCTGTTCTGATTGAGAACATGCGTCGTGAAGGTTTCGAGATGGCGGTTTCCCGTCCGAAAGTTATCTTCCGCGAAATCGATGGCCGTAAACAAGAGCCGTTCGAAAACGTAACGCTGGACGTTGAAGAGCAGCACCAGGGTTCTGTGATGCAGGCACTGGGTGAGCGTAAAGGCGACCTGAAAAACATGAATCCAGATGGCAAAGGCCGCGTACGTCTCGACTACGTGATCCCAAGCCGTGGCCTGATCGGCTTCCGTTCTGAGTTCATGACCATGACTTCCGGTACCGGTCTGCTGTACTCCACCTTCAGCCACTACGACGACGTTCGTCCGGGCGAAGTGGGCCAGCGTAACAACGGCGTGCTGATCTCTAACGGTCAGGGTAAAGCGGTTGCGTTTGCGCTGTTCGGTTTGCAGGATCGCGGTAAGCTGTTCCTGGGTCACGGTGCTGAAGTTTACGAAGGCCAGATCATCGGTATTCACAGCCGTTCTAACGACCTGACGGTAAACTGCCTGACCGGTAAGAAACTGACCAACATGCGTGCGTCCGGTACTGACGAAGCAACGGTTCTGGTTCCACCGATCAAGATGACGCTGGAGCAGGCTCTGGAATTCATCGATGATGACGAACTGGTCGAAGTGACGCCTCAGTCAATTCGTATCCGTAAACGTCACCTGACTGAGAACGATCGTAAACGTGCAATGCGCGGTGCGAAAGAAGAGTAATTCGGTTATGCCGTAGGCCGGGTAAGCGCATGCGCCACCCGGCAACGAAAAAGCCGCTGAGCGATCAGCGGCTTTTTTTATTAGAACGAATACCGCAACCCTAAACGGATCCGGTACTGCTCGCGGTTGTAATCATTCCATCGGTCCAGCCACTGTAGCTCAAGATACGGCAGCCAGTTTCTGTCGATCTTATAGCTGAATTTATTGGTAATTTCCCAGTGATGATCTTTGCCATTTTTGCTGTGGTAATCATTCACCCGCTGGAAAAAGTGCGGCTCAAAGGTGTAGAAAAACGCATCCGTCACTTTGAAATTCCAGTAGTTGGCGAATTCATGCGTGTCGTTCTTATCCATCTGCCCGTTATAGTCCGGCGTATCGTAATTGTTATGGTTATAGCGATAGCGGAACGTCAGATTAAACCAGTCCGTAAATTTGTAATTGGTATCTAAATAAACCGCGCCACCTGATCCTGCGCTGCTGTCATTAATTAAGCCGCCGGGCTGGAAGGTCAGTTTGTCGGTCGGTTTGAAGAGCGGATACCACCCCTCGATTTCGTTATAGCTGTGTTTCAGTTCGTCCCATTTCCCCACGTTATAAGCGTTGGTGAACATCAGTCCCGCGCCCATATCGAAGTTATAGCCCGCACGCAGGATCACTTCGTGCAGCTCAGAGGCGGTGTTGTAGGCTTCGCGCGTTTCGACATAGGCCCCGGCAAAAACCGGGCAGGACACAGACGACACGATCAGTACGGTGATGATTCTTTTCATAATTTGTCCATGTATCAGGTACAGAAAGGCCTCCCTCCTGATAAACAGGAAGGACATACTGGCCGGATTTATTGTTATAAAGTGACTGCTGACGCTTTATTGTTGGTGGTTATCTCAGGGGTATTCGCGGTCTGTTTTTTCCGTTTTCCAATCTCCTCGATAATAAAGGCGAAGCGCGCTTCGTTGAGTTTATAAAACAGCCCCATGGTCACGGCGGCAACGATCGCCAGGCCGCACGGCCAGAGGAAAATAAGCTGACGCAACCCAAGCAGCGTGCCCGCGCTCTGCACGGCATGGGGAACGTAGCCAATCTGGGTCAGCATAATACCGGGCAGAAAACCGGCCAGCGCCGCGGAGATTTTGCGCGAGAAGGTATAGCCGGTATACACCGACCCTTCGGCGCGTATCCCGGTTTTCCACTCGCCGTAATCAACCGTATCCGGCACCAGCGCCCAGTTCAGGCTGTTCACAAACGCGGTGCCGAAAAAGGCCATGCAGGAAAAGAGCACGAACAGCAGGGAACTGGTCCCCCAGACGAAGTTCAGCACGTCGCCCACCGCCCACAGCGTCAGCCCGCCCAGATAGACCGGTTTCTTGCCAAAGCGCTTCACCGCGCCAGGCACCAGAAACACGCCAATCAGAATGCAGCCCATGCTGAAAAAGCCCATCCACGACAGGAGATGCACATCGTTCAGCACGTACTGGGTGTAATAGACCTGAATCGCCAGCTTGATGTTAAACGCGGCGAGGGTACATAGGTTGGCGATGCACAGCACCAGCAGCGGCGGGTTACGGAAAATCGCGCAGAACGATTTCAGAATGCCGGGCTTATGGTGATCGGGCGTAAGCTCGACGTAGCGCTCTTTCACCCCGCTGTAGCACCACCACATGCAGAACAGCCCCCCGGTGACAAACACCAGCGCGGCCACCAGATAGCCGAGTGAGGGCTGGCTGACGAACAGCGCCTGGATCGGCATAAAGCCGACGGTGCAGAGCAACAGCCCTACCGTTGCGCCGCCCTGACGCCACGCCGCAAGCTGCGCGCGCTCGTTCGGGTTTTTGGTGATGGCCGGAACCATTGCACCGTAGGCACAGTTCATCAGGCTGTAGCAGAGGCCAAACATCATGAAGAGCACGGTGGCGAGGGCCGTTTTCACCGTCAGGCTAAAGTCGTTGGCCATAAACTGCGCCGTGGCCACCAGCGCCACAGGAACGGAGGCGTAGAGAATGAATGGCCGGAATTTCCCCCGCGCGCCGATGTTACGCCGGGAGTCCAGCAGCACCCCGGTCAGCATGTCGGTAAACGCGGTGAAAAACTTCGCGACGAGGAAAATAATGCCGCCATAGAACGCCGGCATGCCCAGTTCATCGGTGTAAAACTTCAGCAGGTACAGCGTGCCAATACACAGCATCAGATTCGAGCCAAAATCGCCCATCCCGTAGGCGCACTTCTCTCGCAGGCTCAATTTCAGGGTTAACGGATCAGTATTATGTGTCATGGTCGATCCTCAAAGCGCCCCGCAGGGCGCTCAATCACGTCATTTATGCCGTACGTTTGCGCAGTTCGATCTCTTCCACTATGCGCACATACATCTTCTCGTTGAGGTTGTAGAAGCAGCCCATCGCCACGATGGTGATGACCGCCAGCAGGCTCGGGTAGATAAATATCAGCTGCCGCAGCCCTTCAACCGTCCCGGCGGACTGCACCACGTTCGGCACATAGCCGATCTGGGTGAGCATGATCCCCGGGAAGAAGCCCGCCAGCGCCTGCGAGACCTTCCTGAAGAAGGTAAAGCCGGTGTAGACCGTTCCCTCGGAGCGCACGCCGGTGCGCCACTCGCCGTATTCCACGGTATCGGACACCAGCGCCCAGTTCAGGCTGTTCACGAACGCGGAACCGAAGAACGCCAGGCAGGAGAACGCCACAAAGCTCACCGAGCCGCCGCCGAAGAAGTAGTTAAGCAGATCGCCCGCCACCCAAATCATCAGCCCGCTGATGTAGACCTTTTTCTTGCCGAAGCGCCGCACCGCGCCGGGCATCATAAAGACGCCGATAAAAATACAGCCCATGCTGAAGAAGCCCATATACGACAGCAGGATCGGGTCTTTCAGCACGTACTGCGTGTAGTAGACCTGAATGGCGAGTTTGACGTTAAAGGCGCCCAGCGTGCACAGGTTAGCGATGCACAGGATAAACAGCGGACGGTTCCCGGCGATGGCGCGAAACGACTGCAACAGCCCCGGTTTCTGCGCCGGGTTAGCAGGCTGCGTCTCGACGTAACGCTCGGTAACGCCCTTATAGCACCACCACATAAAGAACAGCCCGAACAGCGAGAAGAGGGTGGCGGCAAAGATGTAGCCAAGCTGGTCGTTACCCTCAATCAGGTTCATCACCGGGACAAAGCCCACCGTACAGAGCAGCAGGCCGAGCGTGGCGCCGCCCTGGCGCCAGGCCGCCAGCGAGGCGCGCTCGTCCGGGTTTTTGGTGATGGCGGGCACCATCGCGCCGTAAGAGCAGTTCATCATGCTGAAGAACAGGCCGTACAGCATGAACAGCACCGTCGCCATCACCGTTTTACCGGTGATTTCAAACGGTGTGCCGACGAAGTTGGCAATCGCCAGCAACGTTACCGGGAAGGCTGCATACAGCACGAACGGGCGGAATTTCCCTTTCGGGCCGATCTTGCGCCGGGAATCGAGCATGATCCCGGTGCCCATATCGGTGAAGGCGGTAAAAAACTTCGCAATCAGGAAGATAATCCCGCCGTAGGTGCCCGGCAGCCCCAGCACGTCGGTGTAGAACTTCAGCAGATACAGCGTGCCGATATCAAGCAGGATGTTAGAGCCGAGATCGCCCATCCCGTAGGCGAGTTTTTCTTTAAACGGCAGGCGCAGGGTTGCCGGATCAGAAGTATGTTGACTCATTATTGTTCTCCGTCTGCCCGCAGGTTTTCCCGCGGGCGAGCCTTATCAGATATGACGTAAGGTGCTAAACAGATCAGCCCATTCGCTTTGCTGGCGATAGAAGACCGGCGGTTTGCCGAGCGGGGCATCAACGGTGATGTCACCGCCCTGGCAGGTTTCTCCGGTCCACGCATTGACCCAGGTGTCCTGCGGCAGATAGAGCGACCAGTCGCGGCGTCCCTCTTCATGGACCGGCGCCACCAGCAGATCGCGGCCAAACAGATACTGGTATTTCAGCGTGTAGGCGCGCGCGTCGTCCTCGTAGTGCAGGAAAAGCGGACGCATCACCGGCAGGCCGCTTTTCGCGTTCTGCGCGACCGCGGCTTTGATGTACGGCTTCAGAGTGGTGAAGACAGTGGTCATGCGCGCGAAGTGCGCGATGGTTTCCGCGTCGCCGTCGAACTGCCAGTTATCGCCAGGGCGGTTGCCCTCGTGGGTACGCATCATCGGCGTAAAGGCGCTGAAATCACACCAGCGCAGCAGCAGCTCTTTGCTGCGCTTCATCTCGAAGAGCGTCGTATAGCCGCCAATGTCGCTGTGGTGCAGGCCGTGCCCGGTCATCGCCAGCGACAGCGCCGCCGGTACGACGGAAGCCAGACCGTCGTCCAGGCTCCAGTCGACGTTCTGATCCCCCGCCCACATCATCACCGAGTGCTTCTGGCTACCGGTGTAGCCTGCGCGCATGAAGAACAGGATCTCCCCGAGCTTGCCGGTCTCCTCCAGCGCTTCGTAGTTACATTTCGCCCACAGGGCAGGCCAGGCGTTATGCATGATCTCCGCGCTCACGCCGTTGTGCAGGAAGGTATCGGTCGGCAGGTACTCCCCGAAATCGGCCATCCAGCCGCCGCAGCCCAGTTCGATCAGGTTCTTTTTAATGACCTCTTTGTACCAGTCGTAGGCTGCCGGGTTGGTCAGGTCGATAACGCCCGCGTAGAACTCGCCGAACTCGACGTGGTAGTCCTTGCCGTCGGCGTTTTTGGTCAGATAGCCGCGTTTCGCGGCCTCTTCGCAGAGATCTTTATCGCTGGCGACGTACGGGTTGATATAGGAGAGGAACTGCACGCCTTCTTCTTTCCACTGCGCAATCCGCGTATCAAGCTGCGGATAGAGCGCGCTGTTCCACTTCCAGTTCCACATTACGCGTTTGCCGAAGGAGGTCATGCGGATGCCGGACCAGTCCTGCGCCCAGATGCCGTTCACCTTTACGCCGCCGTTACGCATGGTGTCGAGCTTCTGCTGGCACACCTCGGTGCCGCCCTGGATGCCCAGCGTCACGCCGTCGTACACCCAGTCCGGCAGCTCCGGCTGGCGTCCCAGCAGGCCGGTCAGTTTTTCCAGCAGATCGACGTACGTTTCCGCACATTCGAAGCGCAGCGTGGCGTTATCTTCCCAGAACGCCAGCTCGTGGAAGTCAGGGGCGCTGAAGTCGAAGTTCATATAGCAGCTGTTATCCACGTGGCAGTAGTACTTCTGGGTGCTCACGAAGGTGGGCTGCGGGAAGAAGGTCCAGTAGTAGTCACCGCCTGCGTTCTCTTTGCAGTCGGCCTGCCAGGTGACATAGGTCTGCTTGTTGCGGCCCACGCCCTGCTCGCTGGTCCACAGCGGGAACGGCTTGCCGCGCAGATCGAAGTACGAGAACTGCTCGCCGCAGCCGTAAATATGATCTTCTGGCTGCGCCGCCAGCCGCAGCCAGATGCGGTTATGGCCGGGAGCATCATTTTTCAGTTTCAGCTCCAGACGGCCTTCCGCATCCACGCCCACCAGCAGCGTGGCGCTTACCGCATCGCCGCGGGTAAAGCGGATTGCCCAGCCCGCGCTTTGCTGCGTAACGGTCGCGTTCGTCAGGGCAATCTTTTCGTTGAGCTTGTCTTTGATGCTGAAGTTGCCGCGAAACATCTCGATATCCGCCTCACCTGCGCCAATCCACAGGCAAGGGGCATCCGCGGTGTGGGATAAAATCAGACGGTCCTGCCAGCGCAGGGTGAAGCCACTTTCGTTATTTTTCAGGTCAATATTGTGTAGGGTACGCATAAAAACTCCGTCTTAATTATTTGGCCTGGCTATCCAGTAATCCGGCGGCGACGGCAGGCGCTAAGCCCGGCGCCAGCGGCAGGCGGGGGATCACCAGGCAGTGCAGCAGATGGTAAATATCCTGCTTGCCGTCCCAGACTTTGGTGGTCACTTCGTTATTGGTGTCCAGCTCCTGCCACCAGGATCCGTTTTCGTAATCCATCAGATACTTGATGCAGTAATCCCACCATTTCTGATACCAGGCTTCGTACTGCGCCTCGCCGGTCACGGTATAGAGGGCATAGGCCGTGCCCATCGCCTCGACGATTGGCCAGCGCACGCGTTCGCGCACGATTGGCTTGCCGTCCCAGCCCACGGAGTAGACAAAGCCGTCCGCCCCGTCGGGTGCCCAGGCGTCGCGGATGGTGGCGTGGAACAGTCCTTTCGCATCTTCCAGCAGCCACTCCGGCGGGGTTTCAAAGCGCGCTTCCAGGGCGGCGCGCAGGTGCAGCATCAGGCGGCCCCACTCAATCCAGTGCCCAGGCGTGCCGCCATAGGCGCGGAAGCGGTGGGCGGGGTTATCGATGTTATAGTCGCGGATCGGGTTCCAGTTGGTGTCAAAATGCTCGTTAACGCGGTACTCCCCTTTGCGCGCCACGTCGTGAATAATCACCGAGGCGATGCGCAGGGCGCGGTCGAGCCATTTGCGGTCGTGGGTCACGTCATAAACGATGAGGAAAGCTTCCACGGCGTGCATGTTGGCGTTACCGCCGCGATAGTCTTCCGTTTTGCTGAAGGCTTCGTCCCAGGACTCCAGGCACATCTGCTCCTGTTCGCTCCAGAAGTAGCGCTCAATCACCTCGATGGCGTCGTCCAGCAACTTGCGTGCCTGCGGATGGCCGGTGGTGACGGCGCTCGCCGCGCCCAGCAGAACGAAGAAATGCTGATAGCCCTGCTTGGACGCATCAATCACGCCTTCATCGTTTACGCAGGCGTACCAGCCGCCGTGCTGCTTGTCGCGCAGCGGACCGTTCAGGGCATTAATGCCGTGCTCAACCAGGGCGTACGCGCCGGGGCGCCCCATGTTCGCCGCCACCGCGTACACATGCAGCATGCGGGCGGTGATCCACAGATGTGTGCCCATATCGCTACGCACCTGCCCGTTATTGCCCAGCCAGCCAAAGCCGGTCGGTACGGCGGCGTTTTTACCGAAATCGAGAATGCGGTCGGTCTCTTGTTCGAGCCAGCGGTTATGGCTCAGGGTGTTAAACCATTTCATGTTCGGATCCTTTCTTAACGGCGAGCCATCATTTCGTCGACGATCTCACCCAGACGCTGAAGTTTTGGTACGGAAATATCACGCAGCATCAGCTCGGTGTCCGGCAGGCCAATCACAGAGGACCAGACGGCGCGACCGGCTAAAAAGCCCGATGCCCCCGCCTGCATCGCCACGCTCACCGCGCGCGGGAATAACTTATCGTCAACGCCGGACGAGAGGATCACCCACGGCATGGCGATGTTCTCGTTAAGCTTTTGCGAGGCCGCCAGCAGCTCCTGCTGCGTGCCCTTGCCAAACAGTGGCATCTCCACTTTGTAGAGGTCGGCACCGCTGTCGCCCAGCTCTTTGGCCGCGTCGATAATCGCCTGTTCGCGGTTAAACGCGGCACCGCGACGCGGTGGACGCACCACCGGCTCGATAATGCTCAGCAGACCGTTATCGTGGCACAGCGTATTGAACGCTTTCACCATCTCCAGGCGCTGCTGCGGATCTTCATCGCTGCGCCACAGCACCAGCAGCTTCAGTGCTTTGCCGCCATCGCGTTTGACCGCCTGCGCGTCGACGTTCTTGTCGATCACCACGCTGTCGACCGGAATACCGTTCCCCGGAATAAACTCGTCGGCGGCCACAATCATCGCGCAGCTTTTGGCCACGGCCTGCTGCTCGACAATCTGGCGATAGCAGAACTGCTGGTCGACGAGAATGGCAGAGGCGTACGGCGACAGAATTTTTGCCGCGTTGACTTTAAAATCGGTCAGGTGCTGGTCGGTTACCGGTACCGGCGCGCCTGCCGCCGCAAACATCAGGCGCATCGCTTCGCGCTGATCCACGGCCAGCATCGCAAAACCGCCGGAAGGTCGGGTGATATCTTTCAGGGTGTACATCGTCATTCCTCAGTCCTTTCGTATCAGTGTGATTTTTTCAGCCCGGCAGATGCGCGAACCTGTTCAAGAATGGCCGTCCAGTCCTCGCGCCCGCGCCCGGCGGCGCGAGCCTGGTTGTAAACTTCGCGGGAGGCCGCGCCCAGCGGCATCGGAACGTGGAGCTGGTTGGCCACGTCGAGGGCGATCCCCAGGTCTTTATGCGCAAGGTCGATCATGAAGGCGGGAGAAAGATCCCCTTTCAGCACCTTGTTCGGCCAGGATGTCGTGAAGTGGCCTTTACCCGCAGGCGTACCGCTCATGACCTTGAGCGCCACGTCAAAGGAGAGGCCAAGCGCTTCGCACAGCACGGCGGCCTCGGCGGAAAGGGCGTTCAGGGCAATGCTCATGTAGTTATTGATAAGCTTCACGCGGATGCCCATGCCTGGCCCGCCGGCGTTAATCAGCTCATTGCCCATCGCCATTAAGACCGGGGTGGCGCGCTCAACCTGCTGGGCCGTGCCGCCTGCCAGCAGGAGCAGCGTGCCGGCGATGGCATGGTCAGAGGTGCGTCCGACGGGCACGTCCATCAGGCTGAAGCCTTGCTCAGCCATGTCGCGTATCAGCGCGTCGGTTTGCAGCGGGTGAATGGTGGACATATCAATGACCAGCGCGTCGCGGGATAATCCTTCGCACACGCCGTGCTCGCCGAACAGGACGCTGCGTACCAGGTCGCCGTTTGGCAGCATGGTAATTACGAATTCCGCGTCCGTTGCTGCCTGTGCTGGCGTAGCCGCCGCCCGAGCGCCGCTCTCTACCAGCGCCTGAACCGCCTGCGGGTTCACATCAAAAACGTTAAGCTGGTGGCCCTGTTTCAACAGATTCTTCGCCATGGGCGCGCCCATCTGTCCTAAGCCGATAAATGCGATTGCTGACATGCCTTTCTTCTGTCACATCGTGTCAATTTTTGCGCGTTTATGTTGTCTGTTTTTGATCGTATTTGTAATTTATAGTCAAAAAATTGACACGAGTCACTTTTTAAACATTTGGTGAAATTAAAATGAAGGCATCAGAAATCGCAGAAGGAATCACCATGACTCGCATCGTTTGTGTCGGCATTACCGTGCTGGATCGCATCTGGTATCTCGATGATTTACCGAAAGAAGGTGGGAAATATGTCGCAAAAGACTATACGGAAGTGGGCGGTGGCCCGGCGGCAACGGCGGCAGTGGCAGCCGCGAAACTGGGCGCGGAAGTGGATTTTATTGGCCGGGTGGGGGACGACGATACCGGCAGACGGCTGCTCGCGGAGCTGGAATCCCTGGGGGTGAATACCCGCTACACGCGCGTAGTTAAGGGAGCCCGATCGTCGCAATCGGCGGTGCTGGTGGACGGCAGCGGGGAGCGTGTTATAGCGAACTATTCCAGCCCCGATCTCCCTGCGGTGGCAGACTGGCTGCAAGAAATCGACTTCTCGCAGTGGGATATTGTCTTAGCCGATGTGCGCTGGCATGACGGGGCAAAACAGGCATTTACCCTGGCCCGTCAGCAGGGCGTACCGACGTTGCTTGATGCGGATGTCACCCCGCAGGACATCGCGGAGCTGATCGCCCTAAGCGACCACGCGGCCTTCTCCGCGCCGGGATTGCGGCGTTTAACGCAGCGGGATGACACCGAAGACGCGCTGAAAAAAGCACAAACGCTCACAAATGGACATGTGTATGTTACGCAGGGGCGAGACGGCTGCTTCTGGCTGGAAAACGGCGCATTGTGTCATCAGCCCGGTTTTGAAGTGAACGTCATTGATACCACCGGGGCGGGCGACGTGTTCCACGGTGCGCTGGCGGTCAGCCTGGGGCAGAAATTACCCGCCGCAGACGCCGTGCGTTTTGCCAGCGCCGTCGCAGCACTGAAATGCACAAAGCCCGGTGGACGCGCGGGTATACCCGACTGTGATCAAACCCGCTCTTTTTTGTCACTTTTTGTATAAAATGCGGGGCGTGATGGTTTTCAGAGGACAGCCCATGAGCCTTACCGAACTGACCGGCAACCCGCGTCACGATCAGCTGCTGACGCTGATTGCCGATCGCGGCTATATGAACATTGATGAACTGGCGCAGCTGCTGGATGTCTCCACGCAAACCGTGCGCCGGGATATCCGTAAGCTCAGCGAGCAGGGGCTGATCACGCGTCATCATGGCGGGGCGGGCAGGGCATCCAGCGTGGTGAACACGGCGTTCGAGCAGCGTGAAGTCTCGCTTACCGAAGAGAAGCGGGCGATTGCCGAGGCCATTGCGGACTATATTCCCGATGGTTCGACCATCTTTATCACTATCGGGACGACCGTGGAGCACGTTGCCCGGGCGCTGCTCAACCATAATCATCTGCGCATCATCACTAACAGCCTGCGGGTGGCGCACATTCTTTATAAGAACCCGCGCTTTGAGGTGATGGTGCCCGGCGGTACGCTGCGCCCGCATAACGGCGGCATTATCGGTCCTGCGGCAACGGCGTTCGTGTCAGGATTTCGCGCAGATTACCTGGTCACCAGCGTCGGGGCGATAGAGCACGACGGCGCGATGATGGAATTTGACGTTAACGAAGCCAGCGTGGTGAAAACCATGATTGCCCACTCCCGCCACATTTTACTGGCGGCCGATCATACGAAATACCACGCCTCCGCGGCGGTTGAAATCGGCAACGTGGCGCAGGCGACGGCGCTGTTCACCGATGAGCTGCCCGGCCCGGCGCTGCAAAATCACCTCAAATCCAGCAAGGTTGAGGTTGTCGAAGTCAATTCCGGAGAAGAGCAGCAGGCTGGCTGATCATCCTATGGCCCGATATTGCGATTCGGGCCTTTCCTTTCTCTAAGCTGAATCTGGCGCATAGCTAAAGTTTCTCTTTCCCGCTACAGTTACTTCTCCACGGCGAAAGGAGATAAACATGCTTTATATCTTTGACTTAGGAAATGTAATCGTCGATATCGATTTTAACCGGGTGTTGGGCGCATGGAGCGATTTTAGCCGTGTTCCGCTGGCGACGTTAAAGCAGAATTTCGCGATGGGTGAGACTTTCCATCTGCACGAGCGAGGTGAGATCAGCGACGAAGCGTTCGCAGAGCGTTTCTACCAGGAAATGGGTCTTTCGTTAAGCTACGAGCAGTTTTCCCACGGCTGGCAGGCCATATTTGTCGCGATCCGCCCGGAAGTGATCGACATCATGCACAAGCTGCGCGAGCAGGGGCATCGTGTTGTCGTGCTGTCTAATACTAACCGCCTGCATACCACCTTCTGGCCGGATGAATACCCGGAAATTCACGCGGCGGCAGATAAAGTGTATCTCTCCCAGGAGATGGGGATGCGTAAACCTGAGGCGCGCATCTATCAGGCAGTATTGCAGGAAGAAGGATTCACGGCAGCGGATGCGGTCTTTTTTGACGACAACGCCGATAATATAGAAGGGGCTAATCAGTTAGGTATCACCTCCATTCTGGTGACCGGAAAAGAGACGATACCGAACTACTTTGCGAAGCAGTTATGCTAAAAACCGTTCATCAAAAAGCCAATCACCACACGCGCCCGCTGAGGGCGTGGCTGAAACTCCTCTGGCATCGCATTGATGAGGACAACATGACCACGCTGGCGGGCAATCTCGCTTACGTGTCGTTGCTCTCGCTGGTGCCGCTGGTGGCGGTGATTTTTGCGCTTTTTTCGGCATTTCCAATGTTTGCCGATGTGAGCATGCAGCTTCGCCATTTTGTTTTCGCAAACTTTATTCCTGCCACCGGCGATGTGATCCAGAACTACATTGAGCAGTTTGTCGCAAACTCCAGCAAGATGACGGCGGTGGGGGCGTGTGGGCTTATTGTTACCGCGCTGCTGCTGATGTACTCCATCGACAGTGCGCTCAACACCATCTGGCGGAGCAAAAAAGTCCGCCCGAAGGTTTACTCCTTTGCCGTCTACTGGATGATTTTAACCCTTGGCCCATTGCTGGCGGGGGCAAGCCTGGCGATCAGCTCCTACCTTCTTTCGCTGCGCTGGGCGACCGACTTAAACAGCGTGATCGATAACGTGCTGCGTATCTTCCCGCTGATTTTATCGTGGCTTTCGTTCTGGCTGCTCTACAGCGTGGTACCAACCACGCGCGTACCCAACCGGGATGCCGTGGTGGGTGCGCTGGTCGCGGCGTTGCTCTTTGAGCTGGGCAAGAAAGGATTCGCGCTTTATATCACCATGTTCCCCTCTTATCAGCTGATTTACGGTGTGCTGGCGGTGATCCCCATTTTGTTTGTCTGGGTCTACTGGACGTGGTGTATCGTCTTGCTTGGCGCCGAAATAACTGTCACTCTCGGAGTCTACCGCGAACTCAAAAAAGCAGCAGAAGCTGAAAAACAACAAGAAGCAGACCAACCATGATTGCATTGATTCAGCGCGTAACCCGTGCCAGCGTCACCGTGGCGGATGAGGTGACGGGTGAAATTGGCCCAGGACTTTTGGTGCTCCTGGGTGTCGAAAAAGATGACGACGAACAAAAAGCTAACCGCTTATGTGAGCGCGTGCTGGGCTACCGCATTTTCAGCGATGCGGAAGGCAAGATGAACCTGAACGTTCAGCAGGCGGGCGGCAGCGTGCTGGTGGTTTCCCAGTTTACGTTGGCTGCGGATACCGAACGCGGCATGCGGCCGAGTTTTTCGAAGGGCGCGGCACCGGATCGCGCAGAAGCCCTATACGAGTACTTTGTTGAGCGCTGTCGCCAACAGGACATGAATACACAAACCGGACGATTCGCTGCGGATATGCAGGTTTCGCTGGTGAACGATGGCCCCGTCACATTCTGGCTCCAGGTATGAGCCAACTGGCGGTATGGCCGCGGGTAACAAGAGAGAGTACAGCTATGTATCACCTTCGAGTACCGCAAACGGAAGAAGAATTAGACGCTTATTACCATTTCCGCTGGGAAATGCTGCGCAAACCACTGCATCAACCGAAAGGCTCTGAACGCGACGCCTGGGACGCGATGGCGCACCACCAGATGGTGGTTGATGAAGAGGGCAACCTCGTTGCCGTGGGACGTCTGTACATCAATGCCGACAACGAAGCTTCAATCCGCTTTATGGCCGTTCATCCCTCCGTGCAGGACAAAGGCCTTGGAACGCTGATGGCAATGACGCTGGAATCCGTTGCCCGTCAGGAAGGGGTCAAGCGCGTCACCTGTAGCGCCCGCGAAGATGCCGTTGAGTTCTTTGCCAAGCTTGGTTTCGTGAATCAGGGGGAAATCACCGCCCCGCAAACTACGCCGATTCGTCACTTTTTGATGATCAAACCCATCGCCACGCTGGACGATATTCTCCATCGCGCCGACTGGTGCGGGCAGCTCCAGCAGGCGTGGTATCAGCACATTCCGCTCAGTGAAAAAATGGGCGTGCGTATTCAGCAGTATACCGGACAAAAATTTATCACCACCATGCCGGAAACCGGCAACCAGAACCCGCACCATACCCTGTTTGCCGGCAGCCTGTTTTCACTCGCCACGCTCACCGGATGGGGACTGATCTGGCTGATGCTGCGCGAACGTCATCTCGGCGGCACCATTATTCTGGCCGATGCCCATATCCGCTACAGCGCGCCGATCAGCGGCAAGCCGAGCGCGGTAGCTGACCTGGGCGCACTGGGCGGCGATCTCGACCGTCTGGCGCGTGGACGTAAAGCACGCGTACAGATGCAGGTTGAGCTGTTCGGCGATGAAACGCCAGGCGCGGTGTTTGAAGGCACCTATATCGTTCTGCCTGCGAAGCCGTATGGCGCGTATGAAGAGGGTGGGAACGAGGAGGAGTAGTCTCCTTCTCACTCTCGCCCGGCATGGTTAATGCGCCAGGCAATATCTCGCATAATGTCTCGCGCTGACTGGCTAATTCCACCCAACTGGAAGAAGCCGTGAATTACACCCCGCCATTGTTGAGCGGTACACTTCACGCCTTGCGCCGTGAGGCGCTGATAAAGCGCCTCGCCTTCGTCACGTAACGGATCATACTCAGCGGTAACAATATGGACCTTCGGCAGGCCGCTGAAGTCTTCCCGCCACAGTGGGCTAGCTTCAGGATGCTGAAGGTCGGCTCCAGCCAGATATATTTCATAGCCGCTCAGCAGGGTATCGCTAGTAATCACGTAATCCATGCCGTTGAGGGTATAGCTTTCAAAACTGGCCGTGGCGTCGAGCATGGGATAGATAAGAATAAGCTGCGCAGGTTGCCACAGCCCTTTAACCTTAAGCCGCAGCGCCGTTACCAGCGCCAAATGCCCTCCTGCGCTGTCTCCACAGAGGGTGAGTCGGTTCTTATCCACGCCTAATTCGTCTGCATACTGCCAGACCAGATTCGCACCTCTTTCAGCATCGTCATGTGCGGCGGGGAAGGTATGCTCCGGCGCCAGTCTGTACTGAATCGCAATCACCCGGCAATTGCCGTAGTAGGCTAACTGACGGAGCTGGTTGTCATGGGTATCAAAGCCGCCGCTGATAAAACATCCGCCGTGGTAGTAGATGGCAGCAGGCAATATTTCAGGCGCATTGAGAGGTGAAAATACCCGAATGGTAAGACCCTCAAGAACAAGCGTCTCCAGCTGAACGCGCGTTTCGGTCTTCCCGGCAAGCTCCGTGCTGGCAATATAGCCTGCTCGTCGTACCTCAATTGTCTGGCGACGCGATGAGGGGCGACCTGCAGCGATAAATCCTTGAACCAGCCGTTCAATACCCTTTTCCAGTGCCATGAAAACACCTTTTAACTGTATGAATGTACAGCTTTATAGCCTGGTTTGATTCAAAAGAAAACAAGAATATTATTGAGGGGAAAAGTCTTGAAAGCTGCTCGCAAAGGCGAGAGCTTTTTTATTATCTGCTTTCGTCACAGACATAAAGTGCGGATGTTGCCTGAGATTTGCCGTGGAAGCGATGCTAAAGCGATAACGCGTCTTTAGACGGATCCTGGACTACGGGCTGAAG
The DNA here is from genome assembly GCF_004136695.1 of Enterobacter cloacae complex sp. 677-3DZ2D5B. Classification (NCBI taxonomy): domain Bacteria; kingdom Pseudomonadati; phylum Pseudomonadota; class Gammaproteobacteria; order Enterobacterales; family Enterobacteriaceae; genus Enterobacter; species Enterobacter cloacae complex sp. 677-3DZ2D5B. The sequence continues at coordinate 90,318 of NZ_QFLS01000003.1, read as the reverse complement.
AGCATCTGGCATATAAGACGGCAGGTATTGCTGTCGAGGTGTAGGCCGGGCAAACTCGCGCCGCCCGGCATTCTCACAGGAGATTACTCCCCTTCCCCCGGGAACAGGAACGGGTTGATCGAGCTGCGGGCAAAGCCCTCCTGCTCCATCTTCGCGTCCAGAATCAGCGAGGCGAGATCGTCGGCCACCGCTTCGACTTTCGGGTCTTTTTCCTGATACAGAATCTTCAGGTAAGTCCCGCAGTCGCCGCAGCTTTCGGCTTTCACCGCCGCGTCTTCGTTTTCCAGCGACCAGTAGTTCAGATCGCGGGTCTGCTCGCAGTTGCTGCACTTCACGCGCACCACGTGCCATTCGGTTTCACACAGGTTGCAGTGCAGGTAGCGCAGCCCCTGTGTCGTACCAATCTGTACCATGCTGGAGACCGGCATTGAACCACACACCGGACAGAACTGGCGCGCTTCGCCGTATTCGGCGCGGGCTTTGCCTGGGATCAGGCTCGCCATTTGCGCCCAGTAGAGCGACAGCGCAGCCCAGATGAACGGCGCTTTATCGCTGCTCACCAGCGAGAAGTCGGAGGCAAACAGCGCGCTCGCCATCTCTTCCAGCTCTTGCTCTGAGGCTTTTTCCAGGTTCTCAATGACCGCCAGCGCCGTGCCGCTCATCTCGGGCTTCAGCTCGGCAATCAGCGAATGCAGCAGCTTATGCCAGTGCTTGTCGCGCGGCAGAACGTGAATGTCCAGCGGCGGCTTGCCTTGTTCGTTGGCTTCTTTGATGCGTGCGGTCAGGTCCATTTGCAGCGGATGGTCGTACAGCACCACTTCCTGCGCATGGGCGACCAGCGCGGCAAAACGCAGAAAATCGCCCAGCGGGTTGTTCTCTGCCAGCTCGCGCAGACGCTCTGCGCGGCGGTTGTAGAGGTTCTTGAGTCTGGGGAATAACAACGGCGGAATATACTCCGCCGTACGTTTCTCGCTCGACCCCAGCTCATCTTGCGGGATTATGCGAATACTCATTCAGATGACTTTTCCTGTTTCTGGCGGACTTCACGGTACCAGCGCGGGTGATGTTTCTTCGCCCACGTTTTGGTGACCCAGCCTTCCACCATCGCGGTAATGGTGCCTTTCACCCAAAGGGCGGCGTAAATATGCACCATGATAACCACAATTAACGCTACTGCGGCAAATGAATGCAGCATCAGCGCGAATCGGATCACCGGGATTGAGAAAGCAGGCGCAAAGTACGGACGCCAGATGATCACGCCGCTCACCAGCAACAGGACCAGGAAGATAATCGCCGCCCAGAATACGCATTTCTGGCCGAAGTTATAACGCCCGGTATCACCCACTTCCTCGTTGACGACGATCTTACGAATATTCTTCGCCCAAAAGATATCATCCCGATTGATTAGGTTATGGTGCCAGTAACGGAAAAACATGATGATGAACGACGCGAACATGATGACGCCCACAAACGGGTGCAGTATACGCGCCAGCTGTGGTGTCCCCATGATCTGCATCAGCCAGTTGAAGGACGGGAAGAAGAACCCCAGCCCGCTTATCGCCGCCAGCATGAAGCAGAAGGCGGTGACCCAGTGGTTGATGCGTTCCGGCGCGGTGTAGCGCACGATGGTGTCACGTTTTCTCATTTGCGCACCTCGTCTTTCTCTTCATGCAGGTTGTCGTCTTCCTCTTCCGCACGGTTCGGACCAACGCCGACGTAGTGGAAGATGCTCGCTGCGAAGGTGGCCGCAAAACCGACCGCGGCCAGCGGTTTCCAGATGCCTTTCCAGAACTTCACGGTCGCGCTGATTTCCGGGTTCTCCGGCAGGCCGTGATACAGGTTCGGCTTGTCGGCGTGGTGCAGCACGTACATCACGTGCGTACCGCCAACCCCGGCCGGATCGTACAGGCCCGCGTTATCGTAACCACGAGTTTTCAGCTCGCCCACGCGCTCTGCCGCCAGCGTTTTCATATCCTCTTTGGAGCCAAAGTGGATAGCGCCGGTTGGACAGGTCTTCACGCACGCTGGCTCCTGGCCGACATTTACGCGGTCAACGCACAGCGTACATTTGTAGACGCGGTTGTCTTCCGGGTTCAGGCGCGGCACGTCAAACGGACAGCCCGCGATGCAGTAGCCGCAGCCAATGCACTGCTCGGACTGGAAGTCGACGATGCCGTTGGCATACTGAATGATAGCCCCTTCTGACGGACACGCCTTCAGGCAGCCCGGATCCGCACAGTGCATACAGCCGTCTTTGCGAATAAGCCATTCCAGCTTGTCGTTCTGCTCCACTTCCGAGAAACGCATTACCGTCCAGGACTTGGCGGTCAGGTCCGCCGGGTTGTCGTACACCCCGACGTTGTGACCCACTTCGTCACGGATGTCGTTCCACTCAGAGCAGGCCACCTGACAGGCTTTACAGCCGATACAGGTGGTCACGTCGATAAGCTTCGCCACTTCCTGCTGGTGGTCCCGCGCCTGAGGCGCGGGCGTGAAACCGTTAGTCGCGGAACGACGGATAATGTCTTGAGATTGATAAGCCATAAGTCGTCTCCGTTACACCTTTTCCACGTTCACGAGGAAGGCCTTAAACTCCGGCGTCTGCGTGTTCGCATCACCGACGAACGGCGTCAGGGTGTTCGCAATGAACCCTTTCTTCGCCACGCCCTCATAACCCCAGTGAATCGGGATGCCGATGGTATCCACCTGCTGACCGTGAACGTTCAGCGTGCGAATACGCTTGGTCACCACCGCCTTGGCTTTGATGTAGCCGCGGTTAGAGGAGACCTTCACGGTATCGCCATGGGCAATGCCGAGTTTGTTCGCCAGCTTCTCGCCGATCTCCACAAACTGTTCCGGCTGCGCGATGGCATTCAGCAGCGCGTGCTTGGTCCAGTAGTGGAAGTGTTCGGTCAGACGGTAAGTGGTGCCGACATACGGGAACTTGTCCTTTTTACCCAGCGCTTCAAAATCGCTCTTGAAGATACGGGCTGCCGGGTTAGAGACCACGTTCGGGTGCAGCGGGTTAGTACCCAGCGGCGTCTCAAACGGCTCGTAGTGTTCCGGGAATGGCCCTTCCGCCATCTTATCGATAGCAAACAGACGGCCCATCCCTTCAGGCTGCATGATAAACGGCCCGACATCGCTGCCTGGTGCGGCAGTGCTGTAGTCCGGAATATCCACGCCGCCCCATTTCGCGCCGTCCCACTTCAGAAGCTGACGCTTCGGATCCCACGGGTTGCCCTGCGGATCAGCGGAGGCACGGTTATAGAGGATGCGGCGGTTAAGCGGCCACGCCCATGCCCAGCCCAGCGTATTACCGAGGCCCGACGGGTCGGCGTTATCGCGGTTGGCCATCTGGTTGCCTTTCGGCGTCCAGCTCCCGGCAAAGATCCAGCAGCCGCTTGACGTCGTACCGTCATCGCGCAGGTGCGCGAAGGTGCTGAGCTGATCGCCTTTCTTCGCCAGCACCGCACCGGTCGCCGGGTCGATAACGTCCGCCAGCGCTTTACCGTTGCTCTCCATGGCCACTTCTTCCGGCGCTGGGTTTTCCGGCGTCGAGTAGTTCCAGGTCATGTTCAGTACTGGCTCAGGCGTTGCGCCGCCCTCAGAGGCGTACATCTTACGCAGGCGTAAGAAGATGCCGGCCAGGATCTCGCCGTCGTTCAGGGCGATGCCCGGGGCGTCTGCGCCTTTCCAGTGCCACTGCAACCAGCGGCCGGAGTTGACGATAGACCCGTTCTCTTCCGCGAAGCAGGTGGACGGCAGACGGAACACTTCGGTCTGAATCTTCGACGGATCGACGTCGTTCGACTCACCGTGGTTCTGCCAGAACGTCGACGTTTCGGTATTGAGCGGGTCAATCGTCACCAGGAACTTCAGCTTCGACAGAGACTCGACAACCTTGTTCTTGTTCGGGAACGATGCCACCGGGTTAAAGCCCTGGCAGATATAGCCGTTGACCTGGCCCTGGTGCATCATTTCGAAGTACTGAAGTACGTCGTAACCTTTGTCCCACTTCGGCAGCCAGTCAAAGCCCCAGCTGTTTTCCGCCGTCGCCTTGTCGCCGTAGAAGGCTTTCATCAGCGAGACGAAGAACTTCGGATAGTTGCCCCAGTAGTTCACCTGGCCTTCGAGCAGCGGTTTTGGCGTGCTGGCCGTCAGGTAGGTTTGCAGGTCAGTCTGTTTCTCGCTCGGCAGGTTCATGTAACCCGTCAGGCTCTGAGACAGCAGGCCGAGGTCGGTCAGACCCTGAATGTTGGAGTGACCGCGCAGGGCGTTCACGCCGCCGCCTGCCATCCCCATGTTGCCGAGGAGCAGCTGAACCATCGCCATGGTGCGGATGTTCTGCGCGCCGATGGAGTGCTGCGTCCAGCCGAGCGCATACAGGAACGACGCGGTTTTATCTTTCGCGCTGGTTTCCGCAATCAACTCGCACACCTTCAGGAAATCCGCTTTCGGCGTCCCACAGATGTTTTCGACAACCTCCGGCGTGTAGCGGGAAACGTGCTCTTTCAGCAGGTTCCACACGCAGCGGGGGTGTTGCAGGGTGGTGTCGCGCTTCGCAAAGCCGTTTTCGTCCAGCTCGTAGTTCCAGCTGGTTTTATCGTATTTGCGTTTTTCGGCGTCGTAACCGCTGAACAGGCCATCGTCGAAGCTGTAATCCTCACGCACGATCAGGCTGGCGTTGGTATAGGCTTCGGTGTACTCGCGGTTATATTTTTCGTTGGTCATCAGGTACAGCAGTACGCCTGACAGGAAAGTGATGTCAGTACCTGAACGAATCGGGGTGTAGAAATCCGCCACTGACGCTGTACGCGTAAAGCGGGGATCGATCACAATCAGCTTCGCGCCGTTGTGGATTTTGGCTTCCATCGCCCAGCGGAACCCGACAGGGTGCGCTTCAGCGGCGTTACCGCCCATCACCACAATAAGGTTGGCGTTCTTGATGTCGACCCAGTGGTTGGTCATCGCACCGCGACCAAATGTTGGAGCAAGACTTGCTACCGTTGGTCCGTGTCAGACACGCGCCTGGTTGTCGACCGCGAGCATACCGAGTGCGCGCGTAAATTTCTGGGTTAAATAGCCGGTTTCGTTACTGGACGCTGAAGCACACAGCATGCCGGTGGAGAGCCAACGGTTAACGGTGGTGCCTTCGGCATTCTTCGCGATAAAGTTGGCATCGCGGTCTTCTTTCATCAGCTTAGCGATGCGATCGAACGCTTCTTCCCAGCTGATTTGCTGCCATTTGTCAGAGCCGGGAGCGCGATACTCAGGAAACTTCAGGCGGCTTTCGGAGTGGATAAAATCTACCAGACCGGCCCCTTTCGGACAGAGTGCACCACGGTTTACCGGGTGATCCGGATCGCCTTCGATGTGGAAAATAGATGCTTTGGCGTTTTTCGCACCGTCGCCGAGGCTATACATTAACAGCCCACAGCCGACGGAGCAGTACGTACAGGTGTTACGGGTTTCGCGGGTGCGCAGCAGTTTATACTGCCGTGTTTCCGCCAGCGCTACACCGGGCGCAAAGCCCAGTGCCGCCGCCGTGGTGCCTGCCATACCGCCAGCGCAGATCTTAAAGAACTGCCTTCTGCTGACCTGCATGGGTCACTCCTTGGTTCATTACGACATTGCTATGTAGTTTTACTTTGCGGTTGAGAATTAACCGCAAAGGAGAAAAATTTGCGTTAATCCCTCATTTCTCCGAGGGATAAGCCCAGAATACCACAATGTCGGTACGCCTGTTCCAACGGGGTTAAAACAAAGTGAACGTATTATCACGGCATTGATTATAAAATGTGATATCAACCACATTTTACCCTGTGCATGTTAAAGAGGTGTAGCAGGTGATCGGTTGCACCCCTCCGTATTGAGTAGGAGAATGGTTGCTGAAAAGTTGATCCATACTATGCGTAAGGCCTGCCGTTTGTGTTGCAATAGCAGGCTCACTTCCGTGGTTGTTCAGGAATACCGTTGTGTCTAAACAAAACCGTGTTGCCCACGCGTCGCCACTGCCTGCGGGTATTGTGGAACTGTCGGTACACAGACCGCCTCACATTTCACATGCCACGCCGGATTTTCTGGCGGAAGAGGTCCCCGTTGCCCTGGTTTACAACGGTATTTCGCATGTGGTGATGATGGCCTCGCCGAAAGATCTGGAGCTGTTCGCCATAGGTTTTTCCCTCTCGGAAGGCATCATTGCGCATCCGCAGGAGATCTACGGCATGGATGTGGTTCATGCCTGTAATGGTCTTGAAGTGCAAATCGAACTCTCCAGCCGCCGCTTTATGGGGCTGAAAGAGCGCCGCCGGGCGCTGGCCGGACGTACCGGCTGCGGCGTGTGCGGCGTTGAACAGCTTAACGATATCGGCAAACCCATTATCCCGCTGCCGTTCACCCAGACGTTCAATCTGGCGCACCTTGATCGGGCGCTTGAGCACCTGAACGACGTGCAACCCATCGGTCAGCTCAGCGGCTGTACCCACGCGGCGGCATGGATATTGCCGTCAGGCAACATTGCCGGCGGTCATGAAGATGTGGGCCGCCACGTCGCGCTGGATAAGCTGTTAGGTCGCCGCGCTCGGGAAAGCAACGTCTGGCAGCAGGGCGCGGCGTTAGTCTCCAGCCGCGCCAGCTATGAGATGGTGCAAAAGTCCGCCATGTGCGGCGTGGAAATTCTGTTTGCGGTGTCAGCGGCAACCACGCTGGCGGTGGAAGTGGCGGAGCGCTGCAACCTGACGCTGGTGGGGTTCTGCAAGCCGGGTAGAGCAACTATTTACACCCATCCGCAGCGATTGATAGTTGATCAGTAATTTTGAATGAGTATAGCAAATCCTTCCGCTTTTAGTTGTTCATGATGAGGTCTAATATTTATCTCATCAAGGCACGGCGCCTTATCTAAACAACTTAACGAAAGGGTTTACCTCATGAAAAGCATCAAAACTTTTGTCGCAGTAATCGCTCTGGCTACCTCTTTTGGTTCTTTCGCTGCGCAGACAGTGACCGCATCCGCCTCTACCCTGGATGGTGCAGAAGCTAAAATCGCTGCACAGGCTCAGGAAGCGGGCGCGTCATCGTACAAAATTACCCAGGCATTCACCGGTAACCGCGTACACATGACCGCTGAACTGAACAAATAATTCCGCTATACCGTCGAAAGAGCGCCCCTGGGGCGCTTTTTAGTTTATGCCTGCCAGACGCAGCAGTGCGGTCACCACCGCCGCCGCGACGATCACCACAATTAACGGCATTTTGCGCCAGGCCAGAAACACCGCGAACCCCACGCCCAGCACACGTGCCATCCCGGCAAAATGGTCCCCTTCATAAAACGTTGTCGCCAGCGCGACGGAGAACAGCAAAACGGTAGCCGCGTCTGAAAGCAGCGCCTGCGACCGTTCTGAAAGCGCCAGCCGGTTGCCAAGCTTCGCTCCGCCAAGACGCATCAGATAGGTTCCGGCAGAAAGAATGGCGATGCCGAGAATAAAGACCGTCATGTTTTCCATTATTTTTTCCTCGCGGCAAGGCCGAGCAAAGAGAGCAGCACCGGCAGACCCACCGGCGCAAACGGTACGGCGGCCAGCGACAACACTGCGCCGCTACAGGCGCGGATCAGCGTGGTACGGTTTTTAAATGCCGGCACCACTAACGCCAGCAGGATCGCCGGGAACACCGCGTCCAGCCCGATGGTTTCCGGGTCTGGCAGCAGCTTGCCGACCATCGCCCCCAGTACCGCCCCCAGCGGCCAGATAATTGCCACGCCCAGGCCGCACAGCCAGTAGGCCGCTTTACGCTGCTCGGCGGTTTTTTGCGAAAGGCCGAACACCACGCTTTCATCGTTCATAATATGACAGCCCAGAAAGCTCAGGCCGCGCTTGCCCACCAGGTCACGCACCGTTACGCCGAACGGCACATGGCGCGCGTTTACCAGTAAACCGGCCGCGGCCGCTGCCAGCGGATTGCCGCCGCTTGCCACGATGCCAATAAACATAAACTCGGATGCGCCTGCCAGCACCGTGAGGGAGAGGACAAACGGCACCCACAGCGGGAAACCGTAGGCCATCGCCAGTGAGCCATAAGACATGCCGACTACGCCCACCGCGAGGCAGACCAGGACGATCGCTTTTATCGTGTCGCCTTTCAGACAGGAGAGGTGTTTCTTCATACCATTTTAGCCATATCGAACGTATTTCCATTATAATGAACGCATCAGAAACGTTTTACAAGACGAACGATTCGTTCGTTATAGAGAGAAAGAGGCCGTTATTATGACGCAGCCAATCAGCGTGATCGCCAAAAGCCTGGTACGAGAACGCCTGCGAACCGGGCTCTCACTGGCGGAAATTGCCCGCCGTGCCGGGATCGCCAAATCCACGCTTTCACAACTGGAGTCTGGCAACGGCAATCCTAGCCTGGAAACGCTGTGGTCGCTTTGCGTGGCGCTGGATATTCCGTTTGCCCGGTTACTGGAGCCGCAGCAACCCGTCACGCAGGTGATCCGCCGCGGCGAGGGCACAAAAGTCGTCGCCGGGCAGGCGAACTACGAGGCGATTTTGCTCGCGGCGTGTCCGCCGGGCGCGCGTCGTGATATCTATCTGCTGCTGACTCAGCCGGGGGCAGACCGTATTTCCCAGCCCCATCCGCCTGGTTCGGTTGAGCATATTATCGTGACCCAGGGGCGGGCGATGGTCGGTCTGATCGACGCGGCGGAAGAACTCGGCCCGGGAGATTACATTTGCTACCCTGCTGACCAGCCGCATATCTTTAAGGCGCTGGAGCCCGATACGCACGCGCTGCTGGTGGCGGAACAAAACTAAAGAAGATACGGAAAATCATGTCGCTTAAAGCCATTGCCAAAGAACTGGGGCTGTCTGTTACCACCGTCAGCCGCGCCCTCAACGGATATGACGACGTTTCTGCTGAGACGCGCGCCCGCGTGGAAGCGGAGGCCCAGCGCCGTGGCTACCGACCAAATACCTTTGCCCGTCGCCTGAAGATGGGCAAAATCGACGCCGTCGGGCTGGTATTTCCGGTGCATCCTGTTCCGCTCAATAACAGCGTTTTTATGGACATGGTCGGCGAAATTAGCCACGAACTGGCGCGACATGAGATTGACCTGCTGCTCATCGCTGACGACGATCTGGCGGACAAACACAGCTATATGCGCATGGTGCAGAGCCGACGCGTGGATGCGCTGATAGTGGCGCATACGCTGGATCACGATCCGCGTCTTGAGCAGCTTCAGGCCGCCGGGTTTCCGTTCCTGGCGCTCGGCCGCAGCCAGCTCCCGCAGCCGTACGCGTGGTTCGATTTCGACAACTATGCCGGTACGTATCAGGCCACCCGCTGGCTGATCGAGAAAGGCCATCAGCGCATTGCGCTGCTGGGCGAAAGCAACAACCAGGCATTCATCACCCAGCGCCGCCAGGGCTACCTGGACGCGCTGCGGGAAGCCGGACTTTCCAGCGAATGGCTGCGCGCCATGCCTCCTTCGCGCCGCGTGGGTTATGCCACCACGCAAGAACTTCTCTCCCTGCCGCAGCCGCCCACGGCCATCATTACCGACTGCAACACCCACGGCGACGGCGCAGCGATGGCCCTGGCGCAGATGGGACGCTTAACCGGTGAAAATGCCGTCTCGCTGGTGGTCTATGACGGCTTACCGCAGGACAGCATTGTCGATATCGACGTCGCGGCGGTGATCCAGTCTACCCGTCAGGGCGTCGGGAAACAGATTGCCGATATGGTGCGCCAGTTGATTAACGGCGACGACATTGACACCCTTCAGGTGCTCTGGCAGCCAGAATTCTCCCCAGGCCAGACGGCCTAATCACACCAAAAATTCCAAACCCGATCACAGATCCGAAACGTTTTGGTTTGTATCCGAAACGTTTCGGATCAAAACTCAGGACATCCCGATGACAGGAGATGTCCGATGCAAGATGCCATTTTTCGACTTGAAAGCAATACGGTTGACGTGGTGCTAAAAACTCACCCGTTCGCCGAAATTCTCTACTGGGGGCCGCACCTTCAGCACTTCTCGCCGCAGGATGTCCTGAGTATTGCGCGCCCGGTTGCTAACGGCAGGCTGGACGTCGACTCCCCCGTCACGCTGATGGCAGAGCTGGGGCATGGGCTGTTTGGCTCGCCGGGCATCGAGGGGCATCGTCAGGGGCTGGACGGATCGCCGGTATTTAAAACCACGCAGGTGCAGCAGGCGTTAAACGCCCTGACAATCACTGCTGAAGACGAGCATGCAGGCTTGCGCCTGACCAGTGAAATAACGCTGGATGCCAGCGGCGTACTGGTGGTGCGCCATGGGTTAACCAACCTGAAAACGCTGGCGTGGCAGGTGGATCGCTTTGCCGTTACGCTGCCGGTGGCCGAACGCGCGCAGGAGGTGATGGCCTTCCACGGACGCTGGATCAGGGAGTTTCAGCCGCACCGCGTTACGCTTGAGCACGACAGCTTCGTGATTGAAAACCGCCGGGGTAAAACCTCCCACGAACATTTCCCGGCACTGATTTCAGGTACGCCGTCATTCAGTGAAATGCACGGCCACGTCTGGGGTGTGCATCTGGGCTGGAGCGGCAACCATCGCCTGCGCGCAGAGGCGAAAACCGATGGCCGCCGCTATATGCAGGCCGAAGCGCTCTACCTGCCGGGTGAAATGGCGATTGAAGAGGGGGAAACGCTCTGGACGCCGCGCCTGTATGCCAGCCACTCCCCGCACGGGCTGAACGGCATGAGCCAGCAGTTCCACCGCTACCTGCGCGATAACGTTATCCGCTTCCCGGAAGATAAACCGCGCCCGGTGCATCTCAACACCTGGGAGGGGATCTACTTCGACCACGATCCGGACTACATCATGCGCATGGCCGACGAGGCCGCAGCGCTGGGCGTGGAGCGCTTTATCATTGACGACGGCTGGTTCAAAGGCCGCAACGACGACCACGCCGCGCTGGGCGACTGGTATCTGGACGAGAAAAAATACCCGAACGGCCTTAAGCCGGTGATCGATCACGTTAAACAGCTCGGCATGGAGTTTGGTATCTGGGTTGAGCCGGAGATGATTAACCCGGATTCCGATCTGTACCGCGCGCACCCTGACTGGGTGCTGGCGCTGCCGGGCTACGCCCAGGCGACCGGGCGACATCAGCTGGTGCTCAATCTTAATATTCCTCAGGCCTTTGATTATCTGGTCGAGCGCATGAGCTGGCTGCTGGGTGAACACGCGGTCGACTACGTGAAATGGGACATGAACCGCGAGCTGGTGCAGCCAGGGCACAAGGGCAAAGCCGCCGCCGATGCCCAGACGCGCCAGTTTTATCGCCTGCTGGACGTGCTGGGCGAGCGTTTCCCGCACATTGAGTTTGAATCCTGCTCCTCCGGCGGCGGGCGAATCGATTATGAAGTGCTGACCCGCTGCCACCGCTTCTGGGCGTCCGACAATAACGACGCGCTGGAGCGCAACACTATCCAGCGCGGCATGAGCTACTTCTTCCCGCCGGAGGTGATGGGGGCGCATATAGGTCATCATAAGTGTCACGCTACCTTCCGCCAGCACAGCATTCAGTTCCGCGGGCTGACGGCGCTGTTTGGTCACATGGGGCTGGAGCTGGATCCGCTCACCGTCGTCGCGCAGGAGCGTGAAGGCTATCGACATTACGCCGCGCTGTATAAGCGGTGGCGCGAGGTCATTCATCACGGCACCCAGTGGCGCGTGGATATGCCGGACGCCACCACCCTGGCGCAGGGTATAGTGAGCGAAGACAAGACGCAGGGGCTGTTTTTGGTCAGCCAGCTCGCGATGGCGGATTACACCCTGATGATGCCGCTGCGCATGCCGGGGTTAGACGCCAGCGCGCAGTACCGCATCACGCTGCTCGATCACCCGAACATTCAGATTACGGGCGAGGGCGGGCACACCATGCGCAAGCTGCCGGCGTGGATGGACGCGCCGCAAACGGTAAGCGGTGAATGGCTGATGCAGGCGGGTATTGCGCTGCCGATTCTGGATCCGGAAACCACCATTCTGATTGGTGTGGAACGCGTGTAAGGGTGACGGGCCGGGCAACCGGCCCTCCGTTGAGGATAAAAATAATGAACACAACAACCTGTACCCACAAAAACAACCCTAACTTCTGGATCTTCGGGCTGTTCTTCTTTCTCTACTTCTTCATCATGGCCACCTGTTTTCCGTTCCTGCCGATCTGGCTGTCGGACATCATCGGCCTGAACAAAACCCATACGGGGATTGTTTTCTCCTGCATCTCGCTGTCGGCCATTGCCTTCCAGCCGGTGCTAGGGGTCATTTCGGACAAGCTGGGGCTGAAAAAACATTTGCTTTGGATCATTTCGGTGCTGCTGTTCCTGTTCGCGCCGTTCTTCCTGTACGTCTTCGCCCCGCTGCTGAAAACCAATATCTGGCTGGGGGCGCTGAGCGGTGGGTTGTATATCGGCTTTGTCTTCTCAGCGGGTTCGGGGGCGATTGAGGCCTACATTGAACGCGTGAGCCGCAACAGCTTTTTTGAGTACGGCAAGGCGCGCATGTTCGGCTGTCTCGGCTGGGGGCTGTGCGCCTCAACGGGCGGCATCCTGTTCGGCATCGATCCGTCGTATGTTTTCTGGATGGGGTCGGCGGCAGCGCTGTTGCTAATGCTGCTGCTGGTGGTCGCGAAACCGAAGCCCAACCAGACGGCGCAGGTAATGAACGCCCTGGGCGCGAATCAGCCGCAGATCACTGCCAAAACCGTGTTCAACCTGTTCCGCCAGCGCAGAATGTGGATGTTCATCCTGTACGTGATTGGCGTGGCCTGCGTATATGACGTCTTCGACCAGCAGTTTGCTACCTTCTTCAAAACCTTCTTCGCCACGCCGCAGGAGGGGACCCGCGCCTTTGGTTTCGCCACCACAGCGGGGGAAATCTGTAACGCGATCATCATGTTCTGCTCGCCGTGGATCATTAACCGCATCGGTGCGAAAAACACGCTGCTGATTGCCGGGGTGATCATGGCGACGCGCATTATCGGATCGTCGTTTGCCACCACCGCCGTGGAGGTGATTGCCCTGAAGATGCTGCACGCGCTGGAAGTCCCGTTCCTGCTGGTGGGGGCATTCAAGTACATCACCGGGGTGTTTGATACGCGCCTGTCGGCCACCATCTACCTGATTGGCTTCCAGTTTGCCAAACAGTCGGCGGCGATCTTCCTCTCCGCCTTTGCCGGAAATATGTATGACCGGGTCGGCTTCCAGGAGACGTATCTGATACTGGGCTGTTTCGTGCTGGCGATCACGGTGGTGTCGGCGTTTACGCTGAGTGGCAGGCGGGAGATTGCTGCTAGCAGGGGCGCGGTGGAGGTGAATTAGGGAAGGGTGCTGCCGCGAATGCGGCAGCATGACTTAGGCTTCAGGCATCTCCATTGAGCGGATCGCAAAAAAGTCCTGCGAAATACCCGCCCCTTTGTCGACCGTCTGCAGATCGTGAACGAACCATGCGTATATTTCTGGCGGTGCGGTATCCAGGGGTAATGGCCGGGGCTTACCGAGATTTGCCGCGTGGAAGTATTCCAGAAACCGCTTCGCACGCCACAGCGCGGGTCCATATACGTTTGGAACGATATCCCTGCGTTTGTCCCTGGGGTCCTGTTCCATACTGTTTCGCATTCTTATGGCGGCATCCTTCACGTCATCAAGCCAGCCCCAGTTTTGCTGCAATACGGCCAGTTCACTGGCGTACTGCTCGGCGGTCTCTTTCGCCTCCTGCGTGATGCCAGCAAACCCTGCCGATGCGCCAGCTGCGGCCAGCGTATCACCGCGATGTTTTTCATATTTCATGCATTCCGTGCGGTACTGATAGTACTGACGGCCCAGCCAGTCGATATAGCTGTCCAGATGACGGTTCTGGCATGCGGTGCTTAATGAAGTAAAGGGTAGTGCGCTCTGGTACGCCTCTGCCCACTGCAGGACGGACTGGTTTTTGACGTTGTCCTGGACGATGAAATACTCGGCAACAACAGGGTTGCTTTCATTTAACGACTGAAAATCAGGGAAAGGCACGCCCGCCATGGCCGCCTCACGGTACATCCTGTGGAGCGCCACGCGACAAAGCTCCGCACTGGGCTTCTGTTCGTCAGGTTTCAGGCCCCCGCCGATATCCTCCGCGCATCCGGGATAGAGTTCTTCCTTGTGCGCCGGGTTATTGCCGGTGCGGTACAGGCAGCGCCAGACGCGGGTTTCATGGGCGGCAACCAGATGCAGGCTTTTCTTTACCGACTCAGGCAAGGGGGTATCCTGGTCGATGGACTTGTCTCCCAGCAACACGCTAATCCCTTTTATCGGCCCGCCAAACGCAGAGATAAAGTAATCCACGCCGTTGTTGTTGCTGGCCGACGTGCGTCGCGAGCAGTCAAACAGGCCGGTAAAGACGATATCGACGGGTATGCCCTGGTAGGTGTATTTATCCCCCTCTTTCTTACAGATATCTTTCAGCAGACTGTCCAGGAATTTACGTGCCAGGGTAGCGCCGAGGTCAAAACCGAAAAGGGAGACAGAAATGAGTTTAACGGGGACCGGGCTTTTTTTAACGGCTTCTTTGTATCCCTCTTCAAACGTTATTTTGGTCGATACAATACGGGTATCGGCGCCAGTCACCAGCATATCCGCTATTGTGGGGTTATCGCGCAGCCAGGGGGTGGCTTCGATACTGACTTTTTTGGCCGCATTTTTTGCAGTGTCGAAGGCCAGATATTTCCATTCCACAGGGTTAAGGAGTTTCTTACCCTGATGTTTTAAAATCTCGTACCAGCTGTTGCCTTTTAAAAAATCCACACCCGATTCTTTGGCCATTTCACCGGGCTGATCTTTTAAATTATCCGTTATGCTGTCCAGGCCGCCATCCATGATGGTGTGAAGCTTTTCAGCAATGGTTTCATGGAAAGGGGTACCCAGGCCAGAAATGTAAAACTTTGAGTAGTACTCTTTACTTGTTTTTTGCGCATCATCAGGAAATGCACGAAACAAACGAGCAATATTGCTAAGTCGACGTTCTGCTGCGTCCTGTTCTATATTCCTGTGAATACCGTCAAAGAAGAAGCCAACATGCCATATCCGCGAACAGTTCCCTAAACCAGCATCTTCTGCCTGCTGGGCCCGATTTGCCGCGGCGATAAGGCTTTCAATATCCATATATTATTTATCCTTTTTTAATTCTGAGGTTTGGTCTTTAATATCGCGAGAATCAGGATGATTAAAACCGGTACTCCACCATAACCGGACGTTTTCTTCAGGCAGGAAATAGGTATGAAGGTAATTTTCTCCCCACTGACGTTGCGGCATGGGCAATATTTTTTTGTGGACTTCTGATCGCACCCCCGCCTTGTATTGCGCAAGTGTGTAATCTACAGTCCAGATAATTTCTGCCTTATCCCCGCTTATGCTGCCGCAGCAGGTTGCTCCACCGCCACCATAAGCAAATGCATTTGCCCCCGCCACGCCGTTTACGCTAAACTCTCTTATTGGCCTGTCAATTTCACTGTGAATAATCAGCGTTACCGGCCCTGACGGTGGTCCCCAGACCGCAGCCCATACCGACCAGCCAAGATAAATCACCACCGGCAGTATCAGTGCTCCCCAGAGCCATTTTCCCCAGCGGGCATAACCGCGATTCACGGCGCTGTCTATATTTTGATATTTACCGAACCATCCCATTATTCTGTTTCCCTGTTATTAGCATTCTCCTGATGCGTTTCATAAGGCGACCATGCGTTATCACTCCATCCCAACAGGACTTTATCGCCCGGGAGGAAATGAACGTGTAAATCATTTTCGCCCTGCTTCCGTACTGGCATAGGCATTTCTGTGCGACGAGTTTCGAGACGCATACCTTTAAGATATTGTTCATGAGTAATATCCAGCGTCCAGATTATTTCAGCCTTATCCCCGCTAATATTCCCACAGCAGGTTGCCCCTCCCCCCCCTTGCGCAAAGGCATTCGCCCCCGCCACGCCATTTACGCTAAACCCCAGGATAGGTCTGTCAATTTCACTGTGAATAATCAGCGTTACCGGCCCTGACGGTGGTCCCCAGACCGCAGCCCACACCGACCAGCCAAGATAAACCACCACCGGCAGTATAAGTGTTCCCCAGAGCCATTTTCCCCAGCGGGCATAACCCCGGTTAACCGCGCCGTCTATTTTTTTATACACACTGAAAAATCCCATTCTGTGCATTCATCCATGATGTTGGGGGTTGTTAATCAAGAAGTCGTAAAGCAGTGTCATACGCTAACTCAGTACCACCCTGTAATGGGGCAGCCCGGAAAAATGTATGGTTCATCTAAAGGCAAGTGGCAGGGTTACCCTGCCACAAAATGCGGAGAATCTGACGTGATCGGATAATTTAGTCACGCGAGGTTGTCCGTTGAAATGCTTTCGCCAGTAATCCATCATTAAAACCTGATTTATCTTAAGGTTAATCAGGATGGTTACATGAAGAAGAGATGCTGTAAACGGATGAAATGCATGTCTAATTCTGAAAAATGCCTCCCCGTAGAGCGGCCTCCAGGGGGAGTATTCATCAGTCCAGGTAAAACACCTCTTCCAGCGCCGCACTCACCGGGCTGTTATCCGGGTTCGACGGCATAACGTCAGCCATATGTTTCCACCAGCGCTGGCAGACATCGGTGTTTGCCACCGCGTTCCAGCGTTCCTCCGATTCAATCTCCACGGTTGCAAACAGCAGGTTGCGGGCTTTGTCGAGGTAAATGGCGTAGTGGTGCGCACCGTGGGCTTTCAGTACCGCTTCCAGCTCGGGCCAGATCGGGTTGTGGCGACGCGCGTACTCCTCGTGCGCGTCCGGGTTTACCTGCATCACAAACGCTTTGCGGATCATAAAGCCTCCAGGTACAGCTCGCGGACCTCATCGCGGCTGGCGGTGCGCGGGTTACACGGCGCGCACGGGTCGGCGAGAGCTTTATCCAGCCAGCCTTCAATATCGGCTTTGGTCACGCCGAGCTGGCTAAATCCGGACGGAATGCCGACCCGGGCGCTCAGGTCGCGAATCGCCTGAATGGCTGACATGCTGGCCGCTTCATCGCTCATGCCGCGCGTGTCAACGCCCATCGCCTGCGCCACGCGGGCAAATCGGACAACCGCGTTCGGGCGGTTAAAGTTTTCGATGATCGGCAGCAGAATGGCGTTGCACACGCCGTGCGGCAGGTTGTGCGTCGCGCCCGGCTGGTGCGCCAGGGCATGCACCAGCCCCAGACCGGCGCTGTTAAACGCCATGCCCGCCAGATACTGACCAAAAGCCATCTGCTCGCGCGCTTCCAGGTTGTGACCGTCGTCGACCGCTTTCGGCAGCCAGAGGTTGATCAGGCGAATCGCCTCCAGCGCGTTGGCATCGGTCAGCGGGTGCGCGCCGACGGACACGTAAGCTTCAATGGCGTGAGTCAAGGCATCCATGCCGGTTGCGGCGGTCACGGAGGCCGGAATATCAAGCATCACGCTGGCATCGTCCACGGCGATATCCGGGATGATGTTCGGGTCGATAATCACCTCTTTCACCTGTCGTGCGGCGTCAATGATCACCGCGTTGCTGGTCATCTCCGCTGCCGTGCCTGCGGTGGTGTTGATCGCCACCAGCGGCACGCCCGCGTTTTTCACCTTGCCGACGCCAGAGTAATCGGTTGACGGACCGGGGTTGGCGGTGAGGATTTTGATTGCCTTGGCGGTATCAATCGGGCTGCCGCC
Source organism: Enterobacter cloacae complex sp. 677-3DZ2D5B (assembly GCF_004136695.1). NCBI lineage: Bacteria > Pseudomonadati > Pseudomonadota > Gammaproteobacteria > Enterobacterales > Enterobacteriaceae > Enterobacter > Enterobacter cloacae complex sp. 677-3DZ2D5B. The sequence continues at coordinate 72,568 of NZ_QFLS01000003.1, read as the reverse complement.
GCCAAAGGCAATCAGGTAATCACACTCCGCATCCTGATATGCCGCATAGCCTTTTTGCACCAGCGCTTCCGTCGGATTCGGGAATACCTCATCGAACAGGTGATACGACATCTGATGGGCGTCGAGCGCGGTAAACAGGCTGTCGAGCAGGCCCAGCTTCACCAGCTGACCGTCGGTGACAATCAGCGCTTTTCCCCACTGTTTGTTTGCCACCAGATTGACCATATCGCCGATCGCGCCCGCGCCGTGCAGGCTGATTTTGGGGAGTGCCAACATAAAGCTCATGATAATTCTCCTTAATTACTGTGAATTTTATGCCCGGCGGCGCTGCGCTTGCGCGGGCCTACGGTTAAGCAGGCCGGGTAAACGCAGTGCCACCCGGCTATGAGATCCGTCTTCGCTGCATAATCCGGCGGGTAATAATCGGCAGCGAAATCACCACGATCAGCATCGCGCCGATAATCACCGACATCACAATGCCGGGCACGTTGAGCAGGCTCAGGCCGAAGGTCACCAGCCCCATCAGGAAGGCGGCGATAATCACGCCCACCATGCTGCCGGACCCACCGAGAATATTGACGCCGCCGAGCACCGCCATCGTCACCACCGCCAGCTCCCAGCCCATCGCGATGGTCGGACGGGTGCTGCCCAGACGCGAGGTGAGCAGCACCGACGCCAGGCCGGACATCAGCCCCACCAGCGCGAAGAGGATCAGGTTGTGGCGCTTCACGTTGATGCCGGAGTACCACGCGCCGGTCGGGTTGTTGCCGATGGCGTAGGTGCGGCGGCCAAAGTTGGTGCGGTGCAGCACAAAGGCAAACAGAGTGGCCAGGACGATAAACAGCGCGAACTCAAACGACAACGCGCCCCAGACGTAGCCCTGGCCGAACCAGGCAAAGCTCTCCGGGTAGCTGTTCAGCGCCTGGTCCCCGAGCAGGATGTAGGTGATCCCGCGGTACAGGCTCATGGTGCCGATGGTGATGACGATGGACGACAGGTTAAAGCGCGTCACCAGAATGCCGTTGAACAACCCGCACAGTAGCCCGACGCCTAATCCCACGCACACCAGCAGTGGCGTATCGACGCCCGCCGCCGCGCAAAAGCCCATCACCGTCGAGCTGAGCGCGATGGTGGAGGCCACCGACAGGTCAATTTCCCGGGCGATAATCAGCATCGCCATCGGCAACACAATGATCGCTTTTTCCGTGAAGTTGAACGTCGCGTCGGAGAGGTTCCAGATATTGAGGAAGTAGGGCGAGGCGAGCGCGTTCACCACAAACACCGCCAGCGTCACCGCCAGCAGGAAGCCCTCCCAGCACAGCAGACGCTGGAAGATGCCCGGCGCAGAAGTGGGTTTGAACTCTTCAGATGTCATCATTTTGCTCATGGTTTCACCGCCAGTTTCTGACGTGCCAGCGCCGCGTCGCGCAGGATCAGCCTGCCTTTGCGTTTGTTGCCGCGCTCGTTCAGCAGCACAGCGATGACAATGACCGAGCCGGAAATCGCCATCTGCCAGAACGGGGAGACGCCGATCACCGGCAGGGCGTTGTTGATGACGCCAAGGAACAGCGCCCCGAACAGACAGCCGAGCACGCGACCGGTGCCGCCCATGGTGCTGATCCCGCCAATCACGCAGGCTGCCACCACCTGCAATTCAAAACCGTTAGCGACGTCAACATACGCAACGGCAAAGCGCGATATCCACAGGTAGCCGCAGAACCCGGCCAGCAGACCGGAAAGGCAGAAGCTGATGAACTGCATTTTCCCGGCGTTGATCCCGGTGTAGTACGCTGCCGTGGCGTTACCGCCTGCGGTGTAGAGCGCCCGTCCGGTGCGGCTGTAGCGCAGGAAGTAGCCCACCAGCAGCAGTACGGCGATGGCGCACCAGCTCAGCACCGGCAGGCCCAGCACTGACGCACGCGGCAGGCCGAGGAAGTCTGCACCCATCTGGTTGGAGTTCACCCAGCCGCCGCCGGAGAGCAAAAAGATCATTCCGCGGTAGATGCTCATGGTGCCGAGTGTTACCACAATCGCCGGAATGCCCAGCTTCCACACAAGCAGGCCGTTTATCGCGCCCATCAGCAGCCCAAGCGCGCTGGCGAGGATCAGCAGCGCCCAGACGGGCACGTCCGGGTAATGGAAGTTAATCAGGGCGACAATCATCCCGGTCAGGGCCAGATTGGCCGCCATCGACAGGTCGATGCCTTTAGTGAGCAGCACCATCATCTGCCCGAGCGCGAGGACGATCAGAATGGCGGTGTCGTTAAACATCTCCACCAGGTTGCCCGGCGCGATAAACGATGGCACGCGGCTGCCAATGGCGACGATCATCAGGATAATCACCGCGCCCAGCAGGGCTTCGCGGTGTTTTAAGAGTGAGCTAAGCATTTATGCCGCCTCCTGTTTTGCACCGCTGGCGGCGCTGACGATGGTTTCCGCCGTCGCGTCTCCCGCCTGGTATTCGGCCACCATCAGCCCCTCGTGCATGACGATAATGCGATCCGCCATGCCCATCACTTCCGGTAGTTCGGACGAGACCATAATCACCGCCAGCCCCTGACTGACCAGCTCGGACATAAACTGATGAACGGCTGCCTTTGAGCCGATATCGATGCCTTTTGTTGGCTCATCGAGGATGATCACGTCAGGGTGCGTCGCCAGCCATTTGCCGATCACCACCTTTTGCTGGTTGCCGCCAGAGAGGGTCTCCACCGCCTGCTTCCAGCTGAAGGCTTTCACTTGCAGGCGTTTGGCGTACTCGTTCGCCAGTTTCCATTCACGGTCGTCATGCAGCACGCCGTTCGGATTGAGCGTGCTAAGCTGAGGCAGGCTGATGTTCTGGGCAATCGGCAGGGCGATAATCGCCCCCTGTTTCTGCCTTTCTTCCGGCACGCAGACAATACCGGCTTTGATCGCATCCGCAGGCTGGCGGAAGCGCCGGGGCTGTCCGTTGAGGATAATTTCCCCGGACGATGGCCGCGTGACGCCGGAAAGCGCCTGCATCAATTCGGTACGCCCGGCACCCACCAGCCCGTAAAAGCCGAGGATTTCCCCTTTACGCAGGGAGAACGAGATATGCGCAAACTCGGTCGGATGGCAGAGGTTTTTCACCTCCAGCACCGTCTCGCCTTTTTCGCAGTCGATTTTCGGGAAGGTTTGGGTAATGGCGCGCCCGACCATCATCGACACCATCCGCTCCTCGGTGATCTCATTTATTGCCCCTGCACCGACGAACACGCCGTCGCGCAAAATGGTGTAGTGATCGGCCAGCTCAAAAATCTCGTCGAACTTGTGGGAGATAAACAGGATGGCTTTTCCCTCCTGCTTTAAGCGCTCCACAATCTGGCAAAACTCGAGGATTTCATGCTGCGACAACGCCGCCGTGGGTTCGTCGAGGATCACCACCTGCGCCTCAAACGACAGCGCGCGGGCAATCGCCACCATGTGACGCTGGGCGATGCTCAGGGTTTTCAGCGTTGCGCGCGGGTCGATTTGCACCTCAAGGCGGGCGAGAATAGCCTGCGCCCGGCGGTGCATTTCCGGCCAGTCGAGCTTTTTCAGGAAGCCTTTGTGAAGGTACTGACCAACAAAGATATTTTCGGTGACCGAGAGTTCATCAAACAGGACGGTTTCCTGGTGTATGGCGGTGATACCCATTTTATGCGCCGACTCCGGCGTTGGAAGGTGAACGGGGATCGCCTTGTAGAGAATTTCGCCCTCGTCGGGCTGGTATATGCCGGTCATCACTTTGACCAGCGTCGACTTGCCCGCGCCGTTTTCGCCGATAAGCGCCGTCACTTTGCCGGGCCACAGCGCAAGCTGCACGTTCTCAAGAGCACGTACGCCGGGGAACACCTTGGTGATGCCAGAAAGCTGTAGCAATGGGGTCATGATAGTTCTCCGTTTGGTTCACCCTCACCCCGACCCTCTCCCTTTGGGAGAGGGCTAGGGTGAGGGGGGAAAGGATCAAAAGATTTTCGAGAACTTATCAATATTGCTGGCATCGTAGACGAACGGCTCGGCCATCGCGCCGTTGCCGTCCGCATCCAGCTTCACTTTGCCCAGTTTGCCCATGCTGGCCTCACCTTTCGTGGCCGTGCCTTTCACCAGATCGTCCGCTAAGTAAGTCGCGGCATAGCCCAGGTCAATCGGGTTCCAGATGGCAAAGCTCTTGCTCGCGCCGGATTTCACCGCGCCCGCCATCTCAGACGGCAGGCCTAAACCGGTGACGTACACTTTGCCAATCTTGCCCTGGTCCTTCACCGCCTGCGCGGCAGCCACAATGCCCACGGACGACGGCGAGACGATGACTTTCAGCTCCGGGTAGGTTTTCAGCAGGCCGACCGCTTCGCGGTAGCTTTTGTCAGAGAGATCGTCTCCGTAGGCCACGGTCACCAGATTGACGGACGGGTACTTCGGCAGCACCTTTTTCATCTCCGCAATCCAGGTGTTCTGGTTGGTGGAGGTTGGCGTGGCGCTCAGCACCGCTACTTCGCCCTTCTCCACGTTCAGCGCTTTCAGGGCATCGGCGGCGAGCTTGACGTTGGTTTCGCCAATCAGGGCGTTATTGGACGGGTTGAGATGGATCTGACGCCCGGCTTTCGCCACCCCGGAATCCCACGACACAACCTTAATGCCGCGCTGCATCGCTTTTTTCAGCACCGGCACGACGGCGTCCGGATCGTTCGCGGAAATTGCGATCGCATCCACGCCCTGGGCGATCAGCCCGTTCAGCACCTCGATCTGCGCTTCCGCCGTGGTGGTGGTCGGGCCGGTATAAATCACTTTTACATCGCCTAACTCTTTGGCCGCCTCCTGCGCGCCGACGTTCGCTGCCTCGAAGAATCCATTCCCTAAGGACTTCGCCACCAGGGCGATTTTCACTTCTGCTAAAGCGGAACCGGACAACGCCAGAGCGGCAACGGTGAGGATCAAGCTTGCTTTTATTTTCATTGCTTTTACTCCACTGACTTGAGTTAGTTGTAGGGATTGCAGGTGGTTTTCGCCCCGTCTCGGTGAGCGGGGCGCGATGTTGTTATTGGTACAGATCTAACGCCGACTGCATCGGGGTGACGCCAAAGCGTTTGCCCAGGGCAATCAGCTCTTCCCGGGTGATGGTCTGCTTCATGCTGCCCATGGAATAGACCTTCACCAGCACCTCCGCGGATTTCTCGGCGGTGTCGATCAGGCCGAAGGTTTCATCCAGTGTCGGGCCGCTGCCGAAGACGCCGTGGAACGGCCACAGCACCAGTGAGTGCTTCTGCATGTCCGTCGCGGTCGCCTGGCCGATTTCGTCGGTACCCGGCACCATCCACGGCAGAATGCCGACGCCGTCCGGGAACACCACCAGACACTCGGTGCTGCCTTCCCACAGTTTGCGGGTGAAGAAATCAGAATTGTTTTCCAGCACGTAGGTCAGGGCGATCAGGTTGGTGGCGTGGCAGTGCATGATCACGCGGTCCTTGCCATTGGTCGCCTTGATGCGCTCGCAGTGGGAGAGGAAGTGCGCCGGCAGCTCAGAGGTTGGCACCGCCTCATCCGTCAGCCCCCAGAGAATGTGGTAACCCGCGCCGTCGCTGTCCACCTTCACCACGCCGAGGTTGGCTTCCGGGTCCAGCTGTACGTTGCGGAAAAACTTCCCAGAACCGGTGACGATAAACGGCGTGTTGGCGAGCAGCGGCATCGGCTGGCTCAGGGCGATATAGCGCGGCTTCTGGTGGAAATCGGAGGCAAATGGCTCGATATCCGCGTCGTCCAGGCGTAGCGTCAGGTTGCCGCCGTTGCGCTCATCCCAGCCCTTGAGCCAGGCGTCAGAGGTGGCTTTGATCATGCCCTGGACGAACCAGGAAGTGGTAATGGTCTGCATACTATAGTTCCTTTGAAAATGCCGGGTGGCGTTACGCTTACCCGGCCTGGTCTTATCTGTAGGCCCGGAAAGCAACGCGCCGCCGGGCGATGTTTTTTACTGACGAGCGGCAAGAACCTCTTTCTCATACGCCCGCACGTTATCCAGCCACTGGCTGCCCGCAGGTGCATCGTGACGCTGGCAGTACATCTCCCACACCGCCTGCCACGGCAGGGATTTCTGCTCTTCCAGCAGCGCCAGGCGCGCGGTGTAGTCGCCGTTTTCTTCCAGCTGTTTCAGGGCGGCGACAGGCTCCAGCAGCGCGCGCAGCAGGGCTTTCTTCATGTTACGGGTGCCGATAACCCACGCCGCGATGCGGTTGATGGAGGCGTCGAAGAAGTCGAGGCCGATATGTACGCGGTCAAAGAGGTTGTGGCGGATGATTTCGCTGGCAATGGCCTGGGTTTCGTCATCCAGCAGCACCACGTGGTCGCTGTCCCAGCGCACCGGGCGGCTGACGTGCAGCAGCAGGCGCGGCACGTAGAGCATGGCGGCGGAGATCTTGTCGGAGATGACTTCCGTTGGGTGGAAGTGGCCGGCATCCAGGCACAGCGCGGTCTGGCGGCTGGTGGCATAACCCATGTAGAACTCGTTTGAGCCCACGGTGTAGCTCTCTGCGCCAATGCCGAACAGCTTGCTCTCGACGGCGTCGATGTGGTGCGCCGGGTCCAGCTTCTCGCTGATGGCTTCATCCAGCGCGGCCAGCAGGCGCTGACGCGGGGCCAGTCGGTCTACGGTGATGTCCTTCATGCCGTCCGGGATCCAGATATTCATTACCGATGGCGTGCCAAGCTGCTCGCCAAAATAAGCCGAGACGCGGCGGCTGGCTTTGACATGGTCGATCCAGAACTGGCGGATTTCATCGTTGGCATGCGCAAGGGTAAACCCGTCCGCGCTCAGCGGGTGCGAGAAGCAGGACGGGTTAAAATCCAGACCCAGCCGGTTGGCTTTCGCCCACGCCACCCAGTTCGTAAAGTGTTCCGGTTTGATTTCGTTACGCGCGACCGGCTCATCGGATTCGAGATAAATGGCGTGCAGGTTCAGGCGCTTTGGCCCGGGGATCAGGCTCAGCGCCAGCTCCAGATCCGCACGCAGTTCGGTGGCGTTGCGCGCTTTGCCAGGATAGTTACCCGTGGCCTGAATACCCCCCGTCAGGGAACCGCCCGGGTTCTCGAAACCGGCGACATCATCACCCTGCCAGCAGTGCATGGAGACGGGCAGACGATCGAGCTGGCGCAGCGCCTCTTCGACATCCACGCCGACGGCGGCGAAACGCTGTTTAGCCAGATCCCAGGCTTGTTCAAGTTGAGTGGTCATGCGCAAAGCTCCTTAGTCAGTCGTTTTTGCTGAAACTGCGCCCGGTAGCGGGCAATTTCATGGCAGGGATGGGGGGTGAAGGTGGTCAGGCTGTTATTCGCCGTCACCACCGAACGGAAATCGTCGACGTTGGACAGTTCGTCCAGGGTCATCAGCTGAATGCCGATATTGCCGAGCGTGGAGGCTTCAATCGGACCTGCCACCACGGTAATGCCGCATGCATCCGCGCAGAGCTGGTTCAGCAGCTGGTTCTGGCAGCCGCCGCCCACGATATGCAGTTGTGTGAACGGTTTGCCGCGAAGGTCAGCCAGCTCGCTCAGGATGTCGGCATACAGCAGGGCGAGACTGTCAAAAATGCAGCGTGCCAGCTCGGCGGGGCGGGAAGGTACCGGCTGCCCCGCTTCAAAACAGGCGGCCTGGATTTCGGCGCTCATGTGCGCCGGGTTGATAAAGCGGTCATCGTTCGGGTTAATCAGGAAGGTACAGGCCTTCAGCGTTTCGGTTTCGGCGATAAGCTCGGGCAGGTCGGTGATGTTCTGCTCTTTCAGCACCCGCTGGAGCAGCCACAGGCCCATGATGTTCTTCAGCACCCGGTAGCGCCCTTCGGCACCGCCTTCGTTGGTGATGTTCGCGGCCAGCGCGGCATCGCTGGTGTAGGGCGTTTTGCTCTCAAAGCCCATCAGCGACCAGGTGCCGGATGAGAGGTAGGCCGCATCTTTGCCGGCGAGCGGCGAGGCAATGACCGCGCTCGCGGTGTCGTGGCTGGCGACGGCGACAACGGGGATTTTATTCCCCTGCGGGCAAAGCCAGTGGCCGATCACATTGCCCGGATGGGTTGGCGCGCCAAACCAGGACGGCGAGGCGCCCGTCCAGGCCAGCAGATGTTCATCCCAGTTATCGGTGTTGATGTTGACCAGCTGCGTGGTGGTGGCGTTGGTGTATTCCCAGTTCATGTTGCCGGTCAGACGGTAGCTTAAGTAGTCCGGGATCAGCAGCGCATGCGCCACCTTTTCGACCAGCTCTGGCTGTTGCTCAACCAGCGCGCGCAGCTGATACAGCGTGTTAAACGGCAGAAACTGAATGCCGCTGCGACCATAGATGTTCTCCTTGCCAAGCTGGGCGATGGCGTGCGCCATTAGCCCATCGGTGCGGCTGTCGCGGTAGGAGACGGGCAGGCCGACGCGTTCGCCGTGACGGTCCAGCAGTACGTAATCCACACCCCAGGTATCAATGCCGATACTGTCGATGCGAATACCGTCTTCGCAGACGTTGTGAAGTCCGGTGCGGATCTCTGCTTCCAGGGCGTCGATATCCCAGGTAACAAAACCGTCCTGTTTTTGCAGACAATTGGCGAAACGGTGCATTTCGCGAAGCGTAAGGGTGTGCAGGTCGCAGTCCCAGGTGGCGAGCATTACACGGCCGCTGGATGCGCCTAAATCGACAGCCACACAATGGCGAAAAGTCATGGTCGGGTCCTTTCTTAAGTCATTAGCGAGGAGTGTAAGAAAGGGAAGAAATAGCCACCTTCTCGCCACTGACAGCCCAAATCTCGCGCTGGCAAGAAAGCAAAGATGAACGTGAGGGAGTTCACAGTTTCCAGTAATGGCGGGGTTTGCAGGCAGTGTGACGCTGACCGCATTTCCCGATCTTTCCGCCTGTTTCTTGAAAAACCGACAGCTTTTGCGCGGTTTGCTGTCAAAAATTTAAGGTGAGCGTGAAAGGCCTTAATTACTATTTTGAGAACTTTTCTCATTGGTGGGGGCCGTTATGACCGTACTGCACAGCGTCGATTTTTTTCCTACGGGGGCTTCGCCGGTCGCGATTGAGCCACGGCTGCCTCAGGCTGCGTTCCCGGAGCATCATCATGATTTTCATGAAATTGTGATTGTTGAGCACGGAACGGGCATCCACGTGTTTAACGGTCAGCCGTATACCATCAGCGGCGGTACGGTGTGCTTCGTGCGCGATCACGACAGGCACCTGTATGAACATACCGACAACCTGTGCCTGACCAATGTGCTCTATCGTTCTCCGGATGCGTTCCAGTTTCTTTCCGGGCTGAATCAGCTGTTGCCGCAGGAGAAGGACGGCCATTATCCGTCGCACTGGCGGGTGAATCAGTCCACGTTGCAGCAGGTGCGTCAGCTGGTGAGCCAGATGGAGCAGAGCGAGGATGGACAGGAAACGCACGCCATTGCTACCCGCGAGCTGCTGTTTATGCAGCTGCTGGTGCTGCTGCGGCGCAGCAGCCTGGTGGAAGGGCTGGAAAATAACGACGCGCGCCTGAATCAGCTGATGGCATGGCTGGAAGATCATTTCGCCGAAGATGTCTGCTGGGAAACGCTGGCGGATGACTTTTCGCTCTCGCTGCGCACGCTGCATCGTCAGCTCAAGCAGCATACCGGCCTGACGCCGCAGCGTTACCTTAACCGTCTGCGCCTGATCAAAGCGCGTCACCTTTTACGTCATACCGACGAAAGCGTCACCGATATCGCCTATCGCTGCGGTTTCGGCGACAGTAACCACTTTTCGACGCTGTTTCGCCGGGAGTTTAGCTGGTCGCCGCGCGATATTCGTCAGGGGAAAGACGCGTTGCTTCAGTAACGCGAGGGCAGTCACCGTTTTTTTGCTGCAAAAAGGCTAATAATGTCCGGTTATTCGCCGTAGAGGTTGTGGTGTGGCTGCTCAGCTCATTCTTCGCAAAGATGATTTTTTTGCCTCCGCGAGTCAGGCCGTCGCGGTGGCCGACCGCTACCCGCAAAACGTCTTCGCCGAGCACACCCACGAGTTTTGCGAGCTGGTGCTGGTGTGGCGGGGCAATGGCCTGCACGTCCTCAACGACCGTCCCTACCGCATCACGCGCGGAGACCTGTTCTACATCCGCGCTGAAGACAAACACTCCTACGCCTCGGTTAACGATCTGGTGTTGCAGAACGTCATCTATTGCCCCGACAGACTTAAACTGAATGTCGACTGGGCGGGCAATATCCCCGGTTTTCATAATGCCAGAGGCGAACCGCACTGGCGCTTAAGCAGCAACGGCATGGCTCAGGTGCGCCAGACGATTTCCCAGCTGGAGCAGGAGAGCCAGAAGAGCGATCCGGCGGCTAACCAGATGTCGGAGCTGCTTTTCGCCCAGCTGGTGATGACCCTGAAGCGCCATCGTTACGCTACGGATAATCCCTCTGCCACCATGCAGGAAGCGCTGCTGGATAAGCTCATCACCCGGCTTGCGGGCAGTCTGAACAAGAGTTTCGTGCTGGAAAAATTCTGCGAGCAGGAGCAGTGCAGCGAGCGCGCGCTGCGCCAGCAGTTCCGCACCCAGACGGGGATGACGGTAAACCACTATCTGCGCCAGCTGCGCATCTGCCACGCCCAGTACCTGTTACAGCATACGGAGCTGATGGTGAGTGAAGTGGCGATGCGCTGCGGCTTTGAGGACAGTAACTACTTCTCGGTGGTGTTTAACCGTGAGGTGGGGATGACGCCGGTTCAGTGGCGTCATCGCAGTCGAAAGGCAGCGTAATCAGTTCGCCATGCCGAGGCCGACGATATTGGCCGCAATGATAATCACCACGCAGCCCAGGCTCAGCACGCCAACCGGACGACGCCCGGCGTTGTTCCACTCTTTCAGCACCAGCCCAACCAGCCCGCCACACAGCACGTAGAAGCTCATGTGCAGCATCCAGCTCATGTAGTCATACTGCGCCGGAATACTGGCGTGACCCCAGGCGTAGAAGAAGAATTGCAGATACCACATCAGGCCGCCAAGGGCGGAGAGCAGGACGTTGGTGACGATCAGCGGTTTTGCCAGCGAGAAGTCGGCTTTTACCGACAGGTTGTTCACTTTTGCCAGACGAATAAAGCAGAAGCCGAGGTTTACCAGCGCGCCGCCGCCCATGATCACCACGTAGCTTGGCAGGGCAACGTACAGCGGATCGACGCCCAGCGCCGCAGCGGCGTCGTGCATCGGTTTGGCGGCATTCATGGCGAACGACATGCCCGCCGAGAAGACGCCGCACATCACCGCCAGCAGCAGCCCTTTCTTCAGGTTGAACTCTTCGGCTTTGATGCCCATCTTGCGTTCTTTCAGCTGGCCCGCGCGGGTGACGATGCCCACGCCGATCACCGCCACCAGCACGCCCAGCAGGGTCATTCGCCCTCCCTGGGTGTTGATCAGCACATCGAAGTTGCCGTTGAGGATTGGCGTCATCAGGGTGCCAACAATCAACGTTATGCCAATCGCGATGCCAATCCCCATCGACATGCCGAGGTAGCGCATGGTGAGGCCGTAGTTGATATTACCGATGCCCCACATCGCGCCGAACAGGAATACCGGCAGCAGGGTGGAGGCGTTGAAGGAGGAGAAGTAGCCCCAGAAATCGGGCAGCAGCATGGCGCTGATTGTCCACGGCAAAATCAGCCAGGACACGGTACCGCCAACGGACCACATGGTTTCCCATGACCAGCCTTTCACCTTTTTAAACGGGGCATAGAAACAGGCTGCACTGGCCGCGCCTATCAAATGCCAGAAGATACCCATCGTAATCGCATGATTCATTTTTACATCCTCATCGTTTTTATAGCCGGAGGCTTCCCGCCGACTTGATGAGTGTAAAAATGAGGCGGTTTGGGAACCTTCAGAAGGTTGCCGCACTTTTGTTTTGAATGGCAATCAGCACGTTAACCGCGTGAGCAGACTCACAATTCCTTCATTTCTCAAAAACCGAATAACCTTATAAAAACTACGGCATTGATAATCATTTTCAATATCATTTAATTAACTATAATGAACCAACTGCTTACGCGGCATTAACAGCTGTGCCGCCCGACAATAATGGAGAGGATTATGAGTTATACACTGCCATCCCTGCCGTATGCCTACGACGCACTGGAACCGCATTTCGACAAGCAGACGATGGAAATCCATCACACTAAACACCACCAGACCTACGTGAACAACGCGAATGCTGCGCTGGAAAGCCTGCCAGAGTTCGCTAATCTGCCTGTTGAAGAGCTGATCACCAAACTGGACCAGCTGCCAGCAGACAAGAAAACCGTGCTGCGCAACAACGCGGGCGGTCACGCTAACCACAGCCTGTTCTGGAAAGGCCTGAAAACCGGCACCACCCTTCAGGGCGACCTGAAAGCGGCTATCGAGCGTGACTTCGGTTCCGTTGACAACTTCAAAGCGGAATTCGAAAAAGCCGCTGCAACCCGTTTCGGCTCTGGCTGGGCGTGGCTGGTTCTGAAAGGTGACAAACTGGCGGTCGTTTCTACCGCTAACCAGGATTCCCCGCTTATGGGTGAAGCTATCTCTGGCGCATCCGGCTTCCCAATTCTGGGTCTGGACGTGTGGGAACACGCTTACTACCTGAAGTTCCAGAACCGTCGCCCTGACTACATCAAAGCCTTCTGGGATGTAGTGAACTGGGACGAAGCAGCAGCGCGTTTCGCCGCTAAAAAATAAGGTTGCATTGACGCCTGTGAGAAGCGAGTCTGATGGCTCGCTTTTTTTGTATCTGCGTAATGGAGGCAGCGATGCATTATCCGGTGAATGTATTTACAGGCAAGGTAAGGGAGTACGACGGCAGCCGCCCGAGCGCCATCGCCAAAATTCAGGTCGACGGTGAGCTGACGTTAACCGACCTCGGGCTTGCGGGTGACGAGCAGGCCGAAAAGAAGATCCACGGCGGGCCGGAGCGCGCGCTGTGCCACTATCCGCGCGAGCACTATCAGCACTGGAAAACCGAATTTCCTGAACAGGCTGACCTCTTCGTCGCCCCCGCGTTTGGCGAAAATCTCTCAACGGAGGGGCTGACGGAGAAGAACGTCTTTATCGGCGATATTTACCGCTGGGGCGATGCTTTGATTCAGGTCACCCAGCCGCGCTCACCGTGCTTTAAGCTTAATTACCATTTCGGCATTCAGGATATGTCGGCCCAGTTGCAAAACGCGGGTAAAACCGGCTGGCTGTATCGCGTTGTGCAGGCGGGACAGGTTTCGGCGGATGCGCCGCTTGAGCTGGCTTCGCGTTTGAGTGAGGTGTCGGTGTACGAGGCCTGCGCAATTGCCTGGCATATGCCGTTTGATGACGATCAGTATCACCGTCTGCTGTCAGCGGCGGGATTATCCACCAGCTGGACCAGAACGATGCAGAAGCGGCGGATAAGCGGCAAGATCGAGAGCAGTTCGCGGAGATTATGGGGGAAATAGTTCCCGCAGAAAGTAGGCCGGGTAAGGCGAAGCCGCCACCCGGCACATACGGTTACGAACGCTTATACAGCGGCAGCCACAGCGTTAACCTGAGCCCGCCCAGCGGGCTGTCATCGGCTTTCACCCAGCCACGGTGCTGTTGCATGGCGGTTTCCACAATCGCCAGCCCCAGTCCCGTACCGCCCGATTCACGGTCGCGTGCCTCGTCGGTACGGTAGAACGGACGGAAAATCTGCTCGCGATCTTCCGGGCTGACGCCAGGACCGTCGTCGTCGACAATGACGGTTATCCCGTCTTTATCCACCGAGAACGCCACCTCAATCTTCGTGTGCGAGTAGCGCAGGGCGTTACGCACGATATTCTCCAGCGCGCTTTCCAGCGTGTTGGGGTTACCGTAGAGCGGCCACGGGCCCGGCGGGAAGTTGACGGTGAACGATTTGCCCATCTGCTCCGCTTCGAACGCCGCGTTGTCCAGCACCTCATGCCAGAGGTGATTGGCTTTCACCGTTTCGCTCACCAGCGCGTTTTTCTGCTGATTGCGCGACATCACCAGCAGATCGTTTATCATGCTGTCCAGGCGATGCGCTTCCGTCTCAATACGCTCCAGCTCTTTGCTCTCACCGCTGCGGCGGCGCAGCAGGGCGGTACCCAGCTGTAAGCGCGTGAGCGGCGTCCGCAGCTCGTGGGAGATATCCGACAGCAGGCGTTGCTGCGCGGTCATCATGCGGTCAAGAGCAGAGACCATCTGGTTAAAACTGGTTCCGGCGGCCAGGAACTCCTGCGGCCCGGATTCCAGCTCCGGATGCTGCCTCAGGTTGCCCTGCGCCACTTCGTCCGCCGCATTTTTCAGCTTACGCGCCGGTTTCGCCAGGCTCCACGCCAGCCATAATAGCAGCGGGGAACTGACCAGCATCGTGACAATCAACAGCAAAAGCGGACGGTCAAACAGCAGGTTGATGAAGTCGGACTGGGAACTGCTCGCAGGGCGAATCAGGTAGAGCTGATAATTGTCTTCCCCGTCCCGAACCGAGAAAGGACCAACCATCTCTACCCGACCATATTTCTTTTTCTGTGGGTGATCGGCGTTATCCGCCTGGCCAATAAAGTTGCGGATAATCTGCATTTCATTGCGATCGGCTCCAATCACGCGACCTTCGCTGGTGACCAGTAAAAGACGTTGTCCGGGGGGCGCCCACTTGTCGATAGCGCGAAACAACCTGCGCCACCACATTAAATCGTTCGGCGGATCGTTTGCCAGCTCCGCTTCCACGTGCTGCTCGATCATCACGCCCTGACGTTGCTCGCTGTCGAGTAGCTCCGTCATCTGGCGTGAGTCGAGTTTTGGCAACATCAAAACGAGCATTAAAACCAGTGCCAGCGTCAGCCAGAAGATGGCGAAGATGCGGGCGGTTAAGCTGCCTATCATGAAGCGGAAACCATCAGATAACCACGACCACGCAGGGTTTTGAACCAGGGATGACCGTCTTTACGCTCCGGCAGCTTACGGCGCAGGTTCGAGATATGCATGTCGATGGCGCGGTCAAACGGGGTGAGGCGTTTGCCCAGCACTTCCTGGCTTAAGTGTTCACGCGACACCACCTGGCCGAGATGCTGCGCCAGCAGATACAGCAGGGTGAACTCGGTGCCGGTTAGCTCCAGCGTTTCACCGTCGAAGCTCGCTTCCTGGCGGCCCGGGTTCAGGCTCAGGGAGTCCACTTCCAGCGTAGGTGAGCTGTTGTCGGTATTCTGCTGCTGCTCGCTCCAGTGAGAGCGGCGCAGGATCGCGCGAATACGGGCCACCAGTTCACGGTCGTTGAACGGCTTAGGTAAATAGTCATCCGCACCCAGCTCAAGGCCGAGTACGCGGTCAAGCTCGCTGCCGCGTGCGGTTAGCATAATGACGGGGGTCTGGTGTGTCTGGCGAAGCTCTTTCAACGTATCAATACCGTTTTTCTTCGGCATCATGACGTCGAGCAAAAGTAAATCGATGCTGTCGTCAAGGAGACTCAGCGCCTGCTCGCCATCATGGGCAACCAGGACGTTGAAACCTTCCATGTCGAGCAACTCCTTTAAAAGAGATGTGAGCTCTCGGTCATCATCAACTAACAGGATTTTATTCATTGTTTAAATACCTCCGAGGCAGAAATTACGACATCAAGGCTATCTAATCCATGACTTTACGTTGTTTTACACCCCCTGACGCATGTTTGCAGCCTGAATCGTAGACTGTCTCTCGTTGAATCGCGACACGAAAGATTTTGGGAGCAAGTGATGCGCAAAGTTACCGCTGCCGTCATGGCCTCAACGCTGGCCTTCAGTGCGTTTAGCCAGGCTGCTGTAGCTATCATCAGTGATAACGGTTCCTCAGCAGAGGGCGCAACGCAGCACAGCAGCCAAAGCCATATGTTTGACGGCATAAGTTTAACCGAACATCAGCGTCAACAGATGCGAGATCTGATGCAGAGGGCAAGACACGACCAGCCCCCTGTTAATGTTAGCGAAATGGAGACAATGCATCGCCTTGTCACCGCAGAAAATTTTGACGAAAGCGCTGTACGCGCTCAGGCCGAAAAAATGGCGCAGGAACAGGTTGCCCGCCAGGTAGAGATGGCGAAGGTTCGCAACCAGATGTTCCACCTGCTAACGCCCGAGCAGCAAGCGGTTTTGAATACCAAACATCAGCAACGTATGAACCAGTTGCGTGAGGTTGCACGGATGCAGCGAAGCTCAGATATGACGCTTTTCAGTAGCAATAGCAGTACCCGTAGTAACCAGTAAACCCTGTTTTCCTTGCCATAGACACCATCCCTGTCTTCCCCCACATGATGTGGGGGTTTTTTTTGCCCATCGTTCCGGTTTGTTAACGCTTTATTCATCCTTTCACTCCACCACCATCCGTTATACTAGCGCCATGGCATGACAGGAGTGTTTATGAATCAATCCTATGGACGGCTGGTAAGCCGGGCCGCAATAGCCGCGACGGTGATGGCGTCGTGTTTACTGATCATTAAAATTTTCGCGTGGTGGTACACCGGATCGGTCAGTATTCTGGCGGCGCTGGTGGACTCACTGGTGGATATTGCCGCCTCGCTGACCAACCTGCTGGTGGTGCGCTACTCGCTGCAACCGGCGGATGAAGAGCATACGTTTGGCCACGGCAAAGCGGAATCGCTGGCCGCGCTGGCACAAAGCATGTTTATTTCGGGCTCTGCGCTTTTCCTGTTTTTGACAGGCATTCAGCATCTTGTTTCGCCGTCACCAATGAACGATCCGGGCGTTGGCGTGGTCGTAACGGTAGTTGCACTTATAAGCACACTTGTTCTTGTAACGTTCCAGCGCTGGGTTGTACGCAAAACACAAAGCCAGGCTGTACGGGCTGATATGCTTCATTATCAGTCTGATGTTATGATGAATGGGGCTATTCTTATTGCGCTTGGTCTGGCCTGGTATGGCTGGCATCGGGCCGATGCGTTGTTTGCGTTAGGGATAGGGATCTATATTTTATACAGCGCCTTGCGGATGGGGTATGACGCGGTACAGTCGCTTCTTGACCGTGCGCTTCCGGATGCAGAACGTGATGAAATTTATGCCATCGTGACCAACTGGCCTGGCGTCAGTGGTGCTCACGATCTTCGTACGCGGCAGTCAGGGCCGACCCGCTTTATTCAGATTCATTTGGAAATGGAAGACAACCTGCCACTGGTTCAGGCGCATATGGTCGCTGAACAGGTGGAGCAGGCGATTTTGCAGCGTTTCCCTGGGTCAGACGTCATTATTCATCAGGATCCGTGCTCTGTCGTACCCAGGGCGTTTTGAGCTTTCGTAATTCGTTGTAAAAAAGTGAGCCAGAGCAGCATTTTGTGGATAAATTACCACCATATGGCCTGACCTGAATCAATTCAGCTGGAAGGGATTGATATACTATTTGCAGTATTCGACGGTTGAACAGTTTCTTCCGGCAGCAGATTTCAATTTTGCATTCCTAAGTTCAGAGGTAGTCATGATTAAGAAAATCGGTGTGTTGACAAGCGGCGGTGATGCGCCGGGCATGAACGCGGCAATCCGTGGGGTTGTCCGTGCAGCGCTGACGGAAGGTCTGGAAGTTTTTGGTATCTATGACGGTTACCTGGGTCTGTATGAAGACCGCATGGTTCAGCTCGACCGCTACAGCGTGTCTGACATGATCAACCGTGGCGGTACTTTCCTCGGTTCTGCACGCTTCCCGGAATTCCGTGACGAACACATCCGTGAAGTGGCTATCGAAAATATGAAAAAACGGGGTCTGGATGCGCTGGTGGTTATCGGCGGCGACGGCTCCTACATGGGTGCAAAACGTCTGACTGAAATGGGCTTCCCGTGCATCGGCCTGCCTGGCACCATCGACAATGACATCAAAGGCACCGACTACACCATCGGTTACTTCACCGCGCTGGGTACCGTTGTGGAAGCGATTGACCGCCTGCGTGACACCTCTTCCTCTCACCAGCGTATTTCTATTGTTGAAGTGATGGGCCGTTACTGCGGTGACCTGACTCTGGCGGCGGCAATTGCCGGTGGCTGTGAGTTCGTGGTGGTGCCGGAAGTGGAATTCAGCCGTGAAGATCTGGTTGCTGAAATCAAAGCTGGTATCGCGAAAGGTAAGAAACATGCCATCGTTGCCATCACCGAGCACATCTGTGACGTTGACGAGCTGGCGAAGTACATCGAAACCGAAACCAAACGCGAAACCCGCGCGACCGTTCTGGGTCACATCCAGCGTGGCGGTTCCCCAGGCCCGTACGACCGTATCCTGGCGTCCCGCATGGGCGCGTACGCGATCGAGCTGCTGCTACAGGGCCACGGCGGCCGCTGCGTCGGTATCCAGAACGAGAAACTGGTTCACCATGACATCATCGACGCCATTGAAAACATGAAGCGTCCGTTCAAAGGTGACTGGCTGGACTGTGCGAAAAAACTGTACTGATTGGCTCTGTTGCCCGGTGGTGACAAGGTAAATGCAAAACGGTAACCCTTGGGTTACCGTTTTTTATGGTTGCTCCCTCTCCCGTGGGAGAGGGTTGGGGTGAGGGCATCAGGCCGCTCATTCATTTTTTTATTCCTTCACGTTATAGCCAATCTTTTTTTATTCTTTAATCATCGATTAGCTTTCTGGCACGCTGCATTCATCAAAACACTACACAAGAGAGCTGGGCGATGAATAAATGGGGCGTGGGGTTAACATTATTGCTGGCATCAACCAGCGTTCTGGCAAAGGACATTCAGTTACTGAATGTGTCGTACGATCCGACGCGTGAACTGTACGACCAGTACAACAAAGCTTTCGCGGCGCACTGGAAACAGGAAACCGGCGATAACGTGGTGGTTCGCCAGTCTCACGGCGGTTCCGGTAAGCAGGCGACATCGGTGATCAACGGTATCGAAGCCGACGTGGTGACCCTGGCGCTGGCTTATGACGTGGATGCGATCGCGGAGCGTGGCCGTATCGACAAAAACTGGATCAAGCGCCTGCCGGACAACTCTGCGCCATACACCTCGACCATCGTCTTCCTGGTGCGCAAAGGCAACCCGAAACAGATTAAAGACTGGAACGACCTGATTAAGCCGGGCGTGTCTGTCATTACCCCGAACCCGAAAAGTTCCGGCGGCGCACGCTGGAACTACCTGGCGGCCTGGGGCTACGCGCTGCACCACAACAACGGCGATCAGGCCAAAGCACAGGACTTCGTCAAAGCACTGTTTAAAAACGTCGAAGTGCTGGACTCCGGCGCGCGCGGCGCAACCAACACCTTCGTCGAGCGCGGCATCGGCGACGTGCTGATCGCCTGGGAAAACGAAGCCCTGCTGGCGACCAACGAGCTGGGTAAAGACAAGTTCGAGATCGTCACCCCGAGCGAATCCATCCTCGCTGAGCCGACCGTCTCCGTCGTCGATAAGGTTGTTGATAAGAAGGGCACCAAAGCGGTGGCGGAAGCCTACCTGAAGTACCTCTACTCACCGGAAGGGCAGGAAATTGCGGCGAAAAACTTCTACCGCCCACGCGATGAGGCCGTCGCGAAGAAATACGAAAACGCCTTCCCGAAACTGAAGCTGTTTACTATCGATGATGTTTTTGGCGGCTGGACCAAAGCGCAGAAAGAGCACTTTTCTAACGGCGGCACCTTCGACCAGATCAGCAAGCGCTAAGCGTTTTACAAAGAACGACACGGTAACCCGGTGTGAGAAATCCGCCGGGTTTTTTATTTGGTCATCATTTTGCGTTACTCTTTTGCCTCTATTGAAAACAGGGAACGCGTTGTGAAAAAAATTATCTTACTGATTCTGATCGTTATCGCCCTTGCCGCAGGCGGCGTGTACTGGATGAAAGCGGGTAATCCGAATGCGTTGCGTCATATCGTTCTCGACCAGTGTGTGCCCAACCAGCTGCATAACCGTAACCCGGCACCGTGCGCGCAGGTGAAGCCAGATGCGGGCTACGTGGTGTTCAAAGACCGCAACGGACCGCTGCAATACCTGCTGATGCCCACGTACCGTATCAACGGCACCGAAAGCCCATTGCTGACAGAGCCGCAGACACCGAATTTCTTCTGGCTGGCATGGCAGTCTCGTCATTTTATGAGCATGAAACGAGGGGCCGACGTGCCTGACAGCGCCGTTTCGCTAACCATCAACTCCCCGACCGGGCGCACGCAAAACCATTTTCATATCCACATCTCCTGTCTGCGCCCAGACGTGCGCGAGAAGCTGAACGCGTCGCAGGGGCAAATCAGCACCCAGTGGTTACCGCTTCCGGGCGGGCTGGAAGGGCATGAATACCTTGCCCGTCGGGTGACGGAGAACGAACTGGTGCAGCGCAGCCCGTTTATGATGCTGGCGGAAGAGCTGCCAGAAGCGCGCGACCATATGGGACGCTTCGCGCTGGCGATGGCGCAGCAGTCAGACGGCTCGTTTGTATTGCTGGCGACAGAGCGTAATTTGCTTACCTTTAACCGCGCGTCGGCTGAGGAATTGCAGGATCATCAATGCGATATCCTGAAGTGACCCCACCATAAATAGCGTTTACTCGCCCTGCCTGTCGCCGTAGACTTGCTGAAAAATTCTACAGGAGACAGGTATGTCGCTCTGGTTAACGCATCCTCTGCTGCTTCCCTCGCTGATCGTCGGCGTCACCATCGTGCTGTGGGCGACGTCGCTGTTGCCCGAATTTATCACCGCGCTGCTGTTTTTCACGGCGGCGATGGCCGCCAGAATCGCCCCGCCGGAAGTAATCTTCGGCGGCTTCGCCTCGTCTGCCTTCTGGCTGGTGTTCAGCGGCTTTGTGCTGGGTGTGGCGATTCGGAAAACCGGCCTGGCGGACAGGGCCGCCCGGGCGCTGTCGGCAAAGCTTACCGACTCCTGGGTGCTGATGGTGGCAAGCGTTGTGCTACTGAGCTATGCCCTGGCATTCGTGATGCCGTCGAACATGGGACGTATTGCGCTGCTGATGCCGATTGTCGCCGCGATGGCGAAGCGGGCCGGCATTCCTGATGGCTCGCGGGCCTGGTTTGGCCTGGCGCTGGCGGTCGGGTTTGGCACCTTCCAGCTCTCGGCCACTATTTTGCCCGCCAACGTGCCCAACCTGGTGATGAGCGGCGCGGCGGAAGGCTCATACGGTATCCACCTCAACTATGTCCCGTATCTGCTGCTGCACACGCCGGTGCTGGGTATTCTCAAAGGCCTGATTCTGATTGGCCTGATCTGCTGGCTGTTCCCCGGCAACCCGAAACCGGCGAAGGATCTCGCGCCATCGGAACCGATGGGGCGTGACGAAAAACGGCTCGCCTGGCTGCTGGCGGTGGTGTTGACGATGTGGGTGACGGAGAGCTGGCACGGCGTGGGCCCAGCGTGGACAGGGCTGGCGGCCTCGGTCGTCGTTATGCTGCCGCGTATAGGTTTTATCACCGGGGAGGAGTTCTCGGCGGGGGTGAATATGCGCACCTGTATTTACGTCGCGGGTATACTCGGGCTGGCCATTACGGTGACGCAGACCGGTATCGGTGCGGCCGTAGGCGAGGCGTTGCTCCATATCATGCCGCTGGATGCAGATCGCCCGTTTACCAGCTTCCTGGCGCTGACGGGGATCACCACGGCGCTCAACTTCATTATGACCGCCAATGGCGTTCCGGCGCTGTACACCACGCTGGCGCAGAGCTTCTCGGACGCGACCGGCTTCCCGCTGCTGTCGGTGATCATGATTCAGGTGCTGGGGTATTCCACACCGTTGCTGCCGTATCAGGCGTCGCCGATTGTGGTGGCGATGGGCTTAGGGAAAGTGCCTGCGAAGGCGGGGATGCTGCTCTGCCTGGCGCTGGCGATTGCGACTTATCTGGTGCTGCTGCCGCTGGATTATTTGTGGTTTAGCGTATTAGGACGTTTGTAGTGGTTTTGTAGGGCGGGTTAGCGAAGCGCCACCCGCCCCAAAGGCAATTACGCCTGCTTAGCCGCTTCTGCCGCTTTAACGATCACCGCGAAAGCGTCTGCTTTCAGGGATGCGCCGCCAACCAGCGCGCCATCGATGTCTGGCTGGGTGAACAGCTCAGCTGCGTTTGATGCGTTAACGGAACCGCCGTACTGGATGATGACCTGCTCCGCCACTTTCGCGTCTGCTTTTGCAATGTGGTCACGAATGAACTTGTGCACCGCCTGTGCCTGCGCTGGAGTTGCAGATTTGCCGGTACCGATCGCCCAGACTGGCTCGTAAGCGATAACCGCGCCTTCGAACGCTGCCGCGCCCTGGGTTTTCAGCACAGCGTCGATCTGACGTGCGCACACTTCTTCGGTTTTACCCGCTTCGTTTTCTGCTTCGGTTTCACCGATGCACAGAACCGGGATCAGACCCTGCTCTTTCAGCACAGCGAATTTCTTCGCGATGAACTCGTCAGATTCTTTGTGGTAGGTGCGACGCTCAGAGTGGCCGATGATGATGTATTTCGCGCCGATGTCTTTCAGCATTTCAGCGGAGGTTTCACCGGTAAACGCGCCAGACAGGTTAACGTCAACGTTCTGCGCGCCCAGAATGATGTGGCTGCCGTCAGCGGCACGTTTAGCCAGATCCAGGTACATATCCGGCGGAGCGATAGCAACCGCGCAGCCGGTCACGCCAGCCAGCTCTTTACGCAGGTTAGCAACCAGTTCGTTTACCATGTGGCGGCTGCCGTTCAGTTTCCAGTTACCCATCACTAAAGGATGTCGCATTTCAATTCTCCACGCTCAATAAGCGAATTAAGGAATATGGCCACCCTTAAGGGCAGCATGGTCTGTGAATCAGTATAGAGATTTTCCCTCGAAAGGCTTTGCTTTTTGTCATTAATTCGCCCCCTCGAGTGCGTCTGATAGGGCCAGCTTAATCGGTTCAACCGCGAAGGTCAGCCCCTTTTCGCCGTTATCTGCGACGACATAGCGAACGGCACCTTCCGTATCGGCGTAATAGCGTTTGTTTTTCCCCGCGGTAAGAAGTTTTTGCAGCTTTTGCTGGCTTTGTGCTTTCGTGAAGGTGGGGGTAAAGGCGCGCAGAATAGCGCTCATGTACTCCAGCGCTTTCGCTTTCGCCGCTTTCTGCTCTGGGCCCTGAATCGGCAGCCAGGTGATCTGCATGCTTTTGATTTTTAACGTTCCGCGCTCAAGGGCGGTAGAGGCATACAGATTCTCGTTAATTTTGCTGGCCGCGCGGGTCAGGGTCGGCGTATCGCGGGCGCTGTCAATCGCTCGGAACTCTCCCAACGGAAGTGAGGGGTTTTCTTTGTTGAAGGCTTCGCGGAACTGGCTGATAGATTGATCGAAAGAGGGAGCGCCCGCCAGAAGATAGGGGGCGGTGACCGGGGAAGCCGTTTCCGTGGCGTACAGGGAAAAACTGGCGCTCAGCATCGCTAAACACAAATAAAGAGAGTGTGCCGAACTTTTCATCAACATTGCCCCTGGCCGTCATTGCCCATGATTAAAACGATATCTGGTCGGCTTGTCAAAAGGTCACAACTCCAGGGTAAAATGCGGGCTAAACAATAATAAGGAACCTTACATGACCATACAGCAGTGGCTGTTTTCATTCAAAGGGCGTATTGGGCGCCGTGACTTCTGGATCTGGATTGCAACGTGGGTTGTCGCCATGCTGCTTCTGTTTTTTGTTGCCTACAACGCATGGCTGAGCACGCAAACCGCGGCATTTGCGCTGGTCTGTTTACTGTGGCCAACCGCCGCCGTGGTGGTGAAACGTCTGCACGATCGTGGCCGCTCCGGCGCATGGGCTTTCCTGATTATCCTGGCGTGGATGCTGGTGGCGGGGAACTGGTCATTGCTGCCCTCAATCCTCCCATGGGTGGTGGGCAGACTGCTGCCGACGGTTATCTTTGTAATGATGGTTGTCGAACTGGGCGCGTTTATCGGCACCCAGAGCGAGAACAAATACGGAAAAGATACCCTTGAGGTGAAGTACCGCTGATCACCAGTAGTGTTCGGCGGTCATGTGGCCCGGTCGGCGGCGAAGGTGCTTCGTCATCTGCCGGGTATCCTTCAGCAACTGCTGCGTATCGCGTACCATCTGCGGGTTACCGCACAGCATCACATGGCTGGTTTCGGTATTCATCGGTAAACCCACCGCCTCTTCCAGCGCGCCGCTTTCAATCAACGCCGGAACGCGGCCGGTTAACGAGCCGGCTGCGGTTTCGCGGCTGACCACCGTCTGAATTTTTAACTTCCCGCCATATCGCTGTTCCAGCGCCTGCATCTGCGGCAAATAGCTCAGGTCTGCGGCGTAGCGCGCGGCGTGAACCAGCACGATATTTTTAAAGCGCTCCAGATCTTTGCCGTATTGCAGAATGGAAAGATACGGGCCAATGGCCGTGCCGGTCGCCAGCATCCAGAGCGTGTCACAGTCGGGGATTTCATCCAGCACGAAGAACCCCGCCGCGTCGGAGACAATCTGCACTTCATCGCCCGGCTTCAGCGCGGCGAGGCGTGGGCTGAGCTTACCGTCCGGGACGGTGACCAGATAGAACTCAAGGTCCGGGTTATCAGGTGCATTAACGTAAGAGTAGGCGCGCTGTACGCGTTCACCGTCGATATCCAGCCCGAGTTTGGCAAACTGCCCGGCAGTAAACGGATGAACGGGAGCGTGCAGCGTGAGGCTAAATAGCGCATCGGTCCAGAACTGTACCTTTGTGACTTTACCTGTTACCCAGTCCGCCATGATCTTCTCCTGTGCTGTTTCTCTCTTCTATCTTCCGTACTTGTGGGAAACATTTCCAGCCCATTCGGGCCGGAAAGCTCTATCGATCAAACGGTTTTACAGAATGTGCGTCTGTACGTCCGGATCTTTACGATCGAGATAATGAATGGACTTAATGCGGCGAATGGTGCGGGATTTACCGCGGATCAGCAGGGTTTCAGTGGTGGCCATGTTGCCCTTGCGGGTGATGCCGTCCAGCAGATCGCCTTTGGTGATGCCGGTTGCGGAGAAGACCACGTTATCGCTGCGGGCCATCTCGTTTAGCGCGAGCACTTTATTGGCCTCGATGCCCATCGCCGCGCAGCGCGCCAGTTCGTCTGCACCAATGCGAAGGTTCTCGTCGCTGTCGCCTTTGACCTCATGGCGTGGCAGCAGACGCGCCTGCATATCGCCGTCCAGCGCGCGGATCACTGCCGCAGAGACCACACCCTCCGGCGCGCCGCCGATGCCGTAAAGCACGTCGACTTCGCTGTCAGGCATGCAGGTCAGAATAGAGGCGGCAACGTCGCCATCCGGAATAGCAAATACGCGCACGCCAAGCGTTTGCAGGTACGCGATGGTGGCGTCGTGGCGCGGTTTTGCCAGAATGGTCACGGTGAGTTCGCTGAGCGCTTTACCCAGCGCCGCAGCGATATTGCGCAGGTTGGCGTCCAGCGGCAGACTAAGGTCGATAGCGCCTTTAGCGCCAGGACCGACGATCAGCTTTTCCATGTACATATCGGGCGCGTTGAGGAAGCAGCCCTTATCGCCCACCGCCAGTACCGCCAGCGCGTTGGCCTGGCCCATCGCCGTCATGCGCGTGCCTTCGATCGGGTCGACCGCGATATCCACCGCATCGCCTTTGCCGGTCCCGACCTTTTCACCGATGTAGAGCATCGGCGCTTCGTCGATCTCGCCTTCACCGATGACGATAGTGCCGTCGATGTTAACCTGATTAAGCACAATGCGCATGGCGTGGACGGCTGCGCCGTCTGCGGTATTTTTGTCGCCACGGCCCAGCCACTTGTAGCCTGCGAGGGCGGCAGCTTCGGTGACGCGGGAAAACTCGATAGCAAGTTCACGTTTCATGAGGTACTCGTACAATCAAAAGGAATTGCACGAAGTTTATCACAGAGTGGGGAGGGGCGAGGGGACCGGTGCGGTTGGAGCCCCTCACCCTAACCCTCTCCCCAGGGGAGAGGGAATATAGGCTTACTCGTCGTGCTCTTCCCACGCCAGGGCACGTTTCACCGCTTTCTTCCAGCCGCTGTAGCGGTAGTTGCGCTCGGTGGTTTCGATGCCAGGACGGAATTCGCGTTCGATAACCGCTTTTTCCTGAAGCTCGTCGAGGTTTTGCCAGAAGCCAACCGCCAGACCTGCCAGATACGCCGCGCCCAGCGCCGTCACTTCTCGCACCTCAGGACGTTCAACGCGAGTGCCCAGAATGTCGGACTGGAACTGCATCAGAAAGTTGTTGGCTACTGCACCGCCGTCCACGCGCAGGGCGTGCAGACGAATGCCAGAGTCAGCCTGCATCGCTTCCAGCACGTCGCGCGTCTGGTAGGCGATGGATTCCAGCGTCGCGCGAATGATGTGGTTTGAGTTCACGCCGCGCGTCAGGCCGAAAATCGCGCCGCGGGCGTACGGATCCCAGTACGGTGCGCCCAGACCGGTGAACGCTGGCACCACGTACACGCCGTTGGTGTCTTTCACTTTGGTCGCGAAGTATTCGGAGTCAAACGCGTCGCTAATCAGCTTCATCTCGTCGCGCAGCCACTGAATGGAGGCACCCGCCATGAATACCGCGCCTTCCAGGGCATAGTTCACTTCGCCGCGCGGGCCGCAGGCGATGGTGGTCAGCAGACCGTTTTCTGATTTCACCGCTTTCTCGCCCGTGTTCATCAGCATAAAGCAGCCGGTGCCGTAGGTGTTCTTCGCCATCCCTTCTTTTACGCACAGCTGGCCGAACAGGGCTGCCTGCTGGTCACCGGCGATACCGGCGATAGGAATACGCGTGCCGCCTTTACCGCCAATGTTGGTCTGGCCGTACACTTCTGAAGATTTACGCACGTCTGGCAGCATCGCTCGCGGAATGTCCAGCGCGTCCAGCATCTTGTCATCCCACTCCAGAGTGTTGATGTTGAACAGCATGGTGCGCGAGGCGTTGGTGTAGTCGGTGACGTGAACGCGTCCCTGAGTCATCTTCCAGATAAGCCAGGTATCGACGGTACCGAAGAGCAGCTCGCCACGACGTGCGCGCTCGCGTGAACCTTCCACGTGGTCGAGGATCCACTTCACTTTGGTGCCGGAGAAATAGGGGTCAACCACCAGGCCGGTGGCGCTGCGCACGTACTCTTCCATCTCGTCGCGCTTCAGCTGTTCGCAGATCTCTGACGTACGGCGGCACTGCCAGACGATGGCGTTGTAGATGGGCTTACCGGTTTCGCGCTCCCAGACCACAGTCGTTTCACGCTGGTTGGTGATACCGATAGCGGCAATCTGGTCAGAACTGATGTCGGCTTTCGCCAGCACTTCCACCAGCGTGGAGCTTTGTGACGCCCAGATCTCCATCGGGTCGTGTTCAACCCAGCCTGGACGCGGATAAATTTGCTCAAATTCGCGTTGAGACACGCTGACAATGTTCGCGTCATGATCCATTACGACAGCGCGGGAGCTGGTAGTGCCCTGGTCGAGCGCAACGATATATTTTTTTTCGGTCATGGTATGTGTCCCGTAGTCAGATTACAGCGAAGCTTTTTGTTGTGTGGTGGAAGTTGTCTCTTTTTCCTCTTCCACACAGGTGTCGCACGGTAAGTGGCGACCAATTAATTTGCGATAGCCGAATGCGCCCAGCGCCGCCCCTACAATTGGCCCGAACAGCGGAACCAGGAAGTAAGGAATGTCTTTGCCGCCCGTAAAGGCGACATCTCCCCATCCCGCAAAGAAGGCGAAGGTTTTTGGACCCAGGTCACGCGCCGGATTCATCGCAAAACCGGTCAGCGGACCCATGGATGCGCCAATCACCGCAATCAGAAGGCCAATCAGAAGTGGTGCCAGCGGGCCGCGCGGAATGCCGTTTCCGTCGTCGCCCAGCGCCATAATGACGCCCATCAGAATAGCGGTAATCACCATTTCAACTGCGAACGCCTGCACAAAATTGATATGCGGATTCGGATACGTTGAGAAAATGCCTGCCAGATCCAGACTTTCGACACTGCCACGCACCATATGATGCGTCTGTTCGAAGTCGATGAAAAGATTGTAATAAAGCCCGTAAACTAACGCCGCTGCGCAAAAGGCGCCGGCAAATTGCGAAATGATGAAAGGAACAACTTTGCGTCCGTCAAAGCACGCGAATAGCCACAACGCGATGGTCACCGCCGGGTTAAGATGTGCGCCGGAAACCCCTGCGGTCAGGTAGATGGCCATCGCCACGCCCAGACCCCAGATAATACTGATTTCCCACTGACCAAAACTGGCACCCGCCACTTTCAGTGCAGCGACACAGCCTACTCCGAAGAATATCAACAACCCGGTACCCAGGAACTCGGCAATGCACTGGCCTTTTAAGGTTGATGTCTGACTCATAATCGGAATCCTGCAAAAGAGTAATGTTTATTGTTTGCGTGACCGCCCGTGACAGTCACGATGCCCTGTAGACATGGTGTTAATTTATCGTTAACGAGCACAAACGAGAAATATCGAAATCGAAATGTGTGGTCTGTGTCAATAAAATGAGCGTTTTCGCGCCATAAAGCGCGTTTTTGCATCAGGTAATGATTGTGGGTTGAATCATTTCTTTAACTTATGGGTTAACAACTTAGGGGTATATGCGGCGAACGCACCAGGACGAGGCCGAAAAGTGTTGCAAACCACGATCTGCGTGGCATGCCGCTGGACAGGGGCGACGGCGCTCCATACAATCGGAACATATGTTGTGCGCGTTTACGTTAAAGCGTCGCCTTGCAATTCAGGAGAGGTAGGATCATGTCTTTAGAAGTGTTTGAGAAACTGGAATCGAAAGTACAGCAGGCGATTGACACCATCACGCTGCTGCAAATGGAAATTGAAGAACTGAAAGAGAAGAACAACTCCCTGTCTCAGGAAGTTCAGAACGCTCAGCACAGCCGCGAAGAACTGGAGCGCGAAAACAACCAGCTGCGCGAACAGCAGAACGGCTGGCAGGAACGCTTGCAGGCGCTGCTGGGACGTATGGAAGAAGTCTGATTTCCTTGGGAATGAATTGAACAGGCCGGGTAAGGCGTAGCCGCCACCCGGCTTTTTTATGCATCTCGCTTACCGATTAACTACTCAATATCCAGCGCATCCTCAGAAAGGATAATGCCGGTATTGTCAGCATAAAGGTGGTCACCCGAGAAGAAGGTCACGCCGCCGAAGTTAACGCGCACGTCGCTTTCGCCGATGCCTTCACCCGCTGCGCCAACCGGAATGGCGGCAATGGCCTGAATACCGATATCCAGATCTTCCAGATCGTCCACCTGGCGCACGGAGCCGTAGACCACAATCCCTTCCCACTCGTTTTGCACCGCAAGGCGGGCGAGGTCCGCATCGATCAGTGCACGGCGCACTGAACCGCCACCATCCACCAGCAGAACGCGGCCACGACCGTTCTCTTCGAGCAGATCGTACAGCAACCCGTTGTCCTCGAAACATTTCACCGTGATGATTTGTCCGCCAAACGACGACCGTCCACCAAAGTTGGAGAACAGGGGTTCAACGACGTTGACATCTTCCTGGTAGATGTCACAAAGCTCGGAGGTATCGTATTTCATAGGTTTAACGCTCTGTTGCTGCGAATGTGTTCAGTATATCGTGCGAAATGCGTTGTTGGCAAAATCATCAATTGTTAATTGATATTTGTCAGCTAACTCAGCGTCTGGCTTAAGACAATCCCGATGACGAACAGCAGGTTAGTCAGTAACGCGCCTTTTACCGTACGTTCCAGCATCGGTGGCATGGCGGCCGGGCTGCGTTCACGCATGACATAGCGGGCCTGCTTAATCAGCAGCGGTGCGGCGAGCACAAACAGCCAGCCCCACAGGCTGTGCAGAGAGATCAGATTGAACAGTGCCAGGCAGACCAGCGCGCCGATGAGCAGGAAGGCGTGATAGCGGCGTGCATTTACAGGACCCAGACGCACGGCCAGCGTGTTTTTACCGTTCTCGCGGTCGCTGTCGATGTCGCGCAGGTTATTGATATTCAGCACCGCCGTCGCCAGCAGACCGCAGGCGGTCGCCGGCAGGAACAGGGCAGGTATCACCGTATGCGCCTGCAAGTACCAGCTTCCCATCACGCTCAGCCAGCCGAAGAACACCAGCACGGAGATGTCGCCCAGGCCAATATACCCGTAAGGACGCGTCCCGACGGTATAGGTAATGGCTGCAATAATGGCAAGCAAGCCCAGCACCAGGAAGCCAATGAAATCACTGGTGGTTTTCGACGCGACCGTCACCAGCGCCAGCCCGGACAGGCAAATCAATACCACGGTGATAATCAGCGCCCGTTTCATCTGTGCCTGGGTAATCACCCCTTTTTGCATCCCGCGCAGCGGCCCGATACGGTCAGGCTTGTCGCTGCCCTTTACCGCATCGCCGTAATCATTGGCGAGATTAGAGAGGATTTGCAGCAGCCCGGCGGTGACAAGCGCCAGGCCTGCTACCAGCGGATCGAAATGACCCTGCCACCAGGCAAGCGTGGTACCGACAATAATGGCGGCAAAAGCCAGAGGAAGCGTTTTAGGGCGCAGACTTTCGAGCCACGCCTGTGTACGGCTGATATCAGTCATAGTTATTTAGCCAATAAAAATGGGGGCCATAGCCCCCATCAACAGTGATGAAAATGCATTGAACGCGATTATAGAATAAAACGGCTCAGATCTTCATCTGCCACTAACGCATCCAGGTGTTTGCCCACATAGTCTGCGTCAATGGTAATGCTTTGACCGTTAAGGTCGCTCGCATCATAAGAGATGTCTTCCATCAGGCGTTCCAGCACGGTGTGCAGACGACGCGCACCGATGTTCTCGGTGGTTTCGTTGACCTGCCACGCGGCCTGGGCGATGCGCTTGATACCGTCATCGGTAAATTCAATGTTCACGCCTTCGGTCGCCATCAGCGCTTTGTACTGTACGGTCACAGAAGCGTTTGGCTCAGTCAGGATACGTTCGAAATCTTCGGTGGTCAGCGCCTGCAACTCAACGCGGATTGGCAGACGACCCTGGAGTTCCGGGATCAGGTCAGACGGGCTGGCAATCTGGAACGCACCGGAGGCGATAAACAGAATGTGGTCAGTCTTAACCATGCCGTGCTTGGTGGAGACGGTGCACCCTTCCACCAGCGGCAGCAGGTCGCGCTGAACGCCTTCGCGGGAGACATCCGGGCCGGACGCGTTGCCGCGCTTACAGATTTTGTCGATTTCGTCGATAAACACGATACCGTGCTGCTCAACCGCGTCGATAGCGTCCTGTTTCAGCTCCTCCGGGTTAACCAGCTTCGCGGCTTCTTCTTCAATCAGCAGCTTCATCGCGTCTTTGATTTTCAGCTTACGCGCTTTCTGCTTCTGCCCGCCCAGGTTCTGGAACATGGACTGCAACTGGCTGGTCATCTCTTCCATGCCCGGAGGCGCCATAATTTCCACGCCCATTGGCGCGGCAGCGAGATCGATCTCAATCTCTTTATCGTCCAGCTCGCCTTCGCGCAGTTTTTTACGGAATGCCTGACGCGCAGCAGAAGGTTCAGACTGCTGTTCAGCCTGTCCCCAGTTGTTTTTTGCCGGTGGGATCAGCACGTCGAGAATACGCTCTTCGGCCATCTCTTCGGCGCGATAGCGGTTTTTCTCAATCGCCTGGACGCGCACCATCTTAATCGCCGAATCGGTCAGATCGCGGATGATGGAGTCCACTTCTTTACCCACATAGCCCACTTCGGTGAACTTAGTGGCTTCAACTTTGATGAACGGCGCGTTAGCCAGTTTGGCCAGACGACGGGCGATTTCGGTTTTACCCACACCGGTCGGGCCGATCATCAGAATATTTTTTGGCGTCACTTCGTGGCGAAGCTCTTCGTCGAGCTGCATGCGACGCCAGCGGTTACGCAGTGCGATAGCCACGGAGCGCTTGGCATTGTCCTGGCCGATAATGTGTTTGTTCAGTTCGCTGACAATTTCGCGTGGGGTCATTTCAGACATGGGCGATCCTTACGCTTTAGACGGTAATTCTTCGATGGTGTGATTGTGGTTGGTATAGATGCAGATATCACCTGCAATATCCAACGCTTTCACCGCGATATCGCGCGCGTTCATGTCGGTATTTTCCAACAGCGCACGGGCTGCGGCCTGGGCGTACGGGCCGCCAGAGCCGATGGCAATCAGGTCGTTTTCAGGCTGAACTACGTCGCCGTTACCGGTGATGATCAGCGAGGCGTTTTCGTCAGCCACGGCCAGCAGCGCTTCGAGCTTGCGTAGCATGCGGTCGGTACGCCAGTCTTTTGCCAGCTCAACGGCGGCTTTCACCAGATGACCCTGATGCATTTCCAGTTTGCGTTCAAACAGTTCAAACAGCGTGAAGGCATCAGCCGTGCCGCCTGCGAAACCGGCGATCACTTTGTCGTTATAAAGACGACGTACTTTCTTCACGTTGCCTTTCATGACGGTATTACCCAGCGTGGCCTGGCCATCACCGGCAATTACCACCTGGCCGTTACGGCGTACACTTACTATTGTTGTCACGAGCAGACCCCCTGGTTACAGATTCGGGAAACAGAAGCCCTGAGCCTGTGCTCAGGGCTGAATTAAATGATAGATGGGGGGGATTTTGGGGGTTTCAACCCCCGGAGGCGAGTCGAATGCAGTTTGTGTGGCCAGCCACTTTCAAACGGGAAATGGTGCCGTCTGCGTTTTCTTTGCCTTTGACCGGTCCAATCACTACGCGATTCCAGCCGTTATTGGTGGTAATGCGTGAGTCAAATCCTTCAAATGCCAGCTGAGCACGCACCGTTTCTGCCTGTTCGGCGCCTTTAAACGAACCGCACTGAACCATCCAGCGGCGTTCATCTTTTTTCTCAGCCGTCTGCTTCGGCACCTCGGTCTCTTTGGTGACCGGCGCAGCCTGCTGCGTTTTTGGCTGTTGCGCAGTGGTATGCGCAGGCGTCTGCAACAGATCCTGATACGGCTGTGCCGTTTGCTTCTGCGGCTGCGCCTTCGGTTGCTGCTGGACAGGCTGAGTTTGTACGGTACGCGTCTGCTGCTGCGGTTGTGAACGCGGCTGCTGTACCGGCTGCGTCTGCGTCCACTGCTGCTGTTGCGTTTGCTGCTGAGCCTGACGCTGGCGCTGCAATGTTTGCTGACGCTGCGCCGGGGTTTGTTCGTTCCACGGCACTTCGTTCAACTGCGTAGGCTGCTGGCGCATGTCCGCCTGCATCTGAGCGAGCAATTGACGCTGTTCGTCCGTCAGCTGATCGGCATTCTTCACTTCACCCCCGGCAGAAGGCTCGGTAGGCGCACGTACGCCAGGCTGGCGGCTTTCCAGCTCTTTAATGTAGCGCCAGCGCTCTTCAGGTTTAGGAGGAAGGCCGTTGCCGACGACCTTGTTACCCTGAAGGGCTTCAGACTCTTCTTTTTTATGATGCGTAATGAAGTAGAGGCCGCCAATAAAGGCCACCAGCACGGCCGCAGCAATGGCGACCATGGCTGGGGAGACAGCAGACAGGCTACGTTGCTTGCTTTTTGAACTACTCTTTTTGCGTCGCGAAGGTGCCGGCTGGCCGCGACGTACATAATCTCGTTGTGCCACTATCGTTTCGCTGTATTTATTCGTTCGTCAGCCCGCCATGTTACTTAAGCGACGGGGCTTTGACCAGATAAGGGTGTCGAAAGGTATTTACTTTAAGTTAATGCCTGGGTAGAGCCGCGCACAATTAGCTCACAATCCAGTAGCCGTGACCCACTGCTAACTGTTTGACCGTGCAGCTGATCCAGCAAAAGCAGCATCGCTTCCCGGCCAATGTCATACCGCGGCTGTGCAACGGTCGAAAGCGGCGGATCGCAAAACTCCGAAAGCGAAATATTATCAAAACCGATTATCGACAGGTCCTGCGGCACACGCAGGCCGTGACGTTTGGCGTAGGATAACGCCCCTAGCGCCATCACGTCGCTGTGGCAGAAGACCGCGGTAGGCGGTTCTGGCAAGGCCAGCAATTTTTCCAGCGCCTGCCCGCCCGCTTCAAAGGTGAAATCACCGCGCGCAATGTAGTGCGGATCGACGATAGCCCCGGTACGGCGCAGCGCCTGAACGTAGCCCTGCAAGCGGTAATGACACAGCGGCATCTCTTCTGGTCCGGCGATACAACCGATGCGCTTATGCCCCATTTCCTGAAGATAGTTCACGGCGTTGAACGCGGCGGTGAGGTTATCGATATGAACGGTTGGCAGCTCCAGCTCCGGCGCGAATTCGTTCGCCATGACCATCGGCGGTAAATTGCGCTGTTCTTCAATGCTGGCATCAAACGGCAGGCGTGAGCCAAGCAGCAGCATGCCATCAATCTGCTTGGTGATGATCAGGTCGATGAACGTTTTTTCCTGCTGGTTCTGGTGGGCACAATCGCCAATCAGCACCAGATAGCCCTGGGCGGCGGCCGTGACTTCAATGCCGCGGATGATTTCGCTGAAGAAGGGATCGCAGATGTCCGGCACGATCACCAGAATGGTGCGGGATTCGTTGCGTTTTACGTTACGCCCCATGGCTTGCGGAAAATAACCGACCTCAAGCGCCGCCTTTTCAACCCGGTTTCGGGTCGCCTGGGAGACTTTGTCAGGGTTCATCAATGCGCGGGACACGGTTGCTGTTGAGACTTGTGCTTTCTCGGCAACGTCTTTCATGGTCGCCGAGGCAACCTCTTTCCTGGACTTCAACGTCTTCTCCTCGCCTGAACACCGAACTGCGGACCGCACCATTTTTACAGATAGTTAATGGAATCGGTTACAGAATTTTCATAAAAAGTGTGAGGCGCATTAAATTTTTCGATCCGTCTTCAGCCTTCAATCGGATCGACGTCCAGAACCCACTTCACTTTTCGCGCTTCCGGCAGGGCATTGATCAGCGCCAGCGTGCCGCTGACGATCTGCTGTAAACGGATACGCGAGGGGTGCTGAAGTAAGAGTTGCCAGCGGAAACGGCCGCCGCGTTTCGGGGCGAGCGCGGGTACCGGGCCTAAAATCCACAGCTGATTATCCACCAGCGGGCTGGCTTGCAGGAGGTTTCTCAGCTGTTGCAGGAACAGCGGCGCCTGCTGGTTATTATGGTCTTCCGCACGGATGATAACGTGGCTGGTCCACGGGGGAAGCTGCATCGTCTGACGTTCGGCCAGCGCCTGGTCCGCGAAGGCGTCATAGCCTTTGTGCAGCAGGGTTTGCAGCAGCGGATGTTCAGGGTGGTGCGTTTGCAGCACCACCTCGCCCTGCTTACCCGCTCGACCAGCGCGACCGGCAACCTGGGTATAAAGCTGGGCGAAACGCTCGGCGGAGCGAAAATCCGCGGAGAACAGCGCGCCGTCGACGTCCAGCAGGGCGACCAGCGTCACGTCCGGGAAGTGGTGCCCTTTCGCCAGCATCTGAGTACCAATCAGGATACGCGCGCCGCCACGATGTACTTCCGCCAGTTGCTGCTCAAGCGCCCCTTTACGGCTGGTGGTATCCCTGTCGATACGGGAGATGGGCACATCCGGGAAGAAGGGCGCGAGCGCCTGTTCAAGCTGTTCCGTTCCCAGACCGACCGGCACGATGTGCGTTGAGCCGCAGGACGGGCACTGACGGGGGACCGGACGCTGGCTGTCGCAGTGGTGGCAGCGCAAATGGCGCTGAGCCTGGTGGAAGGTGTAGTAGTGATCGCAGCGCGGGCACTCCGCGATCCAGCCGCAGTCGTGGCACAGCAGCGCAGGCGCAAAGCCGCGGCGGTTCAGGAACAGGATCACCTGGTTGCCCGCCTGCAAATGCTGACGCATGCGGCTAATCAGCGCAGGCGCTAACCCGGCCTGCACCTGCTGACCTTTCAGATCCAGCACATGCTGAATGGCCGGGCGGGCATTTCCCGCGCGGCGCGTCAGGCGCAGCATGTGGTATTTACGCTGGCGAACGTTGTGCAGCGTTTCAAGCGCGGGGGTGGCAGACCCGAGAATAATGGGGATTTGCTCGCTGTGGGCGCGGTACACGGCTAAGTCGCGGGCGTGATAGCGCCAGCCTTCCTGCTGTTTATAGGAGCTGTCATGCTCTTCATCGATCACGATAACGCCGAGATTTTTAAACGGCGTAAACAGCGATGAACGGGTGCCGATCACAATCGCCGCTTCGCCGTTTTTCGCTTTCAGCCAGGCGCTGAGGCGCTCGCTGTCGTTCAGGCCGGAGTGCAGAACCTCAACGGGCGCATTAAAACGTTCACGGAAACGCGCGATGGTTTGCGGCGTCAGGCCGATTTCCGGCACCATCACCAGCGCCTGTTTGCCCTGCGCGAGCACGTTTTCCAGCACGCTCAGATACACTTCGGTTTTACCGGAGCCGGTGACGCCCGCCAGCAGCCAGGCGGAAAAACGATCGGCAGCGCTGTGAATCGCGCCTACGGCGGTGGCCTGCTCGGTATTCAGACGCAGACGATCGCCCGAGACGGAAAAGCCGTCGCGCCAGTCGTGAAGGGCAGGTGCTTCACTGGCCAGCTCGCTCAGCCCTTTCTTCCTTAATGCCTGCAACGCGGTTTCGCTTACCTCAAGCTCGTCGACCTGATGGCGCCAGATTTTTCCCTGGCGCAGCGCGGCCAACGCCTGCTGCTGTTTTTGCGAGCGCTTCAGGCTGTTAATGTCCACCGCCTGGCCCTGCTCGGTGGCAAACCAGTACCACATTGGCGCGTGGCTGGCGCTCTTACCCTGGCGCAGCATAATGGGCAGGGCATGGAACAGGACGTCGCCAATCGGATGATGATAATAATCTGCCGCCCACAGCAGCAGTCGCCAGGTGCTGGTGGAGTAAACCGGCTCGCTGTCCAGCACCTCAACAACCGATTTCAGCTCGTTAAGCGGCAGTTCGCTTTTGTCGCTGACGGACACCACGATCCCCACGCGCTGCTGTTTGCCAAACGGCACGGTCACGCGACAGCCCGCTTTGGCGCTCATGCTGTCGGGCAGCAGGTAGTCAAAGGTGCGGGGAAGCGGAACGGGCAGGGCAACGTGAGCGACGGGCATCGAATCTTCCTGACTTGAAAAGTGGCGCGTTAGTATACACATTAGTGAAAGCGGCGTGCGGATCAGTTTGCATACGTTGGTCAAATTCTGTATGATTCGCCGCCTTTGGTGTATTTTACGCCAAAGAACTTACATTCAACATCGCGTGGTGTCTGGCGTTAGGGCTGGAAGAGCGACGCGGCCTTAACTGAGGTTCTCCCATGAAAAAAGATATTCACCCGAAATACGAAATGATTACTGCAAACTGCTCTTGCGGTAACTCTATCCAGATCCGCTCTACCGTGGGTCACGATCTGAACCTGGACGTGTGCGGCAAATGCCACCCGTTCTACACTGGTAAGCAGCGTGATGTTGCAACCGGTGGCCGTGTTGACCGCTTCAACAAGCGTTTCAGCATCCCGGGCGCTAAATAAGCATCCAGAAGAAACCGCCTCCGGGCGGTTTTTTTGTGCCTGTAATATCTCTCCTGAATTAATTCTGTATTTATATTTCCTCTTCAAATATATATTTTAATTTTTCCGAAAAATAATCACCGTGTCTTAATATATTCCTATTTATACGGATAGTGAGCTTTATCTCTGTATTCTTGGCCTGTTTGCCATTTTATTGCCGGATATGGCAATAAATAAAAGGTTTCCCTCTGGGTGTAAAATTACACTGCGCTCGACATAAATTCTTATTTGCCATTTCAACAGCGATGGCTTTCAGGGTGTATTTACTTTGAGGGAAAAAGGATGAAACTGAAGCAACTTTTATTCGTGCTTCCATTACTATCGTGCGCGGCGCAGGCGGGATATGTTGATTACCGACACGAGTATTACGACGATGGACGTAACTATGACCGTGTGTACATGTCACACCGTTTCGGGACGGGCTTTGGTGT
Organism: Enterobacter cloacae complex sp. 677-3DZ2D5B; assembly: GCF_004136695.1. Taxonomy (NCBI): domain Bacteria; kingdom Pseudomonadati; phylum Pseudomonadota; class Gammaproteobacteria; order Enterobacterales; family Enterobacteriaceae; genus Enterobacter; species Enterobacter cloacae complex sp. 677-3DZ2D5B. Next base: position 34,769 of record NZ_QFLS01000003.1, on the reverse strand, counting down.
GGCCGTAGAGGCCGTCTCACGCTCAGACGAAAAGCAATCTAATGATGCGCTCAATAATATGGAGAGTAACAGCAACGAATATACTGCCAGCTACCAGTTTACCTGGCAGGGATTTATCTGGCAGCCGGGTGTCGCGGTTGAAATGGGTGACGACATGGCTATTTATAAACCCTATTTACGCGTACAGTATAATATTAATGAAAGCTGGTGGACGGCGTTCCGTTATCGTACCGAATATACCCGCCGTAATGCAGACGGTAAAGATGACAGACTGGTATATCGCCCGGAAATGTGGCTGGGATATAATATTGATAACTGGATGTTTGAGCTGAACGGAATTTATAAATTCGCCGACAACGAAGATCTGTATAACAACAAAAAAGAGGATTACGAATATAACTTCCGCGTGGCGTATAACATCGATTCGTGGGTGCCATTCGTGGAGGTGGGTAATGTCTCTTCCGGCTATAACACTGCTACCACTGACGACCGACAAACGCGTCTGCGTGTCGGCTTAGGTTACAACTTCTGAGAAACCATCCCGCTGAGCACCCTCAGCGGGACCGCATCGCTGTTAGTATTCCCAGGTCTCCGGGTCGATACCCAGTTCACGCATGATCACCTTCGCCTCTTCCGGGATTTCGTCACTGCGTTCTTTACGCAGATCGTCATCGTTCGGCAACGGTTGGCCGGTAAACGCATGCAGGAACGCTTCGCACAGCAGTTCGCTGTTGGTGGCGTGACGCAGGTTGTTCACCTGACGACGCGTACGTTCATCGGTGAGGATCTTCAACACCTTCAGAGGAATGGACACCGTGATTTTCTTGACTTGCTCACTCTTCTTACCGTGCTCAGCGTATGGGCTGATATATTCGCCGCTCCATTCAGCCATGAGATACCTTTAATCCTCTCAGTCATTAATCTAAAGGTGCAAAACCCGTAACCATCAGTTTTGAACCGTAATCTTGCGTAGTTTACCGTAGAGACGATACCGAGGCACGGATATTGCCGCTGTAGCGTGTCCTAAAGCATATAATTTTAACGGCTATTTGCGCATAGCTCAATCTATACGCAAAGAAGTTTAGATGTCCAGATGTATTGACGTCCATACTTTCAATGTTTACTCTGGTGCCTGACTTTTCACCTCATTCGCCAGGAAGCCTCACCATGACGCGTAAACAGGCCACCATCGCAGTGCGTAGCGGATTGAATGATGACGAGCAGTACGGCTGCGTTGTCCCGCCAATTCATCTCTCCAGTACCTATAATTTCACCGGATTTAATGAACCTCGCGCGCATGACTACTCGCGTCGCGGCAATCCTACGCGCGACGTCACCCAGCGAGCGCTGGCGGAACTGGAAGGCGGCGCAGGGGCGGTATTAACCAATACCGGCATGTCTGCCATTCACCTGGTAACCACGGTGTTCCTGAAACCTGGCGATCTGCTGGTGGCACCACACGACTGTTACGGCGGCAGCTATCGTCTGTTTGATAGCCTGGCGAAACGTGGCTGCTACCGTGTGCTGTTTGTCGATCAAAACGACGAACAGGCGCTGAAACAGGCGCTTGCCGAGCAGCCGAAGCTGGTTCTGGTGGAAAGTCCAAGCAATCCATTGTTGCGCGTAGTCGATATTGCGAAAATTTGTCAGCTCGCAAGGGATGCGGGAGCGATAAGTGTAGTGGATAATACGTTCCTCAGTCCGGCCCTTCAGAACCCACTGGCACTGGGTGCCGATCTGGTGTTGCATTCATGCACGAAATATCTGAACGGCCATTCTGACGTGGTGGCGGGCGTGGTGATTGCCAAAGATCCCGACGTTGTCACCGAACTGGCATGGTGGGCCAATAACATTGGCGTCACCGCGGGCGCGTTCGACAGCTATTTGCTGCTGCGCGGTATTCGCACGCTATCACCGCGTATGGACGTGGCGCAGCGTAATGCCCAGGCGATCGTGGATTTCCTGAAAAACCAGCCGCTGGTGAAAAAGCTTTATCACCCGTCGCTGCCGGAAAACCAGGGGCACGAGATTGCCGCGCGCCAACAGAAAGGATTTGGCGCGATGTTAAGTTTTGAACTGGACGGTGACGAGCAAACGCTGCGTCGCTTCCTGAGCGGGTTGTCATTGTTTACGCTGGCGGAATCCTTAGGGGGAGTAGAAAGCTTGATCTCCCACGCCGCAACTATGACGCACGCAGGTATGGCACCCGAAGCACGTGCCGCCGCCGGGATTTCCGAGACGCTGCTGCGTATCTCGACCGGTATTGAAGATTCTGAAGATTTAATTGCCGATCTGGAAAATGGCTTCCGGGTCGCAGCCAAGGGGTAATCATGAGTGTGATAGCGCAGGCAGGGGCGAAGGGTCGTCAGCTGCACAAGTTTGGTGGTAGTAGTCTTGCTGATGTGAAATGTTACCTGCGTGTCGCAGGGATCATGACCGAGTATTCACAGCCGGGGGACATGATGGTTGTCTCTGCGGCAGGCAGCACCACCAACCAGTTGATTAGCTGGCTGAAACTGAGCCAGACCGATCGCCTCTCTGCGCATCAGGTGCAACAGTCCTTACGTCGTTACCAGAGCGAACTGATTGCCGGTTTGCTGCCTGCGGACGTGGCGGACGGGCTGATTAGCGCTTTTACGCACGACCTTGAGCGTCTGGCCGCTCTGCTGGACAGCGGCATTACCGATGCGGTGTATGCCGAAGTGGTTGGCCACGGTGAAGTGTGGTCTGCGCGCCTGATGGCCGCCGTGCTGCAACACCTGGGTGTGGAAGCCGCCTGGCTCGACGCGCGTGATTTCCTGCGTGCCGAACGTGCCGCGCAGCCGCAGGTGGACGAAGGGTTGTCCTACCCACTGCTGCAACAGCTGCTGGTGCAACATCCCGGTAAACGTATTGTCGTCACCGGCTTTATCAGCCGCAGCAATGCCGGCGAAACCGTTCTGCTGGGCCGTAACGGCTCTGACTACTCGGCAACACAGATTGGTGCCCTGGCGGGCGTGTCCCGCGTCACCATCTGGAGCGACGTGGCCGGTGTGTACAGCGCGGACCCGCGCAAAGTGAAAGATGCCTGCCTGCTGCCGCTGCTGCGTCTCGACGAAGCGAGCGAGCTGGCGCGTCTGGCGGCCCCGGTGCTGCACGCGCGCACGCTACAGCCGGTTTCCGGCAGCGACATCGACCTGCAACTACGCTGTAGTTACACGCCGGATCAGGGTTCCACCCGCATCGAGCGCGTGCTGGCATCCGGTACGGGCGCGCGCATTGTCACCAGCCACGATGACATCTGCCTGATTGAGTTCCATGTGCCTGCGGGCCAGGATTTCAAACTGGCGCACAAAGATATCGACACCATCCTGAAACGTGCTCAGGTGCGTCCGCTGGCCGTTGGCGTGCATAACGATCGCCAGCTGTTGCAGTTCTGCTATACCGCCGAAGTGGTGGACAGCGCCCTGAAAATTCTGGATGAAGCGGGCCTGCCGGGCGAGCTTCGCCTGCGTCAGGGGCTGGCGCTGGTGGCGATGGTGGGCGCGGGCGTCACCCGTAACCCGCTCCACTGCCACCGCTTCTGGCAGCAGCTGAAAGGCCAGCCGGTGGAGTTCACCTGGCAATCAGAAGAGGGCATCAGCCTGGTTGCCGTTCTGCGTAAAGGGCCAACCGAAAGCCTGATTCAGGGCCTGCATACCTCCCTGTTCCGTGCGGAAAAACGCATCGGCCTGGTGCTGTTTGGTAAAGGCAACATCGGTTCCCGCTGGCTGGAGCTGTTCGCCCGCGAACAGGTCACGCTCTCGGCGCGTACCGGGTTCGAATTCATTCTCGCAGGCGTGGTGGACAGCCGCCGCAGCCTGCTGAACTACGAAGGGCTGGATGCCAGCCGCGCGCTGGCCTTCTTTAATGATGAAGCCGTCGAGCAAGATGAAGAGTCGCTGTTCCTGTGGATGCGTGCGCACCCGTATGACGATCTGGTAGTGCTGGATGTGACCGCCAGCGAGCAGCTGGCCGATCAGTATCTGGATTTCGCCAGCCACGGGTTCCACGTCATCAGCGCCAACAAGCTGGCGGGCGCGAGCAGCACTGATAAATATCGCCAGATCCACGACGCGTTCGAAAAAACGGGTCGTCACTGGCTGTATAACGCCACCGTTGGCGCAGGTCTGCCGGTTAACCATACCGTACGCGACCTGATTGAAAGCGGCGACAGCATTCTGGCGCTGAGCGGGATCTTCTCCGGCACGCTCTCCTGGCTGTTCCTGCAATTTGACGGCACCGTGCCGTTCACCGACCTGGTGGATCAGGCGTGGCAGCAGGGTTTAACCGAGCCGGATCCGCGCGTTGACCTTGCCGGTAAAGACGTGATGCGCAAGCTGGTGATCCTGGCGCGTGAAGCCGGCTACGACATTGAGCCGGGTCAGGTACGCGTTGAGTCGCTGGTGCCTGCGGGCTGCGAGGAAGGGTCCGTCGATCACTTCTTCGAGAACGGCGACGAGCTGAACGAGCAGATGGTGCAACGTCTGGAAGCAGCTAACGAGATGGGGCTGGTGCTGCGTTACGTGGCGCGCTTCGAGGCGAACGGTAAAGCGCGCGTGGGCGTGGAGGCCGTGCGTCCTGAACATCCGCTGGCGGCGCTCCTGCCATGCGACAACGTCTTCGCCATCGAAAGCCGCTGGTACCGCGATAACCCGCTGGTGATCCGTGGCCCGGGCGCGGGGCGCGATGTCACCGCCGGAGCCATTCAGTCCGACATTAATCGTCTGGCTAAGCTGCTGTAACGTCTGCATTTCCCTCTCCCTGTGGGAGAGGGTCGGGGTGAGGGTATCAGACCGCACTCACCCCCATCATGAATGCCCTTCATCTTCCCTGAACAAACCTCACCGTTAATGTTGATTATTTCTGTTGACGTCATCCCGCTTTTCCGTCATTTTTACATCTGGACGTCTAAACGTATAGAAGTTCACAACACAACAGACAATGACACGCGATTGATAGGGGTAGGGTATGAGCTTTTTTCACGCCAACCAGCGGGAAGCACTGAACCAGAGCCTGGCCGAAGTAAACGGCCAGATTAACGTCTCTTTTGAATTTTTCCCGCCGCGCACCAGTGAAATGGAGCAAACCCTGTGGAGCTCTATCGATCGCCTGAGCAGCCTCAAGCCGAAGTTCGTCTCCGTGACCTACGGCGCCAACTCCGGTGAGCGTGACCGCACGCACAGCATCATTAAGGGCATTAAAGACCGAACCGGTCTGGAAGCGGCGCCGCACCTGACCTGTATCGACGCCACCCGTGATGAACTGCGCGCCATTGCCCAGGACTACTGGAATAACGGCATTCGCCACATTGTGGCCCTGCGCGGCGACCTCCCGCCAGGCAGCGGTAAGCCAGAGATGTTTGCCGCCGATCTGGTCGGCCTGCTGAAAGACGTTGCCGACTTTGATATCTCCGTGGCCGCCTACCCTGAAGTTCACCCGGAAGCCAAAAGTGCCCAGGCGGATCTGCTCAACCTGAAGCGTAAAGTGGAGGCTGGTGCTAACCGTGCGATTACTCAGTTCTTCTTTGACGTTGAAAGCTACCTGCGCTTTCGTGACCGCTGCGTCTCGGCAGGTATTGATGTCGAAATCATCCCTGGTATTCTGCCGGTTTCGAACTTCAAACAGGCGAAGAAATTCGCGGATATGACCAACGTGCGCATTCCGCTGTGGATGTCCAAAATGTATGAAGGGCTGGACGACGACCCGGAAACCCGCAAGCTGGTGGGGGCCAATATCGCGATGGACATGGTGAAGATTTTAAGCCGCGAAGGGGTGAAAGATTTCCATTTCTATACCCTGAATCGCGCGGAAATGAGCTATGCCATTTGCCATACGCTCGGTGTTCGCCCGGCGCTGTAAAGTAAAAAGCCCTCATAAAACGAGGGCTTTTTAATCGAACAGAGAGTTAAAAGGTATTAGCTATCGAATCTGTGGATTAATTCAACTATCTCTTATCGCTAGTGGTGTATATCGTAACGGTAACACTGTAAAGGGAGCATAGCGATGAGCATGTCAGACGAGACCAATAACGCGGCATCCGCCGGCAAATGTCCGTTCCACCAGGGCGGCGTCGATCACAGCGCGGGTGCAGGTACCGGCAGCAAAGATTGGTGGCCTAAACAACTCCGCATCGATCTTCTAAACCAACATTCCAACCGTTCGAACCCGCTGGGTGAAGACTTCGACTACCGCAAAGAATTCAGCAAGCTCGACTATTCCGCCCTTAAGGGCGATCTCAAAGCCCTTTTAACCGACTCACAACCGTGGTGGCCTGCCGACTGGGGAAGCTATGCGGGCCTGTTTATTCGTATGGCCTGGCACGGTGCGGGTACCTATCGCTCCGTTGACGGTCGCGGCGGCGCGGGGCGCGGCCAGCAACGTTTTGCGCCGCTGAACTCCTGGCCTGATAACGTCAGCCTGGATAAGGCTCGCCGTCTGCTGTGGCCAGTTAAGCAAAAATACGGACAAAAAATCTCCTGGGCCGACCTGTTTATCCTCGCGGGTAACGTGGCGCTGGAGAACTCCGGCTTCCGCACTTTTGGTTTCGGTGCCGGGCGTGAAGACGTCTGGGAACCGGATCTGGACGTGAACTGGGGCGATGAAAAAGCCTGGCTGACCCACCGTGACCCGGAAGCGCTGGCGAAGCGCCCGCTTGCGGCCACTGAAATGGGCCTGATTTACGTTAACCCCGAAGGGCCAAACGCCAGCGGTGAACCGCTGTCTGCGGCGGCGGCGATCCGCGCTACCTTTGGCAACATGGGCATGAACGACGAAGAGACCGTCGCGCTGATTGCAGGCGGCCATACGCTCGGTAAAACGCACGGCGCAGGCGAAGCCACGCATGTGGGCACTGACCCGGAAGCGTCACCGATTGAAGCGCAGGGCCTGGGCTGGGCCAGCACGCACGGCACCGGTATTGGCGCTGACGCCATCACCTCCGGGCTGGAAGTTATCTGGTCTCAAACCCCGACCCAGTGGAGCAACTACTTCTTCGAGAACCTGTTCAAATACGAATGGGTGCAGACGCGTAGCCCGGCGGGCGCCATTCAGTTTGAAGCCGTGGATGCGCCGGAAATTATGCCTGACCCGTTTGACCCGTCGAAAAAACGCAAGCCAACCATGCTGGTCACCGACCTGACGCTGCGTTTTGATCCGGAATTCGAGAAAATTTCCCGTCGCTTCCTGAACGATCCGCAGGCCTTCAACGAAGCCTTTGCGCGCGCGTGGTTCAAGCTGACCCATCGCGATATGGGGCCAAAAGCGCGGTACATTGGCCCGGAAGTGCCGAAAGAAGATTTGATTTGGCAGGATCCGCTGCCTCAGCCGGTGTTCCATCCGACGCAGGAAGATATTGAAAGTCTGAAAGCGGAAATCGCGGCCTCTGGTCTCTCCGTGAGCGAGCTGGTTTCCGTGGCCTGGGCGTCGGCATCGACCTTCCGCGGCGGCGACAAGCGTGGCGGCGCTAACGGCGCGCGTCTGGCGCTGGCGCCTCAGCGCGACTGGGATGTGAACGCCGCGGCGGTACGGGCGTTACCGGCTCTGGAAGCTATTCAGCGCACCACTAATAAAGCCTCACTGGCCGATATCATCGTGCTGGCAGGTGTTGTGGGCGTTGAGCAGGCGGCGAAAGCGGCAGGCGTTTACGTCAACGTACCGTTTACCCCAGGCCGCGTAGATGCGCGTCAGGACCAGACGGACATCGAGATGTTTAACCTGCTCGAACCGGTTGCCGACGGTTTCCGCAACTACCGTGCGCAGGTGGATGTGTCCACCACCGAGTCGCTGCTGATCGACAAAGCCCAGCAGCTGACCCTGACCGCGCCGGAACTGACGGTGCTAATCGGCGGTCTGCGCGTACTGGGTGCAAACTTCGATGGCAGCAAGAATGGCGTGTTTACCAACCGCGAGGGCGTGCTGAGCAACGACTTCTTCGTTAATCTGCTGGATATGAACACCCAGTGGAAAGCGACCGATGACTCAAACGAGCTGTTTGCCGGTAGCGATCGCGCCAGCGGAGAAGTGAAATACACCGCCACCCGCGCCGATCTGGTCTTCGGTTCAAACGCCGTCCTGCGTGCGCTGGCCGAAGTTTACGCCAGCAGTGATGCACACGAGAAGTTCGTCCGTGATTTTGTTGCCGCGTGGGCGCGAGTGATGGATTTGGACCGGTTTGACGTGAAGTAACCCATGTGCCGGGTGGCGGCTACGCCTTACCCGGCCTACAAATTAAAGTGCCATGTAGGCCGGGTAAGCGCAGCGCCACCCGGCTTTTTTCGTTACTCCCACTCCTGCAAGAATCGCTGTCCATACTGGTCGGCCACCAGCAGCGCCGCATAGACCTGATCCGGCGTGACGCCGCCAGGCATGTTGTGAATGGTTTCACCTTCGGCGCAGGACGCTTCCGCGATCAGCCGCATTTTGGCCGGAATATCCTCTTTGATGTTCAGCTGCGCCAGGGTGATCGGCAGCCCAACGCTGTGGCAAAGCGCGGCGACGGTCTCAATTTCTTCAACCGGCGCGTTCTCCAGTACCAGCTGTGTCAGCGTGCCGAACGCGACCTTTTCACCATGGTAAAAATGATGCGCATCCGGCACCGCCGTCATGCCGTTGTGAATGGCGTGCGCCGCCGCCAGCCCGCCGCTTTCAAAGCCCACCCCGCTGAGATAGGTGTTGGCTTCGATAATGCGTTCCAGCGCCGGTGTGACGACATGCTGCTCTGCCGCCAGCATCGCTTTCTCGCCCTCTTCAACCAGCGTGTTGTAGCACAGCTCTGCCAGCGCTAACGCTGCCTGCGTGCACTTGCCACCCGCCATGGTCGTGGCGCCGCTGCGCGAACAGGCGCGCGCTTCAAACCAGGTTGCCAGTGCATCGCCAATCCCGGCGGCCAGCAGGCGCGCAGGTGCGCCTGCCACCACTTTGGTATCGACAATCACCATGTTCGGGTTGTGCGGCAGCATCAGGTAGCGATCGAACTCACCGCTGTCGGTATAAATCACGGAGAGGGCGCTGCACGGCGCATCGGTGGAGGCAATGGTCGGGGCAATAGCCACCGGCACGTCCATAAAGTGCGCCAGCGCTTTGGCGGTATCCAGCGTTTTTCCGCCGCCGATACCCAGCACCGCCAGGCAGTCGGCGCTGTCGGCCAGCTTTTTCAGGCGATCGATTTCATTTTGCGAACATTCGCCACCAAACGGTGCGATTTCGGCATGGAGTCCGGCTTTTTTAAAACTCTGACGCAGGGTTTCTTCAGCAAAACCCAGCACAAATTTATCGCCCACCACCAGCCAGCGATTCGCCAGCGGCTTCAGGTAGTCGCCGAGGCGAGTAAGAACATCTGCACCCTGGATGTATTTCCCCGGCGATTGAATAATACGGTCCATAACAGTTCTCCCTTAGAGGTTGAGGTTACCAAACGCGTTTTTCCAGTCCTGCTCGAACTTCTCTATGGCTGACTCTACCGCTGGTGTGTCGAGCATTTGTTGCGCTACGTCTAAGGGAAGCGTGATTGCCTCACATCCTGCCAACAGGCAATCCAGCGCCTGGCGCGGCGTTTTAAAGCTGGCAGCCAGCACCATGCTTTCCGGCGCATGCAGTTCCAGCAGGGACTGCAGCTCCTGTACCATGCCAATACCGTCGCCGCCCTGTGCGTCGACGCGGTTGACGTACGGCGCAACGTATTTCGCGCCTGCCAGCGCGGCCAGTAAACCCTGAGCGGCGCTGTAAACGGCGGTGCCCAGCGTGGTAATTCCCTCTTTCTTCAGCGCCTTAATCGCGATGAGCCCCTGTGCAGTGACGGGAATTTTTACCACGATGTCCGGCAGGGCATTGTTCAGCCGTTTTGCTTCCGCCACCATTTCTTCGGCATCGCGGCTCATGGTTTGAGCAAACAGCATGCCTTCCGGCCCAATGGCTTTTTGCAGGCGCGGCAGCACGTCCCAGATGGATTCACGGCTGGCGGCAATGATGCTCGGGTTGGTGGTAACGCCCGCAATGGGAAAAATGCGCGCCAGGCGTTCAACTTCCGCTACGTTGGCGGTATCCAGGTACAGTTCCATCACTCTTCCTCGTTTTACAGTTCTAATTCGTGTTGTAGCAGGGAAGCAATCGCCTCCCCTGAGCTGGCGTTAACCAGCGCATTGCGGAAATCCTCATGCATGATGCGGCGTGCCAGTCGGGAGAAAATACGCATATGTTGATCGCCCGCGGCGTGTTTATTCAGCGTTAGCATGATGATGAATTGTGCTTCTTCATCTCCCCACATGACGGGGGCTTTCAGGCGTGCAACGCTGATGGTGGATTGCTCAATGTGCTCCGATTTGCTGTGCGGGATAGCAAAGCTAAAGCCGAGCCCGGTGGAGAAGACCGCTTCGCGTGCCCACAGATCGGCCTCCAGCTTGCGTGGGTAGCGGCAACGTCCTGCGAGCAGCAGGTTATCGGTCATTCCCTTCATGACCTCTTCTTTGCTGTTCCAGTCATTGTCCAGTGAAATGCAGCGAGGTGTAACCAGAGGTGTGTCCTGCTGATTCATGCGGAACTGCGCCAGCAGGTGCTCCACTTCAAGCGAAGTGCGACACGCCATGGCCTGATTCAGCAACTGGCGGCAGGCGCGGCTATCAAGCTGAGCCAGACGCGCTTTGGTTGCCGGGATAGCGGGCGACCCCATGCTCAGCTCGTCCAAACCCAGACCCACCAGCAATGGCAACACCGAGCCTTTTGCACCCAGTTCGCCGCACAGGCCAATCCATTTCCCCTGGCGATGGACGGCTTGTACCGCGTAATCCAGCGCCCTCAGGAAGGCCGGGTTCAGGCTGTTGTAATGGCGTGTGACTTTGGCGTTATCGCGATCAACAGCCAGCAGATACTGCGTCAGGTCATTGCTACCGATGCTAAAGAAATCAATCTCTTCGCAGCACTGGTCGATGATAAACATCACCGAAGGGACTTCCAGCATGATGCCAAGCGGGATTTTCTCATCAAACGGAATATGCTCAGCGCGGAGCTGTTGTTTCGCTTCGGCAAGTTTCTCTTTCACCCACAGGATCTCTTCCATGGAAGAGATCATCGGGATCATGATCTTCAGGCTGCCGTGAGCAGAGGCGCGCAGGATCGCCCGAAGCTGGGTGGTGAAAAGCACTGCATACTCTTCGTAAATACGTACGGCGCGGTAACCGAGGAACGGGTTATTTTCGGCCGGGATCTTCAGGTACTCTACCGGCTTATCGCCGCCGATATCCATGGTCCGCACGATGATGCTGCGCCCGTTTGCACTTTCCAGTGCCTGACAGAAAATGTTGTAGAGCTCGTTTTCACCGGGCGCGCTGCTGCGGTCCATATAAAGCATTTCGGTGCGAAACAGGCCAACGCCCTCGGCGCCGTTCTCAAAGGCTGCCTGCGCTTCCACCGCATGGGCGATGTTCGCGGCAATCTCAACCCGCAGGCCGTCGGCGGTTCTGGCTTCCCGGTCCAGCCAGATGCCCTGCTGCTCGCGTAGTGCCTGTTGTACCCGTGCTTCCTGTCGGTAGTAGCGCGCCACCGCATCGCTGGGATCGACCACGACGGCACCAGCATTGCCATCGATAAATACGGATTGATTGCGCCACTGCAGCAGGCTTTCATTGTCGACGCCCACCAGCGTCGGAATATTAAAGGAACGTGCAAGAATAACCGTATGCGAGGTTGTTCCACCGCTTTTTAACAGCAGCCCTTTTAGCAAGGTTTTATCCAGTTCCAGGAACTGGCCGGGCGTGAGGTCGTCAGCAAGGCAGACGCTCGGCTGCGTCAGTTGCCCCGGAGACGGGAAACGCGCTTCACCGTAGATATGCTGTAAAAGCTGATAGCAGACGTCGCGTACGTCCAGCACACGCTCCTGCAAATACGTGCTGCTGGAACGAGAGAACGTATCGCAGAAATGGTTCGCCGTGGCGATGATGGCCTGAGCGCAGCTTAAGCCCCGGTTGACCCCTGACAGGAGGTGCTGGCGCAGCGAGGTATCCGTAGCCAGCGAACGATGGGCTTCAAGAATGGCGCTGGCGGTGCTGTCGCTGTCCAGCGCGCGCAGCTCAATGTTTTTCACCAGCAGGGTGAGACCATTATCCAGTGCTAACTGCTCATCTCCTTCGTCTTTCGCTTCGGCTAAATCTGACAGTGCGTTGAGATCCAGCGAGGCCAGCAAGGTCAACACGCCCTGGGCGCTACCGCTGCAAACGGGCAGGGCGCGGAAAAGCGTTGGATTAAGGCGCGCGAGGGATTCTGGCAGCGGATCGCGCTCAATATTAATGGCTTCTGCGAGCGGCGCATCACAGTGTGGGAACTCTTCCCGGAGCCATTGTTCCAGTTGCTGATAGGCGTTCTGCTCATCTTCACCTTGGATCACCAGACGACAGGCATCGCCTGCCAGCGTATCGGTGCCAATGACTGCCAGTGCGCTCTTGGCATTCCCTTTACGGTCTGTGCGCAGGTTGTGCCATTCGATTTGCGAGATAAACGTATTGCACAGCGTTTCCACATGACTTGCCGGACGCGCGTGAACACCGTTGGGTAATTCACAGGTAAATTCCACTACGAGAGCCATACACACTCCTGAAATCAATCCTCATTCATTGGGCAACAGCATACGAGTGTGTTGATGACGCGCGCCATGTGACAAATCTGCCAAAAGCTGGACAAATGTAATGTCACGTGGAAAGTGAGATTTGACTCACAGGTTGTGGTCCTTTGTCTTATGCGTAACGTCTATCAGAAATGTCGAGGCGGATCGCATTTTTATTTCGACATTACAAAAATCCAGTAAATGGCCTTTTTGTCTCCTGTCCGCCGTCTTCCTGATTGCCTATTGTTTGCCACAACATCTTTATGGTTTTAGGCCAGGAGCGACATATGAAAGAGTTGGTGCATATTCTCAAGAACACGCGGCAGCATCTGATGACTGGGGTGTCGCACATGATCCCGTTTGTGGTCTCGGGCGGCATTTTGCTGGCGGTTTCGGTCATGTTGTATGGCAAAGGCGCGGTGCCCGATGCCGCAACCGATCCCAACCTGAAAAAGCTCTTTGATATCGGCGTGGTGGGGTTAACGCTGATGGTGCCATTCCTCGCCGCCTATATCGGCTACTCCATTGCAGAACGTGCCGCGCTGGCTCCCTGTGCAATTGCCGCCTGGGTGGGCAACAGCTTCGGTGCCGGGTTCTTTGGCGCGATTATCGCCGGGATTTTCGGTGGGATTGTCGTTTGGTACTTGAAAAAACTGCCGGTCCCGAAAGTGCTGCGCTCCGTCATGCCTATCTTCATCATCCCGATTATCGGCACGTTTATCACAGCAGGCATCATGATGTGGGGGCTGGGCGAGCCTGTAGGCGCACTGACCACCGGCCTTACCCAGTGGCTGCAAGGAATGCAGCAGGGCAGCATTGTGGTACTCGCCATTATTATCGGTCTCATGCTGGCGTTCGATATGGGCGGCCCGGTCAACAAAGTGGCGTATGCCTTCATGCTGATTTGCGTTGCGCAGGGCGTCTATACCGTCGTTGCAATTGCCGCCGTGGCTATTTGCATACCACCGCTAGGATTAGGCCTGGCGACGCTGATTAATCGCAAGAATTTTACCGGTGAAGAGCGTGAAGCGGGTAAGGCTGCATTAGTGATGGGCTGCGTGGGGGTCACCGAAGGGGCCATTCCGTTCGCTGCTGCTGATCCTCTGCGCGTTATTCCCTCCATCATGCTGGGATCCGCATGTGGCGCAGTGACGGCCGCCGTGATGGGCGCACAATGCTATGCCGGTTGGGGCGGGCTCATCGTTCTCCCTGTGGTGGAGGGCAAGCTGGGCTACATCGTGGCGGTTGCCGTGGGGGCTGTTGTGACGGCCATTAGCGTTAACGTGCTGAAGAGTTTTGCCCGCAAGAATGCAAAACAGGTCGAGGAAAAAGAGGACGACCTGGATCTGGATTTCGAAATTAACTGATTGAGGAAAAGAACATGGCCCGAATTATCGCAGTAACAGCTTGTCCGTCAGGCGTTGCCCATACCTACATGGCGGCCGAAGCGCTGGAAAGTGCCGCCAAATCTAAAGGTTGGGAAGTGAAGGTTGAAACGCAGGGGTCAATTGGCCTGGAGAACGAACTGACGGCAGAAGACGTTGCCGCCGCCGATATGGTGATCCTGACCAAAGATATCGGCATTAAATTCGAAGAGCGCTTTGCCGGGAAAACCATTGTACGCGTCAATATCAGCGACGCGGTAAAACGCGCCGACGCCATCATGAACAAAATTGATGCCCACCTGGCGCAAATCGCCTGACGCTCTCCCGCCCTTCGGGGCGGGTTCGTTTTCCGTTACAGGAGTTCCCTCATGACGAATCGTATCCAGCGTTTGAAAGACGCACTTTTTGCCAGTCCACGTGAAATCTCGCTTGAGCGTGCTTTGCTCTATACCGCCAGCCATCAACAGACGGAGGGCGAGCCGGTTATCCTCAGGCGAGCAAAAGCCACGGCGTACATTCTTGACCATGTGAATATCGCGATTCGTGATGAGGAACTGATTGCCGGAAACCGCACCGTTAAACCGCGCGCGGGCATTATGTCCCCTGAGATGGATCCGTACTGGCTACTTAAGGAGCTGGACCAGTTTTCCACACGTCCGCAGGACCGCTTCGAGATCGGCGAAGCGGATAAGCAGATCTACCGCGACGTGCTGTATCCCTATTGGGAAAAACGGTCGATGAAAGATTTCATCAACAGCCAGATGACGGATGAGGTGAAAGCCGCTGTAGGGACGCAAATTTTCAGCGTCAACCAGACGGACAAAGGGCAGGGGCATATCATTATTGATTATCCGCGCCTGCTGAATAACGGGCTGGGTGCGCTGGTGGAGCAAATGCGAGAATATTGTGCCCGCGATGCTCAGAACACGTTCTATGCCGCCGCGCTGATTCTGCTTGAAGCCTCCCAGCGCCATATTCTGCGCTATGCTGCGCTGGCTGAAACGCTTGCAACCGTCTGTGATGACGCTTCACGGCGTGAAGAGCTACGAAAGATTGCCGAAATCTCGCGGCACAACGCGGAGCATAAGCCGCAAACGTTCTGGCAGGCGTGTCAGCTGTTCTGGTATATGAACGTCATTTTGCAATACGAATCTAACGCCAGCTCGCTTTCTATTGGGCGCTTCGACCAGTATATGCTGCCGTTTTATCAGGCCTCGTTAACGCAGGGAGACGACCCGGCATTTCTGAAAGAGCTGCTGGAATCGCTGTGGGTGAAGTGTAACGACGTGGTGCTCTTGCGCTCGACCAGCAGCGCCCGTTATTTTGCCGGCTTCCCGACCGGGTATACCGCGTTATTGGGCGGACTGACGGAAAGCGGGCGTAACGCGGTGAATGTGCTTTCCTTCCTGTGCCTGGATGCTTACCAAAGCGTTCAGCTTCCTCAACCGAACCTTGGCGTACGGGTTAATGAACTTATCGACCGACCTTTCCTGCTTAAAACGGCAGAGACGATCCGCCTGGGCACTGGTATTCCGCAGATTTTCAATGATGAAGTGGTGGTACCCGCTTTCCTGAATCGGGGTGTGTCGCTGGAGGATGCGCGCGACTACGCGGTGGTAGGCTGTGTAGAACTGTCAATTCCGGGTAAAACCTACGGTCTGCACGATATCGCGATGTTTAACCTGCTGAAAGTAATGGAAATCGCGATGCTGGAGAACGAAGGCAATTCAACGCTGAGTTATGAAGGCTTGCTGGACCATATTCGGGCCAAAATTAACCACTACATTGCGCTGATGGTTGAGGGGAGCAACATTTGCGATATCGGCCATCGAGACTGGGCACCGGTACCGTTGCTCTCTTCATTTATCAGCGATTGCCTTGAATCAGGGAAAGATATTACCGACGGCGGGGCGCGATATAACTTTTCTGGCGTTCAGGGGATCGGGATAGCCAATCTGAGTGATTCACTGCACGCCCTGAAAGGGCTGGTCTTTGAACAGCAGCGCTTAAGTTTTGATGAGCTCTTAGCCGTGTTAAAAGCGAACTTTGCCACCCCCGAGGGAGAAAAGGTGCGTGCAAGGTTGATCAATCGCTTCGAAAAATACGGCAATGATATCGATGATGTCGACAATATCAGCGCTGAACTGTTGCGCCATTACTGTAAAGAGGTCGAAAAATACCGGAACCCGCGCGGCGGACAGTTCACGCCAGGCTCTTATACCGTATCGGCACACGTGCCGCTGGGGGCAGTGGTGGGAGCTACACCGGATGGCCGCTTTGCCGGAGAGCAACTGGCTGACGGTGGGCTCTCGCCGATGCTTGGGCAAGATATGCAGGGCCCAACGGCGGTACTTAAATCGGTAAGCAAGCTGGATAACTATCTGTTATCTAACGGTACGCTGTTAAACGTTAAATTTACCCCTGCGACGCTGGAAGGCGATGCCGGGCTGCAAAAGCTGGCGGATTTCCTTCGTGCTTTCACCCAGCTTAAGTTGCAGCATATCCAGTTCAACGTGGTGAACGCGGAAACATTGCGTGAAGCGCAACAGCGTCCACAGGATTTTGCCGGGCTGGTGGTGCGCGTTGCTGGCTACAGCGCCTTCTTTGTTGAGTTATCGAAGGAGATCCAGGATGACATTATCCGCCGCACAGCGCATCAGCTGTGACGTGGTTGAAACGCACGCCGAGGTGGCGCGTATTTTCAATATCCAGCGCTACTCATTGAATGACGGTCGCGGCATCCGTACGGTGGTCTTTTTTAAAGGTTGTCCTCACCGTTGTCCGTGGTGTGCGAATCCGGAGTCGATTTCACCGAAAATCGAGACGGTACGTAGAGAAAGTAAATGTCTTCACTGCGACCCCTGTTTGCGGGACGTCGATGAGTGCCCCTCCGGCGCATTTGAGCCTATCGGGCGGGATGTTACGCTGGAGGAGCTGGTAAGCGAGGTAATGAAAGACGATGTTTTCTTTCGTTCCTCTGGAGGTGGGGTGACGCTCTCGGGTGGCGAAGTGTTGCTGCATGCGCCTTTCGCGACAAAATTTCTACAGGGTTTACGCCGTTTCGGCGTGCATACGGCCATCGAAACGGCAGGCGATGCCCCTTTGTCCCGATTAATGCCGCTGGCTCGCCAGTGTGATGAAGTGTTGTTTGATTTAAAGATCATGGACGCGGATCTGGCCCAATCGATTGTGGCAATGAATCTTCCCAGAGTGCTGGATAATTTCCGCCAGCTGGTGGCTGACGGGATAAACGTGATTCCTCGTGTGCCGCTTATTCCTGGCTATACGCTTAACGAAACGAACATGGCGCGCGTGCTGGCTTTCCTGCTACCTTCAGGAATACGGCAACTGCATTTATTGCCCTTTCATCAGTATGGGGAGCCAAAATACCGTCTGCTGGGACAGGAGTGGGGAATGCGGCAAGCGACCCCTCCGACAGAAGATGAGGTGTCAGCGATGCGTCAACTGGCAGAGCGCGAAGGTTTCAATGTTACCGTGGGAGGCTGAACATGACAGTGATAACGGGACGTCATCTGGTGGCGGTGACCGCGTGTGTCAGTGGCGTCGCACATACCTATATGGCTGCCGAACGTCTGGAAAAGCTCTGCCAGCAGGATAAGTGGAGCGTTAACATTGAGACGCAGGGAGCGCTGGGTGTTGAGTGCGAGCTTACGGAAGACGACATACGGCGAGCCGATGTCGTATTGCTCATTACCGATATCGAACTGGCGGGCAGCGAACGTTTCGAGCATGCGCGCTACGTGAAGTGCGGTATTAGCGCCTTTTTACGCGACCCACAAAAGGTGATGGGGGCGGTGCGTAAAATGTTAGCCGCTCCGCAGCATACTCAGGTCATTCTGGACTAATGACCTTCCCGGTGAGCTGGCTGTGATACTGGCGACGGTATTCTGACGGCGAACGCTCGGTGTTTTTACGAAACAACCGGCAGAAATAGTTGCTGTCGACAAATCCGCAGGCATGCGCCACCTCTTTCACTTTCAAATCATATCCTTTCAGTAACTGGCGCGCGTGTTCCAGTCGGGTGTGCGTCAGGTACTCATTGAAACCCACTGCGCCCGTTTTCTGGAACAGATGCGACAGGTAGTTTGGGGAGATATAAAACGCCTGCGCGACGGATTCCCGGGTAAGGGGAGTGGCGTAGTGTTCGTCAATATAGACCCGAATTGCTTCAAACAAAGCCTGGCTGCGGGAGGCGGTTTGGATCTGACTACCCAGCAGGTCGACGCAGTGGCTAAGCAGGCTGGCAATAATCAGCCGCGCGGTTTGTTGCTCATGCGGTTGCATCTGCATTTCATGAAGCGTCTGTAAAAGTAACGATCCAATACGGGGACCGCGGCGGGCAACGTGCTGCTTTGTCAGGTTTCGCACGTCTATACCATTCCAGTGCAAAAGGCTAAACCCAAGCTGCTGTTTGCCAAACAGGATGCTCAGCGTTGTTGCGGGTGCTTGCCATTGTGGATTATTCCAGCCGCCAGCCGGGACGTATAAAACATCACCCTGCTGTAAAACGCAGCCAGCCTGGTCTTTCATCGAACCTTCGATCGCGATCTCCAGACGTGGAAAATCGACCTGCAAGGCAAGTTCGGGGGCGGAGGTAGCGGAGTTTGCAAAATGCACCTGACGCAGCGGCGTTGTGCCGTTGATCAGGTTAGTCAGGATCTGGGTAATGTCGTGGTGCATGGTGTGGATACCAGGGTATTGCCCGGCGGCGCTGGTGCTTGCCGGGCCTACGAAAAGCCTATTTTAGGCCGGGTAAACGTAAACGCCACCCGGCAAAACCGATTAACCGGTGTTACGCATACCCGCCGCAACGCCCGCAATCGTCACCATCAGCGCCTGTTCAACGCGTGGATCCGGCTCTTTACCTTCCTCTTCCGCCAGACGCGAACGGTGCAGCAGCTCTGCCTGTAAAACGTTCAGCGGGTCGGTGTAGATGTTACGCAGCTGGATAGACTCGGCGATCCACGGCAGGTCTTCCATCAGGTGGGAGTCGTTAGCGATGTCCAGCACCACTTTGATGTCGCCTTCCAGCAGTTCGCGCAGCTCTTTGCCCAGCGCCCACAGCTCCGGCTTCACCAGGCGCTGATCGTAATATTCCGCCAGCCACAGGTCGGCCTTCGAGAAGACCATCTCCAGCATTCCCAGACGGGTAGAGAAGAATGGCCAGTCGCGGCACATGGTTTCCAGTTCGCTCTGCTTACCGTCTTCCACCACTTTTTGCAGCGCCGCACCGGCACCCAGCCAGGCTGGCAGCATTAAGCGGTTTTGCGTCCAGGCGAAGATCCATGGAATGGCGCGCAGGGATTCAACGCCACCGGTCGGGCGACGCTTTGCAGGACGCGAGCCCAGCGGCAGTTTACCCAGCTCCTGTTCAGGCGTGGCCGAGCGGAAGTAAGGGACAAAGTCTTTGTTTTCACGCACGTAGCCGCGGTACAGATCGCAGGAGATGTCAGACAGTTCGTCCATAATCCGGCACCAGGATTCTTTTGGCTCCGGCGGCGGCAGCAGGTTGGCTTCGAGGATCGCGCTGGTATAAAGCGACAGGCTGCTGATGGTCACTTCCGGCAGGCCGTACTTGAAGCGGATCATCTCGCCCTGCTCGGTCACGCGCAGGCCGCCTTTCAGGCTTCCTGGTGGTTGAGAGAGCAGCGCCGCGTGTGCAGGCGCACCGCCACGACCAATTGAGCCACCGCGTCCGTGGAACAGGGTCAGCTCGATACCGGCTTTCTCACAGGTTTTGATCAGTGCATCCTGCGCCTGATACTGCGCCCAGGAGGCTGCCATCACCCCCGCATCTTTCGCGGAGTCGGAATAGCCGATCATCACCATCTGTTTGCCCTGAATAAAGCCGCGATACCAGTCGATGTTCAGCAGCTGGGTCATCACGTCGTTAGCGTTGTTCAGGTCGTCGAGAGTCTCAAACAGCGGTGCTACCGGCAGAGCATAGTCAATGCCCGCTTCTTTCAGCAGAAGGTGAACGCCCAGCACGTCGGACGGGGTCTTCGCCATGGAGATCACGTAGGCGGCCACAGATCCTTTCGGCGCATCTACAATCGCTTTACAGGTGTTGAGCACTTCGCGGGTGTCATTGCTTGGCTCCCAGTTGCGCGGCAGCAGCGGGCGCTTGGAGTTCAGCTCGCGGATCAGGAACGCCTGTTTGTCGGCTTCTGACCAGCTTTCGTAGTCGCCAATGCCGAGGTAGCGGGTCAGCTCGCCCAGCGCTTCGGTATGACGGGTACTTTCCTGACGAACGTCGATACGCACCAGCGGCACGCCGAAACACTTCACGCGGCGCAGGGTGTCGAGCAGTTCGCCGTTGGCAATGATGCCCATCCCACAAGCCTGGAGCGATTTATAGCAGGCGTATAGAGGCTCCCAGAGCTGTTCGTTCTGGCTCAGCAGACCTTCCGGCTTCGGCAGGCGCTGGCCTTTCAGGCGCGCTTCCAGCCAGGCCTGAGTGGCCATCAGCTGACCGCGCAGCTTTTTCATCAGGAAGCGGTACGGCTCGCTGGCGCCTTCTTCACCGGCCAGCGCGCGCAGTTCCGGCGTCGCTTCCACCATCGACAGCTCGGAGATCAGCACCTGAATATCTTTCAGGAACAGGTCGGTTGCTTTCCAGCGGCTCAGCAGCAGGACGTGACGGGTGATTTCCGCCGTCACGTTCGGGTTGCCGTCGCGGTCGCCGCCCATCCAGGAGGTGAAGCGAACCGGCACAAAGTCGACCGGCAGGCGATAGCCCAGATTTTCTTCCAGCTGTTCGTTCAGCTCGCGCAGGTAGTTGGGTACCCCTTCCCACAGGCTGTTTTCCACCACCGCAAAGCCCCACTTGGCTTCGTCGACCGGGCTTGGGCGATGCTTACGAATTTCATCGGTGTGCCAGGACTGGGCAATCAGCTGGCGCAGGCGGCGCATAAGCTGGTTACGTTCGTAGTCGGCGATGTCTTTGTTATCCAACTGCTTCAGACAGTTGTTCACTTCCACCATTTTGTGGATCAGCGTACGACGGGTGATTTCGGTTGGGTGTGCGGTCAGCACCAGCTCCAGCGAAAGGGATTCCACCGCTTTTTTGATGGTCGCTTCGTTGAGGTCGGGCTGGTCTTTGAGTTTACGAAGGGTGCGGGCAATGACTTCCGGGTTGCTGGCCGCTTCGCCTTTTGGCGAAATGCTGTGGTATTGCTCAGCGGTGTTTGCCAGGTTCAGGAACTGGCTGAAGGCGCGGGCAACGGGCAGCAGCTCATCGTTGGAGAGGTTCTGCAAGGTGGTAAGCAGCTCCTGACGGTTGGCCTCATTACCGGCGCGGGAAGATTTGGACAGCTTGCGGATGGTTTCAACGCGGTCGAGGATGTTCTCCCCCAGTGCGTCTTTGATGGTATCTCCAAGCACTTTGCCGAGCATACTGACATTACTACGCAACGCGGAATATTGTTCGTTCATAAAAACCCAGTCACCCCATCATTTTTGTTTATGCCCAGGCGAAAATCTTCTGGACATTATTTTGTCATCTCCCTTTATAAAGCCACGTAAAACCCCCGTCGTCAATTGCTGCGAAAACGGTTCAGCAGACGAATAAATGCGGGCAATTTACGAAATTTAATTCGCATTGCGTCAGATAAGAGATGCTTATGGAAATGTGACGGTGATCATGCGATTTGTTGCCCTCACCCTAACCCTCTCCCACAGGGAGAGGGGACTTTTCGGTGCGGTTTTAATGCCAGCAGAAGTGATGCACAACCTGGGTAATGAGTTCGCGGGTGGGCTTGATGAAGCGGGTTTCGAGATATTCGTCCGGCTGGTGTGCCTGGTTGATGGAGCCAGGGCCCAGAACCAGCGTCGGGCACAGCGTCTGAATAAACGGCGCTTCGGTGCAGTAGTTCACCACGTCGGTTTTCTCGCCGAGCAGTTTTTCCACTACCTGAACCAGCTGATGGTCAGGCGGGCATTCGTAGCCTGGAATCGGCGGATGCAGTTCGGAGACCGTCAGACGGCCCGGCCAGCGCTCGCTGACCGGTGCCAGCGCTTCGTTCAGTAAGCCATCCAGATCGCTTAGCGTCATGCCCGGCAGAGGACGGATATCCATATGCAGTTCGCAGCAGGCGCAGATACGGTTGGACGCATCACCGCCGTGCAGGCTGCCGAGGTTAAGCGTTGGGTAAGGCACGGTGAACGCCTCGTAGTGATAGCGCTCTTTCAGATCGTCGCGCAGGGTCATGATGCGGCCAATCGCGTCATGCATCAGCTCAATGGCGTTCACGCCGCGCGCCGGATCGCTGGAGTGGCCAGACTGGCCCAGTACGCGCACCGCGGTAGAAATATGGCCTTTGTGCGCCCGAATCGGTTGCAGAGAGGTCGGTTCGCCGATGATCGCGCAGCCAGGACGAATCGATGTGTTTTCAGAGAAATAACGTGCGCCCGCCATGCTGGTCTCTTCATCGGCGGTCGCCAGAATGTAGAGCGGTTTTTTCAGCTTCGTCACGTCCACGTCACGCAGCGCGTCGAGGATAAAGGCGAAGAAGCCTTTCATGTCGGCGGTGCCCAGACCATAAAGCTTGTTGTCATGCTCGGTCAGCGTGAACGGATCGCGCGTCCAGCGGCCATCATCAAACGGCACGGTGTCAGTGTGGCCAGCCAGCAGCAGGCCGCCCGCGCCATGTCCGGTACTGGCGAGCAGGTTAAATTTGTGGCGTGTTCCGGGGACGGGCTGAACCTCAACGTTAAACCCAAGATCGCTAAACCAACCCGCCAGCAGATTGATTAAAGACTCATTGCTCTGATCCAGGGCTTCTTCCGTCGCGCTGATGGAGGGTGTGGCGATCAGGGCGCGGTAAATCTCGATAAATGGCGGTAAGTTCATTTTCATTGTTGACACACCTTAGGTCGTGATAGTATCAATATTCATGCAATAAATGTGAATAAAAATACATTAACGTTGAGCATAAAGGAACCCGATGTTGAATACGCTGATTGTAGGCGCTAGCGGTTATGCGGGCGCAGAGCTTGTAAGCTACGTAAATCGCCACCCTCATATGACCATAACCGCTTTGACCGTGTCAGCGCAAAGCAATGATGCCGGAAAGTTAATTTCCGATTTGCATCCACAACTTAAGGGCGTGGTTGATTTGCCTTTGCAGCCCATGTCTGACATCAGCGAGTTTACCGACGGCGTTGACGTGGTGTTTTTAGCCACCGCACACGAGGTCAGTCACGACCTGGCGCCGCAGTTCCTGGCAGCCGGATGCGTGGTGTTCGATCTCTCCGGCGCGTTCCGCGTTAACGACGGCGCGTTCTACGAAAAATATTACGGTTTCACCCACCAGCATCCGGATCTGCTTGAAAAAGCGGTCTACGGCCTGGCGGAGTGGAGCGCAGATAAACTGAAAGAAGCGAACCTGATTGCCGTTCCGGGATGCTACCCGACGGCGGCGCAGCTTTCCCTGAAGCCGCTGATCGACGCGGGCCTGCTGGATCTGAACCAGTGGCCGGTGATCAACGCCACCAGCGGCGTGAGCGGTGCAGGACGCAAGGCGGCGATTTCCAACAGCTTCTGCGAAGTGAGCCTTCAGCCGTATGGCGTGTTTAACCACCGTCATCATCCTGAAATCACGACGCATCTGGGCGCGGACGTCATTTTCACCCCGCATCTGGGCAGCTTCCCGCGCGGGATCCTCGAAACCATTACCTGCCGCCTGAAGCCGGGTGTGAACAAAGAACAGGTGAACGAGGTCTTCACGCAGGCGTATGCGGACAAACCGCTGGTGCGCCTGTACGACAAAGGCGTGCCGGCGCTGAAAAATGTGGTCGGCCTGCCGTTCTGCGATATCGGCTTTGCCGTGCAGGGTGAGCATCTCATCGTGGTGGCAGCAGAAGATAACCTACTCAAAGGCGCTGCCGCACAGGCAATGCAGTGTGCAAATATTCGTTTCGGCTTCCCTGAAACGCAGGCTCTTATTTAAGGTGTGATGATGAACCCATTAATTATCAAACTCGGTGGTGTACTGCTGGACAGCGAAGAAGCGCTGGAGCGCCTGTTTAACGCACTGGTGAACTATCGTGAATCACACCAACGTCCGCTGGTTATTGTGCACGGCGGCGGCTGTGTGGTGGATGAGCTGATGAAAGGGCTCAACCTGCCGGTGAAAAAGAAAAATGGCCTGCGCGTCACCCCTGCTGACCAGATTGACATCATTACCGGCGCGCTGGCGGGCACGGCGAACAAAACGCTGCTGGCATGGGCGAAGAAACACCATATCGCTTCCGTTGGCCTCTGTCTGGGCGACGGTGACAGCGTAAAAGTGACCCAGCTTGACGAAGAGCTCGGCCATGTTGGACTGGCGCAGCCAGGTTCGCCTAAGCTGATTAACACCCTGCTGGAAGGCGGTTTTCTGCCGGTGGTGAGCTCAATCGGCGTGACCGAAGAGGGCGAGCTGATGAACGTTAATGCTGACCAGGCGGCAACCGCGCTGGCGGCCACGCTGGGCGCAGACCTGATCCTGCTCTCCGACGTGAGCGGCATACTGGACGGCAAAGGCCAGCGTATTGCGGAAATGACCGCCGCAAAAGCCGAGCAGCTGATCGATCAAGGCATTATCACCGACGGCATGATTGTTAAAGTGAATGCGGCGCTGGATGCGGCCCGCACGTTGGGCCGCCCGGTGGATATCGCCTCCTGGCGGCACGCGGAGCAACTCCCGGCGCTGTTTAACGGTACGCCGATTGGTACGCGTATTCTGGCTTAAGATTCTGTGCCGGATGGCGCTTCGCTTATCCGGCCTACGTGAATTTTGTAGGCCCGGTAAGCGCAGCGCCACCGGGCAAAAATATCATCATTAAGGAAATTCGTTATGGCACTTTGGGGTGGGCGTTTTACACAGGCAGCGGATCAGCGGTTCAAACAGTTCAACGACTCTTTGCGCTTCGACTACCGCCTGGCCGAACAGGATATTGTCGGCTCTGTGGCCTGGTCCAAAGCGCTGGTGACCGTTGGCGTGCTGACCGCAGACGAACAGCAGCAGCTGGAAGAGGCGCTGAACAATCTGCTGGAAGAGGTGCGTCTGGATCCGCAGCAAATCCTCCAGAGCGATGCTGAAGATATTCACAGCTGGGTGGAAGGCAAACTGATCGACAAAGTCGGCCAGTTGGGTAAAAAGCTCCATACCGGGCGTAGCCGTAATGACCAGGTGGCGACCGACCTGAAGCTGTGGTGCAAAGAGACCGTCGGCGAACTGCTGGCGGCGAATCGTCAGTTGCAGGGCGCGCTGGTGGACACCGCGCAGAACAATCAGGACGCGGTGATGCCGGGTTATACCCACCTGCAACGCGCGCAGCCGGTGACGTTCGCGCACTGGTGTCTGGCCTATGTTGAGATGCTGGCGCGTGATGAGAGCCGTTTACAGGATACCTTAAAGCGTCTGGACGTGAGCCCGCTGGGCAGCGGCGCGCTTGCCGGCACGGCTTATGAAATTGACCGTGAGCAGCTGGCAGGCTGGCTGGGCTTTGCCTCCGCCACCCGCAATAGTCTGGACAGCGTCTCTGACCGTGACCACGTGCTGGAACTGCTCTCAAATGCGTCTATCGGGATGGTGCACCTGTCGCGCTTTGCCGAAGACCTGATCTTCTTTAACTCTGGCGAAGCCGGGTTTGTGGAGCTGTCCGACCGTGTTACGTCCGGCTCCTCCCTGATGCCGCAGAAGAAAAACCCGGACGCGCTGGAGCTGATCCGCGGGAAATGTGGCCGCGTGCAGGGTGCGCTGACCGGTATGATGATGACCCTGAAAGGGCTGCCGCTGGCGTACAACAAAGACATGCAGGAAGACAAAGAGGGGCTGTTCGACGCGCTCGACACCTGGCTGGACTGTCTGCATATGGGCGCGCTGGTGCTGGACGGCATTCAGGTGAAACGTCCGCGCTGCCAGGAAGCGGCGCAGCAGGGGTATGCTAACTCTACCGAGCTGGCGGACTACCTGGTGGCGAAAGGCGTACCGTTCCGCGAGGCGCACCATATTGTGGGTGAAGCGGTAGTGGAAGCGATTCGTCAGGGTAAAGCCCTTGAAGAGCTGGCGCTTGCCGACCTGCAAAAATTCAGCGCGGTTATCGGGGATGATGTCTACCCGATTCTGGCCCTGCAATCCTGCCTGGATAAGCGTGCAGCGAAAGGCGGCGTGTCACCGAAGCAGGTAGCGCAGGCGATTGCGGATGCGAAAAACCGGTTGGTTTAAACCGTGCGGGCTGGTGCCCTCACCCCGGCCCTCTCCCACTGGGAGAGGGAGAAAAACGGAGCCTGGCTTAGTGCTGGGCTTTTTTTTACGCAAAAAAAAGCGGACCACGGGGTCCGCAAAAGTTCACGTTGGCTTTAGTTTTTTCGAGTTTTGAGAGAAACTCGCTGACGGTGCGGGGACGTCAAGGGTCAAACACGTGCCGCCTCGTCTATGTGATGTATTATTCAACAGAATGCTTGATAGGGATAATCGTTCGTTGCTATGCTATCTATCGCCATGAACTATCGTGGCGACGGAGGATGAATAATGAATATTCGTGATCTTGAATACCTGGTAGCGTTAGCTGAGCATCGCCATTTTCGCCGCGCGGCAGACTCCTGCCATGTCAGCCAGCCAACGCTGAGCGGTCAGATCCGCAAGCTGGAAGATGAGCTGGGCGTGATGCTGCTGGAGCGCACCAGTCGTAAGGTACTGTTCACCCAGGCAGGTCTGCTGCTGGTGGATCAGGCGCGCACCGTACTGCGCGAGGTCAAAGTGCTCAAGGAAATGGCAAGCCAGCAGGGGGAAGCGATGTCCGGCCCGCTGCATATTGGCCTGATCCCAACCGTTGGCCCGTACCTGTTGCCGCACATCATTCCGATGCTGCACCAGACGTTCCCGAAACTCGAAATGTACCTGCATGAAGCGCAAACCCATCAGCTGCTGGCGCAGTTAGACAGCGGTAAGCTCGACTGTGCGATTCTGGCGCTCGTTAAAGAGAGTGAAGCGTTTATTGAAGTACCGCTGTTCGATGAGCCGATGATGCTGGCGATCTATGAAGATCACCCGTGGGCGAACCGCGATCGCGTACCGATGGCCGATCTGGCCGGTGAAAAACTGCTGATGCTGGAAGACGGCCACTGTCTGCGCGATCAGGCGATGGGCTTCTGCTTCGAAGCGGGTGCCGATGAAGATACCCATTTCCGCGCAACCAGCCTGGAAACGCTGCGTAATATGGTGGCGGCGGGAAGCGGTATTACGCTGTTGCCGGCGCTGGCGGTGCCGCACGAGCGTAAACGTGATGGCGTGGTCTATCTGCCGTGTATTAAGCCGGAGCCGCGTCGCACCATTGGTCTGGTTTATCGTCCGGGGTCACCGCTGCGCAGCCGCTATGAGCAGCTGGCAGAGGCCATCCGCGGTGCGATGGATGGCCATTTTGACAGCGCGTTAAAACAGGCGGTTTAAGCCGTTCAGCGCAGCGACCCGATAAGCTTCCGCCATGGTCGGGTAGTTAAAGGTGGTGTTAACGAAGTACTCAATGGTGTTGCCACCACCTTTTTGCTCCATGATCGCCTGGCCGATATGAATGATTTCCGCCGCGCGTTCACCGAAGCAGTGAATACCGAGGATCTCTTTCGTCTCGCGATGGAACAGGATCTTCAGTGTACCTACGCTCATTCCCACGATTTGCGCCCGCGCCAGATGTTTAAACTGGGCACGACCCACCTCGTAAGGCACCTTCATGGCCGTCAGCTGCTGCTCGGTTTTGCCGACAGAGCTGATTTCCGGAATGGTGTAGATGCCCGTCGGGATATCTTCAATCAGATGCGCCGTCGCTTCACCTTTCACCAGCGCCTGTGCGGCGATGCGGCCCTGATCGTAAGCGGCGGAGGCCAGGCTTGGGTAACCAATCACGTCGCCCACCGCGTAAACGTGCGGCAGCGCAGTCTGGTACATGCTGTTGACCTTGAGCTGACCGCGGCTGTCGGTTTCAAGCCCGATATTCTCCAGCTGCAATGAATCCGTGTTGCCGGTACGGCCGTTGGCATACAGCAGGCAGTCGGCTTTCAGCTTCTTACCGGATTTCAGGTGCATGATCACACCGTCATCGCAGCCTTCGATTTTCTCGTACTCTTCGTTGTGGCGAATCACCACGCCACTGTTCCAGAAGTGGTAGGAGAGGGAATCTGACATCTCCTGATCGAGGAACGCCAGCAGCCGGTCGCGGGTGTTGATCAAATCAACTTTGACCTCCATTCCGCGGAAGATCGACGCATATTCACAGCCAATCACCCCCGCACCATAAATGATCACATGGCGTGGCTCGTGGTGCAGGCTGAGGATGGAGTCGCTGTCGTAAATGCGCGGGTGCGAGAAATCCACGTCTGCCGGATGGTAAGGACGGGAGCCGCAGGCGATCACAAATTTTTCAGCGGTGAGCGTCTCAACCGAACCGTCGTGGCACTCCAGCGCCAGGGTGTGTTCATCCACAAAATGCGCGTTCCCTTGCAGAATTTCACAGTGGTTGCGCTCATAGAAACCCTGACGCATGCGCGTCTGCTGGTTAATGACCGTGTCTGCGTGATTCAGGATATCGGCAAAGGAGGAGCGAAGAAGTCGGGAGTGGTCGCTGTAAAGAGGGTTCTGGTTAAATTCGATAATGCGGCTAACGGCGTGGCGGAGGGCTTTCGAAGGGATGGTGCCCCAGTGGGTGCAACCGCCGCCGACATTATGGTAGCGCTCAATAACCGCTACTCTGGCTCCCTGTTTTACCAGACCCATAGCAGCACCTTCGCCGCCGGGGCCGGAACCAATAACTATTGCGTCGTAATCGTAGGAATGTGGCATGGCAAGGCTTACCTGTTCTTATACATAAAAGCAACAGAATCATAACATCATTGCCAGGGTAACCCAATTATCGTTGTGCTTTTTTCGGGCAGTGGAGCACAAACCGCGCGTAAACAATCATTCACAAAGTCAGGTAAACAGATTAATTTTATTCTCTGGTATAGTGCCAACGGGCCTTTGGAAGGATTCAACTATCGTGATGGGCGTAAGAGCACAACAAAAAGAGAAAACCCGGCGTTCGCTGGTGGAAGCCGCATTCAGTCAACTGAGTGCTGAGCGGAGTTTTGCCAGTTTGAGCCTGCGTGAAGTGGCGCGCGAGGCCGGGATTGCGCCAACGTCCTTCTATCGTCATTTCCGTGATGTGGATGAACTGGGCCTGACCATGGTCGACGAGAGCGGTTTGATGCTGCGCCAGCTTATGCGTCAGGCGCGTCAGCGTATCGCCAAGGGCGGCAGCGTGATCCGCACTTCCGTGTCGACATTTATGGAATTTATCGGCAATAACCCTAACGCGTTTCGCCTGCTGTTGCGTGAGCGTTCCGGAACGTCAGCCGCGTTTCGCGCCGCCGTCGCGCGTGAAATTCAGCATTTCATCGCGGAACTTGCCGACTATCTTGAACTCGAAAACCATATGCCGCGTGCGTTTACTGAAGCACAGGCTGAGGCGATGGTGACGATTGTGTTCAGCGCGGGTGCTGAAGCGCTGGATGTCAGCATTGAACAACGTAAGCAACTCGAAGAGCGACTGGTATTGCAGCTGCGGATGATTTCTAAAGGCGCGTACTACTGGTATCGCCGTGAACAAGAGAAGTTGGCACATCAAAACGATGAGTGAAGGTGAGTAATGAAACAGTCAGGTCAGGATAAAGGAACGCTGTTGCTGGCATTGATCGCTGGCTTATCCATTAATGGTACGTTTGCGGCGGTTTTCAGCTCAATTGTACCGTTCTCGATTTTCCCGATTATCGCGCTGGTGCTGACGGTGTACTGCCTGCATCAACGTTATCTGAACCGCACGATGCCAGTTGGGTTACCGGGACTGGCCGCAGCCTGTTTTATTCTGGGTGTATTGCTTTATAGCACGGTGGTGCGCGCGGAGTATCCGGATATTGGCTCTAACTTCCTGCCTGCGGTACTGTCTGTGGCGCTGGTGTTCTGGATTGGCTCTCGCATGCGTAGCCGCAAGAGCGAGTTGCCGGAGTAGAGAAGGGTTTTGTAGTCGTTGTAGGGCAGGTAAGCGAAGCGCCACCTGCCAAAAAATGCCGGATGGCGCTACGCTTATCCGGCCTAAAGATTATCGTGCAGTAAGCAGTACGCCGCACTCCATATGGTGCGTATACGGGAACTGATCGAACAGCGCCAGACGTTCAACCTTGTGCGTCTGGCTTAATGTTTCCAGATTCTTGCACAGCGTCTCCGGGTTACAGGAGATGTACAAAATACGCGGGTACGCCTGCACCATCTTCTCGGTTTCGCTGTCCAGGCCACTGCGCGGCGGATCGACAAAAATTGTCTCACACTGGTAGCTCTTCAAATCAATCCCTTGCAGGCGGTTAAACTCGCGTACGCCGTTCATCGCCTGGGTAAACTCTTCTGCCGCCATACGAATAATTTGTACGTTATCAATATGGTTAGCGGCGATGTTGTACTGCGCGGCTGCCACCGACGGTTTGGCGATTTCCGTCGCCAGCACGCGTTCGAAGTTACGCGCCAGCGCCAGCGAGAAGTTGCCGTTACCGCAGTAGAGTTCCAGCAGATCGCCCTTAGACCCTTCCGTCGCCTTCAACGCCCACTCCAGCATCTGCACGTTCATGGCGGCATTCGGCTGGGTGAAGCTGTTCTCCACCTGACGGTAAACCATCTCTTTTCCTGCCACCGGCAGACGCTCGTCGATGTAATCCTGGTCCAGCATGATTTTGGTTTTGGTCGCGCGGCCAATCAGGTGCACGTTGATATTCTGCGCGCGCAGCGCATCGCGCAGGGCTTCTGCCTGCTCGCGCCACTCGTCAGTCAGTGCTTTGTGATAGAGCAGAGAAACAATGGCCTGATTGCTTTGGGTGGTCAGGTAGTCGATCTGGAACAGCTTGTTGCGCAGTACCGGATTGTTGCGCACACCGTCGATCATCAGCGTCATCAGCTGGTTGATAAGCTCACTCGCCGCCGGAAAACTGTCTACGCGAATACGGGATTTCGTCTGCTGATCGAAAATGATGTGGTACAGGTCATCGCCATCGTGCCAGATGCGGAACTCAGCGCGCATACGGTAGTGGCTGACCGGAGAACGAAACACCTCGGGAACGGGCGCGTTGAAAGGCGTCATCATACTTTGCAGGCGGACAACTTTTTCTGCCAGCTGTGCGTCGTACTGTTCTGTCGGGAGGTGTTCGGGGGTCATGATGCGTCCTGAGTGATAAAGAATTACGCGGGGATTGTAGGGATTGTGCAGTGGATGTCCAGATTTAATGGCTAATAGCTATCTGGACATCTATACGTGTCTAATTGTAGCATTCTGTTTCCGGTCTCCTTAGAGTGAAAAGGGAATCCAGTGCAAATCTGGAGCTGACGCGCAGCGGTAAAGACTGGCGGGATGAGAGTTGTAGACACTGTGAAAATGGGAAGTCTTCATCCGTATAACGCCACCCAGCCCGAAGACCTGCCGGGATCACGTCGCATTTGGTTTCATCATCGCGTGCTATCGGTGAGGCCTGCGGCATCCTTCTTATATTGTGGATGCTTTAACAATGATTAAAAAAGTATCGCTGTTGACGGTGTTTTCCGTCACGGCATTTTCGGGCTGGGCGCAGGAAAGCGCCGACTCGTTGGTGGTGACAGCAAACCGTTTCGAACAACCAGCAAAAACCGTTCTGGCTCCGACCTCCGTCGTGACGCGTGAGGATATTGAACGCTGGCAGGCAACGAGTGTTGTGGAAATCATGTCACGCCTGCCGGGTGTGGACATCGCACAAAGCGGCGGGATGGGGTCGACCTCTTCAACGTTTATTCGCGGTACGGAATCCCGCCATGTTCTGGTACTGATTGATGGTATCCCTCTGAATAATGCCGGGATCAGCAACGTTCCCGATTTAAGCCAAATTCCGACGTCGCTGATTCAGCGTATTGAGTACATTCGCGGCCCACGTTCGGCGCTGTATGGCTCCGACGCGATTGGCGGTGTGATTAACATCATTACCGGGCGCGACAAGCCGGGTGCGGAAATTTCTGCGGGTGTCGGTTCAAAGGGGTATCAAAGCTATAACGGTGCCTTCCAGCAGGTGTTCGATAAAACCAAAATCACCATGGCCGGTGATTATACCTATACCCGTGGTTTTGATATTGCCGCAAAAGATGCCCCGCGCCAGCCAGACCGCGATGGTTTTATGAGTAAATCGCTGTTTGGCTCGGTGGAGCAGCAGTTTACCGACAGCGTCAGCGGATTCGTCCGTGGTTTTGGCTACGATAACCGCTCCGCGTATGACGGTTACGATCACTATGGCGCGACCGGCATTGATGGGCGGCCGGACACGCGTCAGGTTTACAGCCAGAACTGGGACACCGGGTTGCGCTATAACCAGGGTATTTTCCAGTCACAGCTGGTGGCAGGGTATGGCCGTAGCAAAGATCAGAACTATGATCCGAAAAAAGGCCGCTACGCTGACTCCGCAACCATGGATGACGTGAAGCAGTACACCACCCAGTGGCTGAATACGGTTGAAGTGGGGCACGGCAATATCGGCGCGGGTCTGGACTGGCAGAAGCAGAAAACCCAGGCGGGTACGGGCTATCTGGAAAAAGGTTACGAACAACGTAATACCGGCGTGTTCCTTTCGGCGATGCAGCAGTTCAACAGCGTGACGCTGGAAGCGGCGGCGCGTAATGACGATAACTCTAACTTTGGCAATCATGCCACCTGGCAGACCAGCGCCGCATGGGAGTTCATCGACGGGTATCGCATCATCGGTTCTTACGGCACAGCGTATAAAGCGCCGACCATGAGCCAGATCCACAGTAAGGATTACGGCAATCCGGACCTGAAGCCAGAAGAGAGTAAGCAGTGGGAAGGTGGTTTTGAAGGCCTGACGGGGCCGGTAAACTGGCGCGTGACGGGTTATCGTAATGATATTGATAACCTGATTAACAGCGACCCGCGGACCTACCGTTATTACAACGTGGATGAGGCTCGCATCAAAGGGATTGAGGCGACGGCGCAGTTCGATACCGGACCGGTAGGGCACCAAATTTCCTATGACTACGTCGACCCGCGCAATGCGAAAACCAACGAAGTCCTGGCACGTCGCTCAAAGCAGCAGGTTAAGTATCAGCTTGACTGGCAGGTGTGGGATCTCGACTGGAATCTGGCGTACCGTTATCTGGGCACTCGCTATGACGTTGCCGTTGATCCGAATACGTATGCAACAGAACGCGTCAAAATGGGCGGCGTCAGCCTGTGGGACGTCGCGGTTTCATATCCTGTCACCTCTCATCTCACAGTTCGTGGTAAAATAGCCAACCTGTTCGATAAAGATTACGAGACAGTTTATGGCTACCAAACTGCAGGACGGGAATACACCTTGTCTGGCAGCTACACCTTCTGATCCGCGTCCCACCGTGCTGGTGTTTGATTCCGGCGTCGGTGGGCTTTCGGTCTATGATGAGATTCGGCAGCTCCTGCCGGATCTCCATTACATCTACGCCTTCGATAACGTCGCGTTCCCGTATGGGGAAAAGAGTGAAGACTTTATTGTTGAGCGTGTGGTTGAAATCGTCACCGCGGTACAAAAGCGCTACCCCCTGGCGCTGGCGGTCATTGCCTGTAATACGGCAAGCACGGTCTCTCTTCCTGCCCTGCGCGAAAAATTCCCGTTCCCGGTTGTGGGCGTTGTTCCGGCAATCAAACCTGCGGCGCGTCTGACGGCGAACGGCATTGTGGGGTTGCTGGCTACGCGTGGTACGGTAAAACGTCCTTATACGCGTGAGCTTATTGAGCGCTTTGCCAATGAATGCCAGATCGCCATGCTCGGCTCCGCGGAGCTGGTGGAAATGGCGGAAGCGAAACTGCACGGCGAGACGGTATCGCTTGAAGAGCTGCGTCGTATTCTGCGTCCATGGCTGCGGATGCAGGAACCACCGGATACGGTTGTTCTCGGCTGTACCCATTTCCCGCTATTACAGGAAGAGCTGTTAAAGGTTCTGCCTGAAGGGACCCGGCTGGTGGATTCCGGTGCTGCGATTGCGCGTCGGACGGCCTGGTTGCTGGAACACGAGGCGCCGGATGCGAAATCCGCTGATGCGAACATCGCTTTTTGTATAGCGATAACAAAAGAAACCGAACAACTTTTGCCCGTTTTACGTCGTTATGGCTTTGAAACGCTCGAAAAACTGGCGCTGTAGCACGGTTTTGAGCAAAAAAGAGACGGTTGAACGTTTTTTTTTAAAGAGGGGTTGTCAACGTCTGAGAACTCCCTATAATGCGCCTCCACTGACACGGAACAACGGCTTGCAAGCCGCCGGGACAGCGGGGTTCAGAGATGAACGCCAACAGAGAAAAGTAAAAATAATTGCTTGACTCTGAATGAGGAAAGCGTAATATACGCCACCTCGCAACGATGTGCTGAAAGCCGCGTTGCAACTGCTCTTTAACAATTTATCAGACAATCTGTGTGGGCACTCAAAGTGACATGGATTCTTAACGTCCTCGGACGAAAAATGAATACCAAGTCTCAACGAGTGAACACGTAATTCATTACGAAGTTTAATTCATTGAGCATCAAACTTTTAAATTGAAGAGTTTGATCATGGCTCAGATTGAACGCTGGCGGCAGGCCTAACACATGCAAGTCGAACGGTAACAGGAAGCAGCTTGCTGCTTTGCTGACGAGTGGCGGACGGGTGAGTAATGTCTGGGAAACTGCCTGATGGAGGGGGATAACTACTGGA
>NZ_QFLS01000029.1:0-4583 GCF_004136695.1 Enterobacter cloacae complex sp. 677-3DZ2D5B | reverse complement strand
GTGTAGGGCTTATTATGCACGCTTAAAAATAATAAAAGCAGACTTGACCTGATAGTTTGGCTGTGAGCAATTATGTGCTTAGTGCATCTAACGCCTGAATTAAGCTGCGCCGCGAAGCGGCGTCGGCTTGAATGAACTGTTAGACATCATTGGCGTGGAGCCGAGCAGACTGGCGGCTTCGTGCTTCACAAAGTAAATGAACGCAGTCAACTGATCAGCGCGTGAGGCCAAGCAATCCATCCCTTGTCCAAGGTAAGCCTGCTGGGCTTCAAGCAGCACGGGCTGATGTTGGACGGGCAGGCGTTCCATTACCCAGTTGGCAGCTACATCCTTCGGCGCGATCTTGCCGGTTGCTGCGCTGTACCAAATGCGAGACAAAGTAAGCACTACATTCCGCTCGTCGCCTGCCCAATCCGGTTGTGAGTTCCATAGTTTCAAGGTGTCGGCCAGTGCTTTGAATAGATCGCTTTCCGGGACTGAGTTGAAGAAATCTTCCGCGGCCGAACCTGCCAAGGCAAGGCTGTGTTGCCTTGCTTTAGTTAGCAGAATAGCCAGATCAACATCGGTTGTCGCGGGCTCGAAGATGCCCGCAAGAATGTCCTTGCGCTGCCACTCCCCGAATTGCAGTTCCCGTCTGGCTGGATAACGCCAAGGAACAACATCGCCGTACACGACGATGGTAACTTCCAAGGCACGGAGAGCTTCACTTTGGCCGGGAGAAGCGGAAACTTCCAGGAAATCTACGAACAGAGCCTGCCGCACAGTCTCATCGAGCTGTGCAGTCACAGTAACCAGCAAATCAATATCACTGCATGGCTTCAGGCCACCGTCGAGTGCAGAGCCGTACAAATGCACGGCCAGCAACGTCGATCCCAGATGATGCTCGATGACGTTGAGTGCCTGTGATAGCTGTACCGAAATCTCGGCGGGCACTGCGTTGCTCATGATGTCTAACTCCCAATTTGTGTAGGGCTTATTATGCACGCTTAAAAATAATAAAAGCAGACTTGACCTGATAGTTTGGCTGTGAGCAATTATGTGCTTAGTGCATCTAACGCCGCTAAGCAGCGGCACATTTTGCGTTTTGAGCGCAGCGAAGCAAAATGTGTCCGATGGCTTGGATGGTTAACCCCTTTGCCAGATTTGATAGCGATAATTTATATTTGAATGAAATTCCTGCTCGAACACCACATTGAACTCTTTGGGGATTTCCGGAAAGAAAACATTGCCCTCTGGCTCGGAATCTATTGTCGAGATATGTAGCGTGTCGGCATGGGCGATCAGACTCTTGTAGATCTCTCCACCACCAGAAACAACAACATGGTTCGTAAGAGTCTTTAGCTCCCTCATTGCTGCTTCTATAGATGGAAACACAACCACATCATCGTTAGTAGCTACCGATCCTGAGCGGCTGACAACTGCATACTTTCTATTTGGGAGAGCCCCCATTGCCTCAAATGTTTTACGGCCGACTAAGAGCCATTGATTGTAAGTTATTGCTTTAAAAAGCAGCTGCTCACCTTTAGCGTTCCACGGGATATCCGAGCCGCAGCCAATAACCCCATTTCTTGCTTTTGCAGCCATTAGTGATATTTTCACGATACTCCTTTGGGTTAACGCCGCCATAAACGGCGACAGGGTGGCGCGCCTATTGCGCATAAAATGGCGAAGCCATGCGCAACAGGCGCGGAATCTCTGGCGTCCGGTTTGATGGCTTTGTTATGCAAAGGACTAGTCTTCAATGACGTGTAAACCACGGCGCTTTAAGTCCTCCAACGAATCCAACATTCCCCTTATTAATTCAACAGGATGCCCCTCCCAGTCTTCAACAACGCCAACAATTCTCAAGGGTTCGCAGGTTCTATAGGACTGTGTTGGATTACCGGGAAATCTTTTGTTCGTAAGATTCGGATCGTCTTCGAACGGTCCTGTTGGCTCAACTATGTATATGTAGCCGCGACCCTCGAGGCCAGACAGTGACATAGCAAGTTCAGCTCCCCAAACTGCTGGCTCCATCAAGGCTGAAAAGTAGATGTGCTTAAGAATACGACCGTCCTCGAAATGAGAGATGAACCCTGTGGTTAGCAAGTCACCAATCGCCAAATTGGCTTTGGTTCCATGATAGAACGGTCCTTGCACCTGCTTGTAATTATCATGAGAGATGGGAATCCAATCTTTTACCATTTTAAGACCCTTAATTGTTGGGATTTGGCTGCATAACGTTTGACATGAGGGGCGGCCAAGGGCGCCAGCCCTTGGACGTCCCCCTCGATGGAAGGGTTAGGCATCACTGCGTGTTCGCTCGAATGCCTGGCGTGTTTGAACCATGTACACGGCTGGACCATATGGGGTGGTTACGGTACCTTGCCTCTCAAACCCCGCTTTCTCGTAGCATCGGATCGCTCGCAAGTTGCTCGGCGACGGGTCCGTTTGGATCTTGGTGACCTCGGGATCATTGAACAGCAACTCAACCAGAGCTCGAACCAGCTTGGTTCCCAAGCCTTTGCCCAGTTGTGATGCATTCGCCAGTAACTGGTCTATTCCGCGTACTCCTGGATCGGTTTCTTCTTCCCACCGTCCGTCCCCGCTTCCAAGAGCAACGTACGACTGGGCATACCCAATCGGCTCTCCATTCAGCATTGCAATGTATGGAGTGACGGACTCTTGCGCTAAAACGCTTGGCAAGTACTGTTCCTGTACGTCAGCAAGTGTCGGGCGTGCTTCTTCTCCGCCCCACCACTCGACGATATGAGATCGATTTAGCCACTCATAGAGCATCGCAAGGTCATGCTCAGTCATGAGGCGCAGTGTGACGGAATCGTTGCTGTTGGTCACGATGCTGTACTTTGTGATGCCTAACTTTGTTTTTGCGTTGCTCATGATGTCTAACTCCCAATTTGTGTAGGGCTTATTATGCACGCTTAAAAATAATAAAAGCAGACTTGACCTGATAGTTTGGCTGTGAGCAATTATGTGCTTAGTGCATCTAACTTTGTTTTAGGGCGACTGCCCTGCTGCGTAACATCGTTGCTGCTCCATAACATCAAACATCGACCCACGGCGTAACGCGCTTGCTGCTTGGATGCCCGAGGCATAGACTGTACAAAAAAACAGTCATAACAAGCCATGAAAACCGCCACTGCGCCGTTACCACCGCTGCGTTCGGTCAAGGTTCTGGACCAGTTGCGTGAGCGCATACGCTACTTGCATTACAGCTTACGAACCGAACAGGCTTATGTCCACTGGGTTCGTGCCTTCATCCGTTTCCACGGTGTGCGTCACCCGGCAACCTTGGGCAGCAGCGAAGTCGAGGCATTTCTGTCCTGGCTGGCGAACGAGCGCAAGGTTTCGGTCTCCACGCATCGTCAGGCATTGGCGGCCTTGCTGTTCTTCTACGGCAAGGTGCTGTGCACGGATCTGCCCTGGCTTCAGGAGATCGGAAGACCTCGGCCGTCGCGGCGCTTGCCGGTGGTGCTGACCCCGGATGAAGTGGTTCGCATCCTCGGTTTTCTGGAAGGCGAGCATCGTTTGTTCGCCCAGCTTCTGTATGGAACGGGCATGCGGATCAGTGAGGGTTTGCAACTGCGGGTCAAGGATCTGGATTTCGATCACGGCACGATCATCGTGCGGGAGGGCAAGGGCTCCAAGGATCGGGCCTTGATGTTACCCGAGAGCTTGGCACCCAGCCTGCGCGAGCAGCTGTCGCGTGCACGGGCATGGTGGCTGAAGGACCAGGCCGAGGGCCGCAGCGGCGTTGCGCTTCCCGACGCCCTTGAGCGGAAGTATCCGCGCGCCGGGCATTCCTGGCCGTGGTTCTGGGTTTTTGCGCAGCACACGCATTCGACCGATCCACGGAGCGGTGTCGTGCGTCGCCATCACATGTATGACCAGACCTTTCAGCGCGCCTTCAAACGTGCCGTAGAACAAGCAGGCATCACGAAGCCCGCCACACCGCACACCCTCCGCCACTCGTTCGCGACGGCCTTGCTCCGCAGCGGTTACGACATTCGAACCGTGCAGGATCTGCTCGGCCATTCCGACGTCTCTACGACGATGATTTACACGCATGTGCTGAAAGTTGGCGGTGCCGGAGTGCGCTCACCGCTTGATGCGCTGCCGCCCCTCACTAGTGAGAGGTAGGGCAGCGCAAGTCAATCCTGGCGGATTCACTACCCCTGCGCGAAGGCCATCGGTGCCGCATCGAACGGCCGGTTGCGGAAAGTCCTCCCTGCGTCCGCTGATGGCCGGCAGCAGCCCGTCGTTGCCTGATGGATCCAACCCCTCCGCTGCTATAGTGCAGTCGGCTTCTGACGTTCAGTGCAGCCGTCTTCTGAAAACGACAAACAGCCAGAAAGGCTGTTACAGGCGATTTGATCTGCAACCTATTGGTTAAATTAATGTATCAAAAACGATGGTTTTTGTGACAGTCTTGAAAAGTCCTGACTTCTCCCGAAAAATGACTCCCCTCATGTAACAAAACTCGTTACTGTATCAACATAACAATAACCCCATAACTAATTAGCGAGAAAAGAATGAAAATCGGCTATGCACGTAA
Organism: Enterobacter cloacae complex sp. 677-3DZ2D5B; assembly: GCF_004136695.1. Lineage (NCBI taxonomy): Bacteria > Pseudomonadati > Pseudomonadota > Gammaproteobacteria > Enterobacterales > Enterobacteriaceae > Enterobacter > Enterobacter cloacae complex sp. 677-3DZ2D5B. The sequence goes on along the minus strand of NZ_QFLS01000029.1, from coordinate 28 downwards.
ATCTACGGGCACTGTTGCAAAGTTAGCG
>NZ_QFLS01000028.1:0-3186 GCF_004136695.1 Enterobacter cloacae complex sp. 677-3DZ2D5B | reverse complement strand
CGACTATTTGCAACAGTGCCCGTGAAACGCCTTGATTCCGTGATACGACTCTGCAAAGCACCCCCAGAAAAAACAGGCGTACTTTACAGTAAAATGCAGTGTTAAAAAAGGGTGTTAGAAATTTAATCTCATGAATCCATGAGGCGGCTATTGGCACCTACTGTCACACCGCCACGGCGAAGATAACGCATCAGTGTTTCGGGCTTCTTCCATGTACCTTCCTGCATAATTTCAACCATAGACACCTGTTTTTCAGCCATATCTATGGCAGCACCAACACGCGCACTGTGGCCTGTCCACGTCCGGTAACGGCCTTTATTGGGGGTGGCATCACTCTTACCCAGCAGCGCCCAGGCGTCACTGAAAATCTTCTCCATCGCGGGCGCGGTTAGTGGCGTGGTAGTGATCCGCGCTTTGTTGCTCCGGTGTACTGGCGGGAAAAGTATCGCATCCGGGTGATCACGTAGTCCGGACGCGTCCAGCCAGTCATTGAGAACCGCAGTTGTCCGGCGGGAGAGCACCTTATCAAGTCCGGCGGCGGTCGTGATGGTTTTGGTGTGGGATACGTGAAGCGTTACAGTGTCACCAGTCTGTTCCAGATCGCGAACACGCACGCGGGACATTTCAGCCATACGCAACAGGGTATTGTAGGCCAGGAACAGAAAAGCCCGGTTGCGCAGATCCACCAGCCTGTCAGAGCGGGAGAGCAGCACGTCGAGAAGTTTCAGGTCATCCCAGCGCAGGGGCACTGCCTGGCCTGTGCGTTCGCCTTTTTCGGTTGCAGCTTCGCGCCGGATGCGCCGCATCGCCAGGGATACGCTTTTGTCATCAGATAGTTGCGGCAGTCCGCATTGTGACAAAAGCATATTGAGCATGGCGTAATGCTTTTCAATGGTGGTTGAAGCCAGATCCGCATCATGCAGTTGAAGCAGGTATTCGCGGGCAGCTTCCGGGGAGATCGGAAACCACGCAAGACCACGAGCGTGACACCAACGCGCCCAGGAGTGAAAGACCAGGCGCAGATCGCGCAGTGTATTAGGTGAGTAAGCACCCTGGTCATTAAGGAACTGCATGAAATTTTTGGCGGCTTCCTGGTACTCAGCACCAATATCACGAAGAAACATGCCAGAATTACCGGGGATAATAAGTTTACTCATGTAATCATTTCACCTCTATAAATTGGTGTCGCTACGCGAAAAAACAAAAAATGACAGGCTAGTTATCCGTGAGAATTTAAAATTTAAGCCCTTGATTCGAACCATGACTTTTTGAGCCTGTCAATACTGTTCATTTGATCAGTATCATATACTAACTTTAAATAATACTAATTATTTAAAGTTAGAAGGGGAAGATTTTTTTTGATACAATGGATCAAGTGAACAAAAAAGAAACCGTTTGATAAGCGGGATTTAGCAGCGTAAATCCAGGGTTTTGAAGAAGGTTTTCTAAATAAATTGACAATAAACTATAAGTTGATCCTTTACTCATTGTGTTGGGTGATGCTGCCAACTTACTGATTTAGTGTATGATGGTGTTTTTGAGGTGCTCCAGTGGCTTCTGTTTCTATCAGCTGTCCCTCCTGTTCAGCTACTGACGGGGTGGTGCGTAACGGCAAAAGCACCGCCGGACATCAGCGCTATCTCTGCTCTCACTGCCGTAAAACATGGCAACTACAGTTCACTTACACCGCCTCTCAGCCCGGTACGCACCAGAAAATCATTGATATGGCCATGAATGGCGTCGGATGTCGCGCCAGTGCACGCATTATGGGCGTTGGCCTCAACACGGTTTTACGTCACTTAAAAAACTCAGGCCGCAGTCGGTAACCTCGCGCATACAACCGGGCGGTGATGTGATTGTCTGCGCTGAAATGGACGAACAGTGGGGATACGTCGGGGCTAAATCGCGCCAGCGCTGGCTGTTTTACGCGTATGACAGGCTCCGGAAGACGGTTGTGGCGCACGTATTCGGTGAACGCACGATGGCGACGCTGGGGCGTCTTCTGAGCCTGCTGTCGGCCTTTGAGGGGTCCGCTTGGAAAACGGAATCTATGGTCACTCCCGTTTTTGCAACACCGATTTTGACGACAAGTTGGCTTGCTTGAATCTATCCGGCGTCTGAATGGGATTTTATTCCCGCGCCTTGATGAGTTCCGCGCCTGATGAACCTCCAGAAAATATACGGCTTCAATGAGCCTTTCCGTTTTACAGGTTCCTCAACAGGCCGGTGGGCCGTTAGTATCATCAATATCAGTATTCGCAAAACCAGATCAGTAATTCTTTAAACCGGTGTATTTCTGCCGTTATGCTACATAAGTTTGCTGTCGTGCCGTTAGGGCCCAGGCTATTCTGGCCAGCTTGTTTGCCAGAGCACAAGTGACGACAAAGTTGCTTTTCCGGCACAGTAAATCCCTGACCCAATCGGCCAATTTGCCAGACTGGTGGGCTTTGTTGAATAAATCGAACTTTTGCTGAGTTGAAGGATCAGATCACGTATCTTCCCGACAACGCAGACCGTTCCGTGGCAAAGCAAAAGTTCAAAATCACCAACTGGCCCACCTACAATAAAGCCCTCATCAACCGTGGCTCCATAACTTTCTGGCTGGATGATGAAGCTATTCAGGCCTGGTATGAGTCAGCAACACCTTCTTCACGAGGCAGACCTCAGCGCTATTCTGACCTTGCCATCACGACTGTGCTGGTCATTAAACGCGTGTTCAGGCTGACCCTGCGGGCTGCACAGGGTTTTATTGATTCCATTTTTACACTGATGAATGTTCCGTTGCGCTGCCCGGATTACACCAGTGTCAGCAAGCGCGCAAAGTCGGTTAATGTCAGTTTCAAAACGTTCACCCGGGGTGAAATCGCGCATCTGGTGATTGATTCCACCGGGCTGAAGGTCTTCGGTGAAGGCGAGTGGAAAGTCAAAAAGCATGGCCAGGAACGCCGCCGTATCTGGCGTAAGCTGCATCTCGCCGTTGACAGTAAAACACATGAAATCATCTGCGCTGACCTGTCGCTGAACAATGTGACGGACTCAGAAGCCTTCCCGGGTCTTATCCGGCAAACCCACCGGAAAATCAGGTCAGCCGCCGCCGATGGCGCTTACGATACCCGGCTATGTCACGATGAACTGCGGCGTAAGAAAATCAGCGCGCTTATCCCTCCCCGAAAAGGTGCGGGTTAC
>NZ_QFLS01000027.1:0-12706 GCF_004136695.1 Enterobacter cloacae complex sp. 677-3DZ2D5B | reverse complement strand
GCTAACTTTGCAACAGTGCCGCGCGACGAGCAGCAGCACCAGGAGCAGAAGCACGTCGAGAAAAAGCAACAGCAGATCGAGCAGCGCCCACGGCGGGCCGCTCGCATCGGATAAGTCGAAAAATCCGGCTAAAGTGGCCGAGCTGCACATCAGGCCGCGCGGTTTTCCTCCCTGATCGCCGGCGCGGTTTCTTCCTCCCTGAACCGCATGCAGACTTGCCGCCTCGGACACCCCGAGGCGGTTTTTTTTCGCCTCGCTCGAGCATCGCCGCATCCGACGATGCCGAGACGACCAGGCCGCGCACGTCGAGCTGCAGCATCGCCATTGCCGACGATGGCACCAGGTCGCCGGCGGTGGCCACCGACCTCGAGCTCGCATCGCCACATCCGACGATGCGCGCCGGCGTCGACCATCGCCAGGTCTGACGATGGCGGCCGCCCTGCCCTGGATCTCGCATCGCCATTTCTGGCGATGAGATCCACGGAGCGGCCATTTAGACCCGCCAATAACGACCCGGCCAAGATAAATCGCATGACGGCCTTTTTGGCCGGGGGTAGCATGACCGGACACTTTGCGTATGCCCAAAGGAGCCCGCAAGTATGCGCAGGACGAAGCCAGTAGCCGCGCCGATGGTGGCGCGGGTCTATCTGCGCGTCAGCACCGACGCGCAGGACTTGGAACGCCAAGAGGCGATCACTACGGCCGCGAAGGCCGCCGGCTACTACGTCGCCGGCATCTACCGTGAGAAGGCATCCGGCGCACGCGCCGACCGGCCTGAGCTGCTGCGCATGATCGGCGACCTACAGCCCGGCGAGGTGGTCATTGCCGAGAAGATCGACCGCATCAGCCGCCTACCTTTGCCCGAGGCCGAGCGCCTGGTGGCCTCGATACAGGCCAAAGGCGCAAGCCTGGCCGTCCCTGGCGTGGTCGATCTATCCGACCTAGCGGCCGAGGCCCAGGGCGTCGCCAAGATCGTGCTGGAAGCCGTGCAGATCATGCTTTTTCGCCTGGCCTTGCAGATGGCCCGCGACGACTACGAGGACAGGCGCGAACGCCAGCGCCAAGGCATTGAGTTGGCCCGCCAGGCCGGGCGGTACAAGGGCCGCCGTGCTGATCCGAAGCGCCGCGCCCAAGTTGTCGCGCTGCGCAAGTCCGGCTACAGCATCAACAAGACCGCCGAGCTGGCCGGGTACAGTGCGGCCCAGGTGAAACGGATATGGGCCGAGGTCAGCCAGGCCGAAGCGAAGCAGCACGGCGCGTTCGTGGAGGACGCATTGACGGAAGCCGATGCCCTGGCCGCTGTCGGCCAGGATGAGCGCCAGGAGGAAAGGGCATGAAGAAGCCGAACCAAGACGACGAGCCGTTTTTCATCACCGAGGAGATTGCGGCCGAAATGATCGCCGGCGGCTATGAGTTCGAGCTGCCGCCCATTCCTTGCACCATCCGCCTACGCGACGTGCTGGAGCGCATGACCGATGCTGAGCTAGCATTGCAGCCGGGCGAGATCGCCGACCAGGAGCGTGAACGCTGCCGGCGCAAGCCGTGTTCAACCTCATGATCTGGTCATGGTATTTTTCATGGCACTGAGCCTGATAGTTCTTGCAAATTGTTGTCACTAAAGGGTTTTGTGTGCTTGTTTACAATCGAGTGGGAGTGACGGGCACTGGCTGGCAATGTCTAGCAACGGCAGGCATTTCGGCTGAGGGTAAAAGAACTTTCCGCTAAGCGATAGACTGTATGTAAACACAGTATTGCAAGGACGCGGAACATGCCTCATGTGGCGGCCAGGACGGCCAGCCGGGATCGGGATACTGGTCGTTACCAGAGCCACCGACCCGAGCAAACCCTTCTCTATCAGATCGTTGACGAGTATTACCCGGCATTCGCTGCGCTTATGGCAGAGCAGGGAAAGGAATTGCCGGGCTATGTGCAACGGGAATTTGAAGAATTTCTCCAATGCGGGCGGCTGGAGCATGGCTTTCTACGGGTTCGCTGCGAGTCTTGCCACGCCGAGCACCTGGTCGCTTTCAGCTGTAAGCGTCGCGGTTTCTGCCCGAGCTGTGGGGCGCGGCGGATGGCCGAAAGTGCCGCCTTGCTGGTTGATGAAGTACTGCCTGAACAACCCATGCGTCAGTGGGTGTTGAGCTTCCCGTTTCAGCTGCGTTTCCTGTTTGCCAGCCGGCCCGAGATCATGGGGTGGGTGCTGGGCATCGTTTACCGCGTCATTGCCACGCACCTGGTCAAGAAAGCGGGCCATACCCACCAAGTGGCCAAGACGGGCGCGGTCACCCTGATCCAGCGTTTTGGATCGGCGCTCAATCTGAATGTTCACTTCCACATGCTGTTTCTCGACGGTGTGTATGTCGAGCAATCCCACGGCTCAGCGCGTTTCCGCTGGGTCAAGGCGCCGACCAGCCCAGAGCTCACCCAGCTGACGCACACCATCGCCCACCGGGTGGGTCGCTATCTGGAACGGCAAGGCCTGCTGGAACGGGATGTCGAAAACAGCTATCTGGCCTCGGATGCGGTGGATGACGACCCGATGACACCCCTGCTGGGGCACTCGATCACTTACCGTATCGCTGTCGGTTCACAGGCGGGGCGAAAGGTGTTCACTTTGCAAACTCTGCCGACCAGTGGTGATCCGTTCGGTGACGGGATTGGCAAGGTAGCCGGGTCCAGCCTGCACGCCGGCGTGGCGGCCAGGGCCGATGAACGCAAGAAGCTCGAACGGCTGTGCCGGTACATCAGCCGCCCGGCGGTATCCGAGAAGCGGCTGTCGTTAACACGAGGCGGCAACGTGCGCTACCAGCTCAAGACGCCGTACCGGGACGGCACCACGCACGTCATTTTCGAACCATTGGATTTCATTGCAAGGCTGGCCGCCCTGGTACCGAAGCCCAGAGTCAACCTAACCCGCTTCCACGGGGTGTTCGCACCCAACAGTCGGCACCGGGCGTTGGTCACGCCGGCAAAACGGGGCAGGGGCAACAAGGTCAGGGTGGCTGATGAACCGGCAACACCAGCACAACGGCGAGCGTCGATGACATGGGCGCAACGGCTCAAGCGTGTTTTCAATATCGACATCGAGACCTGCAGCGGCTGCGGCGGCGCCATGAAAGTCATCGCCTGCATTGAAGACCCTATAGTGATCAAGCAGATCCTTGATCACCTGAAGCACAAAGCCGAAACCAGCGGGACCAGGGCGTTACCCGAAAGCCGGGCGCCACCGGCTGAGCTGCTCCTGGGTCTGTTTGACTGACGAGCCTGAAGGCCAACGATACCAATCAAAATGCTGCGTTCACAGCGCCGCGGCAGGGATCCGCCGTGCTGGTTGTCGGAAAAGGAGCCGCTAGTGGGAAAGAGGAGGGTAAATTTTCAGCGTTGCTGGCTCCCCGTCAGCCGGATTGGGTTGCATCGCAGGGGTGTCGAAAGAGTCAACTGCGGTCCAAAGCTGTTGGACTTGGGTGAAAAGGGCGTTTATTCTTCCTATACGTGCCGCGTTCCAGGCGGCGACTATGAGGGCTATGTCGATGCCCATGTGCGCCGGCTGGAGGCGCTACGCCGGGCCGGTATCGTCGAGCGGATCGACGCCGACCAATGGCGCATCCCCGATGATCTGGTCAGCCGTGCCGCCGCCCATGACGCCGGCCGAGACAGTCAGGCCAGCGTTCGCGTCCTTTCCCCGGTCGATCTGAACAAACAGATCGGATCGGACGGCGCGACCTGGCTGGACCGGCGGCTGATCCACGGCGAGACGGCCGACCTTGCGCCAACCGGCTTCGGGCAACAAGTCCGCGAAGCCATGGACCAGCGCCGCGAGCACCATATCGAACAGGGCGACGCCACCCGCAGCCGGGACAGCCGCGTCTTCTACCGGCGCAACCTTCTCGCCATCCTGCGGGAGCGCGAGGTAGCCGGCGTCGGATCGGATATGGCTTTGAGTAAGGGCCTGCCGTTCCGCGCCGCCACGGACGGCGAGAGCGTCAGCGGCAAGTTTACCGGAACCGTGCATCTATCGAGCGGCAAGTTCGCCGTGGTCGAGAAATCCCATGAGTTCACCCTTGTCCCGTGGCGGCCGATCATCGACCGCCAACTCGGCCGCGAGGTTATGGGCATCGTGCAGGGCGGGTCGGTGTCGTGGCAGTTAGGGCGGCAGAGGGGGCTGGAACGCTGAGTGCGCCCATGCCGCATTGCGAAGCAAAAGATAATCGGATAAAATGTAGCAATTCATATTCGTAAGCGTGGAGTAATCAGATGGGAAATTCCAAGTCAGCAGACAAGTAAGCCGCAACAACCAGTATTGTTGTTGCGGCGCTCTGTAAGGCTAGTCTCATCTGATTGCTGACGAGCAGACGTCGCCCGGTATTCCTTAATCGAGGGTTGATTCGTCATGACCACCACACGCCCCGCGTGGGCCTATACGCTGCCGGCAGCACTGCTGCTGATGGCTCCTTTCGACATCCTCGCTTCACTGGCGATGGATATTTATCTCCCTGTCGTTCCAGCGATGCCCGGCATCCTGAACACGACGCCCGCTATGATCCAACTCACGTTGAGCCTCTATATGGTGATGCTCGGCGTGGGCCAGGTGATTTTTGGTCCGCTCTCAGACAGAATCGGGCGACGGCCAATTCTACTTGCGGGCGCAACGGCTTTCGTCATTGCGTCTCTGGGAGCAGCTTGGTCTTCAACTGCACCGGCCTTTGTCGCTTTCCGTCTACTTCAAGCAGTGGGCGCGTCGGCCATGCTGGTGGCGACGTTCGCGACGGTTCGCGACGTTTATGCCAACCGTCCTGAGGGTGTCGTCATCTACGGCCTTTTCAGTTCGATGCTGGCGTTCGTGCCTGCGCTCGGCCCTATCGCCGGAGTATTGATCGGCGAGTTCTTGGGATGGCAGGCGATATTCATTACTTTGGCTATACTGGCGATGCTCGCACTCCTAAATGCGGGTTTCAGGTGGCACGAAACCCGCCCTCTGGATCAAGTCAAGACGCGCCGATCTGTCTTGCCGATCTTCGCGAGTCCGGCTTTTTGGGTTTACACTGTCGGCTTTAGCGCCGGTATGGGCACCTACTTCGTCTTCTTCTCGACGGCTCCCCGTGTGCTCATAGGCCAAGCGGAATATTCCGAGATCGGATTCAGCTTTGCCTTCGCCACTGTCGCGCTTGTAATGATCGTGACAACCCGTTTCGCGAAGTCCTTTGTCGCCAGATGGGGCATCGCAGGATGCGTGGCGCGTGGGATGGCGTTGCTTGTTTGCGGAGCGGTCCTGTTGGGGATCGGCGAACTTTACGGCTCGCCGTCATTCCTCACCTTCATCCTACCGATGTGGGTTGTCGCGGTCGGTATTGTCTTCACGGTGTCCGTTACCGCGAACGGCGCTTTGGCAGAGTTCGACGACATCGCGGGATCAGCGGTCGCGTTCTACTTCTGCGTTCAAAGCCTGATAGTCAGCATTGTCGGGACATTGGCGGTGGCACTTTTAAACGGTGACACAGCGTGGCCCGTGATCTGTTACGCCACGGCGATGGCGGTACTGGTTTCGTTGGGGCTGGTGCTCCTTCGGCTCCGTGGGGCTGCCACCGAGAAGTCGCCAGTCGTCTAACCGACGACTGGTAGCAGGCCCGCTCCGATGCGGCGCACTAACCATCGAAACCTCGTGAATGTCGGTATCCTGTCTGGCAGGATACCGCTCATTTCCCTTGTTCAGTTCATCGCCGTCGCCGAGCATCTGAATTTTCGGCATGCGGCCAAGGCACTTGGTATCAGCCAGTCGAGCGTCAGCGCGCGTGTGAAAGCGCTGGAGGATAACCTTGGTGTCCTGCTATTTGAGCGCCATGCGCGGGGCGTTCGGCTAACAGACGCAGGCAGGCACTTCATGGAGCGTGTCACGGCGGGTGTCGATCAACTCGATCACGCAGTGAAGACCGCGGAGTGACGGGCACTGGCTGGCAATGTCTAGCAACGGCAGGCATTTCGGCTGAGGGTAAAAGAACTTTCCGCTAAGCGATAGACTGTATGTAAACACAGTATTGCAAGGACGCGGAACATGCCTCATGTGGCGGCCAGGACGGCCAGCCGGGATCGGGATACTGGTCGTTACCAGAGCCACCGACCCGAGCAAACCCTTCTCTATCAGATCGTTGACGAGTATTACCCGGCATTCGCTGCGCTTATGGCAGAGCAGGGAAAGGAATTGCCGGGCTATGTGCAACGGGAATTTGAAGAATTTCTCCAAAGCCCGCGACGCAGCGCCGGCAGGCAGAGCAAGTAGAGGGCAGCGCCTGCAATCCATGCCCACCCGTTCCACGTTGTTATAGAAGCCGCATAGATCGCCGTGAAGAGGAGGGGTCCGACGATCGAGGTCAGGCTGGTGAGCGCCGCCAGTGAGCCTTGCAGCTGCCCCTGACGTTCCTCATCCACCTGCCTGGACAACATTGCTTGCAGCGCCGGCATTCCGATGCCACCCGAAGCAAGCAGGACCATGATCGGGAACGCCATCCATCCCCGTGTCGCGAAGGCAAGCAGGATGTAGCCTGTGCCGTCGGCAATCATTCCGAGCATGAGTGCCCGCCTTTCGCCGAGCCGGGCGGCTACAGGGCCGGTGATCATTGCCTGGGCGAGTGAATGCAGAATGCCAAATGCGGCAAGCGAAATGCCGATCGTGGTCGCGTCCCAGTGAAAGCGATCCTCGCCGAAAATGACCCAAAGCGCGGCCGGCACCTGTCCGACAAGTTGCATGATGAAGAAGACCGCCATCAGGGCGGCGACGACGGTCATGCCCCGGGCCCACCGGAACGAAGCGAGCGGGTTGAGAGCCTCCCGGCGTAACGGCCGGCGTTCGCCTTTGTGCGACTCCGGCAAAAGGAAACAGCCCGTCAGGAAATTGAGGCCGTTCAAGGCTGCCGCGGCGAAGAACGGAGCGTGGGGGGAGAAACCGCCCATCAGCCCACCGAGCACAGGTCCCGCGACCATCCCGAACCCGAAACAGGCGCTCATGAAGCCGAAGTGCCGCGCGCGCTCATCGCCATCAGTGATATCGGCAATATAAGCGCCGGCTACCGCCCCAGTCGCCCCGGTGATGCCGGCCACGATCCGCCCGATATAGAGAACCCAAAGGAAAGGCGCCGTCGCCATGATGGCGTAGTCGACAGCAGCGCCGGCCAGCGAGACGAGCAAGACCGGCCGCCGCCCGAAACGATCCGACAGCGCGCCCAGCACAGGTGCGCAGGCAAATTGCATCAACGCATACAGCGCCAGCAGAATGCCATAGTGGGCGGTGACGTCGTTCGAGTGAACCAGATCGCGCAGGAGGCCCGGCAGCACCGGCATAATCAGGCCGATGCCGACAGCGTCGAGCGCGACAGTGCTCAGAATTACGATCAGGGGTCTGTTGGGTTTCACGTCTGGCCTCCGGACCAGCCTCCGCTGGTCCGATTGAACGCGCGGATTCTTTATCACTGATAAGTTGGTGGACATATTATGTTTATCAGTGATAAAGTGTCAAGCATGACAAAGTTGCAGCCGAATACAGTGATCCGTGCCGCCCTGGACCTGTTGAACGAGGTCGGCGTAGACGGTCTGACGACACGCAAACTGGCGGAACGGTTGGGGGTTCAGCAGCCGGCGCTTTACTGGCACTTCAGGAACAAGCGGGCGCTGCTCGACGCACTGGCCGAAGCCATGCTGGCGGAGAATCATACGCATTCGGTGCCGAGAGCCGACGACGACTGGCGCTCATTTCTGATCGGGAATGCCCGCAGCTTCAGGCAGGCGCTGCTCGCCTACCGCGATGGCGCGCGCATCCATGCCGGCACGCGACCGGGCGCACCGCAGATGGAAACGGCCGACGCGCAGCTTCGCTTCCTCTGCGAGGCGGGTTTTTCGGCCGGGGACGCCGTCAATGCGCTGATGACAATCAGCTACTTCACTGTTGGGGCCGTGCTTGAGGAGCAGGCCGGCGAGCGCGGCGGCACCGTTGAACAGGCTCCGCTCTCGCCGCTGTTGCGGGCCGCGATAGACGCCTTCGACGAAGCCGGTCCGGACGCAGCGTTCGAGCAGGGACTCGCGGTGATTGTCGATGGATTGGCGAAAAGGAGGCTCGTTGTCAGGAACGTTGAAGGACCGAGAAAGGGTGACGATTGATCAGGACCGCTGCCGGAGCGCAACCCACTCACTACAGCAGAGCCATGTAGACAACATCCCCTCCCCCTTTCCACCGCGTCAGACGCCCGTAGCAGCCCGCTACGGGCTTTTTCATGCCCTGCCCTAGCGTCCAAGCCTCACGGCCGCGCTCGGCCTCTCTGGCGGCCTTCTGGCGCTCCTGCTGCGGCGTCCGCTCGTGGGCCGTGGCGCGGGTCCGCGCGCCGGCCTCGTGCGCCTGGCGCTCGCGGGCGAGGTCCAGGGCGGCCGTCTTCACGTTCTGCCTTGCGCAGATGAGATAGATCTAGCGTGGACTCAAGGCTCTCGCGAATGGCTCGCGTTGGAAACTTTCATTGACACTTGAGGGGCACCGCAGGGAAATTCTCGTCCTTGCGAGAACCGGCTATGTCGTGCTGCGCATCGAGCCTGCGCCCTTGGCTTGTCTCGCCCCTCTCCGCGTCGCTACGGGGCTTCCAGGGGTCGTTTGCGGGAAGGGGCGGAATCCTACGCTAAGGCTTTGGCCAGCGATATTCTCCGGTGAGATTGATGTGTTCCCAGGGGATAGGAGAAGTCGCTTGATATCTAGTATGACGTCTGTCGCACCTGCTTGATCGCGGCCGCGATAGCTAGATCGCGTTGCTCCTCTTCTCCATCCGCGTTCCAAGCTGCGGAAAGGCACCCATAAGCGTACGCCTGGTCGAGCAGGCGACGCGGATCGACGTCCAGCGCACGAGAGAATGCGTCCGCCATCTGTGCAATGCGTCTAGGATCGAGACAAAGGTCGTCTCTGTCAGCCGGATCGTAGAACATATTGGCGGCGCCAAAGCCCACTTCACCGACCAGACCGACGGGATCTATCACCAGCCAGCCGCGACTGGAGAACATGATGTTTTCATGATGCAGATCGCCATGTAGCCCACGCAGTTCCGAGGCATTGCTCATCATTTGATCGGCTATAATCGCCGCGTGGACGTAGTCAGTTTGACAACCTGCGTTTTGATCATCGCGCGCCCGCTGAAACAAAGCTGCAAAGCGATCCCGGATCGGGAGAAGGGCAGAAGGCAGGGGTTCCTCAGATGCGGCATACAGCTTCGCCATTAGTTCCGCTGCAATTTCGGTCGCCTGGTAGTCGCCGTGCTCGGCAACGATGTGAGAGAGCATTCGCTCCCCGGCATATTCGAGCAACATCAGATTGTTCTCACGACCGAGCAACCGGACTGCTCCCCTCCCATTGCGCCATACCAGATAGTCGGCCCCGCGCAGTTCATCAGCAATGTCTTCTATAGGTTTCAATCCCTTGACGATTGCAGGAGTCCCGTCTGGCAATGAAACTTTCCAAACGAGGCTGGAAAAGGTGTCCGCAATGAGAACAGGTTGCGAAACGTGCCAATGAGCAGGAAAAACAGGCGGCATGAACATCAACCCCAAGTCAGAGGGTCCAATCGCAGATAGAAGGCAAGGCGTTCGCGGTCGGGGGCTTCGATCCCCAATACATTGAATAGGACAGCGAAGGCGCGCTCTGCTTCATCTGGCGCTGCCCAGTTCTCTTCGGCGTTAGCAATCATGAGTGCCAAATCGGCATAGCGATCTGCTGTTCCGAGCCGCCCAAGGTCGATCAGACCCGTGCATTGAAGAGTTTTAGGGTCCACCATGAAGTTCGGCATGCAGGGATCACCATGGCAAACAACCATATCGGTGCGCTCTTGGTCGAGCCGCACCGGTAGCTCTCGTTCGACACGAGCCAAAAGATCGAGCTGCGGCGTACTCTTGTCCTCGTCCGGTAAGAAGTCGGGATTGACGGCATTGCGGGACACCACATCAACGGCGCGTCCGAACATTCGCGACAGCCTGCGCTCAAACGGACATTGATCAACCGATAGGCTGTGAACAGCGCCAAGTTGCTGCCCCATTGACGGCCACGCTTTGAGCAAATCCGCTCCAGACAGATCAGCCGCCGGTACTCCCGGAATTGCCGTTATCACCAAGCATGCACCCTCCTGTTCCTCCTGCCAGTTGATGACCTCGGGGCAAGCCACACCTCGACCTTTGAGCCAAATGAGGCGGTCACGCTCTCCAGCGAGCTCACCGCGGCGGGAAGCAGGTGCGATTTTCGCGAAGGCATGCCCGTCACCACGTCGAAAAACAAAATCACCAGATTCTCCGCCTCTGACAGGCAACCAGTCAGAATGCGATTCACCAAAAAAAATATTAGTTCGATTCAATGGAGGTTCCTTCAGTTTTCTGATGAAGCGCGAATATAGAGAAATATCCCGAATGTGCAGTTAACGAATTCTTGCGGTTTCTTTCAGCGCCGCCAATACCGCCAGCCCGTCGCGCAAGGGGCGCGGCTCGTGTGTGCGGATGAAGTCAGCTCCACCTGCGGCGGCGGCAAGCTCTGCAGCGAGTGTCGCGGCCCCGACATCCCCCGGACCACGGCCTGTGAGCGCGCGCAGAAAGGATTTGCGCGAAACAGACAGAAGCACCGGCAAATCGAAGCGCAGCCGCAATTCATCGAACCGCGCCAGCACCGAGAGCGAGGTTTCGGGAGCAGCCCCCAGAAAAAACCCCATGCCGGGATCAAGGACAAGGCGGTTGCGTTTGATACCGGCACCCGTCAGCGCCGCGATGCGCGCGTCAAAGAACGCCGCAATGTGATCCATGATGTCGCCAGCGGGTGCCTCGCGCCGATCTGCCTGCCCGTCTTGCACCGAATGCATAACGACGAGTTTGGCAGATGATTTCGCCAATTGCGGATAGAACGCAGCGTCTGGAAAACCGCGAATATCATTGAGATAGGCCACACCACGCGACAAGGCATAGGCTTGCGTCGCGGGTTGATAACTGTCGAGCGAGACGGGAATGCCATCTGCCTTGAGCGCGTCCAGCACCGGCGCGATACGCGCGATTTCTGTGTCGGACGAAACAGGCGCGGCGTCGGGATTGCTGGATGCCGGACCGAGGTCGATCACATCTGCCCCCTCGGCCATCAGCTTACGCGCCTGCGCAATGGCTGCGTCTGGCGCCAGATACCGGCCTCCATCGGAGAAACTGTCCGAGGTTATGTTGACGATGCCGAAAATGATGAGCGATTTATTCATGGGGGCTTCTATAATAATAATAATCGAGCATGAGTCTCATACGGATGCTCGGGTCGAAAGGGAATCCCCAGGCGAGTAACCTGTTTGCGGTGATCCATTAGCTGCAGGAGCAGAATAGCATACATCTGGAAGCAAAGCCAGGAAAGCGGCCTATGGAGCTGTGCGGCAGCGCTCAGTAGGCAATTTTTCAAAATATTGTTAAGCCTTTTCTGAGCATGGTATTTTTCATGGTATTACCAATTAGCAGGAAAATAAGCCATTGAATATAAAAGATAAAAATGTCTTGTTTACAATAGAGTGGGTATCGGAGACGAAGAAGGACAAGGTACATGCTGACCGATACCAAGCTGCGCAATCTCAAGCCCAGGGACAAACTCTACAAAGTGAATGACCGGGAAGGTCTCTATGTGGGGGTCGCCTCAGAAAACGGAATCTATGGTCACTCCCGTTTTTGCAACACCGATTTTGACGACAAGTTGGCTTGCTTGAATCTATCCGGCGTCTGAATGGGATTTTATTCCCGCGCCTCGATGAGTTCCGCGCCTGATGAACCTCCAGAAAATATACGGCTTCAATGAGCCTTTCCGTTTTACAGGTTCCTCAACAGGCCGGTGGGCCGTTAGTATCATCAATATCAGTATTCGCAAAACCAGATGAATGATTGTTTAAACTGGTGTATTTCTGCCTTTATGCTTCGTAAGTTTGCTGTCGCGCCGTCAGTGCCCAGGCTATTCTGGCCAGCTTGTTTGCCAGAGCACAGGTGACGACAAAGTTGCTTTTCCGACACAACAACTCCCTGACCCAGTCGGCCAACTTGCCAGACTGGTGTTCCAGTTTTTGTATGAATACCCTGGCACACTGAACCAACAAAGTTCGGATCTTTTTGTTGCCCCGCTTGCTAATCCCTAACAATGTCGTCCGACCTCCCGTGCTGTACTGTCGGGGTACCAGCCCTGTTGCCGCCGCAAAGTCACGGCTGCTGGCGTACTGCTTCCCGTCGCCAATCTCAGTTGAAATAGTACTGGCAGTCAGCGTTCCAACGCAGGGAATACTCAGCAAGCGCTGTCCAACCTCATCTTCGTCCAACTTTCGTTTCAACTGAGATTCCAGATCTTTAATCTGCTCAACAAGATAGTGATAATGCTGTTGTAATTTCAGCAGTAACTGGCTGAGATAAAGAGGCAAACTACTGTCCTCAAGAAGGGTACTCAGTCGACTAATAACGGCAGCACCTCGCGGAACGCTGATACCAAATTCCAGCAGAAAAGCATGCATCTGATTAGTTGTTTTCACCTTATCCTGAACCAGGGATTCACGGACACGATGCAGAGCTCGCATTGCCTGCTGAGATTCGGTTCTAGGCTGCACGAAACGCATAGATGGACGTGATGCTGCTTCACAGATAGCTTCAGCATCAACGAAGTCATTTTTGTTGCTTTTAACGGCACTGTTGCAAAGTTAGC
>NZ_QFLS01000026.1:0-13175 GCF_004136695.1 Enterobacter cloacae complex sp. 677-3DZ2D5B | reverse complement strand
GACTATTTGCAACAGTGCCGTTTACTCATATATACTTTAGATTGATTTAAAACTTCATTTTTAATTTAAAAGGATCTAGGTGAAGATCCTTTTTGATAATCTCATGACCAAAATCCCTTAACGTGAGTTTTCGTTCCACTGAGCGTCAGACCCCGTATAGTGTTTTGCAGTTTAGAGGAGATATCGCGATGCATACGCGGAAGGCAATAACGGAGGCGCTTCAAAAACTCGGAGTCCAAACCGGTGACCTCTTGATGGTGCATGCCTCACTTAAAGCGATTGGTCCGGTCGAAGGAGGAGCGGAGACGGTCGTTGCCGCGTTACGCTCCGCGGTTGGGCCGACTGGCACTGTGATGGGATACGCGTCGTGGGACCGATCACCCTACGAGGAGACTCTGAATGGCGCTCGGCTGGATGACGAAGCCCGCCGTACCTGGCTGCCGTTCGATCCCGCAACAGCCGGGACTTACCGTGGGTTCGGCCTGCTGAATCAATTTCTGGTTCAAGCCCCCGGCGCGCGGCGCAGCGCGCACCCCGATGCATCGATGGTCGCGGTTGGTCCGCTGGCTGAAACGCTGACGGAGCCTCACGAACTCGGTCACGCCTTGGGGGAAGGATCGCCCGTCGAGCGGTTCGTTCGCCTTGGCGGGAAGGCCCTGCTGTTGGGTGCGCCGCTAAACTCCGTTACCGCATTGCACTACGCCGAGGCGGTTGCCGATATCCCCAACAAACGGTGGGTGACGTATGAGATGCCGATGCTTGGAAGAGACGGTGAAGTCGCCTGGAAAACGGCATCGGATTACGATTCAAACGGCATTCTCGATTGCTTTGCTATCGAAGGAAAGCCGGATGCGGTTGAAACTATAGCAAATGCTTACGTGAAGCTCGGTCGCCATCGAGAAGGTGTCGTGGGCTTTGCTCAGTGCTACCTGTTCGACGCGCAGGACATCGTGACGTTCGGCGTCACCTATCTTGAGAAGCATTTCGGAACCACTCCGATCGTGCCTCCGCACGAGGCCGTCGAGCGCTCTTGCGAGCCTTCAGGTTAGAGGCCGTCGACAATGATAATCTGGATCAACGGACCTTTCGGCGCCGGAAAGACGACGCTCGCTAAGCGGCTGCGCGATCGGCGTTCCAAATCGCTGATCTTTGACCCCGAGGAAATCGGGTTCGTGGTGAAAGAAACGGTCCCCATGCCAGCGAGCGGAGACTATCAGGATCTCCCCTTGTGGAGGGGACTTACGATCGCGGCGGTCAGGGAGATTCGAAGGAATTACTCGCAGGACATCATCATCCCAATGACGCTCGTGCACCCGGACTATCTGACTGAGATACTCGACGGGGTAAGGCGGATCGACGATCAGCTGCTGCACATCTTTCTGACGCTCAACGAGGACCTATTGCGTCACCGGATCGCGAACCAGACCATGCATCCTGACCCGAATCGAAATGCGGAGATTCGAGAGTGGCGATTAGCGAATGTCGCCCGATGCTTGGCCGCAAGGGAACGGCTTCCATGCACAACCCGTGTTCTCGATAGTGGTGCACACACCAGCGATGAACTCGCAGCGATGGTGCTCGACGGAATCGATGGGCGCACCTGATCGCCTTCGACGCCTGCGCAAAGCGTAGCGCGAGGGTGGCGGGCTCACGACCAAACGCCCAGAGGTCGATCATCGCAGGGATGTTTGGCTTTGTGGTGCGGACGACGGGACTCGAACCCGTACTCTCACAGAGAAGCAGATTTTCGTACCACCTCGACTTTCGCCGCCGTCTGATGACGTTCGTGGTCTGGACTGTCCCTTCGCCATTGCCCGAAGGCTTTAGGCGCCGCCCGTCCAGTCTCTACACCTTCCCCCGAAGGGGCTTGGCTCGGGATTGGCTTAGGGTATTGCCCGTTAGCGTTCCCCGACTTTGAGCGGTTCTACTCCGCGGATTTCCCCGCGGGCACTCCAATTTTAAAGTCTGCTGCGTCTACCGATTTCGCCACGTCCGCCTTTTTTCGCCGTTCCTAGCGCTCGTGCGATGCACCTATGTTGCACCTAGCGCCGAATCGTTCTTCGTCATCCTGAAAAACCACGTCTCCTAAAGCCTTGCATAGCTTATCTTTTCTCCACCACGAACTTTTTTGTGGGATGGTAGAAAAAAAGACTTTTTAAGTCCGCTGGCTTGCCAGGCCTTGTTAGCTTGTACGGTCATGGTTATCGGGTAAAGAATATTGACGGCATCGCTGGTGTCGGTGGCTGAAAAGCCGGCTCCCATCAGGGCAATAGCCATTTCAGATGCAGGCGTACAGGGCAATGGTCAACAGCTACAGCCTGTCTGACGATTCCGGCGTCATGGCTGCGGCGGCTATCACGCATTTTTTGTTCGGTCAGGCGGTGTTTTCGTACCTCAATGGTTGGAGCGTGTTGATCGGACCTGGTACAGGTTTGGACAGCACGGGCTGCAAATACGCAAGGGATTTAATGGGCCTGGTGGCGTTCACGGCTTTTATCGTGACGTTTCTGTTCAGGGGCTACTCATAATCTCGTGGCTCGGCGGTTCCCGGCACACCATGACAGTAAGGAAGGACCCTGTGTCTCAACTCTCCCAGCTTCGAAGCCCCGCCGCCGTGCAGGCTGCCATCGATGAGTTCGTGCAACTGGGCCGCACGAAATTCCTGGCGCGCCACGGCTACGGCAAGTCCCGCGACTTCCTGGTACGTGATCCGAAGACCGGCACCGATTGCGATTCCAAGGCCATCGCCGGTGTGGCCTTCGGCAAGCAATTTCCCGAGCAGGGCCCGCTCACTGCTGACAGCTTCTCCGGTGGCGAGACGACCGTCGTTCCGGCGCTGACGCGGCTCGGGTTTCGCATCATTCGCATCGGCGAAGACTGGTCCGAAGAAGAGGTCCTGGCCACGGTCGAAGACTATTTCGACATGCTGCGTGCCGAGGCGGCTGGGGAGCCGTACCACAAGTCCGAGCACAACCAGGCACTGCGCCAACTGCTGAACGGTCGCAGCAAGTCTTCAGTCGAGCTCAAGCACCAGAACATTAGCGCCGTACTCGATGCCCTGGGCCTGCCCTATATCAACGGCTACAAGCCACGCGGCAACAGCCAACTGCTGCTGCGTAAATCCGTACACGCCTACGTTCTGGAACATCAGCAGACGGTCGGCGCTCTTGTCGATGCCCTGGAGGAGGTAAAACTTCCGGGTGACAAAACCTACCGAGCGGCTTTGGTAGAACCACCCGCCCGTGAAGTGCTTGTGCGTACCCCGGCATCTCTACGGCAACGCCTACCGCGAAAGTTCGATTATGCCGCTCGCGATGAAGCCAACCGCAAGCTGGGCCGGGCAGGGGAGCAGTGGGTGATTGGCTACGAACAGCAACGCCTGACCGAGCTCGGCCACCCAGAGCTTTTTCAGCGGCTGGATTGGGTGTCCGACACCCAGGGAGACGGTGCGGGGTTCGACATCCTGTCGTTCGAAGAGGACGCCCATGAGCGCTTCATCGAGGTGAAAACCACCAATGGCGGGGTAGGCTCGTCTTTCTTGGTCAGCCACAACGAACTCGAATTCTCCAAGGAGGCGGGCGATCAATTCCATCTGTATCGCGTGTTCCAGTTTCGGGACGGTCCGCGCCTGTTCACGCTACCCGGCGACCTCAGCCAACATGTGCATCTCAAGCCGACGGACTACCGGGCGAGTTTCCGGAGTTTGGTGGGGTAAAGGCAGGGTTCTGTTGAGCCGAATGGCTGTGTGCGGCCGATTCTGTTGAAAAAGTAGCGGCCTCCCCATGCCGTTGGCAAAATTGCTTTGTCAGCGAGCGTGGGGGCGAACAGCATGATGGGACAGTTACCGGGAGGACAGCAGCGCCTGTTCTACTCGTTCAATCTGGAAGATCACGTCCCGGCCCAACATCTCCTGCGCAGCATCGACCAGTGCTTGGATCTCAGTGATCTACGTGCCTACCTGGCAGATTTCTATAGCCCCATCGGGCGTCCCTCGATTGACCCGGAGTTGATGGTGCGCATGCTGGTCGTCGGCTACTGCTATGGCATTCGTTCCGAGCGGCGATTGTGCGAAGAGGTGCACCTGAACCTGGCCTATCGCTGGTTCTGCCGGTTGGGTCTGGAAGACGAAGTCCCCAATCACTCGACCTTCTCGAAGAATCGCCATGGGCGTTTTCGTGACAGCGATCTATTCCGCTGGTTATTCAATGAGGTGCTGCGGCGCTGCATGGCAGCCGGCCTAGTCAAGGGTGAAGGTTTCGCCGTCGACGCCAGCATCATTAAGGCGGATGCCAGCCGGCAACGTGGGGTGGCGGGAGATGAGGTCGATTGGAACGATCCAAAGCTCAGCAGCCGCGCAGTGCGCGAGTACCTCGAAGCCCTTGATGAAGAGGCGCTGGCTGAGGCTCTTCCCAAGAAAATTTCGCTCACTGATCCTCAGTCCCGTTGGACAGCAGCGCCAGGTGGCCCGGCCTTTTTTGCCTACTCCACGAATTACCTGATCGACACTGAGCACGGTGTGATCATGGACGTGGAAGCTACCCCGGCGCACCGTACCGCCGAAGTCGATTCGACTAGGACGATGGTCGAGCGTGTCGAGGCGCAGTTCGATCTCACACCGGAACGCCTTATCGGCGATACCGCTTATGGCACCGCCCCGATGCTGGCCTGGATGGTCGAAGAAAAGGACATCGAACCGCATGTGCCGGTGTGGGACAAGACCGAGCGCAAGGACGACAGCCTCTCCAGTAACGACTTTCACTGGAGTCAGGACGCCAATGAATATCGCTGCCCAGCCGGCAAACCGCTACGCAGTGAATGGCGCGCCTTCACCCAGCAAAGGTCGCGGGTAACTAAGGCCAAAACCGTCATTTACCGCTCCAGCCAAACCGACTGCGCCACCTGCCCGTTGAAAGCGAAATGCTGCCCCAACACGCCGAATCGGAAGATCGTCCGCAGCATCCATGAGGCTGCCCGCGACGTGGCTCGACGCATCGCCAAGACACCGGAGTACCTCGTCTCTCGCTGCGAACGAAAGAAGGTGGAGATGCTTTTCGCCCACCTCAAACGGATCATGAAACTCGACCGTTTACGACTGCGTGGCCTAACGGGTGCCACTGACGAATTCACCTTGGCTGCGATGGTGCAGAACCTGCGCCGCATGGCCAAGCTTTTGCCTCAAGGGCCACCGCTGACGGGATAGGTATGCCTGCTACGAGCAGAAACCCTCAAATTAACCCTTAAACCTGAGCAAGGACGCTCAGTGAAACGCCGGAAGGCAACTTGAAGTGGCTTGCAGCCACTTCGACAGCAGGCACACCTGATCGGCAGGCTGCCGCTAAAGCTACTTTTTCAACAGAATCGGCCGATTTGTGCCGGTCGTCAAGGACCGCTTCGGATCACTCTCAACCGGATCGCGGGCCAGCTGATTTGCTAAAACCCGCGCCAAACTCAACGAAGGATTTCGCATGATCCGTTTTTTTTGGCGATCACGCTCGGCCTGATGGTTGGCTGCTCGTCGAGTTCAAGTTCGATCTGATCAGTGAGCGGTAGCGCAAGTGGATCGCCTCAGCCAAGCAGCGTTGTTGCCGGCGGCCGGAAGAAAGCCTTGAACTAGTAGCGGAAAGGATGAAACTTTATTTTTACGATTCTCAGCATTTTCCAAGGTTGAGCGAAAATTAGGATGATACTTTAATGATTCCGGCCTCCATCCCCACAAAACGCTTGCAGATGGCAGAATTGAAATAAGTCATTGTTTTAAATGGATTTTTGCAGGAATTGCTACGTTGCAGGGTCCTGTAGTTAGGATGACACTTTATTTTCCTCCCACAGGCCTCGTGATACGCCTATTTTTATAGGTTAATGTCATGATAATAATGGTTTCTTAGACGTCAGGTGGCACTTTTCGGGGAAATGTGCGCGGAACCCCTATTTGTTTATTTTTCTAAATACATTCAAATATGTATCCGCTCATGAGACAATAACCCTGGTAAATGCTTCAATAATATTGAAAAAGGAAGAGTATGAGTATTCAACATTTTCGTGTCGCCCTTATTCCCTTTTTTGCGGCATTTTGCCTTCCTGTTTTTGCTCACCCAGAAACGCTGGTGAAAGTAAAAGATGCTGAAGATCAGTTGGGTGCACGAGTGGGTTACATCGAACTGGATCTCAACAGCGGTAAGATTCTTGAGAGTTTTCGCCCCGAAGAACGTTTTCCAATGATGAGCACTTTTAAAGTTCTGCTATGTGGTGCGGTATTATCCCGTGTTGACGCCGGGCAAGAGCAACTCGGTCGCCGCATACACTATTCTCAGAATGACTTGGTTGAGTACTCACCAGTCACAGAAAAGCATCTTACGGATGGCATGACAGTAAGAGAATTATGCAGTGCTGCCATAACCATGAGTGATAACACTGCTGCCAACTTACTTCTGACAACGATCGGAGGACCGAAGGAGCTAACCGCTTTTTTGCACAACATGGGGGATCATGTAACTCGCCTTGATCGTTGGGAACCGGAGCTGAATGAAGCCATACCAAACGACGAGCGTGACACCACGATGCCTGCAGCAATGGCAACAACGTTGCGCAAACTATTAACTGGCGAACTACTTACTCTAGCTTCCCGGCAACAATTAATAGACTGGATGGAGGCGGATAAAGTTGCAGGACCACTTCTGCGCTCGGCCCTTCCGGCTGGCTGGTTTATTGCTGATAAATCTGGAGCCGGTGAGCGTGGGTCTCGCGGTATCATTGCAGCACTGGGGCCAGATGGTAAGCCCTCCCGTATCGTAGTTATCTACACGACGGGGAGTCAGGCAACTATGGATGAACGAAATAGACAGATCGCTGAGATAGGTGCCTCACTGATTAAGCATTGGTAACTGTCAGACCAAGTTTACTCATATATACTTTAGATTGATTTAAAACTTCATTTTTAATTTAAAAGGATCTAGGTGAAGATCCTTTTTGATAATCTCATGACCAAAATCCCTTAACGTGAGTTTTCGTTCCACTGAGCGTCAGACCCCTTATCTGAACATAAAACACTATCAATAAGTTGGAGTCATTACCCCCCGGACGAGTGGGAATCCATGGTAGGGATTTTTACCGAAATGGAAGAACACTATTAGGGGGCACCTCAGAAAACGGAAAATAAAGCACGCTAAGGCATAGCTGACCTTGCCAGGCCTGCTTCGCCCTGTAGTGACGCGATCAACGGGCAGGAAACATTCCCCTTTCGTGCATGGCAGGCGCACACGAGTTCAGACAGCACGGTTTCCATGCGCGCCAAGTCGGCCATCTTCTCGCGCACGTCCTTGAGCTTGTGTTCGGCCAGGCTGCTGGCCTCCTCGCAGTGGGTGCCATCGTCGAGCTGCAACAGCTCGGCAATCTCGTCCAGACTGAACCCCAGCCGCTGTGCCGATTTCACGAATTTCACCCGAACCACGTCCGCCTCCCCATAGCGGCGGATGCTGCCGTAAGGCTTGTCCGGTTCCCGCAACAGGCCCTTGCGCTGATAGAAGCGGATTGTCTCCACGTTGACCCCGGCCGCCTTGGC
Source organism: Enterobacter cloacae complex sp. 677-3DZ2D5B (assembly GCF_004136695.1). NCBI lineage: Bacteria > Pseudomonadati > Pseudomonadota > Gammaproteobacteria > Enterobacterales > Enterobacteriaceae > Enterobacter > Enterobacter cloacae complex sp. 677-3DZ2D5B. The sequence continues at coordinate 5,617 of NZ_QFLS01000026.1, read as the reverse complement.
AAAAACGCCAATGGTCAGGTTTTCCAAATTATTTTCCATATCGCTTGACTCCGTACATGAGTACGGAAGTAAGGTTACGCTATCCAATCCAAATTCAAAAGGGCCAACGTATGTCTGAACCACAAAACGGGCGCGGTGCGCTCTTCGCCGGCGGGCTGGCCGCCATTCTTGCATCGACCTGCTGCCTGGGGCCGCTAGTACTGGTCGCCCTGGGCTTCTCCGGTGCTTGGATCGGCAACCTGACGGTGCTGGAACCCTATCGACCGTTGTTCATCGGCGCGGCGCTAGTGGCGCTGTTCTTCGCCTGGAAGCGGATTTACCGGCCCGTGCAGGCATGCAAGCCAGGTGAGGTCTGCGCGATTCCGCAGGTGCGCGCCACCTACAAGCTGATTTTCTGGATCGTGGCCGTGCTGGTCCTGGTCGCGCTTGGATTTCCCTATGTCGTTCCATTTTTCTATTAACCAGGAGTTCATCATGAAGAAACTGTTTGCCTCCCTTGCCCTCGCCGCCGCTGTTGCCCCGGTGTGGGCCGCTACCCAGACCGTCACGCTAGCGGTTCCCGGCATGACTTGCGCCGCCTGCCCGATCACAGTCAAGAAAGCGCTCTCCAAGGTCGAAGGCGTGAGCAAGGTCGATGTGGGCTTCGAGAAGCGCGAGGCCGTCGTCACTTTTGACGACACCAAGGCCAGCGTACAGAAGCTGACCAAGGCCACCGCAGACGCCGGCTATCCGTCCAGCGTCAAGCAGTGAGCCAGCAAGCCAACGACAACAGCGAGAGCCGCTTCATGGGACTGATGACACGCATTGCCGATAAAACCGGCGCGCTCGGCAGCGTCGTTTCCGCGATGGGCTGCGCCGCCTGCTTTCCAGCCCTCGCCAGCTTCGGCGCGGCCATCGGGCTGGGCTTCTTGAGCCAGTACGAGGGACTGTTCATCAGCCGCCTGCTGCCGCTGTTTGCCGCGCTGGCCTTCCTGGCGAACGCGCTGGGTTGGTTCAGTCATCGGCAATGGCTGCGCAGTCTGCTCGGCATGATCGGCCCGGCCATCGTGTTTGCGGCCACGGTCTGGCTGCTCGGCAACTGGTGGACGGCGAACCTGATGTACGTCGGCCTGGCCTTGATGATTGGGGTGTCGATCTGGGACTTCGTGTCGCCGGCGCATCGCCGTTGCGGACTGGACGGCTGCGAACTCCCCGCCAAGCGCTTGTGAAAGACGGCTGACCGTGCGACACGGCGGCCCACACGAATAAGGAACGATGGTATGAGCACTCTCAAAATCACCGGCATGACTTGCGACTCGTGCGCAGTGCATGTCAAGGACGCCCTGGAGAAAGTGCCCGGCGTGCAATCAGCGGATGTCTCCTACGCCAAGGGCAGCGCCAAGCTCGCCATTGAGGTCGGCACGTCACCCGACGCGCTGACGGCCGCTGTAGCTGGACTCGGTTATCGGGCCACGCTGGCCGATGCCCCCTCAGTTTCGACGCCGGGCGGATTGCTCGACAAGATGCGCGATCTGCTGGGCAGAAACGACAAGACGGGTAGCAGCGGCGCATTGCATATCGCCGTCATCGGCAGCGGCGGGGCCGCGATGGCAGCGGCGCTGAAGGCCGTCGAGCAAGGCGCACGTGTCACGCTGATCGAGCGCGGCACCATCGGCGGCACCTGCGTCAATGTCGGTTGTGTGCCGTCCAAGATCATGATCCGCGCCGCCCATATCGCCCATCTGCGCCGGGAAAGCCCGTTCGATGGCGGCATCGCCGCTACCACGCCGACCATCCAGCGCACGGCGCTGCTGGCCCAGCAGCAGGCCCGCGTCGATGAACTGCGCCACGCCAAGTACGAAGGCATCTTGGAGGGCAATCCGGCGATCACTGTGCTGCACGGCTCCGCCCGCTTTAAGGACAATCGCAACCTGATCGTGCAACTCAACGACGGCGGCGAGCGCGTGGTGGCATTCGACCGCTGCCTGATCGCCACCGGCGCGAGCCCGGCCGTGCCGCCGATTCCCGGCCTGAAAGACACTCCGTACTGGACTTCCACTGAAGCGCTGGTCAGCGAGACGATTCCTAAGCGCCTGGCCGTGATTGGCTCATCAGTGGTGGCGCTGGAGCTGGCGCAGGCGTTCGCCCGACTCGGAGCGAAGGTGACGATCCTGGCTCGCAGCACGCTGTTCTTCCGCGAAGACCCAGCTATAGGCGAAGCCGTCACGGCCGCATTCCGCATGGAGGGCATCGAGGTGAGGGAACACACCCAGGCCAGCCAGGTCGCGTATATCAATGGTGAAGGGGACGGCGAATTCGTGCTCACCACGGCGCACGGCGAACTGCGCGCCGACAAGCTGCTGGTCGCCACCGGCCGCGCGCCCAACACACGCAAGCTGGCACTGGATGCGACGGGCGTCACGCTCACCCCGCAAGGCGCTATCGTCATCGACCCCGGCATGCGTACAAGCGTGGAACACATCTACGCCGCAGGCGACTGCACCGACCAGCCGCAGTTCGTCTATGTGGCGGCAGCGGCCGGCACTCGCGCCGCGATCAACATGACCGGCGGTGACGCGGCCCTGAACCTGACCGCGATGCCGGCCGTGGTGTTCACCGACCCGCAAGTGGCGACCGTAGGCTACAGCGAGGCGGAAGCGCACCATGACGGCATCAAAACTGATAGTCGCACGCTAACGCTGGACAACGTGCCGCGCGCGCTCGCCAACTTCGACACGCGCGGCTTCATCAAACTGGTGGTTGAAGAAGGCAGCGGACGACTGATCGGCGTGCAGGCAGTGGCCCCGGAAGCGGGCGAACTGATCCAGACGGCCGCACTGGCGATTCGCAACCGGATGACGGTGCAGGAACTGGCCGACCAGTTGTTCCCCTACCTGACGATGGTCGAAGGGTTGAAGCTCGCGGCGCAGACCTTCAACAAGGATGTGAAGCAGCTTTCCTGCTGCGCCGGGTGAGGACAAGGAGGTGTGCGATGAGCGCCTACACGGTATCGCAACTGGCCCATAACGCTGGGGTGAGCGTACATATCGTGCGCGACTACCTGGTGCGCGGCTTGTTACGGCCGGTGGCCTGCACCACGGGCGGCTACGGCGTGTTCGACGATGCGGCCTTGCAACGGCTGTGCTTCGTGCGCGCGGCCTTCGAGGCGGGTATCGGCCTGGATGCCCTGGCGCGGCTGTGCCGTGCGCTCGACGCAGCGGACGGCGCACAAGCCGCAGCGCAGCTTGCCGTGCTGCGCCAGTTGGTCGAGCGGCGGCGCGCGGCGTTGGCCCATCTGGACGCGCAACTGGCCTCCATGCCAGCCGAGCGGGCGCACGAGGAGGCATTGCCGTGAACGCCCCTGACAAACTGCCGCCCGAGACGCGCCAACCCGTTTCCGGCTACCTGTGGGGTGCGCTGGCCGTGTTGACCTGCCCCTGCCATCTGCCGATTCTCGCCGCCGTGCTGGCCGGGACGACCGCCGGTGCCTTCCTTGGCGAGCATTGGGGTGTTGCCGCGCTCGCGCTGACCGGCTTGTTCGTTCTGGCCGTAACGCGGCTGCTGCGCGCCTTCCGGGGCGGATCATGACGAGTTCGCAGCCCGCCGGATGGACGGCGGCCGAGTTGGCGCAGGCGGCGGCGCGCGGACAGCTTGACCTGCATTACCAGCCGCTGGTCGATCTGCGCGATCACCGGATCGCTGGCGCGGAAGCGTTGATGCGCTGGCGGCATCCGAGGCTTGGCCTGTTGCCGCCCGGCCAGTTCCTGCCGCTGGCCGAGTCGTTCGGCCTGATGCCGGAAATAGGCGCGTGGGTGCTGGGCGAGGCCTGTCGCCAGATGCACAAGTGGCAAGGACCGGCATGGCAACCGTTCCGTCTTGCCATCAATGTGTCCGCCAGCCAGGTTGGGCCAACGTTCGACGACGAGGTAAAGCGGGTGCTGGCCGATATGGCCCTGCCCGCCGAGCTTCTGGAGATCGAACTGACCGAATCGGTCGCATTCGGCAATCCAGCCCTGTTCGCCAGTTTCGACGCCTTGCGCGCCATCGGCGTGCGCTTCGCCGCCGACGACTTCGGCACCGGCTATTCCTGCCTGCAACATCTGAAATGCTGCCCCATCACCACATTGAAAATCGACCAATCCTTTGTCGCCAGGCTCCCGGATGATGCCCGTGACCAAACTATCGTGCGGGCGGTGATCCAGCTCGCGCACGGGCTGGGCATGGATGTCATTTTCAGAAGACGACTGCACCAGTTGATTGGGCGTAATGGCTGTTGTGCAGCCAGCTCCTGACAGTTCAATATCAGAAGTGATCTGCACCAATCTCGACTATGCTCAATACTCGTGTGCACCAAAGCGAGGTGAGCATGGCGACGGACACCCCACGGATTCCAGAACAAGGCGTGGCCACTCTGCCTGATGAGGCTTGGGAGCGTGCGCGCCGTCGTGCGGAGATCATCAGTCCGTTGGCGCAGTCGGAGACGGTCGGGCACGAAGCGGCCGATATGGCGGCTCAGGCGCTGGGCTTGTCTCGGCGCCAGGTATACGTTCTGATCCGGCGTGCCCGGCAAGGCAGCGGCCTCGTGACGGATCTGGTGCCCGGCCAGTCCGGTGGAGGTAAAGGTAAGGGGCGCTTGCCGGAACCGGTCGAGCGCGTCATCCACGAGCTACTGCAAAAGCGGTTCCTGACCAAGCAGAAGCGCAGCCTAGCGGCCTTTCACCGCGAAGTCACTCAGGTGTGCAAGGCTCAAAAACTGCGAGTGCCGGCGCGCAATACCGTGGCCTTACGGATCGCTAGCCTTGACCCGCGCAAGGTCATCCGCCGGCGGGAAGGCCAGGATGCCGCTCGTGACCTACAAGGTGTGGGCGGCGAGCCTCCTGCCGTGACCGCGCCGCTGGAGCAGGTGCAGATAGACCATACGGTCATCGACCTGATCGTGGTCGATGACCGCGACCGGCAACCTATTGGCCGCCCGTACCTGACCCTCGCCATCGACGTGTTCACCCGCTGCGTGCTCGGCATGGTCGTCACGCTGGAAGCGCCGTCTGCCGTTTCGGTTGGCCTGTGCCTCGTGCATGTCGCCTGCGACAAGCGCCCTTGGCTGGAAGGACTGAACGTGGAAATGGATTGGCAGATGAGCGGCAAGCCCTTGCTGCTCTACCTAGACAACGCGGCCGAGTTCAAGAGCGAGGCCCTGCGCCGGGGTTGCGAGCAGCATGGCATCCGGCTGGACTATCGCCCGCTGGGACAGCCGCACTATGGCGGCATCGTGGAACGGATCATCGGCACGGCGATGCAGATGATTCACGACGAACTGCCGGGAACGACCTTCTCCAACCCTGACCAGCGCGGCGACTACGATTCCGAAAACAAGGCCGCCCTGACGCTGCGCGAGCTAGAGCGCTGGCTCACATTGGCGGTCGGCACCTACCACGGTTCGGTGCACAACGGCCTGCTCCAACCGCCGGCCGCGCGCTGGGCCGAGGCCGTGGCGCGTGTCGGCGTACCGGCCGTCGTCACACGCGCTACTTCGTTCCTGGTCGATTTTCTGCCGATCCTCCGGCGCACGCTGACCCGCACCGGCTTTGTCATCGACCACATCCACTACTACGCCGATGGGCACTGTTGCAAATAGTCG
>NZ_QFLS01000025.1:0-6424 GCF_004136695.1 Enterobacter cloacae complex sp. 677-3DZ2D5B | reverse complement strand
CGTGCATAATAAGCCCTACACAAATTGGGAGATATATCATGAAAGGCTGGCTTTTTCTTGTTATCGCAATAGTTGGCGAAGTAATCGCAACATCCGCATTAAAATCTAGCGAGGGCTTTACTAAGCTTGCCCCTTCCGCCGTTGTCATAATCGGTTATGGCATCGCATTTTATTTTCTTTCTCTGGTTCTGAAATCCATCCCTGTCGGTGTTGCTTATGCAGTCTGGTCGGGACTCGGCGTCGTCATAATTACAGCCATTGCCTGGTTGCTTCATGGGCAAAAGCTTGATGCGTGGGGCTTTGTAGGTATGGGGCTCATAATTGCTGCCTTTTTGCTCGCCCGATCCCCATCGTGGAAGTCGCTGCGGAGGCCGACGCCATGGTGACGGTGTTCGGCATTCTGAATCTCACCGAGGACTCCTTCTTCGATGAGAGCCGGCGGCTAGACCCCGCCGGCGCTGTCACCGCGGCGATCGAAATGCTGCGAGTCGGATCAGACGTCGTGGATGTCGGACCGGCCGCCAGCCATCCGGACGCGAGGCCTGTATCGCCGGCCGATGAGATCAGACGTATTGCGCCGCTCTTAGACGCCCTGTCCGATCAGATGCACCGTGTTTCAATCGACAGCTTCCAACCGGAAACCCAGCGCTATGCGCTCAAGCGCGGCGTGGGCTACCTGAACGATATCCAAGGATTTCCTGACCCTGCGCTCTATCCCGATATTGCTGAGGCGGACTGCAGGCTGGTGGTTATGCACTCAGCGCAGCGGGATGGCATCGCCACCCGCACCGGTCACCTTCGACCCGAAGACGCGCTCGACGAGATTGTGCGGTTCTTCGAGGCGCGGGTTTCCGCCTTGCGACGGAGCGGGGTCGCTGCCGACCGGCTCATCCTCGATCCGGGGATGGGATTTTTCTTGAGCCCCGCACCGGAAACATCGCTGCACGTGCTGTCGAACCTTCAAAAGCTGAAGTCGGCGTTGGGGCTTCCGCTATTGGTCTCGGTGTCGCGGAAATCCTTCTTGGGCGCCACCGTTGGCCTTCCTGTAAAGGATCTGGGTCCAGCGAGCCTTGCGGCGGAACTTCACGCGATCGGCAATGGCGCTGACTACGTCCGCACCCACGCGCCTGGAGATCTGCGAAGCGCAATCACCTTCTCGGAAACCCTCGCGAAATTTCGCAGTCGCGACGCCAGAGACCGAGGGTTAGATCATGCCTAGCATTCACCTTCCGGCCGCCCGCTAGCGGACCCTGGTCAGGTTCCGCGAAGGTGGGCGCAGACATGCTGGGCTCGTCAGGATCAAACTGCACTATGAGGCGGCGGTTCATACCGCGCCAGGGGAGCGAATGGACAGCGAGGAGCCTCCGAACGTTCGGGTCGCCTGCTCGGGTGATATCGACGAGGTTGTGCGGCTGATGCACGACGCTGCGGCGTGGATGTCCGCCAAGGGAACGCCCGCCTGGGACGTCGCGCGGATCGACCGGACATTCGCGGAGACCTTCGTCCTGAGATCCGAGCTCCTAGTCGCGAGTTGCAGCGACGGCATCGTCGGCTGTTGCACCTTGTCGGCCGAGGATCCCGAGTTCTGGCCCGACGCCCTCAAGGGGGAGGCCGCATATCTGCACAAGCTCGCGGTGCGACGGACACATGCGGGCCGGGGTGTCAGCTCCGCGCTGATCGAGGCTTGCCGCCATGCCGCGCGAACGCAGGGGTGCGCCAAGCTGCGGCTCGACTGCCACCCGAACCTGCGTGGCCTATACGAGCGGCTCGGATTCACCCACGTCGACACTTTCAATCCCGGCTGGGATCCAACCTTCATCGCAGAACGCCTAGAACTCGAAATCTAACGTCCGTTCGGGCATCGAGGTCCATGTCGGGGTGGGACGGGCCCGTGGCTTCAAGATCACTTGCAGTCCGACCGCGATGTCTTGGTTGCGCGAGAGGTTGTCGATATCCTCCACTTCCATCATCAACCCTGGATAATGCCGCCGCCGTCATCGCCGCCGACGCCCGTGCCGGGCTTTTCGGGCCTGTCAGGCTTGCTCGGCCTTCAGCCTGCCTGGGCGAGATCTCCGGCGGACGGATTAACGGCGGAGCTTCGCCGCCTTTCGTGCGTGTGAAGGCCGAAGATAGTTCTCTCAAAAACATCCGTTTATGAGAGATACCAAATGTCATTTTCAGAAGACGACTGCACCAGTTGATTGGGCGTAATGGCTGTTGTGCAGCCAGCTCCTGACAGTTCAATATCAGAAGTGATCTGCACCAATCTCGACTATGCTCAATACTCGTGTGGGCTCTGTTGCAAAAATCGTGAAGCTTGAGCATGCTTGGCGGAGATTGGACGGACGGAACGATGACGGATTTCAAGTGGCGCCATTTCCAGGGTGATGTGATCCTGTGGGCGGTGCGCTGGTATTGTCGCTATCCGATCAGCTATCGCGACCTTGAGGAAATGCTGGCGGAACGCGGCATTTCGGTCGACCATACGACGATCTATCGCTGGGTCCAGTGCTACGCCCCGGAGATGGAGAAGCGGCTGCGCTGGTTCTGGCGGCGTGGCTTTGATCCGAGCTGGCGCCTGGATGAAACCTACGTCAAGGTGCGGGGCAAGTGGACCTACCTGTACCGGGCAGTCGACAAGCGGGGCGACACGATCGATTTCTACCTGTCGCCGACCCGCAGCGCCAAGGCAGCGAAGCGGTTCCTGGGCAAGGCCCTGCGAGGCCTGAAGCACTGGGAAAAGCCTGCCACGCTCAATACCGACAAAGCGCCGAGCTATGGTGCAGCGATCACCGAATTGAAGCGCGAAGGAAAGCTGGACCGGGAGACGGCCCACCGGCAGGTGAAGTATCTCAATAACGTGATCGAGGCCGATCACGGAAAGCTCAAGATACTGATCAAGCCGGTGCGCGGTTTCAAATCGATCCCCACGGCCTATGCCACGATCAAGGGATTCGAAGTCATGCGAGCCCTGCGCAAAGGACAGGCTCGCCCCTGGTGCCTGCAGCCCGGCATCAGGGGCGAGGTGCGCCTTGTGGAGAGAGCTTTTGGCATTGGGCCCTCGGCGCTGACGGAGGCCATGGGCATGCTCAACCACCATTTCGCAGCAGCCGCCTGATCGGCGCAGAGCGACAGCCTACCTCTGACTGCCGCCAATCTTTGCAACAGAGCCCGCCGTGCTAGTCTGCTCGGTGATGGTGGAGTGAAGCCAACCCGCAATCGGGTTATGAATCTGCATCGCGATTCGCAATCAGCTGTCTCTTGAGCATGTCGAACTCCTGCGATGTTATCTCGCCGTGCTCGTGCTGCTACACCAACTTGTCCAACTCATCCGCCACACCGCTCCCCACCACCTGCGATGGCCAGGTTGTTTGCTGGGCGCATTGGCGGAGTATCGTCTCGACCCGGGACACCCACACCGGCACAACCTTACGGGAGTGATTCACTGTCAAAGAATCGGCCCGGTGCTCTGACGCAAGTATCGGGATGGTCACCATTTGTAAGCCGTAGACCTGAGTGGTGATCAAGACTTCGATACCACCGACCGTACCGGTACTAATCGACGACGGTCGTGTTCGTCGCCTGCCGCAGGGACTCTGCACACCTCCGTTTACGCATGTGCCTGGAGGAGTTGGAAATCGTCGTGTTCGGGAAACATTAAACACAGGATGGCAGCGATCTGAGCCAGCACATGATCAGCTAGCTCACCATCCGGATCGACGGCCCACTGCATCGTCGCGCCAGCGATGACCGAGTGCAGGAGCAACTCAGCTGCCGCAGGAGCACCTGGGGGCAGTCGCTTGCGGATCCCCTCCACCACCGCGCGGTTCCGCTGGATCGCAAGCGTGCGTAGCTCCGGCACCTGGAGCTCGTACCAGGAGATGAGATAGTTCACCGAGAAGTCGTTGCGAGTGTTCATGCTCCGAACGAGCACCTGCAAAAATTCCCAGAGCCCTTGCGGCCCTGCGCCTATCGGTATCGCATTCAGGTAATGCCGCACCTGCTCGACGCCGCGCTCCATCATCCTCACCAGCAGCGTATCGCGGTTGGTGAAGCGCTGGATTAACGCTGCGCGGGAGAGCCCCACCTCCTTTGCTACTCCGCTGAGCGTGAACTCTATGGGACCGCAACGCTTCAGCACTACGGTGGCGGCCTCGAGTACCTCGTCATCGGACTTGAGCTTGGGGCGGGGCATCAGTGTTCACCTTCTGTATGGGTTGGGGCGGAGGCTGTGGCTGCCGCCGCCATTGTAGCAAATTGAAGACGGAGCGAGAGTAGAGCCACGAGCCCCGCAAACACGGCCGATACAACGAGGCCAGGGAGCGGACCAGCAAGGTCGACAAACGCGCCGGCCGCAAGCATAACCATGGGCGAGGCTGACAGCATCACCGCCGAGACCGTGCCGAGTACCCGGCCGAGAAGTTCTGGCGGCGTGCGGTTGTAGATGGCAGCGTTGAGAATGGGAGAGACTGAGCCGGTCAGCAGTCCCACGAGCGCGCCCAACAACATCAGCACCGGCACGCCTGGCAACTGTGAAAGCAGAAGCGAGCCCACCGCAGAGCCACAAAATGCCACCGCCAGCCAGTTCTGCGCTGATATCCGGGCGCCGACCGACGCATGAATGGCAATGCCAAGGAGACCACCAGCCCCCATCATTGAGGAGAACAGCCCGAGCTCTGCTACTTGGCGTCCTGCATCTACAAACAGCGCAGGCATGATGACGCTGCCGTTGGCGCCAACGATGCCCACGAAGATCATCACTATACCAAAGAGAGGGCGCAGCAGGGGTTCGCTCCAGAGAAAAGCGACGCCGGCGCGCATGGAGAGAGTCGCCGTCGTGGTCATCGTCCGAGCGGCACGCGCGGGAAGCACCCACGCGCCGAGCAGACCTGCAAGGACGGAGCAGAACGCCGTCAGCCCGAGCGTTGGCGCAGCGCCAAGCAGGCCGATTGCGGCCCCCCCAAGGGCCGGGCCACCTAGAATCGCGACGTTCCCGATCACCGCTTTCAGTGACGAGACGCGCTCAACGGAGAGCCCGGCGACGTGGCCGAGTTTGGGCAGCTCACTGTCCTGCGCGGCCATACCGGGTGCGTCGAACGCGGCACCGAGCACCACGCAAGCGATCAGCCCAGTGTTCGAGAGGGCGCCAACGGCATCGAGCAGTGGGATGCTCGCCATGGCCACGCCGCCCACCACACCCGAGATCAATGCGACGGGCGCGCGCCCGAACCGATCGACGAGGCCACCACCAACCCACGCGCCGATGATGGTCGCGATGACGCTGCTAGCGGCCGTGGCGCCCGCCCAGGCCGCGCTCTTTGTATGAGACAGGACGAACCATGGAAGCGCGAGGGCCGCCACCGCGTTGCCGATCCGGAAGAGAAAGGTCGCCGCGAACAGCGTCGCGAGCGGGCTATATCGACGTTCGCTCATTCCGCTGCGGCGAGCTGCGCCTTCGCCGCAGCGAGGTACTCTTCGTTACCCGAGTCGAGGGCGAAGAGTGCGTAGGTGACCGCCCCGAACGCAAGGCGCTCCGCGATGTGGTGGGCGAGCCGCGGCCACACCCGGCCACCGGCCGCTTCATACGTGAGGAGGAGCTTCGCGAGCCCCTCTTCACCAAAGACCATAAGGTGCGCGGCCATGTCGATGGCAGGGTCATCAACGCGGGCCTCGCTCCAGTCGATCATCCCGCTGACGCGCTCCGTGTTGTCGATGAGCACATGGCCCACGTAGAGATCGCCATGCACCACCACGGAGAAATCTGGCCACGACGAATCGTCGTCGAGCCAGCGCTGCCACCGGTGGAGGCGCTTGTCGTTCACCACGAACTCGCGTCGGACGCGGTCAACGTCGTCGGCCACCTTCTGACGGGCCTGCGTCGGTGTACGGATGAGCATCCCCGCATCCACGGCGGCGGAAATGGGGACGGCATGCAGGGCGGCGAGCGCGGTCGCGAAGCTCTCCGCGAAGACCTCCGAGTCCTGCGGCACGACCCAGTCGGGCGTGGACGAACCAGGCTGGATGACCATCGCAGTCGAGTCTTCGAGCATGGGATAGGCAACGAGCTCGGCGTTGGCCACGCGCCAGTCCGGCACCGCGAACGGCAGGCGATTCTTGAGCATTGCCAGCACCCGCGCCTCTGGTTCGACCTTCGCGCTTACCTCGGCTCGGCGCGGGATGCGCAGCACCCACCGACGTCCATCGTCGACGGTGGCGATCACGATCCTATAGTCGAGCCCAAGCTCATTGACAGTCAGCGGGCCATGGAGCTTGAGCCCATGTCGGGCTGCAAGTGCGTACAGTTGGGAGGTATCGGCGGTCGTGACTACGGTCATGATTCACTCCTGAGGGCTTGACGGGTTTAGCCACCTAAATGTAACAGTCACGTCGGTTATATTCAATCCGGCACTGTTGCAAAGTTAGC
>NZ_QFLS01000024.1:0-29039 GCF_004136695.1 Enterobacter cloacae complex sp. 677-3DZ2D5B | reverse complement strand
TTGAGTGCCCACACAGATTGTCTGATAAATTGTTAAAGAGCAGTTGCGACGCGCTTCAGCGCTCTGTCGCGAGGTGGCGTATATTACGCTTTCCTCTTTCAGAGTCAACCCTGATTTTCAGGATTTTTTCTCTTCAGCCGACCGGGTTGTTTGTGAAGTGATTCACATCCGCCGTGTCGATGGAGGCGCATTATAGGGAGTTCTCCGCTGGCCGCAACCGCTAAATGACAGAAAAATGACTGACTGCTGCATTCCACAGCAAAACCCCGCCTTATACCTTTTTACACACAGACTTATCCACAATGATACGAAAAAGTGAAAATGTGCGAGCGTTGCGCAAACGTTTTCGTTAAAATGCTCGCGCTTTACAAGGATGCCTCGTCAGGTGTGTTAGATGAGTTTTTCACAGGAAAATTCATCTAACGCTCTCTGTAATCGTGAAATCCAGGGGATTTACCATGCAACAACGTCGTCCAGTCCGCCGCGCTCTGCTCAGTGTTTCTGATAAAGCCGGTATCGTCGAATTCGCCCAGGCACTTTCCGCACGCGGTGTGGAGCTGCTTTCTACAGGTGGCACCGCGCGCCTGTTAGCAGAGAAAGGTCTGCCGGTAACCGAAGTGTCCGATTACACCGGTTTCCCGGAAATGATGGATGGACGCGTCAAAACCCTGCATCCGAAAGTGCACGGCGGTATTCTGGGTCGTCGCGGTCAGGACGACGGTATTATGGAGCAACACAATATTGCCCCCATCGACATGGTTGTCGTTAACCTCTACCCGTTCGCCCAGACCGTCGCCCGCGAAGGCTGCTCTCTGGAAGATGCGGTTGAAAATATTGATATCGGCGGCCCAACCATGGTGCGCTCCGCGGCCAAGAACCATAAAGATGTCGCCATCGTGGTGAAGAGCAGCGACTACAACGCCATTATTAATGAGATGGATGCCAACGAAGGGTCCCTGACACTTGAAACGCGTTTCGATCTCGCCATCAAAGCCTTCGAGCATACCGCCGCCTACGACAGCATGATCGCCAACTACTTCGGTAGCCTGGTACCGGCTTACCATGGTGAAAGCAAAGATCCCTCTGGCCGCTTCCCGCGCACCCTGAACCTGAACTTCATTAAGAAGCAGGATATGCGTTACGGTGAGAACAGCCACCAGCAGGCGGCCTTCTATATAGAAGAAGAGGTAAAGGAGGCCTCTGTTGCGACCGCCCAGCAGGTTCAGGGCAAAGCCCTTTCCTATAACAACATTGCCGACACCGACGCCGCGCTGGAATGCGTGAAAGAATTCAGCGAGCCGGCCTGCGTTATCGTCAAGCACGCCAACCCATGCGGCGTTGCGGTAAGCACTTCTATTCTGGATGCCTACGATCGCGCCTACAAAACCGACCCGACCTCCGCGTTCGGCGGCATTATCGCCTTTAACCGCGAGCTGGATGCGGAAACCGCGCAGGCCATCATCTCCCGCCAGTTTGTCGAAGTGATCATCGCGCCGTCCGCATCAGAAGAAGCGCTGAAAATCACTGCGGCAAAACAGAATGTGCGCGTGCTGGTTTGTGGTCAGTGGGCGGAACGCGTGCCGGGCCTGGACTTCAAGCGCGTGAACGGCGGTCTGCTGGTTCAGGACCGCGATCTGGGTATGGTGACAGAAGCCGACCTGCGCGTGGTGACCAAACGTCAGCCGACCGAACAGGAACTGCGTGACGCGCTGTTCTGCTGGAAAGTGGCGAAGTTCGTGAAGTCTAACGCAATTGTTTACGCCAAAGAGAACATGACCATCGGGATAGGCGCAGGCCAGATGAGCCGCGTTTACTCTGCAAAAATTGCCGGTATCAAAGCAGGCGACGAAGGCCTGGAAGTGAAAGGCTCCGCCATGGCCTCTGATGCCTTCTTCCCGTTCCGCGACGGAATCGATGCGGCCGCTGCTGTGGGTATCACCTGTGTGATCCAGCCTGGCGGTTCAATCCGTGATGACGAAGTGATTGCCGCTGCCGACGAGCATGGCATCGCAATGATCTTCACCGACATGCGCCACTTCCGCCATTAATTCCCGGAGCAGAAAATGAAAGTATTAGTGATTGGTAACGGCGGGCGCGAGCACGCCCTGGCGTGGAAAGCAGCGCAGTCCCCGCAGGTTGAAACCGTCTTTGTGGCACCGGGTAATGCCGGTACGGCGCTGGAACCCGCGCTGCAAAACGTCGCCATCGGCGTGACCGATATCCCGGCACTGCTGAGCTTTGCCCAGACCGAGAACATCGATCTGACCATCGTTGGCCCGGAAGCGCCGCTGGTGATTGGCGTCGTAGACGCCTTCCGCGCAGCTGGCCTGAAAATCTTTGGCCCAACGGAGGGTGCCGCACAGCTGGAAGGCTCAAAAGCCTTCACCAAAGATTTCCTCGCGCGTCATAACATCCCGACGGCGGAATATCAGAATTTCACTGAAGTGGAGCCTGCTCTGGCCTGGTTACGTGAGAAGGGCGCGCCGATTGTTATCAAGGCCGACGGTCTGGCCGCGGGTAAAGGCGTGATCGTCGCGATGACCCTCGAAGAAGCCGAAGCCGCGGTTCAGGATATGCTGGCAGGTAACGCCTTTGGCGATGCGGGCCACCGCATCGTGATTGAAGAGTTCCTCGACGGCGAAGAGGCGAGCTTTATCGTGATGGTCGATGGCGAGCACGTTCTGCCGATGGCCACCAGCCAGGATCACAAGCGTGTGGGCAATGGCGATACCGGCCCCAACACTGGGGGAATGGGCGCTTACTCTCCTGCTCCCGTTGTTACCGATGAGGTGCATCAGCGCACCATGGACCGCATCATCTGGCCAACCGTGAAAGGGATGGCGGCGGAAGGCAATACCTACACCGGTTTCCTTTATGCAGGCCTGATGATCGACAAGCAGGGTAACCCGAAGGTGATCGAATTCAACTGCCGCTTTGGCGATCCGGAAACCCAGCCGATCATGCTGCGCATGAAATCCGACCTGGTGGATCTGTGTCTGGCGGCGTGCGAAGGCAAGCTGAATGAGAAAACTTCCGAGTGGGACGAGCGTGCCTCTTTAGGTGTGGTGATTGCTGCGGGTGGGTATCCGGGTAGCTACAACACTGGAGATGAGATCCACGGCCTGCCGCTGGAAGAGATTGACGGCGCGAAGGTGTTCCACGCCGGTACGAAGCTGGCTGACGATGACCGCGTGCTCACCAACGGCGGCCGCGTGCTGTGTGCGACCGCGCTGGGCCAGACCGTGGCAGAAGCGCAGAAACGCGCCTATGCGCTGATGGCGGATATTCACTGGAACGGCAGCTTCAGCCGTCAGGATATCGGTTATCGTGCTATTGCGCGGGAGCAGGGAGAGTAATTTCCCCTCACCCTAACCCTCTCCCTCAAGGGAGAGGGGACTTAAATCAAAAACTCTTTTCTGTCGGCTGCCAGGTGCAGAAATCTTCATTCGCCACCAGCAACAGCTGAGAGCCTTCCGGCGCTTCCAGCCATGCCACACTCACCTCCACAGATGAATGCCGCTGACGACGCTGAATGTGTTCGGTTGCCCAGGATTCAAGCTCAGGCTTCACCGTCTGCCCTTCGCAGGTGGTCACCGTGCCGTCGGCATGCCAGCGCCCCTGACGCAGCACCACGCGGCCCTGACGCAGTGCATCGCTGGTCTGGCGAAGTTGTTCAGCACGGTAGCGGTAGAGGGCGACCTGATCGCTGGAAAGCTGCTGTTTCAGTCCACTGACCTCATGCTGCATAAAGCTCAGCTCGCCGTGGTCGTCGAAACGCACCTTCACGTGTTCGGGAGTCTTACTGTAGATATTCAGTTCAATGAGCGACAGGGCATCGCCCTGCCAGCGGTATTCTGCGGTCGAGGTATTGCCGTTATGCCATGGGCTGAACGCGGTGAGCATATGGACTTCATCGCTGGAATCTTTGCGCCAGATCCTGACCGCACCCTGGTTGTCAGCGTAGCCGCTGGCGGTAAACGGGGGGAGTGAGGAATCATGGCTACAGGCAGAGAGCAACAGTACGCCTGCCAGCGCGAGCGGTCCACGCCAGAATGACAAAAGGGGCGTTGCCGCCCCTTCGTTAAAACTGTTCACTGCCACGCGTCTTACTTAACTGCGTCTTTCAGTGCTTTACCAGAAACAAATGCCGGCACGTTAGCTGCGGCGATTTTGATTTCTTTACCGGTCTGCGGGTTGCGGCCAGTACGCTCAGCGCGGTGGTTCACTTTGAAGGTACCGAAACCAACCAGTTGTACAGCATCGCCTTCTTTCAGAGACTCAGTAATAGCAGCCAGGGTAGATTCCAGAGCAGCTTTAGCCTGCACTTTAGACAGATCAGCCTTGTCCGCAATTACATCAATCAGTTGAGTCTTGTTCATAAGTTATCCTTTCAATGTGTTTATCGCTTGCTAAGCATCGAGTGCGACGAAAATGCCAAAAAAGCACTCTCCTGCATACACGCACCGATAGCCACTTTTTTTCGCCCCCCAAATGTAGACCAGACGGGGGGCGAAAGGGAAGAGTCGAGGAGCGACAAAACAGGCGTTAAATCACGTTTTGTTGTCTCATTGGTTAAAAATTATACCAATATTGCTCTCGCCGGCCTCGCGCAGGTCCGCGCGCAGCCCTTTGATCAGCTCAATATCACGCTCTTCACACTCTGCCAGCAGGCGGAAAATCTCCCACTGAATGTCCCATTCCTGTTCTACCGCCGGGTTAGCACGCAGCTCTTCGTCGGTCATTTCACGGCCTTCCTGGGTCATTTCCAGCATCGCAACGGTGGTAATGGATGCCTTACTGACTTCAATGGCGTGTTCCAGGGTTTCACCGCTCAGACGGGAGTGGATCAGCTCGCTCAACGCCACACAGGCATCAATGGCCGGGTAGACGCCATACAGGTCGAAATCATCCGCAGCCGGAATAGCCTCTTCCAGCTTTTCGAGCTGAGAGTCAAAATTCACCTTCGCGTCTTTGACCGTCAGCGTCTCCCAGATTAAATCCAGGATACGACGATAAATCTGGCCTTCGCCAAACGCTGTCTGCTTGCAGAACGCGGCATAGTTGGGATACATGCGCTCGCACAGGCAAGCCATAAACGTCACGTGCTGCCAGCTTTCCAGCTTTTCAAGGCGCAGATGAATCGGGTTTTGTAACATGATGATGTCTCGAATCGAAAATTAGCCGCAGTTTACCTGAATCACGGCTGAATTTCCTGCCAACGAATGAATGCCGGACGTGAAGAGGCCACGGCGTCAGCCCAGCGGGTTGGCTCCGGTAAACGGTAGCCCTTCATACAGCGTTGCACCCACGCCAGGGCGCTGTCCATGCTCACCCGATGCCCGGTTGCGATAAACAGCGGGTTGCAGCGCGCTTTACTGCGCCAGACCCACGCCAGCTGCTCGCCTTTATGAATAAGCGGCGCCAGCGCGCCCGGTTCGGCAGAGAGCGGCTCAAACGCGCCGCACAGGCGTTTTTTCGCCACGCCGATGGTCGGCACGTCCACCAGCAGACCAAAGTGGCTGGCAACGCCTAAGCGACGCGGATGGGAGATACCATGCCCATCAACAAACAGCAGGTCAGGTTTTTGCGAGAGTTGTTCCCAAGCGGCCAGCAGCGCGGGATATTCGCGGAAGGAGAGAAAGCCGGGGATATAGGGCATGGTGGTGGCGATACGCGCCACCTTGTACTCCACCAGCTCCAGCGACGGGTATTTCAGCACCACCATCGCCGCTCGCGTCACTTCACCGCCCTGCTCAAACCCGACGTCCGCCCCGCCAATGTACCGCGGAGGGTCCGTATCCAGACGATCCTCACGGATCACCGATGAAGCCAGTTCGATTTGCTGAGCGCGTAGCGACGCGAGATCCATAACCACTCCTTACTTATGATACTGGGCAGAAAGCCGATGCACCGCCTCCACAAATACGCCTGCGTGTTCAGGCGGCACATCCTGATGAATGCCGTGGCCGAGGTTAAAGACGTGGCCTTCACCCTGGCCGAAACCAGACAGTATAGTCGACACTTCCTCTTCGATACGGGCAGGCTGTGCATAGAGCATGGACGGGTCCATGTTGCCCTGGAGCGCCACTTTGTCCCCCACGCGACGGCGCGCATCGGCAATATCGGTGGTCCAGTCGAGGCCCAGCGCGTCGCAGCCGGTGGCCGCCATCGCTTCCAGCCACTGGCCGCCGCCTTTGGTAAACAGCGTCACCGGCACGCGACGGCCTTCGTTTTCACGCAGCAGGCCATCGACAATTTTGTGCATGTAGTACAGGGAGAACTGCTGATAATCACGTCCGGTCAGCACGCCGCCCCAGGTGTCGAAAATCATCACCGACTGCGCACCTGCTTTAATCTGCGCGTTGAGGTAGAGCGTGACGCTCTTCGCGAGCTTGTCGAGCAGCGCATGCAGGGCCAGCGGCTCGGCGTACATCATCTTTTTGATGACGGTAAAGGCTTTGCTGCTGCCGCCTTCCACCATGTAGGTGGCCAGCGTCCACGGACTACCGGAGAAGCCAATCAGCGGCACATCGCCTTTGAGCTCGCGGCGAATGGTGCGCACGGCGTTCATCACATAGCCCAGCTCGCCTTCCGGATCGGGGATCGGCAACTTATCAACGTCGGCTTTGCTTTTGATCGGTGAGGTAAAACGCGGGCCCTCGCCGGTTTCGAAATAGAGCCCAAGGCCCATCGCATCCGGAATGGTGAGAATGTCCGAAAAAAGAATGGCGGCATCGAGCGGGAAGCGGCGCAGCGGCTGGAGCGTCACTTCACAGGCCAGCTCGGCGTTTTTGCACAGCGACATAAAATCGCCCGCCTGCGCGCGCGTGGCTTTGTACTCTGGCAGATAGCGTCCCGCCTGGCGCATCATCCACACCGGGGTGACATCAACGGGCTGGCGCAGCAGCGCACGCAGATAACGATCGTTCTTCAGTTCGGTCATTTTGCAGTTCCTTATTGCGTCAGTCCGTCAGTGTAACACTACTCATACTCGGCCCGACACATTGCCACGGTATCTTCTATCAGGCGACGCGCCACCGTTCCCGGCGGGGGCAGCAGCGGTAAATCGTCGTAGCGATACCAGTTCGCCTCCAGCAGCTCTTTCTTATCGATAACAATCTCGCCGCTGTCGTATTCCGCCATAAACGCGGTCATCAGGGACATCGGGAACGGCCACGGCTGCGACGTCACATAGCGCAGGTTTTTCACCTTAATGCCGCTCTCCTCCATCACCTCACGCGCCACCGCCTGTTCCAGCGTTTCGCCGACTTCCACGAACCCGGCGAGGACAGTATGAATGCCGTTGCGATGACGGGTATGCTGCGCCAGCAGGATGGAATCATCACGGCGGATGGCGACAATGATGCAGGGTGCGATTTGCGGATAGTAGCGTTCACGGCAGTGGCCGCAAAGCATTGCCCACTCGGTTTTGCTCGGGTGCATGGTGTGGCCGCAGTAGCCGCAGTATTTGTGCGAGCGGTAAAACTCCGCCAGCTGCACGCCGCGCCCCGCCAGCTGGAACAGGCCGACATCCCGATCCAACACCTGACGAACGGATCCCATATCCTGACGACGAGCCTGTAGGATCAACCATACCGGATCGCCCTGCCACTCGCCGATCCGCAGCGCAGGTTGGCCGACGAGATCGAAGATTTCTGCCGCACCGTAGGGTATCTCCCCACCGGGCAGCCACAACTTTTGCTCGTGACTGACGATCCACCAACCCAGATCTGATTTTTCAATAATACGATCCATATCTATTGCACTACCTTCGCTTCACTGACATGTTGTTAGCATTGTGGTTACATTTTGGATAAGCAGATCCCATTCTAAACCTTATGGAGTCGACCATGTTAAACCAGCTGGAAAGCCTGACTGAGCGCGTTGGAGGAAGTAACACCCTGGTGGATCGCTGGCTACATGTGCGCAAGCATCTCCTTGTGGCGTATTACAATCTGGTCGGTCTTAAGCCTGGCAAAGAATCCTTTATGCGGCTGAACGAAAAAGCGCTGGATGATTTTTGTCAGAGCCTTGTCGACTACCTCTCCGACGGCCATTTCAACCTTTATGAACGCATTATCCGCGAAATGGAAGGGACAACGCCGTATTTAGCGGCCAGTAAACTCTGTCCGCTGCTGGAAGCCAACACCCAGCGGATCATGGACTACTACGATTCCGCGCTGGAGAACGCTATCGATCACGATAACTATCTTGAGTTTCAGCAGGCGCTTTCCGACCTTGGCGAAGCGCTGGAAGAGCGATTCACGCTGGAAGACAAGCTCATCGCCCTCGTGCTGGACAACAACCTGAATATCAGCACCAGCGATAACGTTGCGCGCCCTGCTTGAGTTCTTAATCGTTAACGAGTAATTTACAACCATTCGCCCCTCTGCGGAGGGGGATTTTTCTTGTCGGAGTGCCCAGTGTGAAAGCACGGGCTGAGACCGTTAATTCGGGATCCGCGGAACCTGATCAGGTTAATACCTGCGAAGGGAACAAGAGTCACACTGCTGTTGTATCGCCCCTGAGGCGATCTTCTCTTGCTTCATCCGTCGTCTGACAAGCCATGTCCTTCACTTTTGGAATGAGCTATGTCTACTGCAAAACTGACCCGCCGCGAACAGCGCGAACACGCACAACGCTTCATCGACACCCTGGAAGGCACCGCTTTCCCGAACTCGAAACGCATCTACATTTCCGGCTCACAGGCTGATATCCGCGTCCCGATGCGCGAAATCCAGCTCAGCCCGACGCTTATCGGCGGCAGCAAAGACAACCCGCAGTTTGAAGACAACGAAGCCGTGCCGGTGTATGACACCTCGGGCCCGTACGGCGATCCTGATGTTGCTATCAACGTCCAGCAGGGTCTGGCAAAGCTGCGCCAGCCGTGGATAGAGGCGCGTAACGACTGCGAAGAACTGAGCGTGCGCAGCTCTGCGTACACCAAAGAACGCCTGGCCGACGACGGTCTGGACGCGCTGCGCTTTACCGGCCTGCTGACGCCGAAACGCGCTAAAGCGGGCAAATGCGTAACCCAGCTGCACTACGCGCGCCAGGGTATCGTCACGCCGGAGATGGAGTTCATCGCCATCCGCGAAAACATGGGCCGCGAGCGCATCCGCAGCGAAGTGCTGCGCCACCAGCATCCGGGTGAAGGGTTTGGCGCTCGCCTGCCGGAGAACATCACGCCGGAATTTGTGCGTGATGAAGTGGCCGCCGGGCGCGCCATTATCCCCGCCAACATCAACCACCCGGAATCCGAGCCGATGATTATCGGCCGCAACTTCCTGGTGAAGGTCAACGCCAACATCGGCAACTCAGCGGTGACGTCATCCATCGAAGAAGAGGTGGAAAAGCTGGTCTGGTCGACGCGCTGGGGCGCGGATACGGTGATGGACCTTTCCACCGGCCGCTATATTCACGAAACCCGCGAATGGATCCTGCGTAACAGCCCGGTGCCGATTGGCACCGTCCCGATTTATCAGGCGCTGGAGAAGGTCAACGGCATCGCCGAAAACCTCACCTGGGAAGCGTTCCGCGACACGCTGCTGGAGCAGGCGGAACAGGGCGTGGACTACTTCACCATCCACGCGGGCGTGCTGCTGCGCTACGTGCCGATTACGGCGAAACGTCTGACCGGTATCGTCTCACGCGGCGGTTCGATTATGGCGAAATGGTGCCTTTCCCATCATCAGGAAAACTTCCTCTACGAACACTTCCGCGAAATCTGCGAAATTTGCGCCGCGTACGACGTCTCCCTGTCGCTGGGCGACGGCCTGCGTCCTGGCTCCATCCGCGATGCTAACGACGAGGCGCAGTTTGCCGAGCTGCACACGCTGGGCGAGCTGACTAAAATCGCCTGGGAGTACGACGTGCAGGTGATGATTGAAGGCCCGGGCCATGTGCCGATGCAGATGATCCGTCGCAACATGACCGAAGAGCTGGAGCACTGCCACGAAGCACCGTTCTACACGCTGGGGCCACTGACAACTGACATCGCGCCGGGCTATGACCACTTCACGTCAGGCATTGGGGCGGCGATGATCGGCTGGTTCGGCTGCGCCATGCTCTGCTACGTGACACCGAAAGAGCACCTCGGCCTGCCAAACAAAGAGGACGTGAAGCAGGGACTGATTACCTACAAGATTGCCGCCCACGCGGCGGATCTGGCGAAAGGCCATCCGGGCGCGCAAATTCGCGACAACGCCATGTCCAAAGCGCGCTTTGAATTCCGCTGGGAAGACCAGTTTAACCTGGCCCTCGATCCGTTCACCGCCCGCGCCTACCACGACGAAACCCTGCCGCAGGAATCGGGCAAAGTCGCGCACTTCTGCTCCATGTGCGGACCAAAATTCTGCTCGATGAAAATCAGCCAGGAAGTACGCGATTACGCCGCCGCGCAGACCATTGAAGTCGGCATGGCGGACATGTCGGAAACCTTCCGCGCGAAAGGCGGCGAAATCTACCTCAAAAAAGAGGAGGCATAATGTACCAGCCTGATTTCCCCCCTGTCCCCTTCCGCTTAGGGCTTTACCCGGTGGTGGACAGCGTGGCGTGGATCACCCGCCTGCTGGAAGCGGGCGTTCGCACCCTCCAGCTACGCATCAAGGATAAACGCGATGAAGAGGTGGAGGCCGACGTGATCGCTGCTATCGCGCTGGGACGTCGCTACCACGCCCGCCTGTTTATCAACGACTACTGGCGGCTGGCGGTTAAACACCAGGCGTACGGCGTGCATCTGGGACAGGAAGATCTGGAAACGACCGATCTCAGCGC
The DNA here is from genome assembly GCF_004136695.1 of Enterobacter cloacae complex sp. 677-3DZ2D5B. Classification (NCBI taxonomy): domain Bacteria; kingdom Pseudomonadati; phylum Pseudomonadota; class Gammaproteobacteria; order Enterobacterales; family Enterobacteriaceae; genus Enterobacter; species Enterobacter cloacae complex sp. 677-3DZ2D5B. Next base: position 18,263 of record NZ_QFLS01000024.1, on the reverse strand, counting down.
GATCCGTGACGCCGGTCTGCGGCTGGGCGTCTCCACCCACGACGATATGGAGATCGACGTGGCGCTGGCGGCCCGCCCCTCCTACATCGCCCTCGGTCACGTTTTTCCGACGCAAACCAAACAGATGCCGTCCGCTCCACAGGGTTTGGCTCAGCTGGCGGCGCACGTGAAGCGACTTGCCGATTACCCCACCGTCGCTATCGGCGGGATCAGCCTTGAACGTGCGCCCGCAGTGCTGGAGACCGGCGTCGGCAGTATCGCCGTCGTCAGCGCTATCACCCAGGCGGCAGACTGGCAGGCCGCCACCGCACGGCTTTTACAACTGGCAGGAGCAGGCGATGAAAGATCGTGATTTTATGCGCTACAGCCGCCAGATCCTGCTGGAGGATATCGCCATCGAGGGGCAGCAAAAGCTGCTCGCCAGCCGGGTACTGATTGTCGGTCTGGGCGGATTAGGCACTCCCGCCGCGCTGTATCTGGCTGGCGCGGGCGTGGGCACGCTGGTGCTGGCCGATGACGACGAGGTACATCTCAGCAATCTGCAACGGCAAATTCTCTTCACGACAGAAGATATCAACCAGCCTAAAGCGCACGTTACGCGCCAGCGGCTGAACCAGCTTAACCCCGATATCGAACTGGTTGCGCTCCAGACGCGGCTTAGCGGAGACGAGCTGCAACGCGAAGTTGCCCTTGCCGACGCGGTGCTGGACTGCACGGACAACATGGCGACGCGTCAGGCCATCAACGCGGCCTGTGTTGCACAGAACACGCCGCTGATCACCGCCAGCGCGGTCGGTTTCGGCGGGCAGATAATGGTGCTTACGCCGCCGTGGGCACAGGGCTGCTACCGCTGCCTGTGGCCTGACGAGGCTGAACCGGAGCGTAACTGCCGCACGGCAGGCATTCTGGGCCCGGTGGTGGGCGTGATGGGTACTCTTCAGGCGCTGGAGGCCATCAAGTTGCTCAGCGGCATAGAGACAGAACGCAACACGCTGCGGCTGTTCGACGCCCGCTCCAGCGGATGGCGTCATCTGGTGTTAAACCGCGCCAGCCACTGCCCGGTATGCGGAGGCCGCAATGCGCATTCTGTTTAACGATGAGCCGATGACGTGCGACGACGATCTTACCGTTGCCGCCCTGCTCGACACGCTGCGCCAGCTGAAGCCGGGAACGGCGCTGGCGCTCAATCAACAGATCCTGCCGCGCGAACGGTGGGAACATCAGCAGGTCAATGAAGGCGACCAGATCCTGCTGTTTCAGGTTATCGCAGGGGGCTGAGATGTTACGTATTGCCGACAAAGTCTTTGATTCACATCTGTTTACCGGAACCGGAAAATTCGCCTCTCCGCAGCTGATGGTGGATGCCATTCGTGAGAGCGGCAGCCAGCTGGTGACACTGGCGATGAAGCGCGTGGATTTGCGTCAGCACAACGATGCCATACTTGCGCCGTTACTGGAGGCAGGCGTGACGCTCTTACCGAATACCTCCGGTGCGAAAACGGCCGAGGAAGCAATTTTCGCTGCGCAACTGGCGCGGGAAGCGCTCGGCACCCGCTGGCTGAAGCTGGAAATTCATCCGGACGCCCGCTGGCTGTTGCCCGATCCGATCGAAACCCTGAAAGCGGCAGAGAAGCTGGTGCAGCAGGGATTTACCGTCCTGCCCTACTGCGGTGCCGACCCCGTGCTGTGCAAGCGTCTGGAAGAGGTCGGCTGCGCGGCCGTAATGCCGTTAGGGGCACCCATTGGCTCCAACCAGGGACTGGAGACCCGCGCGATGCTGGAGATCATCATCGAGCAGGCGACCGTGCCCGTGGTGGTGGATGCGGGCATCGGCGTACCCAGTCACGCCGCGCAGGCGCTGGAGATGGGGGCCGATGCGGTGCTGGTCAATACCGCGATTGCGGTGGCCGACGACCCGGTGATGATGGCGCGTGCGTTCCGCCTTGCCGTGGAGTCCGGTCTGCTGGCACGCCAGTCCGGCCCCGGCTCGCGCAGCTTTCAGGCGCAGGCCACCAGCCCGCTGACCGGTTTTCTGGAGGCACTCTGATGGCTACCTTTACCGATCGCTGGTGTCAGCTTAACTGGGACGATATTGCCTTACGCATCAACAGTAAAACCTCTGCGGACGTAGAGCGGGCATTAACAGCCAAACATTTGACCCGCGAGGATTTGATGGCCCTGCTTTCTCCGGCAGCCAGTGCGTACCTTGAACCGATGGCGCAGCGCGCGCAACGCCTCACCCGCCAGCGTTTTGGCAACACGGTGAGCTTTTACGTGCCGCTCTATCTTTCTAACCTGTGCGCCAACGACTGCACCTACTGTGGTTTTTCCATGAGCAACCGTATTAAGCGTAAAACGCTGGATGAGCATGAGATCGCCCGCGAGTGTGCGGCTATTCGTGAGATGGGTTTTGAACATCTCCTGCTGGTGACGGGTGAACATCAGGGCAAAGTGGGGATGGACTATTTTCGCAAGCATCTTCCGGCCATCCGCCGCGAATTTGCCTCGTTGCAAATGGAAGTGCAGCCTCTGTCGCAGGAGGAATATGCGGAGCTGAAAACGCTCGGGCTGGACGGCGTCATGGTCTATCAGGAAACCTACCACGAGGCGACCTATGCCCGGCATCACCTGAAAGGGAAGAAGCAGGATTTCATCTTCCGGCTGGAAACGCCGGACAGGCTGGGGCGCGCCGGTATCGATAAAATTGGGCTGGGCGCGCTTATCGGTCTGTCCGACAGCTGGCGGGTGGACTGCTATATGGTGGCGGAGCATCTGCTGTGGCTACAGCAGCGCTACTGGCAAAGCCGCTATTCTATCTCTTTCCCGCGGCTGCGTCCGTGTACGGGAGGCGTTGAACCCGCTTCGCTGATGGATGAGCGCCAGCTGGTGCAAACCCTGTGTGCATTTCGTCTGTTCGCGCCGGAAGTGGAATTGTCGCTCTCCACGCGTGAATCACCCGCGTTTCGCGACCGCGCGATCCCGCTGGCGATCAATAACGTTAGCGCCTTTTCCAAAACGCAGCCGGGCGGTTACGCGGACGATCACCCGGAACTGGAACAGTTTGCACCGCACGACGGACGACGGCCCGAAGCGGTGGCGGAAGCCCTGACTGCACAGGGGCTACAGCCCGTGTGGAAAGACTGGGATAGCTGGCTGGGAAGAGCCTCGCATTAGCGCTGAAACCGACTGCAAAAACGCGAAAAGGTTACGAGGCGGCTCGTAAGATCAAAACCGGGCGATTGAGGCGATCTGCCTGGTTTTCTTATGCTTTACCACGTCAGCAACGGACGCTGACCAGGGTGAAAATGCTTCTTCCTCGTTTCGCCCTGCCCTCCGCCTCTTAAACAAAATTTTAATTGATACAATAAATACGTCGTTTCTTATCTACGCTTAAGATAAATCATCTCGTCGGTAATCGCCTTCTGTATAATTTACTACCAGCAACCGGACAGCGACTATGCTGAGGGTATCGACAGACGCAACGCGTCTACCATCTGGATTGATGTACAACTCATGGCACTCCACAGTAAAAAGCTTTCTTTTACCCGGCCAATTATGGTCAGCTTCGCGGGGATCCTGTTCAGTTTTGCGCTGATCGCCATCCTGGTTATCCTTTCACAGAGAAAGGATTTTCTTGAGGATTATCATAAGATTAATGGTAACTTCACCCATAATCTGGCGGTAAACTATACCGAATCCATCCTGCGAGAAAATGACTATATTCTTGGTCGTGCTGCGATGTACTTCGCCCGTAACGACAGAGTAAATCAGACAATTAATATCGACCCGACACACGGTTTGCAGATGTTGATGCATTTGCAGAACCTGATGCCGACGGTGTCCTCTATCTCTCTGGCGGACACAGAAGGGCGCCATCTGCGCGCGCCGGAAGTGCTGCCAACGGAGAAGGGTAAGTCGTTCGACGCCCGGACCCGTCCATGGTTTATCGGACAAGCGGAAGCCAGCAACTTTCCTCACTACACCCGCCCCTATCTGGACTATTTTACCCAACATCCTACGGTCACTCTCTATAAGCCGGTCATTTCACCGGAAGGCCGCCTGAAGGGCACGCTCGCTTTCCATCTTGATTTAACGTCCATGGGGTATACCCTGCGCCAGATGGTGGCGCCGGTTCAGGGTGAGTTTTTTGTTGTGGAGCGTGACGGCGCTGTTGTGCTGCATCCGGACACGGGGGCGCTCTTTAAGCAGTACGTAAGCGAAGCGCTGATGGACCAAATGACCAGCGGCGAGGGCCATCTTTTCGACCCCAAAAGTAAAACCTGGTATTACTACTACTCTTTCACCAATCCGGACTGGTTTGTGATTTATCGGGTCTCCGATGCCACGCTTACCGTCATCACCCGGCATGAAACCACCGTCGTCGGCTGGGGATTTGCGCTGGCGGCAATCATCATCATTCTGTTCGGGCTTTACCTTCGTCATGCCTCGCGTTCTGTGCTGATGAACATTATCAATGCCATCAAAACCGGCGACGTCAACCAGGCGCCACGCCTTGAAGCGATGCTCAGCCATACCATTCGGACCAATAAAGAACGCGAGCTGGCCTATGTCCGTCAGGCCACCCATGATGCGCTGACAGGCTGCAAAAACCGCCGTGCGTTCGACAATGATGTGGATGAGCTGCTGACCGCTCATCAACCCTTCGTTCTGGCGCTGATCGACATCGATAACTTCAAGTCCATTAACGACACCTGGGGCCACCTGAGCGGGGATATTGTGCTGCGCAACGTGGCACGCGAAGGTATTCAGATCATGCAGCCGCACCACGTTTCCGTTTACCGCTACGGTGGAGAAGAGTTCGGCGTGATCTTCCCGGCCGAGCTGATGAACTCCGCGCACGCGCTACTGGAAGCCTGGCGCACCGCCGTTGAAAAGCGGACCTGGCGGGAAGAGAACCTGCGAGTGACCTTCAGCGCCGGGACGGGAGAGTGGCACTTCGAACCGCTGGAACAATTTATCGGTAGCGTAGATGAAGCGCTGTATACCGCTAAACAACAGGGTAAAAACCGCATCGTAAGCACGGCCATCCGATAATACCCTTCCTCAAATTCTGCCCGATCTGACGGGCAGAATGCTCTCCGCGGTAAAATTGTAACCGGTTTCAGAAAAATGCCGATTTCTTTGTGATGCCTGACACACAATCGCGGTAAAGCGGTTGTTGAAGCAGTCTGCACGGGATAATTATCAATAAACACATGTAGATCGAGGCTGACTATGAAGAACATCGTTTTATGCTGTGCAGCGGGAATGTCAACCAGCATGCTGGTTCAACGTATGAAAGATGCCGCGCAGAAAAAAGGAGTCGAAGTAACCATTAAAGCCGTTCCGGTCGCGGAGTTCAAAGATAACATCGCGACGGCTGATATCGTATTACTGGGGCCACAGGTCAAATACGAACAGGCAAAACTCCAGGCGCAGGCCGATCCGCTCGGAAAAAAGGTCGCGGTCATCGACATGATGGATTACGGCATGATGAAAGGTGATGCCGTACTGGAAAAAGCGCTCAAACTTCTGGAGTCATAATGGAAGACTTAGAAACCACGATCATGGAACTGCTGGTCAACGCAGGCGCGGCGCGCAGCGCGGCTCTGACGGCGTTGCAGATGGCGCGAAAAGGCGACTTTGACGAAGCCGAGAAAGCGATGGAAGAGTCGCGTGAATATGTGAAACATGCGCATACGATCCAGACGCAGCTTATCGGTCTTGACGAAGGGACAGGAAAACTGCCGGTTAACCTGATCACCGTTCACTCTCAGGACCACCTGATGAACGCGATGGTTATTCAGGATCTGGCGGGCGACATGATTGAGCTTTATCGACGCATCCCGCTGGTAAACTGAAAATGCAGATATAAAAAAACCCGCCGAGGCGGGTTTTTTATTTACGGCATCAACGATTACTCGTTGTCGGAACCGCCCAGACCTGCGTTCAGCAGTTCTGCCAGGCTCGCGGATGCATCTTCGGCAGTCACCTGCGGTGCAGCTGGCAGTTCGCCCGCTGCGCGACGACGCATACGATCCTGGTGGTACGCATAACCGGTACCGGCCGGGATCAGACGACCCACGATAACGTTCTCTTTCAGACCGCGCAGTTCATCACGTTTACCTGCAACAGCCGCTTCGGTCAGGACACGCGTGGTTTCCTGGAACGATGCAGCAGAGATGAAGGACTCGGTTGCCAGAGACGCTTTGGTGATACCCAGCAGATCGCGCGAGAAGGTCGCGCCAATTTTGCCGTTCGCTTCCAGATCGCGGTTAGCGATCTTAACGCGTGAGTATTCAACCTGCTCGCCTTCCAGGAAGTCGGAGCTGCCTGCGTTTTCGATGGTCGCTTTACGCAGCATCTGACGAACGATAACTTCAATGTGTTTATCGTTAATCTTAACGCCTTGCAGACGGTATACGTCCTGTACTTCGTTAACAATGTAACGGGTAACAGCATGCACACCACGCAGACGCAGGATGTCGTGCGGCGCTTCTGGACCGTCGGAAACCACGTCACCACGTTCTACGCGTTCACCTTCGAACACGTTGAGCTGACGCCACTTAGGAATCATCTCTTCGTACGGCTCGCTGCCATCTACAGGCGTGATAACCAGACGGCGCTTACCTTTGGTCTCTTTACCGAAGGAGATGATACCGCTGATTTCAGCCAGGATTGCAGGCTCTTTCGGACGACGTGCTTCGAACAGGTCCGCAACGCGTGGCAGACCACCGGTGATGTCCTTGGTACCGCCGGATTCCTGAGGAATACGCGCCAGGGTATCACCAGAGCTGATCTGTACGCCATCTTCCAGCTGTACAATCGCTTTACCCGGCAGGAAGTACTGCGCAGGCATATCGGTACCAGGAATCAGAACGTCGTTACCCTGCGCATCAACGATTTTCAGTGCAGGACGCAGATCTTTACCACCGGTAGTACGTTCAGCAGAATCCAGAACCACCAGAGAAGACAGACCGGTCAGCTCGTCGGTCTGACGAGTAATGGTCTGGCCGTCGATCATGTCAGTAAAGCGGATGAAACCACTTACTTCGGTGATTACCGGCATGGTGTGTGGATCCCAGTTTGCAACGGTTTCACCGCCAGCAACCTGCTCGCCATCACCTTTCGCCATAACCGCACCGTAAGGCACTTTATAGCTCTCTTTGGTACGACCAAATTCGTCGATCAGCTTCAGCTCGGTGTTACGGGAAGTGATAACCAGTTTACCGCTGGAGTTCACAACCGACTTCGCGTTGCTGAGCTTGATGCTACCTTTGTTTTTCACCTGGATGCTGGATTCAGCAGCCGCACGAGATGCCGCACCACCGATGTGGAACGTACGCATCGTCAGCTGTGTACCCGGCTCACCGATGGACTGTGCCGCGATAACGCCGATAGCCTCACCTTTGTTGATGATGTGGCCACGCGCCAGGTCACGACCGTAGCAGTGCGCACACACACCAAAGTCGGTGTCACAGGATACAACGGAACGCACTTTCACGGAGTCAACAGAGTTCGCTTCCAGCAGGTCACACCACTGTTCGTGCAGCAGGGTGTTGCGTGGAACCAGAATGTCTGCGGTGCCCGGCTTCAGAATGTCTTCCGCGGTCACACGACCCAGTACGCGATCGCGCAGCGGCTCTTTAACATCACCACCCTCGATAACAGGGGTCATGGTGATACCTTCGAGGGTGCCACAATCGTCTTCGGTGACGACAAGATCCTGCGCAACGTCAACCAGACGACGCGTCAGATAACCGGAGTTCGCCGTTTTAAGTGCGGTATCCGCCAGACCTTTACGCGCACCGTGCGTGGAGATGAAGTACTGGAGTACGTTCAGACCTTCACGGAAGTTCGCGGTGATTGGCGTTTCGATGATGGAGCCATCTGGCTTCGCCATCAGACCACGCATACCTGCCAGCTGACGAATCTGTGCCGCAGAACCACGCGCACCGGAGTCGGCCATCATGTAGATGCTGTTGAAGGAGACCTGCTGCTCTTCTACGCCGTCACGGTTAATCACGGTTTCGGTTTGCAGGTTATCCATCATCGCTTTGGATACACGATCGTTCGCCGCAGCCCAGATATCGATAACTTTGTTGTAACGTTCGCCTGCGGTTACCAGACCAGACTGGAACTGCTCCTGGATTTCAGCAACTTCAGCTTCCGCTTCAGAGATGATCTCGTGTTTCTTCTCTGGGATGACCATGTCATCGATACCAACAGATGCACCTGAACGCGCTGCATAAGCAAAGCCGGTGTACATTGTCTGGTCAGCGAAGATAACGGTCGGCTTCAGACCCAGAATGCGGTAACAGGTGTTCAGCATTTTGGAGATCGCTTTCTTGCCCAGCGCCTGGTTGACGATGGAGAAAGGCAGACCTTTCGGTACGATCATCCACAGAATGGCACGGCCAACGGTCGTGTCTTTCAGGCTGGTGTGCGCAACGAATTCGCCGTTTTCATCTTTTTCGTATTCGGTGATACGCACTTTAACGCGCGCATGCAGAGAGGCCAGGCCAGCGCGATAAATACGCTCAGCTTCTTTAGGGCCAGTCAGCACCATGCCTTCGCCTTTGGCGTTAACACAGTCACGGGTCATGTAGTACAGACCCAGTACAACGTCCTGAGAAGGAACGATGATAGGTTCACCGTTCGCTGGAGACAGGATGTTGTTGGTAGACATCATCAGCGCACGCGCTTCGAGCTGGGCTTCCAGCGTCAGCGGTACGTGAACAGCCATCTGGTCACCATCGAAGTCGGCGTTATAGGCCGCACAAACCAGCGGGTGCAGCTGGATAGCTTTACCTTCGATCAGTACCGGCTCAAAGGCCTGGATACCCAGACGGTGCAGAGTTGGTGCACGGTTCAGCAGTACCGGGTGTTCGCGGATCACTTCGTCCAGGATATCCCAAACGACAGCTTCTTCACGCTCAACCATTTTCTTCGCGGCTTTGATGGTGGTGGCCAGGCCACGCAGCTCCAGCTTGCCGTAGATGAACGGTTTGAACAGCTCCAGTGCCATTTTCTTCGGCAGACCGCACTGATGCAGACGCAGGTATGGACCTACGGTGATTACAGAACGACCGGAGTAGTCAACACGCTTACCGAGCAGGTTCTGACGGAAACGACCCTGCTTACCTTTGATCATGTCGGCCAAAGATTTCAGAGGACGTTTGTTAGAACCGGTGATCGCACGACCACGACGACCGTTATCCAACAGGGCATCGACTGCTTCCTGAAGCATACGTTTTTCGTTGCGTACGATGATGTCCGGCGCAGCCAGATCCAGCAGACGTTTCAGACGGTTGTTACGGTTGATTACGCGACGGTACAGATCGTTCAGATCTGACGTTGCGAAACGACCACCATCCAGCGGAACCAGCGGACGCAGATCTGGCGGCAGAACCGGCAGAACGGTCAGGATCATCCACTCTGGTTTGTTACCAGACTGAACGAACGCTTCCAGCAGTTTGATACGCTTGGTCAGCTTTTTACGCTTGGTCTCGGAGTTGGTTTCGTTCAGCTCTTCGCGCAGAGTTTCACACTCTTGCTCCAGATCCATGCTCTTCAGCAGGGCCTGGATAGCTTCCGCACCCATCTTCGCGTCGAATTCGTCACCGAACTCTTCCAGCGCGTCCAGATACTGTTCTTCGGTCAGGATCTGGTTACGTTCCAGATTGGTCATCCCGCCTTCGATAACCACATAAGATTCGAAGTACAGAACACGTTCGATATCGCGCAGCGGCATATCCAGCAGCAGGCCGATACGGGACGGCAGAGATTTCAGGAACCAGATGTGAGCGGTTGGAGACGCCAGCTCGATGTGGCCCATACGCTCACGGCGTACTTTGGTCTGGGTCACTTCAACGCCACACTTCTCACAGATCACACCACGGTGTTTCAGGCGCTTGTACTTACCGCACAGGCACTCGTAATCTTTTACTGGCCCGAAAATACGCGCACAGAAAAGGCCGTCACGCTCAGGTTTGAACGTACGGTAGTTAATGGTTTCCGGCTTTTTAACTTCACCGAAAGACCATGAACGGATCATGTCTGGCGAAGCCAGAGCAATTTTGATCGCATCAAACTCTTCGGTTTTAGTTTGCGCTTTCAGAAACTTTAATAAGTCTTTCACGGATTTGCTCCCGTCGGAGTTAGCACACTCTGCTGTCGGGCGTTAACCCGACAGCAGTGACCTGTTTGAGCGAGAATTACTCGTCTTCCAGTTCGATGTTGATACCCAGCGAACGAATCTCTTTCAACAGTACGTTGAAGGATTCTGGCATGCCCGGCTCCATCTGATGGTTGCCGTCTACGATGTTTTTATACATCTTAGTACGACCGTTCACGTCATCAGACTTAACGGTGAGCATTTCCTGCAAGGTGTATGCTGCGCCGTATGCTTCCAGCGCCCACACTTCCATCTCCCCGAAGCGCTGACCACCGAACTGAGCCTTACCACCCAGCGGCTGCTGAGTAACCAGGCTGTAAGAACCGGTAGAACGAGCGTGCATCTTGTCGTCGACCAGGTGGTTCAGTTTCAGCATGTACATGTAACCTACGGTTACCGGACGCTCGAACTGTTCACCGGTACGGCCGTCAAACAGCGTAATCTGACCAGACGTTGGCAGACCACCCAGTTGCAGCAGCTCTTTGATTTCAGCTTCTTTTGCACCGTCGAATACCGGCGTTGCAATTGGCATACCTTTGCGCAGGTTCTCTGCCAGACGCAGCACTTCTTCATCGCTGAAGGTGTTCAGGTCGACTTTCTGACGAACGTCGGTACCCAGATCATAGGCACGCTGGATGAACTCGCGCAGTTTCGCGACTTCCTGCTGCTGTTTCAGCATGGCGTTGATCTTATCGCCGATACCTTTCGCAGCCATACCCAGGTGGGTTTCCAGAATCTGACCGATGTTCATACGAGACGGTACGCCCAGTGGGTTCAGTACGATATCTACCGGCGTACCGTTAGCATCGTGCGGCATATCTTCGATCGGGTTGATCTTAGAGATAACACCCTTGTTACCGTGACGACCTGCCATCTTATCACCAGGCTGGATCTGACGTTTAACAGCCAGATACACCTTAACAATCTTCAGCACGCCTGGTGCCAGATCGTCGCCCTGAGTGATTTTACGGCGTTTCGCTTCGAGTTTTTTCTCGAACTCGTGTTTCAGTTCGTCATACTGCTCAGCCAGTTGTTCCAGCTGATTCTGTTTCTCTTCGTCGGTCAGGCCCAGTTCCAGCCAGCGATCGCGTGGCAGTTTGTCGAGCTTCTCAGCTTCAACGCCACCGGCAACCAGCACCGCATAGATACGGCTGAACAGACCTGCTTCGAGGATTTGCAGTTCTTCAGACAGGTCTTTCTTAGCCTGTTTGAGCTGCATCTCTTCGATTTCCAGCGCACGCTTATCTTTCTCAACGCCATCACGAGTGAAGACCTGAACGTCGATAACCGTACCGGAAACACCGTTTGGTACGCGCAGAGAAGAGTCTTTAACGTCAGACGCTTTCTCACCGAAGATAGCACGCAGCAGTTTCTCTTCTGGCGTCAGCTGGGTTTCACCTTTCGGCGTCACCTTACCTACCAGAATATCACCGCCGGTGACTTCCGCACCGATGTAAACAATACCGGATTCATCCAGTTTGGAGAGCGCAGCTTCACCCACGTTAGGGATGTCGGCAGTGATCTCTTCTGGCCCCAGCTTGGTGTCACGGGACACACATGCCAGTTCCTGAATGTGGATGGTGGTGAAACGATCTTCCTGAACCACACGCTCTGAGACGAGGATGGAGTCTTCGAAGTTGTAACCGTTCCACGGCATGAACGCTACGCGCATGTTCTGACCGAGCGCCAGTTCACCGAGGTCGGTGGACGGACCATCTGCCAGCACGTCGCCGCGCTCAACTGGCTCACCCAGAGACACACATGGCATCTGGTTGATACAGGTGTTCTGGTTAGAGCGGGTGTATTTGGTCAGGTTGTAGATGTCGATACCCGCTTCGCCCGGATACATCTCGTCTTCGTTAACTTTGATAACGATACGGGATGCGTCAACGTACTGAACGGTACCGCCACGCTTAGCAACTGCTGTAACACCGGAGTCAACGGCAACAGCACGTTCCATACCGGTACCAACCAGCGGCTTGTCAGCACGCAGAGTTGGAACGGCCTGACGTTGCATGTTCGCACCCATCAATGCACGGTTGGCGTCATCGTGTTCCAGGAACGGGATCAGGGACGCACCGACGGATACCACCTGCTGAGTGGATACGTCCATGTAGTCAACCTGGTCGCGGCTGAACAAGCTGGATTCGCCTTTGCTACGGCAGGTAACCAGATCTTCTACAAAGTGGCCTTCGTCATCCAGGTTGGAGTTCGCCTGAGCGATAACGTAGTTGCCTTCTTCGATAGCAGACAGGTAATGAATTTCGTCAGTAACAACACCGTCGGTCACTTTACGATACGGGGTCTCGAGGAAACCGTATTCGTTCGTCTGTGCGTACACGGACAGGGAGTTGATCAGACCGATGTTTGGACCTTCAGGCGTTTCGATTGGACATACGCGACCGTAGTGAGTCGGGTGTACGTCTCGAACTTCAAAGCCTGCGCGTTCACGGGTCAGACCGCCTGGGCCGAGTGCGGAGATACGACGCTTGTGCGTGATCTCAGACAGCGGGTTGTTCTGGTCCATGAACTGAGACAGCTGACTGGAACCGAAGAACTCTTTCACTGCCGCAGAAATCGGCTTGGCGTTGATCATATCCTGAGGCATCAGGGTATCCAGATCGCCCAGAGACAGACGCTCTTTCACCGCACGCTCTACACGTACCAGGCCAACGCGGAACTGGTTTTCCGCCATTTCGCCTACGGAACGGATACGACGGTTGCCGAGGTGGTCGATATCGTCCACTTCGCCTTTACCGTTACGGATATCGATGAGCTTCTTCATCACTTCAATGATGTCGTCTTTGCTCAGGATACCGGAACCTTCGATTTCGTCGCGCAGCAGAGAACGGTTGAACTTCATACGACCAACCGCGGACAGATCGTAGCGGTCTTCGGAGAAGAACAGGTTCTCGAACAGGCTTTCAGCCGCTTCGCGAGTTGGTGGCTCACCAGGACGCATCATGCGGTAGATTTCGACCAGCGCGCTCAGACGATCGTTGGTTGGGTCGACGCGTACAGTCTCAGAGATGTACGGACCGTGGTCCAGATCGTTGGTGAACAGCGTTTCGATACGTTTGTGGCCAGCCTGGCTCAGCTTAGCCAGCAGATCCAGGCTCAGCTCCATGTTCGCCGGGCAGATCAGCTCGCCAGTTGATTCATCAACGTAATCTTTCGCGGCTACTTTTCCTGCAATGTATTCAACCGGAACTTCGATGTGTTTGATATCATCTTTTTCCAGCTGGCGGATGTGGCGCGCGGTGATACGGCGACCTTTTTCCACATACACTTTGCCGTCGGCTTCGATGTCGAACGACGCGGTCTCACCACGCAGACGTTCCGGCACCAACTCCATCTGCAACTTGTTGTCGCGGATTTCAAAGATCACTTTCTCAAAGAACAGGTCCAGGATCTGCTCAGTGGTATAGTTCAGTGCACGCAGAATGATGGTTGCAGGCAGCTTACGACGACGGTCGATACGGACAAACAGGTTGTCTTTTGGATCGAATTCGAAGTCCAGCCATGAACCACGGTAAGGAATGATGCGTGCGTTATACAGTACTTTACCGGAAGAGTGCGTTTTACCTTTATCGCTGTCGAAGAAGACGCCCGGGCTACGGTGCAGCTGGGAAACGATAACACGCTCAGTACCGTTGATAACGAAAGTACCGTTGTCCGTCATGAGTGGAATTTCACCCATGTAGACTTCTTGTTCTTTAATATCTTTTACGGTGCCTTCCGGCGCTTCGCGCTCGTAGATCACCAGACGCAGTTTTACGCGCAGCGGTGCGGAATAGGTCACGCCACGGATCTGACATTCCTGAACGTCAAACACCGGTTCGCCAAGGCGGTAGCTGACGTACTGCAGCTCGGAATTACCGCTGTAGCTCTGAATCGGGAACACGGAACGGAAGGCTGCTTCCAGGCCGTACTGCCCTTCAGGATCTTGCTCGATAAACTTCTGGAACGAGTCAAGCTGGATAGAAAGGAGATATGGAATGTCCAGAACTTGTGGACGTTTACCAAAATCCTTACGAATACGTTTTTTCTCGGTATAGGAGTAAACCATAGGGTTCCTCAGCTCGCTGACAAGTCGACCCATCTGTCCGACGAAGGGACAGTTTGTGCAACACCATTTTGTGGACCGGAAAATTGAATACTTTCCGCAATACCTGTTGCTATCACGCTTAAACCATTTCATTGCGATTTACACAGAGCGAGCACCCTGTCGCAGTATATTAAGTCGTCGATAGAAACAAGCATTGTCAGGACAACCAGCAGTCAAACAGTGTGAAATGCTGCTGATGCCTTACAGCGCAAAAAGGCTGGTGACTAAAAAGTCACCAGCCATCAGCCTAATTGCTTAGGCTGCAACCAGAAAAGTTGGCTTATTTAACTTCAACTTCAGCGCCAGCTTCTTCCAGAGATTTTTTCAGTGCTTCTGCGTCGTCTTTGCTCACGCCTTCTTTCAGCGCAGCTGGAGCAGATTCTACCAGGTCTTTAGCTTCTTTCAGACCCAGGCCAGTTGCGCCACGTACTGCTTTGATTACAGCAACTTTGTTCGCGCCAGCAGCTTTCAGAATTACGTCGAATTCAGTTTTTTCTTCAGCAGCTTCAGCCGGGCCCGCAGCTACAGCTACAGCAGCAGCAGCAGAAACACCGAATTTTTCTTCCATTGCAGAAACCAGCTCTACAACGTCCATTACGGACATAGCTGCTACTGCTTCAATGATTTGATCTTTAGTGATAGACATTTAAATTGTTCCTGAAAATCAGAATAAGTTTATACGTAAGCAAATGCTTTATAAAGATAACTGCGATTAAGCAGCTTCTTTCGCATCGCGTACAGCAGCCAGAGTGCGAACCAGTTTGCCAGCCGCAGCTTCTTTCATGGTTGCCATCAGGCGTGCAATTGCTTCTTCGTAGGTCGGCAGGGTTGCCAGGCGATCGATTTGCGATGCCGGGATCAACTCACCTTCAAAGGCTGCAGCTTTGACCTCAAATTTTGCATTCGCTTTCGCGAACTCTTTGAACAGACGAGCAGCAGCGCCCGGGTGTTCCATAGAGTATGCAATCAGGGTCGGACCAACAAACGTGTCTTTCAGGCACTCGAACTGAGTACCTTCAACTACGCGACGCAGCAGGGTGTTACGAACAACACGCATGTATACGCCAGCTTCACGACCTGCTTTACGCAGTTCAGTCATTTTGTCTACAGTAACGCCACGGGAATCCGCAACTACTGCAGACAGCGCGCCTTTGGCTACTTCGCTGACTTCAGCAACAATCGCTTGTTTGTCTTGAAGATTTAAAGCCATTAGCTTTGCTCCTGGATGTTTGCCGGAACTCATGTTCCGGAACTCACTTCACTCGACCCAACGGGAAGAGCGTCTTAATACGGTGAGCAGAAACAAGCCAGAGTATTTAAAATAATCTTAGCGTTCTGTCACCGTCTACGCAGGGGATTAAGTTTCTTGCGAAACACCTGCGGTCTTCGACGGAGGCCTGGATAGGCCAGGCTCCAACGAACAATTCTTTTAGCCGCTAACTTTTGTTAGCAAACGTGGGGGTAAGATTGTAGACAAAATCACCGCCCACGTAAAGGCATTAGTTTGCAGCAGCGCTCAGGCCAGCCTGGTCAACTGCAACACCTGCACCCATGGTGGTGGAGATGCTAACTTTCTTGATGTACACGCCTTTCGCCTGAGTTGGTTTTGCTTTTTTCAGCGCAACCAGCAGAGCTTCCAGGTTTTCTTTCAGTTTGTCAGCGTCAAAGTCCACTTTACCGATGGTGGTGTGGATGATGCCGTTTTTGTCGTTACGGTAACGAACCTGACCTGCTTTAGCGTTCTTAACTGCTTCAGCAACGTTAGGAGTTACAGTACCCACTTTCGGGTTTGGCATCAGGCCGCGTGGACCCAGAACCTGGCCCAGCTGGCCAACAACGCGCATTGCATCTGGAGAAGCAATAACAACGTCAAAGTTCATTTCGCCTTTCTTGATCTGATCAGCCAGATCTTCCATACCTACCAGTTCAGCGCCGGCAGCTTTAGCAGCTTCAGCGTTTGCACCCTGAGCAAATACAGCTACGCGTACGGAACGGCCAGTACCGTGTGGCAGTACAGTTGCGCCACGAACGTTCTGATCGGATTTACGAGCGTCGATGCCCAGGTTAACGGCAACGTCAACGCTTTCAACGAACTTAGCAGTTGCCAGTTCTTTCAGCAGAGCGATAGCTTCGTTGATGTCGTACTGTTTGGTCGCATCAACTTTGTCACGGATCACGGACATGCGCTTGGTCAGTTTAGCCATTTCTTAGTCCTCCACTACCAGGCCCATGGAACGTGCAGTACCTTCGATGGAGCGAGTCATCGCTTCAATGTCGGAACCAGTCATGTCGGCAGCTTTGGTCTGCGCGATTTCCTGCAACTGAGCGCGGGAAATTTTACCCACTTTGTCTTTGTTCGGCTTACCGGAACCAGACTTGATGCCCGCTGCTTTCTTCAGCAGAACTGCTGCTGGAGGGGTTTTGGTAACGAAAGTGAAAGAACGGTCAGCGTAAACAGTGATTACAACTGGGATTGGCAGACCTTTCTCCATGGATTCAGTTTTGGCGTTGAACGCTTTACAGAATTCCATGATGTTCACACCCTGCTGACCCAGAGCTGGACCAACTGGTGGACTTGGGTTCGCCATACCTGCTGCAACCTGCAGCTTGACGTAGGCTTGTACTTTCTTAGCCATTCTAAAATCCTCTGATTGGGTAATAACGCCTCGGAGAGGCTCCCCGTGAATAAAATTCGTTTTACGGGTCGGAACCCATAAAAACAAAAGGCGCGAAATTGTATTCCAATCTCGCGCCCTGTGCAACGATTAAATCGTCGCTTTTTTGATCGCTGCTTAGGCTTTTTCTACCTGAGCAAAGTCCAGCTCTACCGGGGTCGCACGACCAAAGATAGAAACGGAAACTTTCAGGCGGGACTTCTCGTAGTCCACTTCTTCGACGACGCCATTAAAGTCAGCAAACGGACCGTCGTTAACACGAACCATCTCACCCGGTTCAAACAGCGTTTTCGGACGCGGTTTGTCACCCACCTGCTGGAGGCGGTTCATAATCGCATCAACTTCTTTGTCGCTGATTGGCGCCGGACGGTCAGATGTGCCGCCGATAAAGCCCATCACGCGTGGTACGCTGCGCACCAGGTGCCAGCTCGCGTCGTTCATCACCATCTGAACCAGCACGTAACCCGGGAAGAATTTACGTTCGCTTTTGCGACGTTGGCCGCCACGGATCTCAACCACTTCTTCGGTCGGAACCATAACTTCGCCAAATAACTCTTCCATATTGTGTAATTTGATATGCTCACGCAGCGACGTAGCTACGCGGCCTTCAAAACCGGAAAACGCCTGAACGACGTACCAGCGCTTTTTAGGGGCTTCAGACATCTCAGAACCTCAGGCCAGTGATAAAGGATACCAGGCGAACCAGAATACCATCCAGTCCCCACAGGATCAGTGACATTACAGCGGTTACCGCCGCTACAATCAGCGTGGTGTGCAATGTTTCCTGGCGAGTCGGCCAAATGACCTTGCGGACTTCGGTACGCGCTTCGCGGGCAAACGCAACGGTCGCTTTGCCTTTCGTCGTCAACAGCGCGACACCACCCGCCGCAGCAATCAGAATTACCACTGCAAGCGCGCGTAGCGGCAGCATCATGTCACGATAAAGATAGTTGCCGACAATCGCCACAATCAGCAGCACGGCTACAACTACCCATTTCATCGCTTCCAGGCCGCGCCCGCTCCCTTGAGCTTCGGTATTCGCACTCATAAACCAACCTGTCAGAAGTATTCTACAAACATTTTCACCCCGCGAGTGCGAGGCAAACCAATCGAAATGCTATTCGCTTTTCGTATTATACGCTCTCCGCAGAGCCTGTCTCAGCAATGATTATGACAAAATTAATCACTGATGAGCCAGGTTCTGATGTGAAAGCGTGCAAAAAGGGCATCAAATGATGCCCTTTTATTGCGCATTGCGTCAAATGTTATCAGCGATTAGCCGAGAACTTTAGCAACAACGCCC
>NZ_QFLS01000023.1:0-105845 GCF_004136695.1 Enterobacter cloacae complex sp. 677-3DZ2D5B | reverse complement strand
TCCACACACCGGATTGACAGTGTTATTGCATTTTTCGCACAAGGCTTTATTTTCTTCGCCTTTTGGGAGTAATGATGTCTTCTGTTGCGCGTATTAGAAAAATGTCTCTCAGTCGGGGCCTCGATAAGTATTACGAGTCGGTATCAGTTCACAAAAAGGGACATCTTCAGGAATTTTACCGGGTCAACGTCATTAAGCGTCACCCACTGGCTAACCGGAACATGGATGAGATCACCACAGTTGATATTGCAGCCTACCGTGATGAAAGGCTGATGCAGTTCAACCCAAGGACTGGGAACCCTATCACTGGCAATACAGTAAGGCTTGAACTGGCGCTTTTATCATCTCTATTCGGGATCGCTCGCGTGGAATGGGGAACCTGTCGAAGCAACCCAGTCGAACTGGTACGTAAACCTAAAGTATCCAAAGGTCGTGATCGCCGCCTGACATCCAGTGAAGAGCGCAGACTGTCCCGTTATTTCCGGGAACGAAACTTAATGCTGTATATAATTTTTCATCTCGCGCTTGAGACAGCCATGCGGCAGGGTGAAATCCTTAACCTGCAATGGGAATACATCGACCTGCAGCACGGCGTAGCACATCTGCCCGATACCAAGAATGGCTCATCACGAGATGTTCCTCTCTCACGTAAGGCTCGTAACCTGCTTCAGATGATGCCGGCCCAGCTAAAAGGTAAGTTGTTTTCCTATACGTCATCCGGTTTCAAAAGCGCCTGGCGGAATGCCCTCAAGGAACTCTCTATCGAGAATCTGCATTTTCATGATCTACGGCACGAGGCCATCAGCCGTTTCTTCGAACTCGGTACGCTGAACGTTATGGAGGTCGCAGCTATATCAGGCCATCGCTCGATGAATATGCTAAAACGCTACACCCATCTGAGAGCTTACCAGCTGGTCAGCAAGCTGGACGCGCGACGGCGCCAGACTCAAAAGATCGCCCCCTACTTCGTGCCCTATCCTGCCCAGGTCGAGCAGGACAGCGAAGAATCAGGTGACATCAAGGTAATGCTATGCGATTTCGAAAATCTGACAGTATCAGCGCCGACTCGCGAACTTGCTTTGGCCCGCGCCAGCGAACTGCTACTGCGGACACTGGCTCTTGCAGCCCAGCGCGGCGAACGAGTCCCCGCGCCGGGAGAGCTTCCTGTCAGGACAAACAATCACATCATGATATGTCCGCTTAACCCCGACCTGGCACTGTCGGCCCAGGTATAACTTTTCTTCTGGAGGGGCTGTGTTTCTGATTTTCCTTTCAGCAGTACCACTAACGCTACTGCTGTATTGCCCGATAATGACAATCGTCAGTGCCGTGACGCCCTGGAAAGGGTTCCGAACGGCCTTGGTTCGACATCGTAAGAAGCATTACACAACCCTGCATCTGTCGACATTTGACCGGGTTGGCCATCTTAATCTCCGGCGTGCGGCACGCTTTCACCGGAGCTTTCTGGTCACGTTGCAGCTGGCGCTACAAAGAGACAGCTCGCCGGTGTACTTCACATCCCATCTGATGCGACCGGCACACCTGAAAAGCATGACT
Organism: Enterobacter cloacae complex sp. 677-3DZ2D5B; assembly: GCF_004136695.1. NCBI lineage: Bacteria > Pseudomonadati > Pseudomonadota > Gammaproteobacteria > Enterobacterales > Enterobacteriaceae > Enterobacter > Enterobacter cloacae complex sp. 677-3DZ2D5B. The sequence goes on along the minus strand of NZ_QFLS01000023.1, from coordinate 104,288 downwards.
ATCCTGATGTCAAAAATGGGGGAAACGCACCGCTGGCGCTGCACCACAGTCACGATACCTCCAGCCATCAGAAACGGGATACGGCTGCAAACATTTTTACAGGAATGGCGCTGGATAACCGTACCTGAAACCGGCGTGCTTGTACTCATTCGGCCGCGCCGGAAAGCTCGCTAAAAAAGCAAATACACAAACGTAATTAAAACGAACACGCAAACGCAGTCGATCTACACGATCGAATTAACTCGTTATACATACGCGTCACGATTAATTATTCTTTAACCCACTGAGTAACAAAGTTTAATTTCACTTAAGGGGGCCATGTGGCAAACAGTCTCACAGCAATTTTCACCTCGCTTCTGGCGCTCCCCGACCTTGATCGGAACAGGATTGCAGAACTGCTTCAGCGCAATGATAAGAAGCCCATGCAGACCACATCACTTCGGTTGCGACCTGGTACCCGTCAACTGATTGATGAGCTGTCAGGCAAAATTGGAATTTCTCAGTCAGAGTTGCTGAGTATGGTAATTGAAGGCTCTTTTCGCGATATCTTCCTGCCATTCAGTAATACTGCAATCAGCGTTATAGACCGCTTTGAGCTACTGATGCAGTCACACGAGCTTAGCCCGACAGACATCGCAGAACTGCTGTCGTCATGGAATGTTCGGGTTAGTGTGCTACAGGACAGGGAACGTACAATGGACTATCTGTCCACCCCGCTTCTCCAGGCGCTCGCTGACTGGTTTTTCGTTTCTCCTGGCTGGTTGCTTGGAAGCAACGTTCCCCCTGTCGACACAGGCAGCGCGAGTCATCAATGGCCACAAACGGAAGAAAATTTCCGGGAGGTAATTATTCCTTCAGCCGAAAATAATAATGACAGCATTATTTTCTGGAAGACTGAAAATACAACTGAGGATAAAGATCAGGAACGAAACGGCATATTAATTAAGAAGAAAATATCTTCATCTCAGCTGACATATTTTCCGGTGCTATCCATTATTACGCGCACCCTGAATACAGAGCAGGAATGCTGGAAAGAGCGACTCCTCAGGGAACACGCAGCAACAGGTACTATCCGCCTCGTCACCTTAGGTGCAGGGCTGGCAACAGCACTTGAACACGGAACAACGTTACCCGTACTTATATTCAGACAGCTTTAAACCACGCTGAAAATCTGAATTAAAAAAGAAAAAGGAAATTTTGATGCTGCCGCATCAGGACCTACTTTTGCCCTAAATCCAGACAGGACTACAGGAAATTTACTTATGAAAAAGACTCACATTGCAAAAACACTGATATCTTTCGCCGTCATGATGGCATTTCATGCGGGAGCTGCAACCTCTTATATGGAAGCCCGCAGCGATGCGATGGGCGGGACTGGCGTAGCTTCCGCACATTACGGTACAGCTGCCTTATCCAACCCGGCACTCCTGACGAAATTTGGCGCGAACGATGACTTCAGCCTGGTGCTGCCGTCCGTAGGTGTCCAGGTAGCAGACCCAGATAATGCCATCGATAATACCGATGACGTAAAGGATCTGTGGAACAATTTTGACAATGCAGTTGACCGCCAGAGCGGTGTCAGCGAAAGTGCAGCCGCATTACGCAACAAGTTGGAAGACCTGAAGGACGTAAAAGCAAACGGACAGGTCGGGGCATCTGTCATTGCTACCACTCCTAATAAAGTGCTTCCATTTGCGGTTGTCGTGAAGTCCTGGGGCACCGTTTCCGTAAACGGCAAGGTCAGTGATCACGATCTACAGTATCTCGATAATATCGCCAGCGGCGCCATCCCGTCAGATACGGTAGACAAGGATGCACTAACGTCCCGCGCTTATGGTCGGGCTGCCGTTATCACCGATGTCGGTGTGGCTATGGCGCACGAATTTGAAACAGCGGGACATAGCTGGTCACTGGGGATCACGCCCAAGTATCAACGCATCGATCTTTTCAACTACAGCGCAAAGGTAAACGACTTCGACAAAAATGACCTGAATTCGGATGACTACCGCAATACTAAAACCGGATTTAACGCCGACATCGGTCTGGCAACAAACCTCGGCGACAACTGGATGCTGGGTCTCGCGGTACAGAACATCATCGCCCGCACCGTTGACACTAAAGCAGTGAATGGTGAGAAAGAAACATTCAAAGTAAAACCACAGGCCACTGCAGGCGTGGCATGGAGTAACAGTATCCTGACCACCGCTCTCGATGTGGATCTGACCGAAGCAAGCCGCTTTGAGCGGGATGACAAACGCCAGTTCGCCAGTGTGGGTGCCGAACTGAATGCCTGGAACTGGATGCAGGTACGCGCGGGTTATCGTCAGAACATGGTCTCCAGCGAGGGCAACGCTTTCACTGCGGGTCTGGGCTTCTCTCCTTTCGACGTAGTACATCTGGACCTGACCGGTATTGCAGGAACCGATCGTACCTACGGTGCGGTCGCACAGTTGCAGTTCACGTTCTGATAGTTTAGGGGAAGCCCGCAATGGGCTTCCTCTGCCGTTTCTTTGTGTGTTATCCCCTGTGCACTGGCTGTAATCCCCCCGAACTTTCTCCCGCTGAGACCGTTGAAGATGAAATCTTTCCGATATGTACATGTATTGCATCAGATCAGCAGTGTTGCTTTCAGCAGCCTGATAACTGCGCCAGCCACCGGTTTTTTTATTCTGTTCATGTTATTTGGATTCAACCACTCGCTCGCCGACACCTTCCTTGAACAGGCCCGATCACTTACCGGTGATGCACCACCAGGCATGGTAAGAGAATGTAAACAATCAAACGATAGCGGCCCGCCATCTCCTCTTGTAATGCCTCAGGTATGCAAAACGGTATTAATTGATGAGGATGACTGGAAAGAGCGTGTTGACGATACCATCAGGCAGTTTTATCTCACTTTCTCTGTATTCGGACTTTTATTCTGGATGACCGCAAATAATCAACCATCTGAATTAATTAGCTGGATACGCAGGAAAAGTAAACATCAAAATTAACGGCATCATAAGCCTCGCCCACTGAATCTTCTGGCTTTAATCTCCGTCGCCCCCCGGCAAGGTAACTACCATGAATTGTTTAATGCTTCCCGGCGTGTTGGCCATCTCCCTGCTCGCCGGCTGCCAGTCCTGGACTACGCCATCAACGTCTCCAGTTTCTCCTTCCCCCGACCGTTACGGCGCGGCCTCATCCGTTTCCGTTACCCGTCACACACAGTATCAGATGTGGAATAACGGTGTCTGGTCCGGTTCGAAAACCGCGCCATCATCCATGGAGATCGTTCGCTCCAACAGCGCTGACGTCTCTTTCGACTGGGAAGGTGATGCTGTGGAGCTACTGGATGAACTGGCGCGGGCACGTGGCCTGCAGTTCAACTACAGCGGCGTTCGCCTGCCCTTGCCCGTAACATTGCACGTTCGTGGCATGACGTTCAGCAATGTGTTGCGCGTTATCGAAGCGCAGACCGCATGGCGCGCAACCCTGAATCAGTACCCTGGGCTGCTCCAGCTCAACTTCATGCAACCGGAGACCAGAAAGAAATGAAATGCTTTCTCTTGTTACTATTCCCTGCTCTGCTCCTGACTGGGTGTGCAGGAGAGCGGCCGGCTTCACCGACAGATACAGGGGCACCACCTCCGGATATGCAGGCCTGGCTCAACCCGGAGCGACAAAGACCAGAAGGTCTGTCCGAAACGCGCTGGCAAATGCTTACTGATGCTGGCAGAACACTGGGATTCCGGGGAGGAAAATCCCAGCGGGCATGGGAGTTAACCCAGGCACTCAACGCCCGCGAATCCACCCTCAATGCCCTTTACGATTTCCGTCCACTTATCAGCCCTGAAGGCTGGCTTCCTCCGGTTATTGATGAAGCGCAGGACGTAGCACACATCACTCCTGATCAAATTCGCACAGCCTCAAAAGTCTGGACCATCATCCGACCGGAGCGATTCGTCAGTAACCCGCCCAGCTGGCGCAGCTGGTTACTACGCGGTCTGGCCACCACGGCAACCCCTGGCACAGAAGGTCTGGTTGTGCCGGAAGACAGCGCCCAGAGAAAGGTCTGGGAAGACGCACTGAAAAAAGGCTGGCAGGAAGGTCGCGAAAATGCCGATCTGACCTTTGAGGCCAGCATGAATCAACTCACCCGGGACTATCGCGGCATGATGCTTTATTCCCTGCTCTGGCGACGGGGCATGATTTCCCGGCCGGAAGTCACCGAGCAGCAGCAGACTGTTACTGGCAGTGGTCAGAAGCTCGTTACCGGCGATCGTGTTCGCCGACTCAAATCACATGCATCGTTTGAGCTACAGAAATCACGCTGGCGCCCGTCCGTTACCATCCAGTAAGGAGTTTTCCTCGTGAACATATCAGCTATCCCTGACTCGTTCGGGCTTTTCCCGTTCAGCGGTGCCTATACCGCCGACGAGTTCAGGACATTTTTTGCCTGGTGTTCGGCACATGGAGTCAGTGATGTGGATCTGGTTGGCGGCTCACCAGTTTCAGTGAGTCGTTATGGCCGACGTGAGAGAGTCTCAGACACCATACTGCCGAATATCATGCTGGGAAATATGCTTGACGACCTGCTGGGGCCAGAAGTGCGCCCCCGAGTGCAGGGTGGAAGACCGCTGGACAGAGCCATTCAAATCGACGGCGACATGCATGGGCGATATGGCCTGGAAAGGGGGGAACGCGTGCGGCTACGCGCGCACATCATCCAGGGGACATCTGCCCGGGAAGAAAAGGCTCTCTCCGTCACTCTGCGTGTGATCCCCCACATCATTCCCGATTTTCTGAAGCTGGGTATCGAGCCCGATCTGGCGGCGGCAATGCTGCCAAAAACCGGGCTGGGTCTTATTTGCGGTGAAACGGGTTCGGGTAAATCAACGTTGCAGGCGTCGTTGTATCGCCACTGCCAGGACACACAGCCCGATCGCAAAATTGTGACCTACGAAGATCCAGTAGAGTACATTCTCGGCCGCCCCGACGACCTTCTGCCGCCGCATCAGGCTCAGGTAAGACGTGACGTCGCAAGTTTTGCAGATGGGCTTCGCTCCGCAATGCGCCGAAACCCGGAGGTCATCGGTATCGGGGAAATTCGTGACACGGAAACAGCAGAGGCTTCTGTCCAGGCTGGTGAAAGCGGACATTTAACCATCGGTACACTGCACTCTAAATCACCAGGTGAAACCCTGAACCGACTGCTTGGTCTGTTTCCGCCTCAGATTCGTGATGCACGCGCCTGGGAGATGCTTGGGATGTTACGGTTTATCGTAGTCCAGGTACTTGTCAGAACGACAGACGGCAAACGCCGGGCTCTCCGGGAATACATCGTCTTCGACGATGAGCTACGCGATGCACTACAGAATCTCCCGTCAGAGAAGTGGCCGGCCCACATCGATAACATCCTGAGACTGGAGAAAAGGCGCATTATCGATCAAGTGCGTGAAGGTTACGTAACGGGTGATATAGACAGACACGAAGCGGCACTCTACCTACCGACACAGGAGCTTAGACATTGAAACGAGAAGGATTCTGGCGCTATGCCACACCGCCTGTCACCTTTTTTGGTATCCCGCTGCCGTTCCTTTTGCTGTATCTGGTCTGGTTTCGCTGGCCGTCCATGAAGACGCTGTATATCTGTTCCGCCATTCTGGGATTCTTTGTTGCCCTGAATTTCTTTGGCTGGAGTGTACGGGCTATCTGCCTGCGCGTAATAAGTACCTTCAGGGGAAAGATTGCCTCCGGTCGCCCCTGGTGGTACCGGCATTTTGTTGAAAAACCACGAGACTGGACTGGTCTCTGAACCCGATGTAACCCGTTCGTTCCCCATAGCGCTCCCGCGCTACTCCCTCAATATCTTCCAGGAATGTGACCATGCAAAAAAGTCACCGCGTATGGCTTGCCGTACCTCACGAAGAGAAGGACGACGCCATCAACGCCCACCCGCGTCTCAGCGATGGGCAGAAAGCCCTTAAATGGGACGATGAGCACCGCCTCTGGTATGCCCGACCAGGAGCCGACCTGACCAGGTTCGAGCGATGGATGCCCCGCCCCCATGAACTGTCGATGAATGCGGACGATCCGGTAACAGAGTTTGCTCAAAAACTTGAAGAAGCAGGGCTGCTAGTTAAGGGGCTCCCCGTGATGGATGGAAGCCTTCAGCGCGTACCGACGAAACAGGACAAGAAAGGTTCGAAAAGCGGAGCTTACAAGGCTTACCTGGACGGGCGCCCTGCCGGATGGTACCGCGATTATCGCAGCGCCGACGCTAAACCGACGCAGTGGGTGTTTTCAGGTGGTGGCGAGATGGATCCGCTTGCGCGTCTTCATCTCCGTGCACACGCCCAGCAAACGCGTGAAGACAATGCCCGTGCTCTGGAGCAACAGTACAACCGGCAGGCGGAGTACGCCGCCCGATATGTTGACCGCTACCCGCAGGCTACAACGAACGCCTATCTGACCCGTAAGGGTGTGGAGGCTGCGCCGGGTATAAGAATCAACGATAAGCAAGAACTTGTGATCCCCTTCAGCAATGCGCATGGCGACATACGCTCTTACCAGCGTATTCCGCTCACCGGCGGAAAAGACGCCCGCATCCTTAAAGACAGTGAAAAAACAGGTAACTGGTTTGCACTGGGGACGCCACAGAATGGCCTGCCTTTGCTGTTTGCTGAAGGATATGCCACAGCAGCCTCTCTGCATGAGGCATCAGGTCTGCCGGTACTGATGACGGTTGATGCGGGAAACATGATTGCCGTTGGCCAGAATGCTCGTGCCGTTTGGCCTGACAGTCCTTTTATTTTCTGTGCAGACAATGATCATCAGCTGAAGAATGCGCAGACAGGACAACCTGAAAATAAGGGCATCCTGAGCGCTGAGAAAGCGGCAGAACTCACGGGCGGCAGAGTCATCGCCCCTGATTTCACCGAAGAAGAAAAAGCACGCTTGCTGACGGACTTCAACGATCTCGATATCAGCAGGGGCAGAGAAGCCTTCCGTGAGCACATCAGCGACCGCCTCAGGTCTGCCGGCATCGATATCCGGACAGACTACGCACCCAACGATGCACAATTTCTCTCACAACAGGACCCAAAAATGGAAAATCTGGAAAGTCAGGAATCCGGCCAGTCTTCGATTGCCCCGGATGAACCTGTCGTTATTCCGTCTGAAAGCCACAGGCAGGATGAGTCAGTAAACCCAGCGCCTCCCGCCCCGCCTGAACCTGAAATAATCTCTCCGGCAGCGGTGATGCCGCCCGATGAAGCCAGTATCAGTGCGGCACCGGTTGAGAATAAGGCTGAACACGATGAACCCGCCCCCACGTCCCTGCGAGACGCTGATGTTTTAATTCCTGATACGCAGAGCACCACGGACGTGACGATCGCGACATCTTCTGCGGATGCCGGTCAGCGTAGTCATAGTGCCATCGAATCAGGATCGAATATACCGGTCCCTGGCCTCGATGATTATGCAGACATACGCGCGCAGATGGACGACCCACAATTTGCTGAATGGGTGAACAGTCAGTCTGATGACATTCCCCATATGCCTGCTCAGGAACGACAGACAGACCATGAACTGTCAGAAACGGGCAAACAAACCCTGAAGCCTGAGGCTGCGTCACATGAAACAGACGCTGAGTCTCCGGAGCCGATCGTTCCTGAATTACCAATCCCTCCACAGTCCCCCGGAGCAACATCAACCGGGCAAAAACAGGAGCAGACGCAAACTGCCGATGTGGATCCAAACACGTCAGAGCCCTCCCCGGGCAGGAAGGAAACGGCAGAGAGTGAGATGCATGAAGCGGATGGGCTTGTCTACGGACCGCGAAGGCCGGAACCGCTTCAGCGAGAAGATCTCGATGAAATCATTAAAGCCCTGTCAACGGAAGAACAGCGTGACAATAAGGTGCTTTACCGTCTCGACGGGGAAGATGCGTTTCACGATCTCGGCAACCGTCTCGAAATGTGTAACGGTGCGAGTGAGGACAAGCGCAAGGTGCTCGCCGCGCTGGCCGTGGCATCACGCTATTACGGCGGTGTGGTGGAGCTCACCGGCAGTACGCAGTTTAAAGAGCAGGCCATGCGGCTCATTATTGAATATGACCTCGATATCCGAATGAAGCTGCCTGCGCAGCGCGCGCAGCTTGAGACTATGCGGCAACAGTTTGGGGCAACCAGGGATTCAGTCACAACACATATTCCTACGCCGGATCTGAACCGACAGACTCCATCACCTGATGCCGCATCGCCAGTGTCACCGGCAACAGCCGCCCCCGAAGCTGTTACCCCTGACGCTCCGGGCATACCCGTGCCCCCCGTATCACCCACGCCGTCAGCACAGGCAACTGCCGCAAAGCAGCCTGCCGTTTCACCCTCAACAGAGCCTGTAGCGCCTAAGCAGGCCGACAGCATCCGGGTCCCTGATATGCCCGCTGAGCCCGCCCCCTCTGCACTGAAACCAGGCCAGAGCGTCACGGCGGTCCTCAAGAACTTTGGTGAAGCGATGTACGAAAATAAAGAGCAAAAGGGCAAGAGCTTCTTTATCGAGCTACAGAACCGCGGTGGAAGTCATACCTACTGGGGGCAGGATTTACGGGAGTTGATCGCGCACCACAAAACCGGCGATGTGGTCACGCTGACGCTCAATTCCCGTGACAGCTGGCAGGTACCTGGTGAGGAAAAAGAGCGCGTAAAAAATAACTGGTCATTGACGTCCGCCTCAACAGGTCTTGCCGTGGCACATGATCGACCGGAGCAGGGACAGCCTCTTCAGGCTTTCCCGGTCGATACGTTTGGCCGCCTCACACAGCAAATCCGACAGGCTTGGCCTGAGTACACCACAGACCTGAAGCTGCCACCTCGCCTGGAAGAGCGTCAGTTTTATCTGGGCGAAGACAGGCATCCTGTAAAGTCACCGGTAGCCGCGGCCAGCATTTCGCCACCGTCCACGGAAGCACCAGACAGGCTGGTACCCGTCATGGCCTCTATGGACACACAGTCAAACCAGTTAGATCTGCTGCTTGTCCAGTCTGCGGGGGAACACCTGCAGGGGATGGTTCGTCTGGATGGCACGCTGTATCCGGCACTGGCCACGCCAACCACAGACAACAGTCAGCTGGTTATTAATGCCATCACCGATGACGGTCCCCGCTTTGTAGGCTACGGACAGGCGGTGAATTTCGAACCCGACGGCACCACCCGTGCCGCACCTCAGCTGATGACGTTCCACCTGAAAGGTCGGGAAGAGGATACACCGCTTCCCGCCCGGCTCTACACACCGGAAAAACAGGCAGATACCTTGTTCCAGCGCCTCGGTTTTGAACAGACCTGGAAACAATGGGATGACGCCCGAAAGCCGGAGGGCAGACAGGAAAAAGCGCTTCATCAGGAACACTCCCACAGCCCCGGCCGCTAAGCCGATAAGGAGAGAGAATGCGATATCACATGCTTAAAGCCGGACTTTTGTCCGGCTTCATGCTTTTTTCTGCCGCCGCTGCGGCGGCAACCTGCCGAGCAGGAAGTGCTGCTGAAGCGGGTAGCCAGGCTGGTTATGAGCGAGCCAGGGCGGCCGCAACAGCCTGGGAACAGCGCGAAAGCAATGTCTCATCCTCCCTGCAGTCCTGTCTGTCCCGTATCAAGAACGTCAAGGTGACCCTGCCGCAATTCCCCGGGCTCGATGAAATCATTTCGCAACTGGAAAATAAGGTCTGCGAAGCGGCCCTGGATAAAGTCAACGAACAGATCCCAGACAACATCGATCCCTGGAAAAACTTCAACTCCTGAAACCTATGACAAAACAGACACAATCAGCCCCCCCTGCAAAGGGGCGGGCCCCCTCCCCTGCGGAGGATCCGCTGAAAAACGCCGTGAACATGATGAAAACGGCAGAAAAACGCCAGAAAATGGCACCAGAGCTGATGAAGAGTAACCTCCTGCTGGGGAGTGGCCTGCTTATCAGCATCATCCTCAATGCTGGCCTGACCTGGGCTCTGATACAACAGCCACGGGATTACTTTGCCACCGACAGTGGGCGCCTGGTTCGCCTGGCTCCCACTTCCGAACCAGCATGGAGCCAGGACGATGCCATCGCCTTTGGCAGCAAGGCTCTGATGCGGGCCTTTAACCTGGACTTCGTTCATTATCGTGAACAGGTATCCTCTACAGCATCGCTGTTCTCTGAAGCAGGACACGCCAGTTACATCCAGGCGCTAACCAACTCCAATATCTACGATGCCCTGAAACGCGAGCGTATGAATCTTACCGGTTCCGTAGGGGCTGGTGTCGTCATCCGGCGTGGGCGTCTGTCTGACGGAACCTGGTTCTGGACAATGCAGTATCCGGTACGTTTGCGCCTGGTTGGGCAGACGACCAGCAAGCCTGAACAACCGTTTGTTTTCGAAATTACCATCCAGCGCGTAGATCCACGACAGAAACCCGTCGGGATGGAAATCCGCCAGATGATCTCACGCAACGCTCCCCGCAATCTCTGAGGCTCCCGCCATGAAACTTCGTTATCTCATGACCACACTACTGCTGTGTGGTCCGGCCCTCGTAGCCGCCGCTGACAATACTGGCTGGCAGGATGCCAGGACGCCTGGTGCAACAACTGCCGCCGCTCCTCAGGGGGCAGAAGCGCAAACAACAGGTGTACCGGCAACCCGGATTAGTGGAGAGCTCCCGCCCCCGGAACAAAGCTCGCCGCTGGTAGATGAGGCAGCAGGTTTAGACTCGCCTCTGTCAGCGGATGAGATACGCGAATTGAGGCTTCGACTGACCGACAACGAGCGTTCTGTAAATGCCCCAATGATAAGCGTGGTTCCGCGTATCAGTTCATTAACCCTCAATCTTTCTCCAGGCGCCAGTATCCCGCTGGTACGCACGGCCATGAATAACCAGAGCGTCGTCACCCTGACGGACATCAATGGCGCACCGTGGCCACAGTCAGATCCGCCAATTAATGCCAGCCCGAAGAGTTTTGATGTGAAGTTCAATGCTGGAACCAACATGCTGGCCATAACACCACTGCGCCCGTGGGCTGCGGGGAATATTTCCGTATATCTGAAAGGGCTTGATGTTCCAATCATGATCAATGTGACAAGTGGTGAGACAGACACCCGTACTGCCAGTCAGGAGATCGACAGTCGGCTGGATTTACGCGTCCCGCGTCTGGGTCCTGGCTCAGCAGCCCCGGGCGTACCCGTCGATAAAATCGCACTCCACAGCGCCACGTTGCAGGCTTTTCTGGATGGCACACCACCAGAAGATGCCCGTCGCCTTAAATTCCAGGGCAACGTCCCTGACACTGCGATCTGGCAAAGCGGTGATGATCTGATGGTCCGTTCCCGCGCAATGCTGCGCGACGAGTTTGAACAGACACTCTCTTCAGCGGATGGTACGCATCTCTGGAAACTCCCCGTCACCCCGTTACTGACCTTCTCAGTAAACGGGAAATCCGTTCACGTCACGCCGGAGCTTCAGTAATGAGCGCAGAACAGGATGCCGGTAAGAACGGCAAAAAACTTTTTTCAATAATTGGATTTAGTGCCCTGGTTTTAGTGACCGCGGGTTATCTGGCCATGTCGTGGCTGACACATGACCCTTCAGGAACAGATTCTGCCGTCAACCTTAACGGTACGGCCTCAAGTGCCGTAACCACCACGACGGAGAGCCCGCGTTACCGTGAACTGCTTAAAGCCTCAAACGATTTAGGCGCGCAGGAAGCCGCACGGACCGATTCATCCTTCATCGCCAGTCTCCCGGTCGGCCTTGAAGTCACGGAACCCCCTCCGGATAAGGTGCCAGAAACAAAACCGGTGGACCTGCCACCTCCGCCGCCAGCAGCATCACGCCATGCGGAAAACCCGGCCGGAGAAGAGCAGGCAAACGAAAAGCGCCAGGCTCAACTGCAAAAACTGCTTAAGCGGATCAGTGACGCACAGACTGGCGGCGATGCACCGGTGCTGGCAACTGCCCTGGCAAGTGTTACGCAGACATCGCCAGCGACTGGCACAAGAAACCTGGCAGAGACAAAAACTGAAACAGAGAGTGCACAGGTCTTCATCCACGCACTTACGCGTGCGGCCGGTTATATGGAGACTGCCGTGGATTCAGATAACCCCAACTCAGAGGTTGTTGCGGTTATTCCTGCCGGGCCGCTGGCTGGCGCAAGACTTCACAGTTCGTCAGCAAAACTTGCCGGCAATGGACTGGATATCAGATTTACCAGTATGAGTTGGAACGGCATGGAGCTGAACGTCAATGCAAGCGCACAGAGTGAGAAAAACCTGATGTCTTCTGTGGCCTCCGATGTTAACCATCGATGGGGAACACACATCGTTCTGCCCGCTGTACTGGGAGGTCTTGGTGATCTTGGCGGTCTGTACAAGGATGCTAACACTCAGGTTATGCAGTCCAGTGTCGGTACCGTCACCGGACGAGTGGGTAAACCTGATGGCAGCACAGTGGCTGGTGTAATGGTTGGCGGCACAGCCCAGACCGGGGCGGAAGTCATCAAACAGGAGATGGCCCGTGAGCCGTTCCGCCAGGTCACCGTGAAGCAGAAAGAAGTTATCTCCATTCTCTTCGTTGACTCGGTTACTTCTGACGACATTGTCAGCAGTAATAAAGCGGCTCGTCCCGCAATCAATAGCACCTTATCAGCACCCGCTGCCGCAGAGCAGCAAACCGAAACCCGCCTGCAGGAAGCCATCGCGCGCCGCCAGGCTGAAATCCGTCGTCAGTATGGCGATACCGTACCCGTGAGGAACAATGATGAACCAGAAAATTGATATGCCTGAAGAAGAAACACTGGAAAGCGAGGATGATTTTGGCGCGCCAGATCCTCGCGAGAAACCGCCCTTCTGGAAGCGAGACCTGCTGTTTGGCTATTCTCTGCCGTGGCTTCTCGGGATAACGCTTCTGGCAGTGGCCAGCCTCTGGTACCTGTTCGGTCCATCACTGTCATTGACGAATAATACGCCGTCTGAAACCAGCTTCAGTGAAGTTGAAAATACACTCGACGGTGCACAGCATAGTACGGTTGAGTCTGTTCCGCAGCAGGCTGTCTCGCCAGCCGCGGCGCAACCGGCGGCACATACGTCCCTGCCAATGGCTCAGGACGACAGGGCGAGCATGATGACGGATATCCGTGACGAGCTGAACGATCGTGACCGCAAGATAAATGACTCTCTGACGTCGCTTAAAGACAGCGTTACGCGCCTGTCTGATGCTATCAAAAGGGATGAGGCTTACGCAGTAGAAACGCGTGCACAGCTTAATGAGCTGACACAGAAGCTGGCTGTTCTGGAAACCCGCGTAAGCACCTCTGATGCCTCAAAAACAGCTTCCCGGCCCCAAAAACGGCAGACAACCAGTGCTGTTGCAGGCATGAAAATCATGTCGCTGGAAGCAGGAATGGCGTGGATCAAATGGCAGGGCAGTACCTGGTCAGTCCGGGAGGGGGATACGCTGGGTAAAGTCACTATTCGTCAGATTGATCCTGCCACGCGCTCTGTGGTGACAACCGGAGGAACCCTGCGCTAATGGCACTGGATGCCGTCACGCTAATAGAGAATCTTGCTTCGGGCATCTTCACCGCTGGGCTGGATTTATTATTCAGCTGGTCCGAGATGATTGGTTTTTTTGGCCTCATCGCACTTCTGACCCGGCAACGTTCCAGTCGAAGTCCATTGTCCCCGGGCAAGTTTGCTATTGGCCTTTTTTCCTGCGCCGCGCTGGTATCTCTCCCCTCCATCATTAATGCCAGTGGTGCGCAGCTTGGCTTTGGCGCCACATCTTTTGATGCAATCGCGTATGTGCAACCCGCCACCTACGGCGTTGCTGCCGGGGCTGCTAACGCCGTACTTTCTCTGGTCCGGCTAGCAGGAGTGGGGTTTGTCTATGCGGCACTCGATATGTTTCGACGATCAGAGCTTGAGGGGCACACCGCACTCAGTTCAAGTGAAAGCATTCGCGCTGCGACAGTAAAACTGTTTGCAGGGACCGGTATGGTCTTTTCACCTCAGCTCATCGATGCCGCACTTGCCACTCTCGGCCTCTCTTTTTAACACACTTCGTTTTTTTATAACCCAAGGAGACACTATGTCACTTTTCCGTGCTATTTCCGCGCGTCTTTATGCCGTCGTTATTTTCTGCCAGCTGACCATGATGCAGTGCCGCGAGCGCATGATTCAGGGGCTGTGTGCTCTGGTCACGTTCCTGTTACCCGGCATGGCCTTCGCTGATGGCGATCTCGCCGATATGTTTGGTAGCGCCGCCTCTGGTGCCAAAAGCGGTAAAACTTCCGGCCTGGAAATTGCCCAGGCGATCGGTGTGTTCATCTTCATCGGTTCCCTGCTGTCCTTCAAAAAAGTGGGCACCAATCCGCAGATCACTGTGGGCCGCTGCTGTGCAGGTCTGGCCATCGGCGCACTACTGGCCGTAGTCCCTGAAATTATGGGACGAACCCAGAAACAGCTCGGTACCAGCTCTGTCAATATCAGCTAACCACAGGAAAGGGTCGGTGTTTACCGACCCTTTCAGGAGAAAACGATGAGCAAAAAGAAAAAGACACCTGACTGTCCATGGCTACATCCGCTTCCGGTTCCTGATGTTGTCCATTCCACAGCCCCTTTACTTCCTCCCCCCGAGAGCGTTTCTGGAGGGCGGTGTTATTGCTGTAGTGCTGACATGAAACATCTGTTTGTGTTACCGGAATCCCTGCCATTATCCCGACTTGCGGAAGACGCGCAGGATGCCAGGACCCGACTTGTCAGAGCGAAAGACACGCTGGCTCAGCTGGAGTCACGTCCCACCCCGCAGGTACCGGTTGAATATGAGAAACACGCCCGGGCTCTGAAAGCTGCCCGGACCGGGATGCAGCACGCATCACTTGCCGCCCGCCGGATTGCTTTGCGACACATCCCCAAAACACTGCTGACCGACACCAGTCTGCTGTCTGACATCGAACATGCTGAATTAGAACGGCTCACGACACCGTTTCACCTCTGTTACCTCTGCCATGCCTGGCATGCCCTCAACGGATTTGCTGCTGCTCAGGGGGTCATGGTCTGGCTACCGGACCTGCACCCACGTAATGTTGTTGCCCTGAACCGAAAAGCCCTGCAGGCCGTCTTCAGCACCAGACCAGGCGAGGTTCGGGAAGGCCGTCGGGTACTGTCGGAACTGACCCGCCATCGTCTTCCTCTGGAAGAACGTTTCGGGGGATGGCGACCAGCTGACTATGCAGATGCGCTTAAACGTTTCCCGCCAGTCATGCGCGATGAAATGCGACAAAAAATGAACGGAGTGGCGTTGATCCTGACACCTGATTCAGTGACGGACAGTGACGTTCTGTCAGGAGCCTCGCAGACAACAATATTATCCTCACAGTCATCTGGTACCACTGTCACGTAAACCTAACGCAAGCCTTATCCCGCAGATGCGCCCACAGAAGCGCCTCGCCCATCAATACACGCCATTCCGGTGGAGTCTTCGCAGCTATGAATATCAACCGCCTTGTCTTCACTATTGAAGACGTTATGAATACCTGTTCCCGTTTCGCCGTCTCTGCTGACTTTGTCGACTACTGCGACATTCGTACGGTGATCGGACTGGACAAACAAGATCTGGAGCTCAGACCCTGGCTGGAAGCCCCTTATATAGGTGTCACCCATCATGGCTATTTCCTTTCTGTATTCGAAATATCCGGGGCATTGCGTGAAATGTCGGAAACAGCCTCAGACGATCATCCGGATGCGTTTGAAGGAATGATCGCGCACCTCGCGTCCACGCTCAGCACCACCTGGAAAAATATCGGCCATAAACTGGCCTTCATTTTCGAACGTGACCCGGAAAAAGGGCGTGACGAAGTCAGCGCCATGATCGCCCCGCAAATGCGTTCAATTCAGCACATCGGCGTCCAGCTGGATGACCTGCTTAATGAGAAGATCAATGTCATTTCTCCGTGGCTTGTTCGTGAGCGCTGCTGGCTTGCCGTCTGGAGCTCTCCGACACTGGTGAGTCATCAGGAACGAACCGATTTTAACGCCACCGTTCGGGCCATTCAGGATAAAGCACCTGTCGCGCGCTTTGGTCAGGAGCCCTGGCGCTGGCAAATGTCTGGTCTGAAGATCCGGCACGACAGCTTTATCACCACTCTTGAAAAAGCACTCGTACGCGGTGGAGACGGCTTGCTTGTCCGCCTGCTTGATGTGCCTGAGTTCTGTAATGAAATCAGACGTGAAACAGCACGCAACAGCACATCGGCCGCATGGCGCCCGGCATTACCGGGGAAGGCTGCGCCAGCGGGTGCGCTTCAGGAGGGCGACGCTACAGCACTGCTAGCTCCCTTCCTGAATCTTCAGGTATTTGGTTGTACGCCAGAAACAGAAGGTAATCTGGTGCATGCAGGGGGGCTGTGGCACGGCATGGTGGCCATAACACTTCCGCCTCAGCATCCCCGCCCCTTCAATGAGCTTGTGAAATTGGTTCCACGTTCCGTTCCCTGGCGCATACGAATCGACATCATGCCTGGCGGGATGAAAGCGCTGGGCTGGAAAAAGACTATTTCATCATTTGGACAATTTATTCCCTCTATTCGCCCACTTTACGACGCTTTCACACAGCTGGCTGCAACGGATGAACGCGATCCGGTCTGCGTGATGACCATTGTGGCGTCCACCTGGGGGCATACCCGGGAAATATGCTCCCGTAATCAGATGCTGCTTGAATCAGCGTTGCAGGGTTGGGGAGTCTGTAACACGACCACCACATTCGGTGATCCTCGCAGGGGATGGGTCAACAGTATGCTGGCCGCGTCAGCGGGCTCCGGCCCTGTTCCGCTTTACCCGCCACTCTCCCATGCGCTATCGATGTTGCCCTTCAACCGACCAGGTACCGTCTGGCGAGGGGAAGGCAACCTGATGCTGCACACGGAAGACGGATGCGCCTGGGAAGTCGGGCTGGGGTCTTCTCGACAGAACAAGCATACCGAACTTGCCCCTGGCGATTCGGGTCTGGGTAAATCGGTACTGATTAATACCCTGACGGAAATACAGGTATCTTCCGCCCAGGTTTCGCTTCCTTATGTGGCTCACATTGATAAAGGATTCAGCGCGATGGGGTTAATCCAGCTGATACGTGACAGTCTGCCAGAAGAGAGAAAGGACGAAGCAGTCGGCATCATACTCAGCAACGACCCGTCTAAGTCACGCAATGTCTTCGACATCCTGTACGGCGCTCGTAAGCCAGTGACACCAGAGAAGCAATTTATCGCGTCCATGTTGACGGCCTTCTGTATCGAACCGGATAAAGGGACCCCGCCTAACCCTACAGATACCCGGCAAATAGTGAATCGCCTGATTGATCTGGCGTATGACATGCGTAGTGGTATTGAGCCAAACATGTTCCGTTCAAACGTAGAGCCAGAAGTGGATGCGGCACTGGAGTCATCCGGTTTGTGGGGTGAGCACGATCCGGAGTGGTGGACCGCGACACCATGGTACGAAGTACGTGACCTCCTGCATGAACGTGGACAGTTATCTGCAGCTCAGCGGGCACACTACCAGGCGGTACCAGAACTTGCTGATATGCCCGCGCTACTACGCAGTGAGGTTATTCAGGAGACTTTTGGCCGAATACAGCGTAACGGCTCACAGGAGCCCCTGGTGGAGTACATTGAGCGCTGCATGATTCAGGCCCGACAGGACTACCCGATGATGGCCAGTCGGACTCGTTTTGCGCTGAACCCGAACACACGCATTATTGCCGTAGACTTAAACAACGTAGCCGGCGATAAGACCCCGGCAGGCAGACTGAAAACCGGCATCATGTTCCTCTTTGCTGGCCACATCACTGCGGGTGATTTTTTGCTGCCGCAGTATCAGGATGAGGTAATGCAAATACTGCCGGAAGCCTACCTCCCGGGCATTATGCGACGCATCAACCAGCTCGATAGTGAAATGAAAACCAAAATCTATGACGAACTGCACAACGTCAAAGGCATTGATTTCATCTTCGAAGCACTGGATACGCAGGATCGTGAACAACGTAAGTTTGGTATCCGCACGGTGCTGAGTACCCAGTTCCTTACCGACTATCCGAAAAGCCTGCTCGACTCTGCCAACACCCTCTGGCTGCTGCGCTTCCGCCAGGAAGATATTCCACTTTTACGGGACAGTTTTAAGATCCCCGAACACAATCTTCATGCATTCCTGCGTATGCCAGCTGGTCCGGCTGCAGACGGTAGTGGCGTACCGATGCTATGTATGATGCGCACAACCCAGGGGACGCTGGCACGGATTGTCCGGTTTACGCTCGGACCGCTGGAGCTGTGGTCGCTTAACTCAGACAAAAAAGACGGCGCGCTACGCAGAAATCTCTCGGATACGATCGGTACTGCCCGTGCCCGTCAGTTACTGGCGGAGAAGTTCCCTCGCGGATCCGCAAAAAAACTCATTGAGTACAGGGAGCGTAACAGTGGCGCCCGTGGTGATAAGGGCGTCATCGAATTGATGGCAGACGAAATGATAAATGAGCTGGGGTATGACCTTTGATGTGTTCCATCCACCTGACGCCACGCTGTCGCCGCCCGGTAAAGGGCCAGGTCAGTCTTTCCCGCCTGGTGATCGATGCCGACGGCGTGGAGTTCGTCCTGCCGTCCCGGCACTTCCGTACAGACAGTGCAGTGAACTCCCGGGCGGTATACGCGACCGATCGCCGGGCAACGCAAGAGGCCTGTGGCGTGCTTCTTTCACTCAAAGCGCGACCACGCCAGCTGGTCACAACAGCCATCTGGCAGGTCAATGAGCCAGGCGAACCGGTGCGGGAATCGCGTCATGTGGTCCAGTGGTTGCTACCTGAAAATACAGGGGCGGTGTTAACTGATGATACCTGGTTATGGCCGGAGGGGGCAGATACCCCACAACTCAGCTCGGGAGACTGGCCGGTACTGGATATCACCCCTCCAGCTCATGCAAGAATCACGCGTCGTGGGCTGACAATCATAGACACCCGCAGCCGGGAAGGACGTATCAGCAGACGCTTTCAGACCTTCCCTCTGGTCGCCCTCGCCCCCGGCACACAGTCAACCCGCCTTCCCGGCGTGTTTACCCCGCTCAAATAAACGGAGAATCTCATGCTACAACGTCATCTCCCCGCGCTGGCGCTGGCCATCGCGTCCAGCCTTCCCACTGTTGCCAGTGCTTTAACGGTCAACGTGAACTCCAGCGTTCCGATCACGACTCAGGTTCTGCCTGAGATGGCCACCATCCAGGCAACTCTGGTCGAAATACTACAGATGCAACAGGCAACCGGCACAGCCATCACACAGAACGCCGACAAGCTCGGCGCCCTGATTAATCAGGATGGGCAGGCTACTCGTCAGCAAATGATTTTCAATAATGAAACCCAACGTCTGGAGGAGGCACGGCAGAGTTTTTCGGTACCGGATTCGATCTGTAGTGATTCCGCATCCGGTGTGGCAGCACAAAGTAAAAGTGCATCAGGCAGCGCCGCGTCAAAACTCTCATCAGGCAAAGGTGTTTCCAGTTCAGCGGTGCGGAAGAGGATTTCTACAGCATCGGAAGAACAGGCCCGCGACGCTTATGACGGTGCGAACGTACATGCCGCGTACTGTACGGCAGCAGAATATGAACGCTTTGGCGGAACCGGTATCTGCCCTGCCGTCAGTAATTTGCCCGGAGGTGACAGTCAGGTACGCTCCATCTATGGCGGCGCGGGACCTGAAGGGCAGGCACCGGCACTTTCCTGGTCACAGGAACAGATTGATGCCGCTATGGCCTACATGAAAAACACGGCTCGACCTTCAGCAGGCCGCACGCCAGGCAAAGGTGAAGTCAACACTGTTACCGGTCGTACGTATGTAGGGTTGCTCAACGAGTACAACGGTATCATCGATGCCGCGTCTGAACCTCAGCTCTCGCTGATTGCCGACAGTAAGACCAGTGAAACCACCCGTGATGCCCTGAAAGAAGCACTGCAGTCACCTTCCGCAGCGCAGTATTTTGACAATGTGGCTTCGCCGGAGGCGAAGGCGAAGGGCTACATGAGCCAGCGAGAATTTGAATCGTTTGAGGCCGGACGTCGATATGCCAACACAGCCTATCTCTCCGACCTGCAGCAAATGGACGGAGATAACCTTATGCGCGAACTCATCCGAACTACGGCACAGATGAACTGGCAACTTAACGACATTAAAGAGTTGCTGCGCAAAGGGAACGTGATCGACGGCCAGCTACTCGCCGCCTTTGCCCGCCAGTCCTACGCCCCACGTCTGAAACAACTCGAATCAGCCATGAACCAGGGAGCTGCCAAATGACACTGGAAAAAACAGTCGCACGGAAAAAAGGACTACCTGGACGTATTACCCGGGGACTGCTGAGCATATTTCTGCCATTGCAGGAAACGAAGTGGTATTTGCGGGCTGCCCGGCACATGACATCACGAAATATTGAGCGAATGCGTGATGCTTTTCCGGAGCTCATTACTGACGACAAACCGCCGGCTTCTCCTGACTGGGAAAAAGCCGTTGCGGAATCAGGTTGTACCCCCGCACAGTTGGATGAGGGGTATGTGAGCCAGCGCAGGCGCTGGCGAGTGCTGTTCTGGCTTATGGCCATACCGGTTCCGCTTGCAGCACTGACACCATTCATTATTGGTGGGAGTATCTCCGCGCACCAGATCAGCACCTGTGTGGTGCTGTTTTCCGGTGCTGGCGTGGCATGGTCAAAAGCGCTAATCGTAACCTACCGACTGTGGCAGTTACGCAACCGTCGCGTAAGTCTTGCTGAAAGAGGCACCTTTCAGCATTTCATGGCGGAAACCCATGCCGTACGAGATGCCATTCTCGGGAAATAGCTGCCCTTCTCTGCCTCCTGCCGACATCCCGGCATTCATGCATTATCCGGAGTTACCGTGAAAAATCTCATTCGTGCGCTTTGTGCAGGGCTGCTTATCTCTGTTACCCCGGCACGCGCAGGTGTCACTTACGATGACATAGTCTCTGCTGCAACCAATGCACAGGACCTCTCCCGACAGGCACTGGTCACTATCTTCGGCGATGTGGTGCTGGACCCTCTCGCCGCCGGCAATACCACGATGATCGGGAATCTGTTTGCTCTGTTTAACGGAATTATCGCCGTCCTTGCCGTCGTCTGGTTTGTATTTATTGGTCTGAAGCACATTAATAAAACGGGGCATCAGGGCAAGGTATTCAGCGGGGATCGCGATATCACCAGCACACTGAGCACAGTGTCAGGATTTTTGATGATTATCCCGACCGCCAATGGCTGGAGCATGTCCCAGCTCATAATTCTCTGGGGCGCGTCGATTATGGGCGTAGGTTCTGCCAACCTGATGGTGTCCAAAGCAGCCAGTGATATTGCCAGCGGCTACTCCCTGACTGTCCAGCCCACACAGGCTTCGACCCGAACTTCTGCACGCGGTATTTTTGAGATGCAGCTTTGTAAATATGCCATCAATACTGCGCTGGACGATTACAACAGCACGGCAAATTCGACCACAGCCAGAATGGCAGGGGTATCCGGTTCTTCTGGAGGGAATTATACCTACCGGGTCACCAACGGCAGCGGTGTGTGCGGCACGGCGACGATACCGGAACAACAGAAATCGGACTCCTCGTCTGGTTCCGGAAGCTTCTTTAACCCCTTCAGTAACCGCGATACAAGTGAAGTGGTGGATGCGCAAAACAAAGCTATGGAAGCAATGATCCAGGATATGGACAGCGCGGCCAGCGAGTTTATGGCAGGGTTTATGAATAAACGAACAACCGGCAACGGCACACTCCCGGATATTGAAACCCGCATTCAGAGAGCAGCCAGTACGTACGAACAAACTGTTCAGCACGCACTACCGGCGCAGAGTGAACAAAATGGCATACAGGATGCTGTCAGGAATTACCTCGACACTTATGGTTGGGCGGCTCTCGGTGCCTGGTACCAGACTTTTGCAACGGCCAATCAACGCCTGACAGAAGTTGCCAGTCGCGCGCCGGCAACCAGTGGGATGTCATCCCTTGGGGAAATTGGCAGCGGAGACCTGTTCAGTGCGGTAATGAGCGCCTACCGTACCCAGTTACAAAACTCTAATTATGCACCTCCAGCAGGTACAGCAACATCACAAAACGAGTTAAGTGCTTCTGAAGGTAATGACCCAAATAGCATATTAATGAACTCGTTCGCTCCATTTTTCGTCAGTTTAACCAGCAACATCGCAACAAATTATAGTGGGACAGGAACCTCAACAGGGCAGGTAAACCCATTAGTTAAAATGAAAAATGTTGGAGATTACACGCTGGTTGCAGCGGAGGGAACTTTAACAGCATACACGGTCATACGGGCTGCTGTTGCGGGTGGAGAGTCATCCCTTCTCGGGAAGGTTGTCAATATGACAGGAGCAATTAGCGCTGTAGATAAAGGGCTTGATGCCATTTCGCCAGCAGTATATTTCTTGTTACTACTTATGTTTAGCGCTGGATTTACACTTTCAATCTATTTGCCATTTATTCCGTTTATCTTCTGGATGACTGGTATTGGTAACTGGATTGTCAGTGTTCTAGTAGGTTGCGCTGCGGGACCTCTATGGGGGGCAACTCACCTAGGTACGTCTCAGGATCGAGGCAGTCGTGCGGCTTATGGTTACATTTACTTTATAGATACCATGATTCGTCCCGCACTTATGGTTTTTGGATTTTTCTTTGCATCTGTTGCGATTGTTGCTACTGGCACTATCCTTCATGCACTTTTTGGTGTCGCACTGGTCAATGTTCAAGCCAACTCGTTAACAGGTTTATTCAGCATGGCTGGTTTTTTAATGATCTATGCTCGAATTTGCACGACACTGGTATCTAGCATATTTGCCTTACAGGCATATTTACCTGACTACGTCATTTCGTTCCTTGGCGGTAGAGATGCAGCAAATACTCTTGGAAGCATGGCTGGTTCTGTCAAAGATATGTTCGTAGCCGGTGGGAGGAATATACGGCATACCCCTGGCGTTAATACGAAGGGTATGAATGGTCCAGGGGAAACAAATAATGATGGAATAAAAAGTTGAGATGTGGACATCTATCCAGTAGTGCTATAACATTGAGTGAAATACCTAAGGAGGGTTTACTGTGAAAGATAGATTCCCTAAGTGGTGGGTTTTATACTCTGTTGCAAAGTCTTTATTTTTAAAGTTCGGTATAATCTCTTTCTTGCTGATTTTTTTTCTATGCTCCATTTCAATCATCATGGATGAGTACGTACGCCCGGAGGCATATCTATACGCCATAACAAGTTGCTTACTGTTATTCGGTCCATTTGCCATCAATTATGTTATAGCCAAGAAACGCAAAAAAAAGATCCTTGCTGTTGTTGAGAAAATCAAGGAGACGGGTCATTTCAAACCGGAAAGCGGTTCTGAGGGCTGGCTCTTCTGGAAAAGTACCTACCTGGGTTTCGACTTTCAGCAAGGAACCTTTTTGTACGTCCGAATCTACCCGGGCAATGTCATGGATGTCATTGGCTTCGATGCTTACAGCCTGACACGTACAGAGGTTGAAGATTCAAAGTTGCGTCTCTTCACAAGGTTCACATCATTGCCGATGATTCCTATCGATACCGGTGCTGCATCCAGTATTGCTAACCATCTGCATGCAATGAACAACAAAGGATACACCTATAACTTCAACTTTAACGATGTCGTGAATAAAAAACGTGCCGAGATCGAATCTCTGACAGGGCTACCTGTTCCCGTTCTTGCCTGAAACACATCCAATACCCTCCAATAAATAGCCGGTTTAATTGCCGGCTATTTTCATTGATTTCATTAACGCAGATCATCGCTCTGAAAATTCACTTTAAAACAGATGATGATAATAAAAACCACAACCCATCTTATTAATGACCCTCACTAAAACAAAGGAGATCCGTATCAGATCCTCAACAATCTAATATTTGACCAATCAATATAATTTCACCTGCCGTTATCACCAGTAAATACGCTTGCTAACTTTTCGTAAGCTCGGGCTCTGCTGCCCTCTTTTATTCAGTTAGTCTTCATCGTTTTTATTTAGGGAGCTTTTCCATGACATCCGCTCGCGCGGGAACGACTGATCCGCTTGAATTTCTTGGAGCCCTCGCCATCCTGGGCATTATGCTTCTGCTTGTTGCATGGCTGTTCTTGCCTGAGTTTGTGTACTGGTCATGTTTCATTTTGCATACCCTGTGGGGCATGGCTGATTTTGGCCCCTTCCACACCTGGGCCGCACCGCGTTATAACCTGCTGGCCGTCACCGCCAACAATGCCGAAAACATCACTTACGATCAGTGGATCAACGTGATGAAGCAAACGACGGTGATCCTGATGATATTCCTCATTCCCCTGTCTACCGCTTCGCTGTGGAGCTGGTTATGCCATCCTGCACGAAACTGGCAAACGCGACGGGTACTCAATATCAGCACGCTGCCCTTCGCTATGGAAACCATTTCTCCTGCAATTGCCCCCATTCTTAATGAGGGGAATTCCAGTCGCCTGTTGCTTGATAAACGTCGTCAAGAAAGACGTCCGGCACAAAGCCCTGAGGGTTTCGCTGAAGAGCATGAACTCATCAGTAATATGCAGCTCGATGTTGCCCGCTGCAGGGCTGTTTTTATGGCCCAACTGGGGCGTCCACTTAATGGATGGAAAAGTCTCGCCCCTCATGAAAAGGCATTATTCGCAATATTCGGCCTTCAGTTTTTCCTGGACGACCGACCGGCCGCACGTCAATTAATGGATGCCCTGAACCGCTCCTGTCGGATAAAAAGCCGCCGTGATAAGGGGAAATTCTCAGTTCCGGTCTATGCGCTGGCGAGAACCGCTTTTAAGCGCGTCATCCAGAGCGAAGGCGCGAAACAGTGGTTGCGTGAGCACCGTTACGTCAGAAGTGGTCTGGTCTGGCTGTACGCACATGATTTACGGCTGACACCACCTAACTGGCTATGGCTAAAGGGGGTAGACCGCCCACTCTTCTATGCCCTGCACCGGGCAAACACCACCAAAGGATTTATTGAAGGTGCAGGTATCGTCGCCGTCGCCCGCACCGAGAGTGAGGCTATCCGACTTGGCCTCCCCTGCCCGCAAGCCTGCGTCGATGAAGCCATTGAGGGATTGCGCATCGATATGCTGTCCCTGGGGCTAATCTGGAACGAACCTCAGCCAGACCGCGACCGCAAGCGTCGCATCCGGACCAACTGGTCACTCACGGAAGACGTCATCACTCGCCCGGGTGACGATGACGATCTCATCTTCTGAAATTTCGCTCATTTCTGACGCTAATTATCTTACTGTCTACTGGAGTCTCATTATGTCGCTGGAAAGCACCTACACCACCTTTCGTTGTAACGACACCATTGTGGTTTTACATCAACACGGACATGGTGTTCCTCAGGCTCTGTTCACCTTTCGTGAGCCTCAGCGTATGGCCATCCACGATAAAAAGCTCATCGCTTTTTATCCATATTCAGCAGAAGCCGTGACACTTCTTGATGACCCGATGCACGATGCAGCGGAAGTCTTCAACACCATAGCGCGACACCTCAAAACCCAGAGTAAGGCAATAATGAAACGCCGTATGAAGTCCCTTGCCCTGTTTGTGAGCGGCGCGCTGATAGCATCTTCGTTATGGCTCCTGGGTACGGACAACCATTTCTCACTCAATGTGGGAAACCAGACACTGACTATCCCGGCAGAACCAGGCGCAATCGCACCGGCCCGGCCGCGGCAGACTGCCGCTGTTCAGGAGCCAGCCAACCCGGCGGCAGGCAATACAGTCATTCAGGCTGCCCAGGCTGAATCCGACAACATGCAGAATATTATGAAGGAAAGTCATAAATCCTTACCGGCTTCGCCTTCTGAAGCCCTGAAAACAGCACCGGCAGCGGTAACGTCAACCACATCAGTAAAAAAAGAAGCGACGGAACAGTCAGCGCGACAGAAGATGGTGGAAATACTGAAGCGCAGTACCGATCGAGGTCTGTTCACCATCCAGCTCTCAACCGGGCATGAGCGTACGCTGTATGCATTCCTCGATCCAACCTGTGCGGTCTGCAGAAGTATGGAGCCGGCAATCGAACAGCTGGCGCAGCGTTACAACGTTGTTGTATTCCCTGTATCAGTCGTGAATGACGGCGGCGATGCTGTAGAGAAGATCATTCCGGTTTTATGCGAGAAGGACCAGACAGCTCGTGCTGTTGCATGGAGTGTTCTTTTCCGACCGGACGCAGGTATGCTGGTTCCGGGACAGACAACACCTCCACAGGTGAGCTCAGACTGTTCCGCGTCGGCTCAGGCCGTAGTAGCCGTAAACGATACTGGCTTCCGCACCTTTGGTTTTTCAGGTACGCCGACAGTGCTGACTGACACGGGCATTCGCCTGGCAACGGGCATGCTGACCGCGCCGGATAAAATTGATCACTTCCTGAAAATTACAGATCCAATGTCACCAGAACAGGTCGACCGCTTTGTGAGTTCCCTCAGTATCCAGGAGTAAACCATGAATTATACGCCCGTTAACCAGGCGCTCATGAAGCGCAATGCCTGGAACTCCCCTGTTCTTGAGCTTTTGCGCGACCACCTGCTGTATGCCGGAATTATGGCAGGAAGTGTGGTGGCGGGGTTTATCTGGCCACTCGCCATACCGCTTTTGCTTTTGCTGGCCATCGTGGCCAGCATCAGCTTTGGAACACACCGCTGGCGTATGCCCATGCGAATGCCTGTCCACCTGAATAAAGTAGACCCCTCTGAAGACCGGAAGGTACGACGCAGCCTGTTCAGAAGGTTTCCCTCACTGTTTCAGTATGAAACAACGCAGGAAAGTAAAGGTAAGGGAATATTCTATCTCGGCTACAGGCGAATGAATGATATCGGTCGCGAACTCTGGCTCACCATTGATGACCTGACCCGTCATGTGATGTTCTTTGCCTCGACCGGTGGAGGGAAAACCGAAACCATCTATGCGTGGATGCTCAATTCATTTTGCTGGGGTCGGGGCTTCACCTTTGTTGACGGTAAGGCGCAGAACGACACGGCGCGCACCTGCTACTACCTGGCCCGCCGCTTTGGGCGTGAGGATGATGTGGAATACATCAACTTCATGAATAGCGGCATGTCCCGCAGTGAGATGATCCACAACGGTGATAAAAGTCGGCCACAGTCTCACCAGTGGAACCCCTTCTGCTATAGCACTGAGGCCTTTGTTGCTGAGACGATGCAATCAATGCTGCCGACCAACGTACAGGGGGGAGAATGGCAGTCCAGAGCAATTGCAATGAACAAGGCGCTGGTTTTTGGCACAAAGTTCTATTGCGTCCGTGAAAACAAAACCATGTCGTTGCAGCTGCTGCGCGAGTTTATGCCACTGGAGAAACTGGCAGAGCTTTACTGCCGTGCCATAGACGATCAATGGCCAGAGGAAGCTGTCTCTCCGCTCTATAATTATCTGGTAGACGTACCGGGTTTCGATATGGCCACCGTTCGCCAGCCTTCAGCCTGGACAGAAGAGCCGCGCAAGCAGCACAGCTACCTGACTGGGCAGTTTCTGGAAACCTTCAACACATTTACGGAAACGTTCGGTAATATCTTCGCTGAGGATGCCGGTGACATTGATATTCGCGACAGCATTCACAGCGACCGGATACTCCTGGTCCTTATCCCGGCAATGAACACCTCTCAGCACACAACCTCTGCACTGGGGAGAATGTTTGTTACCCAGCAGAGCATGATACTGGCCCGGGACCTGGGACATCGTCTGGAAGGGCTAGATTCCGAAGCTCTCGAAATCACCAAATACAAAGGCCCCTTCCCCTACATGAACTATCTCGACGAGGTGGGAGCCTATTATACCGAGCGTATTGCCGTTCAGGCCACACAGGTACGTTCCCTGGACTTTTCTATCGTCATGATGAGCCAGGACCAGGAGCGCATTGAAAGCCAGACCTCAGCCACAAACGTTGCCACCCTGATGCAAAACGCCGGCACTAAGGTTGCGGGTAAAATCGTAAGTGATGATAAAACGGCAAAGACAATCACTAATGCCGCAGGACAGGAAGCCCGGGCGAACATGGTCAGCCTGCAACGGCGTGACGGTATCATTGGTACCTCCTGGATCGATGGCGACCACATCAATATTCAGATGGAGAACAAAATCAATGTGCAGGATCTGATTAAATTGCAGCCAGGTGAGAACTACACGGTGTTTCAGGGCGATCCGGTTCCGGGAGCATCCTTCTACATCGAGCCGCAGGACAAAACGTGCAATGCACCCGTCATTATCAACCGATACATCACGATTAACCCACCGAACCTTAAGCAACTACGTAAACTTGTTCCACGAACAGCGCAGCGACGTCTTCCTGCTCCGGAGAACGTCAGCAAAATCATTGGTGTTCTGACAGAAAAGCCCTCGCGTCGGCGTAAAGCGGCAAAAGCTGAACCCTGGAAGATAATCGATACCTTTCAGCAGCGTCTGGCCAATCGCCAGGAAGCGCATAATCTGATGACTGAATATGATACGGACCACCGTGGACGGGAAGAAAACCTCTGGGAAGAAGCGCTGGAGGTAATCAGAACAACCACTATGGCAGAACGTACAATACGGTACATCACGCTTAATAAGCCTGAATCGGAACCGACGCAAGTAAGCGCTGAAGAAATTCAGCTCGCACCAGATGCGATACTGAGAACGCTGACACTCCCGCAGCCGGCTTATATTCCTCCTTCCAGATATCGAAACGAGCCATTTATCTCCCCGAAACTGCCTGATTCACCACATCCGGATATGGAGTGGCCAGAGTGATAGTTCAAAAAAATTGTCTTGTTTCAGGAACAGCTGCCGATAAACAAAATGATATAGAAATGAAGGAAATGAAATGAAGAAACTACTATTTGCCGCCCTCTTTGGTTTTTCATGCGTTGCCGCTGCAGCGCCCCAGCCCGTTATCGACACCGATGCCGTGGCGCAGCTGACTGAAATCCGTAACATCCTCCTCACGAACCAGCAGAAGGTGTACGCCTGCTCCGATGGCGAGAAGCTTTATACTGTTGGGTTGCAGATAAAACACGATGGTTCTGAATACAAATGTGTTTTAAAGAAAGACCATGCTGAATGGGAATTAGTCCCACGCATCGCATTCAACTAAATAAGGCCGCGAAAGCGGCCTTTTTTTTGACCTGATTATGCTACCCTCCGGATTGGGCACAGATTCACACTATCCCGTTCTGCTGGCAGTACGAGAAATTGATAAGTATGATTGATAAAACAGGGGGCAGAGAATGAACATTCCTAAACAGACACTGGTTTTATCTATTGCAGGTTGCTCACTTCAGTTATTCTTTATTTTCGCTTCTTTCATAGGTGCTGATGATAGTTTTGCTGTCTTCTGGACATCATGCGGCTTTGCCTATGTATTGCTTGCGTTCCATGTAGTCACGGGCGTTGTCGCTTGTTATGACATAAAACATCCTCTAAAAGTTTAAAAGGCCGCATTTGCGGCCTTTTTTATTTCTTATCTGCGGGCTAAATTCCATCTGGTCCCCGAATGCTTATAACGGTGAAGGTGGTTTCCAGTTTGGTCCTGACTCATTGCGCACAGCTTCTGTATTACTCCCCTGATTCGTCATTTCAGCAAAGCGCATCTCGCTTTCAACACGCACCTGGTCGACCTCCGGTCGCGAGATCTGGTATTCACCTTCATCACGGTGGTTCACATTGTGCCATGCCACCATTTTGGCAAAAGCTGTATTGAACTGTTCATTATTCCCTTCCGGAGCCATCGCGACGCTCGGAGAACGGCTGAAGAGAACCGGCGCGACTTTGACCATATCCCGCTTAAGCGCATCGTAATCGCCACTGTTCCGGAAAATAACCCTGTCGCCATAGTCGGTACAAATATGGCGGCCTGTCTCCGGATCGCGGAACTGGACGCGACCGTTCTTCTTCAGTGAAGCCCGCAGGCCAGGAACACCGGAATACATCGGCGTTCCGCCTGGCTCACAGATAACGACACATCGGTTGTCTGTTGTAGATTTCACCGCATTACCACGACGATCCCTGTAATCCCATCCTCTCAGCTGCGATATCGCAGCCTTGTCACCTTTCACCGCTTCAGCTTCAACCCACTGCCGGTAAGACGGCGGATACCATTTCCCCTGCCCGATAAGCTCAGCTCGTTCAGCCTTCATGGTTTCTTTCAGCGCAATCAGTGCCTGCATGCGCTGAAGCTCTGCAATATGATAATGCAGCTTCCTCACCAGAGGGTCACGATGTTCGATACGGATGCGCGCTTTACGTATCCTGCATTCGTCATGAATCGCCTGGTAACGTTCACGGCCATGCAAATCAGGGCGCTGCCAGTTAGCCCGCCAGGCTGCATAACGGGCTTTCAGATCTTCTCGCGCAGCTGCGCGCGCTTCGCGACGCTGGCGACGCAATTCAGGATCACGCTTCATACCCGGAATATCGCGGTCGCTCACGGCCAGTTCCGGATTGTAACGGCTGGCCGGCTTAACACGTTCAAAGATGTCTGCCGGCACCGAAACAAACGAACCAGCATGGGGTTCCGCACGCGCAAGCGTCAGATCAGGATGAACGTGGCTGGCCTTTACAGGGGTCTGTTCGTGATTGTAAGCGTCCATCACAACCAGGCCCTGCTGCTCGCGCATCAGCAACAGCCCCTGACGCGCCAGTAGCTCATGACAGCGTTCCCAGGTAAATTCACCACTACCGATAAGCGACTCAATGTCCTGACGGCAGTGTGAAACCGCATAGCCCCAGAGGCTTTCCTTATCAGAGAAAATCTCACGTTTCAGCGCCCCCTGCGGGCCCGAACCTGTTCGCAGTTTTCGCCATTCCCGGTCGGATACTGGGGTGGCTTCCAGACTGCCGCCGGTGAACTGTTCCGCAGGGGGAACCTGCTGGAAAATGTCTTTCGGTACCGGCTGCCAGCCTCCTTTATACGAGTCCAGAATAGCCTTCGTTAGCGCAGGCCACACACGTTCCGCCCTGACAGGTGTACGCGTTGAGTCATACCCGTCACAGATAACCAGACGGTCATGCTGTTCTTTCAGATACAGTCCAGACTGTGCCAGAAGCGTATGCACTGACTGTATGGTTCGCTGCGTTGGATCCTGATCAAGTGCAATCAGCGGCGCCCGTAAACGTGCGATCGCATAGTCCGATAAGGATTCTTTCTCTGTCATCCGTTCAGGGCGAGACGGCATAATAATCTTGTCTGGTTCATAGCGGCCGACAGCCGGAACTTGCGAGAAAATGTCCTGTACAGGAGGAACAAACTCACCCAGTTTACGAATAAGTTTATCGGTATCAAAGGCGTGTCCAAACGCAGAAAGCGTAACGCCAGGACGTTCACTGTCCCAGCCATCCTTCACTTTTAGCTCGCCGCTCTCCTTTGTCAGGAACAGGCCTTCTTTCGCAAAACGCTGATGGAGAGAAGACCAGTCGGTCACCGGTGACTCCCGTAAACCAGCTATTGCCGTGTCAGCGATATATTCTCTCAGGCTCTGATTACGGCCACGTTTCCAGGCACTTTGACGATCGCGTTCAACAGAGGTACGACGAACAATACGATTATCAGGGGCAATCACATAGCAGCCATTGTCAGGTGAAAACCCATGTTTGAGCTCCAGTTCACGACAGGCCTTACTCAGTTTTTCCTGGCTGTAAGCAAGACGGTTAAGATAACCAGTCTCCGGATGTACGCGATTTACAGCGATGTGAACGTGGAGGTTATCCGTGTCAGTGTGAACGGCAGCAACGAACTGATGGCCCGCTAAACCGAGACGGGAAAGTGTATGGCTGACCGAATCGTAAATCTGTTCAGGGCGCGGACTTTCGTGCGACTGCCAGCTCAGAATATAGTGGAATACAGGGTCGCTTTTGTTATGGGCAAACTTCGTTTTACGTGCGGAGAACTCCATTTCTTCAGCTGCACTTTCAATTGATGTGCAATTGTGGAAACAGGTCACACCGTAAAAATTCACCCATTCCCCGCCGTCAGGCATCACGTCAACCAGCGAGATAAACGACTCATCACGCAGTTTAGTAGCGTAGTCAACCAGACGGGAAAAGCGGCTGCTGTGCGGCATTTCTGGCTTTGTTCCGGAAGCTCTAACGGCTTCCATTAAATCATCATCGCGCGGCTCATCACGAACAGAAACGTACGAAACCAGGTCCCCAAAGGAGGACTTGCCGTCTTGTCGTTTCGGTGGAATAACCGGGATCATGATGTTGTTCTTCTCTCCGTGCTAACCGTTGTTCATGAGTTTATTTCTGAGCGTGGTCGACAGTTCTGTTATTGCGACAAGGACCGTGGAGTATTCCTTATCACCCACTCGTTTCCCTTCAACAAAGAGATGCTTTTGCAGTCTCCCCAGCCTTAAAAGCTCGGTCATAAAGCTGTCGTCGATGAGTGAAATCATCTTTCTGTTCATCGCTGCGTTACGGATATAAGCCGATACGCTTTGCCCCACTGCTTCCGCTTTCTGTTCAATCTCTTCGATTTCATCCGGCGTGAATCTCAGGGTCTTGATTACGGTTTTCTGCCGTTTATCACTTCCCCTTCGGGATGCTTTGTCGCTCATGTGTGCTCCTTACTCGGGTGTCGGGGCGGAGCCCTGACCAGGTGGCATTTGTGATATCGTGCGTGCGCGGTATTACAAATGCACATCCTGTCCCGTCTTTCGAGTCATTATACGCTTCGCTGGCTGTTTCGCCTAGTGGCGATTTGACGGCATAGGCAGTGCGGAGCACTGCCACTTTTGAGTGGTCAATGTTATGATTTGGATGACAATATTCTGAAAGGGGTAAGAAGATGAGTAAGAAGGCGTTTTATTCAGATGAAGATATCGAGCTAGCAAAGGTTACTCTGGCTGGTTTACCGGATCTGACACCTCAGCGCAAATCACAAAAGGAATTTCTGGATGCAATCCGTGATGACCTGTTAGCACTGGTAAAAACCAAAGGTTACACGGTCTCAGACATTAAAGAGACACTAAAAACCACGGGGTATGAAATCAGTGAGAGAGCACTTCGTGAAATCGTTCGTGATGCTGATAAAAACAAACCAGCCCGTAAAAATCGCAGGTCGACGGCAGAAAATTCGTCATCACCAACGAAATAATTCCTGCATCCTGAAGATGTGATGTACTGAAATTTTTCTTACCAGGATGAAATATTTTTTCAGCCTGGTAAGAAGGGAGATGATATAGAAATTACCATTCAAAGGTCGGAACGTCTGCCAGCATTTCTCCCCATGAAGTAAAATGAACCATGCTGATGTCAGCCTTTATCATGGCAGTGTAAATCACTATTCTCGCCGCTTTTGAAATACCATGATGTTTCAGAATGAGAAGCGGATAACTGACGGCATCAACACGAATGATGTAACCCAGATCGGATTCATGGATCCATTCGCTTTCATACTCGGCGTGACATAGTTCGCTCAGAATCTCGCTATCCCTCCGCGTAATATGGCTCAGACTACATTCCAGAACAGAACGCAAAACTTTGTGATTAAGTTCAGTACGCTGTCCCCATCCGAGCGATGCAGTAACATCCTCCCATGTCCATTTAGGGTTATCAGGAACCTGAGCAGTAAGCTGTTTAAATGGCAAGCTAAGTGCCGTCGACAGGTTCAACCCTGATGCAATAATACGCGGATAAAGTTCACTGGCTGTACATGAGGAAATCAGTTCTCCATTCACAAAGAGAGCTTCATCACCGTTATCAAGACGGATACAGGTGACGCCATGAGGCGCACGGGATATGTAGTGTGGCATGTTCCATTCCTTCCAAAAATGTGCCGGATAATACTCCGGCACTGTGTTATTAAATTACCGCCCCGTTGCAGGGCGGTGGTTATCAGGCGTACGCGCGGGAAAGCTCAAGCGTACTCAGGACGTGATCCCATTCAGCCCCGTTAAGTGCTGGAATATGGATCGGTTTATGAATACGCCCGCAACGGACAAGTGATGTCCCCAGTTGTTTCAGATGTGGCGCGATAGCGTCTGGTTTCAACGTTTCGCGGATTTTCCGTGGATGACGGGTTTTAACCCGCTCCTTTACAAAGTATTCGCGACATGCGACGATGAACTGGTCTTTCATAGTGCCTCCTCAGAGTCATTGTGATAACGAGCTGTTACAGCAGCCCGTGTAAACAGGCAGGGCACCCGCCCTGCTTTTTTATTGCCAGTCTTCCGGCAATATCCTGCGCGTCTTACGACGCAAATCTTGCAGGCCATCCGGCCTTTTCTGCCGTCGTCCTTTTCCGTTTTCTTGCAATGAGGGAAATGCCTTCATTACGCTAATGCCCTGACAGGGTGACGATGGAAAGCAGGGGTGAAGGACAGATTATTTGGAGCCTGCGAGAAAAAATCTGGACGGAAAGCGTCAGCGTCCCTTGCTGAACAGAGGCGCTCTGTCAGAGTGCATAAGTAATGAAAGGCTTTCACGGCAGAAACGGACAGGAAGGCAGAAGGCGCCGGTTAATCCGGCGTTCCCTTGCGGCCGCCGTGGCGGTCAGTGGGAGCGGCGCTGCCGGAACGGCAGCTGCAAGCGGGATGGGTTCAGGTATCGCTTGCTATCCGTCAGGACGGAGACGCGTGCGGCTCCGCGTAGCGCGGTGGGCGTACGGCCACCACGCGAAGTGCAGGCGACGACCCGGCAGCGACGGGGAGCCGAAGGTACCCAGATGTCAGTCCTGACAACATGCTTTTCGTCGTCATTTAGCATCACATTAATCCACAAAAAAAAATCAATAAAAGTGCAGAATCTGCACTTTATTCATATATACTTTCCCACAAAAAAAACACTAAAATAAGTGCAGAATCTGCACTTATTTAGGTATCAGAAAATGACGGGTTACGAACTTCGTTTATGGCGAAAAGGTATGAACTGGAGCAGTGACAGGGCGGCCGAAGAGCTTGGAGTCAGCCTGCGAACATGGAAAGTTTACGAGAAGTCGGAAAAGGTATCGCGGGTAGTAGAGCTGGCAACCGTAACACTTTCTATCGCTGCTGCTGTTCCTTCCTTCGGACACCGGAAAAACACCAAAGAAAAGATAATTACCATGATCCAGACTCTAACCGGAGCAGCTGGACTCATCGGGAGGCGCTGAGCACCTCCCCTGCCCGTATCAGGCGGCTTTCGATAAATCGCACATAAAGTCCATCATGGCTTTAAGTCTGCGCTGAGTGTTCAGCTTCGCTTCAAAGTCGTTGAGATAGTAAACAGGCGTATACCGTACACGATTGAACTGCATCGTGAGCGTGTTCCCTGTCACCACCTCCGCCGCAATCCCCAAAAGAGACAACTGGATAAATGCCATATCGGCAGCAACCGGATCAATATCGATGCAACTGGCGAACAGGTGCGCGGACGGATTGATATCAGCCTCAAGTAGACATTCAGCATAGGCAATAATCATTCCTGCCGAACCGCAGGCCGGATCGCTTATCGTCGCGATACCCTCCCGCGTGACCGTCTCTTTGATGCCGGAAACCAGCATTCTGGCCATCATTGACTGGACAGAATAGGGGGTAAAATATTGCCCCATACCTCCCGACCCCAGCTCAAGCTCCATAAAAATTGAGCCGATGAAGTCATGGAATTTAGCCTCCAGCGCGCAAACCATCAGACGGAACAACTCATGAAAATTGCGGATATCGTCCGCATCGTATCGCGCGCAGATCTTCCGGCAGTTTTCCGCGCTCTCTGGCGTTCTCACCCGCGCAATATCCAGTTCGCTCGCGGCAAGTCTGACAAAATCGCTGAATACATCCCAGCGGTGAAGGTGGCGGGCAGTCTGGTTAAACAGACTGATAAACTGCTTACGCGCAGTGTCGATGCTGATAAGACGCGGGGGGACTTGCTCTGACTGGACAGCCGGAGCCGTCTGCACGACAGGGCGGGCGGCTCCGCGCCTTTTTGTCTCATTGAAGAAATCGGCAAAGCTAATCTGGGTCATGTTTTTTTCTCCTGTCGCCCCGTCAGGGGCGGCGTTGTTGTCAGTTACAGGCGCGGCTCAGTTCAAGCGTGCGCAGCACATGACCCCACTCGCTCCCGCGCATGGCGGGAATACGTACGGATCGCCCCTTTTTCCGGCAGTGCGCAATATGACGCCCCAGTGCCCGCATTTCCGGACTGAGGGCATTGCAGGCGATTTCACCGCGTTTGATACGCACCTGCTTTTTCACGGGCGCGTTTTGAGCCTCCTGCATCTGGACATAGAGGGCGGTTGGTGTAACAATCGAAACTTCACTGAATTGCATGGGTTTGTTCCTTTTAGTGAAAGCCGGATTTTTTCGTTGGAATCGCTCAAATCCGGCGTGGATGGAGCAGGTGTAAGCCTGCTTTTTTCATTTCTGGCTCTGGCTCTCAGGGCTGAATGCTGCTTTCACCTTCGCCACGATATCGGCGTGATTCAGGTTGCTGTAATCACGTACGCGGAAATAACGCTTTCCAATACGGACAAAAATGTCCGTCACGTTCATACAGATCATCTCTGCCAGCATGAAGGTTTCAGTGTCCTGCGCGGTGTCACAACGCCAGTTGATCATCGGTGGGTGCATTCCTGCCGCATCGTGGAATTTGTTCACATCGATTTCCACGGGGGCGATCAGTGCGGACTTTTCACGGCTCAGCCAGTAGGCCATTTCCGATTCGGCGCTGGCGCTGGAATCAAGAGAAGCGAAAGAATCAGTCGTGTGTAAATGCATGGTTTATCTCCTTTTATCAGTACATGCCGGATATCCGGCGTGGGGTTACAGCTGTACGTATTGCAGGTTGCGTTTCAGTTCAAAAAGAAAATCAGGTTGAAACGACCAGGCGCGCCAGTTAAGCGTTCCGTTGGTGCGGATCTCCACCTGCACATCGCCGTATCGGGACACATCGGACACGGTGACAGTGACGCCCTCTTTCAGCGCAGTGGCCTGAGCCACCCACTCCTTCGCGACAGAAACAGGGTTTTGTTCTTCCTCCATCTTCCTGGAAGATTCTTGAGCGGCGGTTTTGACGTTGACGTTTCGTGTGTGCATCCTGGTTTTCTCCTGTGGTGATGGTTGCCCATCTCCCTGGTGAGTTCTCTCGCGGCAAAGGGCAAAGGAGCGACGGCGGGGCGGCAGGAAAAGGGCGCAGACAAAAGTTTTTGCAGTCCCTTGCAAAAAGTTTTGGCGGCGTTCATTTAACCCTTTGGATGACGTCCTGACGGTGCTACGACCAGCCCTCCGCGTGAGGACACACGGGGGATGGACTCACGCGGGTGAACAGGAGTGCACACACCCGACACGTCGGAACGGCGTGTCGCCATTAGAGCGACGGCTTCGCCGGCGCGGTGAAGGCGTTCCGGACGGTACGGCCGGAGAAGCCGCAGTTGTTGACCTTTGCCATCAGACCCTAGCGATAGCCCGAAACCGCTTGCGGGTTCGGCGGAGACTGGCTGGTGCGTAAGCAGCTGCCTGGCGGAGTGGGGCTCGACGACTGGACCGCCACGCGGGCCAGGAGCCGAAGGTGGCCATTGCCCTGCCCGTCTTTCTGGCTCTGCCCATCACGGAACTGCAGCGAAGAGAACTAACCAGCAGGATATCGATCAAAACAGACAGGATGAGGCACTCGGAAAAGTCCTTTCTGAAGCACAGCTTCAGCAGACTAATCGCAACAGCGTGAATTAACAGCAGCCAGGAATTGATTGATTGAGCGAGGACAAACCAGAGGGAGCAGAGGGGCAGCGCCGGAGGCGCGCCCCGCTTCCCCCGAACCCCGCAGGGGTACGGTCCGTCCCGGAAGTTCAGGCGTGCGGTCGCGTCGGGATGGAAAAAGGGGCTACCGGCGAACCGGCAACCCCTTCATAAAGGCGCTTCAGGCATGTCAAACCAACTCAGCCCTGAAAAGGCGGGGTTTCCCCCGCCTCCAGGTTGCTACTTACCGTTGGATTCGTAAGCCAGAATTGCAGCGACCTCCCGTTGTCCGTCCCTCAGGCGAATTTCGCAAAGCGATTTTCGCGTCAGGTAAGTGAATATCAGCAGTGTGAGACACACTATGAGTACGCACCAGATAACGGTACTTCGCGGCAGTTTCATGGTTTACTCCTCCTTGCATTAAGCACGGTAAGAGGCCATACTGTTGTTGATCAGACATACAGGGGGCCTCGTGGGTTAATGAAAATTAACTACGGGGCTTTCTGCTTTCTGCCACACAACACGGCAACAAACCACCTTCACGTCATGAGGCAAAAAGCCTCAAGCGCCATCGCCATTATATCCCGACGAGCCGATTCTGCCCAGGAATAACAGTCTGATTACTGGATAAATCCTGACCTTTACCTGATTTACTCAGGATCACTTCTGCCTGTGGACCAGTTATGTATCTGTTCGTCGAGCGCTTCAAGATGCTGATCAATGCTTTCTGCGAGTCGCTCACTTTCAGTCTCCAGCCAGCCGCTTAATCCGTCCCACTCATAGCACATCTCTTTCAGCTTTTCCGACATAGTCCGAAGTTTATTGCGCTGGCTGCGGGCAACCTTCAGCTCCGTTTTCCACGGATTGTTTCTCACGGCCATATAGACCTCAGCGTGATTTTGTTCGGTACCATCCAGCGCTCCAGCTCTTTCTCCGCCGGTGTTGAGGATCCCGCCACATCATGTACATCGAGAACAATGTCTTGCGCACGGTCGTAGTAAGCCTTCACCAGATGAGACAACGAGGGGCTGCGTTCCGTCCACGCCCACAACATTCGCTGGATGTCATAGTCCCGTATATCCTGCTGGGACCAGAACTCATACCATGCACGCAGTGTCTCCGGTGTCTGAAATGCCAGGTCGATTTCAGCCTGCCCCACGCGGTTCTGGTACTTCTCTTCCTTTTCACGGTGTCGCCGTGATTCCTGACGGGAATAAAGATTATCCTCGCGCACTTCCCGCTGCGTGTGGCGCTCTCTGATGCTGAACGCCTGCTCCGGAAACAGGTTCTGCACCATGTTGGTACCGAGCGGAGGGTAACACAGGCGACCGCGGCTACTGATCAGTATGTCAAACGCCTCTTCATATCGGGCCAGAGAAATTTTATCGCCCTTCAGCCAGTACGCCCCGCGCACCTGGTTGATCGCCTTTCCACTAATTTTACTGCTACCAGTCAGGAACCGGAAAAATGCTCTGGAATAGGGATACGGCTGCGGGTGTCGGCTTCCGTACCGCCCGCCCCCCTCTTCTACGGCAATAATGGCTCGTAACGCTGCCTCACGCTCCGGCAGTTGCGTGACAAGAGAAAGGTGACGAGGGATCATCAGGCCACCTCCATGCGCAGCGTTGAGAGAATATCGAATATTGAGTATCCATCACTGTCCAGCCTGCTGGTCAGGCTCAGCACATGGTTTATCACAGCAGCGTCAGATTGTGGGCATGAGCGGATACAGGATACTTCCTGCCCTTTTCTCCAGACCAACAGCATGATCCAGTCCTGACTAAACTCACCAGGACTACACAGAACCACTTCAAATCGGCCATGAGTGGGCGAAAAACGGATCTGCACGGGAAATAAGCCCCCGAACTCGCTACGATACTCCCCGTTAACATCCCAGTTTTCAGGCGCACTCAGTGCCCCCATAACAGCGTGTGTCATCTCACGGCGGTAGGAGTAACCAGCGGCGCGGCAGGTTTCGAAATCTTCACCGATCATGGAGGAAAGCTTAAAGTTTGGCATATTCATCAGATATCTCCTTATTGCCGCCCCGTAGGGCGGCTATCCTTATCAGGCGGCAATTGCCGCGTTGTCAGTGTCGGTATCGGTGCTGTCTTTTGCATCAGGCTGCGGTGACTGTAACCATGCAGGAACCCAACGGTTCTGCTTCATAAAGAACTCCGCATGCAC
The DNA here is from genome assembly GCF_004136695.1 of Enterobacter cloacae complex sp. 677-3DZ2D5B. NCBI lineage: Bacteria > Pseudomonadati > Pseudomonadota > Gammaproteobacteria > Enterobacterales > Enterobacteriaceae > Enterobacter > Enterobacter cloacae complex sp. 677-3DZ2D5B. The sequence goes on along the minus strand of NZ_QFLS01000023.1, from coordinate 64,353 downwards.
TGCCGCGTCGCCTTTCTTCATTTTTTCTGCGTCAGCAGCGGCACCAGTCAGACCTGCATCTTTAAGTGAAGTGACTATCTGTGAATGTTTCAGGCTACCGAAGTAGTTCTCTTTTGTAGGCTGCCACCAGTCGCGAAGGTGAAAACCTATCGCGGCCTCAACCGTATCGAGAGGGCTACGTGATGTGTGTCCATTATCACGCGTCTGTACACCATCTACGGAACAAGCCGCACAGAAGGCCAGCAATGACATCAGTACCTCTCCGTTCAGGGCGAAGAAGGTCGTGAAGTCCTTCTCCCATCCTGCTGGCAGCAGGGTTTTCAGGCGCTCTTTTTCGGTCATCAGGGCTTCAAACGCTGCGCCTTCTTTACCGGATGGGGCGTTCTCAGTGAGGCTGCTGTGAGAAACGGTCAGGTTGATACGGAACGGATGCGGCGTGGTCACACATCCAGCAAAAACGCAGGTACACATACGCCAGACCATAAGCGCCACAGCCTTTTCAGGTTGCTGCATTAGCGCGGCCTGTACCGCCAGAGTGCGCTCGGATGACATTTTGGTGAGCAGCGGGATGCTGATCCCTTCTGCTGCATCAGGTCGATGCATATGAGTCACGGCAGGAGACTGCGCGGAATCCTCTCCGTTACTGTCATGGTCAGGTAAATCAGACATGCGGCATATACCACGCTGAATACGAAGCGCACCGTGCATGTAGCTCACCACCACGCCTGATTTTGCTTTCAGATCTTCTGTCCACCCACGAAGCTCAGCGGCATGTTCAATGAGGGATATTTCGCTGCTAATGGCCTCGGCTTCATCACTGTCAGGATCCAGAGCGTTAAATTTGTCGGACAGTTCATCGATACGGCGGCTGTCATCTTCGCTGTAGATTGCATCTGGCTCCGGTAGAATGCGGTAGTCCTTTCCGTCAGGTCCGTAAAGGTTAATTGCAGCCAGACGTCCGGTACCCCACATCCAGCCCTCTTTTTGATGGATTTCCTGAGCGATCAATTCAAGTTTTTCCAGTACCAGACGTTCAACAAGCAGACTGTCTACTGTTCCGTCCCCTTCCTGCTCACTGAACAGATCTTCACGGACAATTCCGCCTGCGGCTTCATAAACTTCCCGCCCGATAAATGCGAAACGTGGATGCGAGACAGAAATTTCACTTTCCGTAATACGATTTTTAAGTGCGTTTACGGTAGTGCGTCCCCATTCCTCCTTTACGCTTTCGTAAACAGCAACCTGACGCTCAGGATCGCTTTCAAGACACAACACCTGACACTGTTCAACATCAAGCTGACCTTCTGCCAGAAGTGCAAGCAGTGACGGGGCAAGACTGGCAAGTTTGAGCATGCGCTGGACGTGGCGGGAACCGTACCCAAGCACCTCACCAATCTGCGCGGGAGTTTTTCCCTGCGCCGCCAGTGTACCAAACGCTGTGATCTGCTCGGCAGGGTGCATGGTTTCAAGCTCGTTGTTCTCGGCGTAAGAAGCCTCAACAGCAAGCTCGTCGCTGACACGTTTAACCGGAACCTGATAATCTGGTTTGATACGCCCCATTTCAGACATGAGCGTCAGCGCAGTCAGACGCCGACCACCTGCTGCCACACCGTATTTTCCCTCGGGCAGGGCATGGACAACCAGATTGTGAAGCAGTCCGAGGCTTTCAATGGAGTTAGCCAGTCGCTTAACGCTCTCGGTGGTGTAGGGCATCGTGCGTACGTTCAGCGGTGATTTAATGAGATCGGTCAGCGGAACATACTCAATGACTGCCGCATCGAGGGCTGTTTTCAGCGCCTCGTTTCCGGCAGTTTTATTCTTACTGGTTTTTTTTGGTGCTTTTGATTTAACATCTGCAACTGTCATGATTTAGTACCTCTCAGTATTAATGATTGTCTTGCCCTGCGGAGTGACAGCTCCGACAGGGCCCCTTCTTACTGCTGTTTTCTGGCTCTGTAACTGGCAAGAGCGCGGTTAAGCAATGCCCCCACGTCGTTCTCAAAGTTCCACGCGCACTTCGTCAAAAACCCTTCTTCACCCCGCACAACAAGCTGAAAATAAGTACCCTGATCGTTCTCAATACTGACGTTGGTGTACTGCGCCACCAGAGCGGTCGCCTCTTCACGGGTAAACGGCCCCTGAGGCAGCACCACGGGTGCAGTGACAGTACTGCCATTCAATAGAGCCGCCAGTTCGTTTTCTTCGGCGGTGGGTTCGCGCAGCAGCACTGGCTGATTCAGAAATTCCTGTAATGTTTTTCCCACTGAATACTTCCTTTAAAAAAGTGGCTGGTTTTAAAACCCATCACCCGTTGAGTTACGGGAGCCGCGGTTTTGACGTTTCGCGGGAACCTGCTGAACTTTCCCGGGGGATAAAACATCACCCGTTTGAGAACCTTCGCCGCAGGTGCGTAAACGACACCGGCCGAGGCAGATGTCCGGGGCGGACGCAAAAAGTTTTTGCCTGCAAAAAGTTTTGGTGGCCGTGCGTCAGCATTCACCCTGGACAGCCACGAGGACTGTGGCGGTCTCAGCACCCGGAGGAGGGACTCAAAGGGGTGTAAAAGGACCGGATGGAATGGGCAGGGACACGCCGCAATGACGGGAAGCCGCGCGCGGCGAAACGACATTGCCCCCTACATCACGACGGGGTATTTACGGCGTGATGCAGGGAGCGCAGGAAACGGCGCGACTGAGCGGCGCAGCCGGAACGGCTGCTGCAAGCGATGGGGGTTGCGTCATGGGATGGACACCCGCTGCCCCGCAGGGGCCGGGCAGAGACAGCTTTGCTGGCTCTGTGCGAAGCATGACAGCCCGCCCGGACGCCCACTGCAACAAAGGCAATGAGTTTGATTTACAGCATATCTTACTGAAAAAATTACTTTTTATTTGCCTCGGCCATTTCGGAATATTGTGGATCGCTGGCTTTCGGCAACTGCTGGCTAAGCTGGCGGTAATGGCGCAACCTTTCCAGAAAATATTCGCGAAGCTCTTCGGGCACCTCTCGTGCCACAATTTCCGGCACCACTGGCTGATTTAGCCGCTCTTTAAATGCCACACCTGACGCGGCCAGGTCTACGGCGATCCTGTCCTGATCCTCTTTTGAACGTACCGAAAGATTAAATTCGCTCATGTTTTTCCTCTCTTTCACGCGCCTGCAACGAGATCGTTGCTGACTTTTTCTGCCGGGGCGGTTTGTAACTGCGCCGCAGGCGCGGTAACAACCGCCGGCAGGCAAAGCCTGCCAGGGTTTTTCGCGCGGGCTAACAGGCGGATGATACCGCCTGCCAGGTTATCAGTTACCTTTTCCACCCTGCAAAATGAAATGACCGCCGATATACACCGCACGCTGGCAGGTCATGTAATAGCATATTTCGTCGATCACCTGCTCCGTTCTTAATTCCCGTTGACCATTTTCACGTCGACGGGCGTTAATAATATTTTTGTACTGACGCAGGATGTCACGGGTCTGTGGATCAAGTTTCATTTTTATTCTCCTTTGTGGCGGGGCCCTGCCCCGCCTCTGACATCAACCGTTGAACACGTAGCCATCCAGAAATACCAGACCATCCAGGAACAAATCCCGCGCCCAGGCTCCCATATCGAAATAGCAACGCAGCGATTCCGGAATGTCATTGAGAAGGCCGTACTCTTCTGCCATAGTCCAGGCGTAGTCCTCTTCGCTCTCAGCTTCTCCGCAATAAGCATCCTCGAAGGCGTCATAATCACACTCTCCGGAGTATTCCACCCAGGCAATAAATGCAGCATCCATACCGTCTTCTACTGCGCGCTTGTAGGCTTCAATGAAATTCCAGTCAACGGAAGATTCGGATGCAAATGCTGACGGGATCCCTTCCCAGTCCTGGAACATGAGTTCCGGGTCGGATTCATTGGCGTGCAGCTCGTTGCAGGCTTCCAGAAACTCTGCTTTATCATCAAAGTCGGTGAGGTCAAACCATTTACCGTAGAGGCTACCGCAGTTGTATTTGTGGTATGTACCTACATAAATCGCCGGGGTGGTAGTGTTCATAAAACTCCTCCAGTGTCTGTGTCGTCTGAGTTCCGGCTTACGCCGTGCCGACACGACAGCCCGACTTCGAGCGGAAGATGCAGGGGCGACACCGGAGGCCGCAGCGCAGATAAACAGCGATGACGGTCTGGACGGTTCTCCCGCGAATATTGAGCGGGAGAACGACGGGAAGAACGGCATCAGGCGTAAAAATCTGCGACCGGGCGAGGATGGCGGCGGAGCGAACCCTTGCATCTGAAGCGATCGGGCTAAAGTGAAGGCACGGCGTTAGCCGCAGACCGCACGGACGTTTTCACCTGCGTCCCCGTAACATCGTGGAGGGGGCGCCGGTAAAGCGGAGCGTGCGACATCCTTTTCGCAATAAGGCGGGGCGCATTGCCCCGCCCAAAATCAGGCGGCAATCCGGATGCCGGAGAAGGATTTCATCATCGCGTCAATCTCGGTTCGTGCGCTGCTGACCACATCCCGCAGCCAGTGTCTGTCAAACCAGTCGCGGGATGGGCTGTCAGGGTGACGAAGGGCATAAGGCACGTGGGTCTGCCCGACTGTACGGCCATTGCATTCCAGACGGATTTGCAGACGGCGAAAGGTTTCCTTCCCGTCGAGTACCGCTTTAAGACGCGCGTCGAGCGTCTCATTATCCCACTGCGCATCATCCTGCACCTGCTCCACTTCCGTTACTGTCAGGAGGAAATTACGGGTTCGGCGGGTAAATACCAGCGGTTCAGCGGCGGGGCGCAAGGCTTCCATCAGGCGGTATCCGGCGGATGCCACGCAGCTACAGACGTGGTTAATCTCGTCACGCAGGGCTTTCAGCAGACAGAGGATATGTTTCGTGGACATAGCCTCAGGGCAATTATCATATTCAAGCGAAATGGTTCCGGCATGAGCCTTACGATGCCCCAGCGAATTACGATAAAGGCGGACAATCAGTTCACTTCCTGCCAGTAATGACAGCAGCACCTTCATTGCCTGATCGGACATCAAACCACGCAGTGCAATCTCAGGTAACAGACGCTGCAACTGTAAAGCATCGAGCTGGCCATAGAACGCAACGCCTTCTCCTCTGGAGTAATTCAGGCTTGTATCGATATCCATGTTGGCTGGCCAGCCGCGGGCTACGAGCGTGTTTCGGGTATGACGGTGCATAAAGCGGTAAGCAATGGTCATGATATTCTCCTCTTCTGAATGCGGCGACGTCTTCGCCGTGCCGACACGACAGCCCGACATCGAGCGGAAAATGCAGGGGCGACACCGGAGGCCGCAGCGCAGATAAACAGCGATGACGGTCTGGACGGTTCTCCCGCGAATATTGAGCGGGAGAACGACGGGAAGAACGGCATGAAGCATTAAATCACTGCGACCGGGCGAGGATGGCGGCGGAGCGAACCCTTGCATTTGCAGCGTTCGGGCTAAAGTGAAGGCACGGCGCTCACATCCGCCGCGCCAGCGCGGCATAAAAAGCGGAGTTAACGACATCCTCTTTCGCTGTGAATTGTCACCGGTTGCCGGGGACGCTCCCCCGGCCGTTCTCAGGCTACCAGCGCGTCTTTCAGTGCGTAGACGTCATTCCTTGCTTCCTTTACGGAATCGGGTTCAGGCCGCCCGGCCTCCCAGGCCATTCCGGCGCGATGCTCCAGCTCACACTCATAGTCGCGCAGGACGCGTGCAAGTAAAGCTGCGGGTACACTCACCTGACGGTTTGCCGCTTCCCGCTGATGGGTCAGGAGATCGCTGACAGTCAGATTATTTACCCCCTCCTGGCGGTATTGCGTCATTTTCATTTCACCAAGCGCCTTCATCACCGCCCGGATTTCAGCCTCGTCCGGTTCTGGCTGGGTTTCACGGCAGGCCACGCTAATCCCCTCTTCCGTCCAGACCAGCAGGACCAGGGGTTCGTCAGACGTGAACATGGTTTCAAGCTGTACACAAAGTTCTTTGCGGGTTCCGTACATTTTTTTATCTCTTTCGTAAGTGGTTACAGGCCGGGCATCAGCCCGGCAGGGTCAGTCAGCCCTGAAAGGTTTCGTCCAGCACCAGGGCTTCGCGGTAGGCTTCCAGAAGCAGGGTGTTGATCCGGCGCAGGGTCTGGGCGGCCATACGTTCAGCCAGCGTTGCCGCGTCGTGCCGGTGCTGAGATTCGAGGCGGTTCAGCAGCATCCGCACGTCACACATGGCATTGCTGAGCTCGGCCACGTCCGCGCGCAGGGATTCAAGGCCCGGGTAGTTCATGCCGCCTCCGGATAATCAGGGTAAAACGTACCGTCATTGGCCGCCGGCATCCTTCTCGCCCGTTCAACCTGTGCCAGACGGCGAACGCCGGCGGCGTGGTACTGCTCAAGCATCTCGATCCCGATATAGCGGCGGCTGGCTTCGGCGGCGGCCACGCAGGTGGAGCCGCTACCGGCGAACGGGTCAAGGACAATGGCCCCCGGACGCGTGAGCGATTCAATCAGTGGCCGCAGGCTCTGCACCGGCTTCTCCGTCGGATGGTGTCTGTTGCCCGTGTATTTCCAGGGGATCACGTCCGGGATGGGGCGGTCCGGGGTTTGCGGTCGCCCCTTCGCGAGCAGGTAAGCGTTCTCATGGGTGTAGCCCACGAACGTTGATTTGGAGGCATAACTCTTCGCAAAAACGATATGGCCAACAACGCGGAACCCGGCCGATTTCCACGCATTGAGAAACAGATCTGCGCGGTTCCATGCGTAAAAGCTCACCATCAGACTGTCGTTTTTGAGTACGCGGTACATTTCGTGGCACGCTGGCTGAAGCCATTCCGACGAATTGTCCCCGGCCAGAGTGCGACCGGTACGGTCCTTAAAGCCAACCAGATACGGGGGATCGGTAAGAATAAAATCAACGGCACGTGCCGGAAAACGGGACATCACCTGCACGCAGTCACCCAGGATATAACGGGACATAGACACACTCCTCTCTGATATGCGGCACCCTGTTGCGCCGTGCCGCCACAAAAACCCGGCTCTGAGCGGAGGGCGCAGGGGCGACGCCGCAAGCCGCAGCGCAAGCCTTTCACGGGCTGAATGCACCGTGAAAGGTGCGAACGGGTGAGGACGGAGACAACGTGAACCCTTGCGACCGCAGCGGCCGGGTTAGCGTGAAGGCACGGCGTTGAACACGCCGCCGGCTGGCGGCAGAAAGGCGGAGGGCACCGACATCCTTTGGTACTGATTCTGGTAGCTGAAGTAGCCTCCCGTGTATGACAGAATGACCATAAGTGCGTGTCAGTACACCACTTTGTAGGATCATAAGCCTGGTATGTTTTGGGACGCCTCCGGTCGGTGGCGTCCTTTTTTCCGTTAGCCCCCCTTTACGTGGTCGATAGCGAACTGCAATGTGTCCCAGTTAAAACCGATGCAGGCATCATGGCTGTGGTAACAGACACGCATGGCTTCAGCAATCTCCCCCTCTGTCAGGCTGTCATTGAGGGACATAAAGTCATCAGCCAGCCAGAACGTTCCCATACACAGCGCATCCTGCGGATACTGCTGTAGCCGTGCGATGTGATCTGCCACGGTTACTCCCTCGCGGCAGGCAGATAGCGACGGCAGCACACGATCGGCAATGTCATTCCAGTTCCACTCTTCGTCCTCCGGAACTGCCTCTTGAATAGTGCCGGTTTCCACACCCGGCATCAGGGAAAGCTGCTCCAGCACCTCCCCCAGGTAAAGTCGTTCTCCGCAGGCATCCTCACTCCACAGATAATGGTTGTTGATATACACGGCAAACTCGCCGTTGTTGAGTTCAATACAGGTCAGTCTGAACATGGCTGTGTCCTAAGCATCCGGCACCCAGTTGCACCGTGCCGACACGACAGCCCGACTTCGAGCGGAAGATGCAGGGGCGACACCGGAGGCCGCAGCGCAGATAAACAGCGATGACGTTCTGGACGGTTCTCCCGCGAATATTGAGCGGGAGAACGACGGGAAGAATGGCATCAGGCGTAAAAATCTGCGACCGGGCGAGGATGGCGGCGGAGCGAACCCTTGCATCTGAAGCGATCGGGCTAAAGTAAAGGCACGGCGGGGAACTTCTTTAGGCAACATAGAGTTAAAAAATGGGCAAAGCAAAAACTTGAAAGTACACTCAATAAAGTAATAATACTGTATATAAATACAGTTCGGAGGTGCCTATGTTTGAATTATTGCGTGTCGATTGCGAGCCGGAAATTATCCCAATCCCTCTTTATAGCGAGGGATGCCCGGCGGGGTTCCCGTCCCCGGCGCAGGACTATGTCGAAGCCGAACTTGACCTCAACGATTACTGTATATCCCGACCCAGTTCGACATATTTTGTGCGAGCTATTGGTAATTCCATGACTGATATTGGGCTACATTCTGGCGATCTGATGATTGTTGATAAAGCCGAAAATGCACACCACGGCGATATCGTTATAGCTGAGATTGAAGGTGAATTTACTGTTAAGAGATTATTGTTGAAACCGAGACCAGGGTTACAGGCAATGAATCCAGCCTACCCTACTCTATGGCCAGAACCTGAGCAGCTACAAATTTTCGGTGTCGTAACTGCCTTTGTACATAAAACCCGGGGACATGACTGATGTTCGCCCTGGCAGATGTGAACAGCTTCTATGCGAGTTGTGAGAAGGTCTTTCGTCCTGACTTACGTGATAAACCGGTGGTCGTTCTTAGCAATAATGATGGTTGTGTAATAGCCAGATCGAAGGAAGCGAAACAGCTTGGGATCAAAATGGGGATTCCCTGGTTCCAGCTGAAGACAATGCAGTTCCCGGAGAAAGTGCTTACGTTTTCCAGCAATTATGAGCTTTACGCGAGTCTGAGCAACCGGGTCATGGCACATCTGGAAGAACTGGCGCCCCGCGTAGAGCAGTACAGCATCGACGAGATGTTCCTGGACATTCGCGGCATCGATGGCTGTACCGACTTTGAAGATTTCGGCCGGCAGCTGCGCGAGCACGTCCTAAGAGGAACCGGACTGACAATTGGCGTTGGGATGGGGCCAACAAAAACTTTAGCAAAATCAGCGCAATGGGCTTCAAAAGAGTGGCCGCAATTTGGGGGCGTGCTGGCCCTGACTACTGACAATCTTCGTAGGACGGAGAAACTGCTCTCACTGCAGCCAGTAGAGGAAATCTGGGGGGTTGGTCGCCGCATAGGCAAAAAGCTGAATACATACGGCGTGACGACTGCGCTACAGCTGGCGCGCATGAATCCTGCCTTTGTACGCAAAAACTTTACCGTAGTGCTGGAGCGAACCGTACGCGAGCTGAACGGTGAGGCCTGTATATCTCTTGAAGATGTACCGCCCGCGAAGCAGCAGATTGTCTGCAGCCGATCATTCGGGGAGCGCATCACCACTTACGAAGCGTTGCGGCAGGCTATCTGCCAGTATGCCGAACGCGCGGCTGAAAAACTGCGGGGAGAGCATCAGTTCTGCCGGCACATATCGGTCTTTATCAAAACCTCCCCTTTCGCAGTCAACGAAGCGTATTACAGCAACGTGGCCAGTGAAAAACTTCTTGTGCCTACCCGTGACACCCGGGACATCATTAACGCCTCAGTAAAGGCCCTGGATCGTATCTGGATCGACGGGCATAGATATGCAAAGGCTGGCGTAATGCTGAATGACTTCACCCCTACGGGAGTAGCACAGTTAAATCTTTTCGATGACGTTAAGCCGCAGGAACGAAGCGAGGAGCTTATGAAAGCCCTGGATGGCATAAACCATTCAGGGCTCGGGAGGGTATGGTTTGCTGGCCGCGGAATTGCACCAGAATGGCAAATGAAAAGAGAGATGCTTTCTCCGGCATACACGACCAGGTGGTCCGATATCCCCAAAGCCTCAATTTGAGTATCAGAAGAGGCCTTTCATTTTGACCCGGGCCTCTTCCAGTCGACGCTGCTCATCATCTTCAGCAATTTCAGGCTTGATTGCAGAATCAAAATTTCCTGCGCCCAGTTCTGCAAGCACATCACGGATATTGGCCTGGGATGGCTTCCATCCCGTTGTCTGACTGATTAAACCTACCAGGCTATCCGCCGTGAAACTCTTATCCAACAACAGCGCAAGTAAGCCAGGAAGCCGCGGGTCGAGGTGGTGAAGTGCTAAGCCGGAAATAAGCGCTCTCCTATATAAATCTCCTCTATCGTTCCGTGGGACAGAATCAATAATGTCTAAAGACACATTGTCCGCCACCTGGTCCGGATGAAGATAAACAGTAAACTTCTTCCGTTCCTCGCTCACAGTCCTATTCCCCTTTAAATGCAGCGATGGCTTCTACGAGTGATGTTTGCGGTGAATCCATCATGACAACCTTCGAGCCCAGATGTTGCCATGCTGCTTTAACAGCATCCTCGATCAGTGGCGCACCGCCACCAACAATATAAACGCGGTTAACGTCCCTAAACCCAGCCAAGTCATCGACAACCTGGGCACCCAGTGTAGCGATCGCGCTATCGATGGTATCCAACACCAGTGCCGTCTTGCTTTCGTCGTTGATAACCTGCCGGACGAAGTCAGCGTTTGTACGCTGTTTGATAAGTTCATCGGCGACCATAGCACTCGTGTTGCTGGAAGCCATTTTTAACGCCGTGAGTGCAGCGTTCGTTACCAGCGATACGCCGATATCAGAATTTCCGTGTATCGCGCTGACAGAGTCGAACTGGCCAACGATAACGCCAACGTCGAGAGTTGTACCTCCGAGGTCAATCACCAGAGACTTTTCGAACTGCCCTACATTGTCTTTCACCAGACGTTCAAATACGGCAGGCAAGGATTCTGGCATGACTTCGACGTGCTCGATGGTAAACACCTCGCCTTTGTTCAACTTGACTGGACGCATCAGGTTGTCGATTTTCCTCTGAATATTCAGCTCATTCTTCTGACAATCCCTTGTGTAGAACTCACTGATAGGCAAAGTAACAGTCAGTGAGACAGGCTGAGGTTTCAGCCCGCTGTTCAGAAGTGCATGGTGAACCGCCAGAACGTTTACATCGGTATATTGATACTCAATATGAGTAGTAAGAATGGATTCATTGCTGACTTCGTCATAGGTGTATTTTTTACCTTCAAGCTCATAGTTGAAGGTCTGACGTACGCCCATACCTTCCACCTTCCAACCCTGACGAAAAGAGTTAGATGACAATGACTTATAAAGTTTCTTATTGTGGAGCCATGCAAGTTTTACAGTTGTAGAACCATCATCACAATACACTTTCATCCTGAACCCCTTAATACTCAAATTGAGAAAAATGATTGAACTTAAGTGCCTAAGCACTCAGATTGAGTATTAAATCATAAGTATGAAATATTAAAACACAAGTAATATTTATGATTTATTAAAAAATAAATCATATCTCACACTTCATACTTCATATTTTTGATTACAGTTGTTGACTATAACTACGTATGTGACAAAATAAATCATACTTCACACATCATATTTATGAGGCAGAAATGATTACTGTCGTAGGTGGAAACAAAGGCGGTTCAGGTAAAACTACAACGGCATCAAACTTAGCAATAGCTCTAGCCCATGAGGGCCAAGACGTATGCCTGTTAAATGGAGACTTACAACGGACGGCCGCTAAGCACCATGCTGAACGTGAAGCATCGGGGATAGAGCCAACTTTCACGCTCATCGAAAAATTCGATAATCTGACACAAACCCTTCGAGCATTAGACGAAAAGTATGATCATGTAATCGTGGATGTGGCAGGCAGAAACTCAAGAGAGTTCATTACTAGTGGAGTAGTCGCACATCAGATCATTGCACCATTACAATGCTCACAGCCCGACCTTGATACATTGACGGAACTTGCTCAGCAGATTGAAGCTATGCGTGATCTCAACCCTGAACTGAAGGTCTATTGCTTACAAAGCATGGCCACAACAAACCCAGTGCTAAGAGGAAATGAGCGGAAGGAGTTTCTGGAATACCTTGAAGAGTTTCCAACTATTGAAACGCTGCAAACAGTAATCTGTTTCCGCAAGGTCTATCGAGATTGCATGAGCAATGGAACGGGTGTCGTAGAAACGAATAATGAAGCGGCTAAAGCAGAAATTATGCAGCTAATGAAAGAGGTATTCGCATAATGGTTAAAAAGCCGAGCCAGCAAGCGACAAGCAGAACAGGTGTCACAGCAGAACAAGCTGAAGCCCTCGCGCAGCGCCTTGCCGATAAACCCTACGGAGCACCAGAAAAACCGGAACCTGAAAAACAGTGCCGCACGACAATCTCATTAGGGGAGTCTATGTTAGTGAAGGTCGAAGATATAGCACTGCGGAACAAGCGTAACGGGAAAGATCCTAAAAACGTCAGTGCAATAGTCAGAGAAGCCCTTGAACTTTACTTTCAGAAAACTAGCGAGTAAGAACGATATTACATCATAAGTATGATGTGTGAAGTATGACTTAGGCCGCATTAGCGGCCTTTCCAATATCATGCAGGTCCTCATAGCTTACAGAGAAGTTAAATGGTTCCTTTAAGTAATGACACAGCTTCAGTCTCCGGCATCTGGAACTGCACGCGGTGACGCGCCGCCACATCCAGCGCAAACACTTTCGTGTACACCTCCGTCGAGCTGATGCTCTTATGCCCCATTAAACTCTGAAGCACCTTGAGAGGAATACCGGCATACAGCATGTGCATGGCATAGCTGTGGCGGAATGTGTGCGGTGTCACCGGCACGGAGAACGTCACCCCGTCAGCCGCTGCTGCTTCAACCGCTTCGCTGAGCCAGGTGCGGACCGTCCGGTCGGTAATTTCCCAGATGCGCGCCTTCTCGGTTCTGCCGCTTCGCTTGTTACGTCGTTCAAGAGGTATTTTCAGCGTGGCCACCATCATTTCCAGCTGGCTGACATAGCTCGCATCGGAAAGCGGTACCAGCCGGTGAGCCTGACTGCCGGCGGGTGCCCGGCCTGCCGTTCTGGCGGCTTTTTCAGTCCTTTGTTTGAGTGTGGCCAGCTGCACGAAAGGGTAGGGTGGCACCAGGGAAAAATCACTCCGGGTCAGCGCCAGCGCCTCGTTAATACGGGCGCCGGTGTTCCAGAGGGTGGCCAGCAGCATCTTGCGGTGCAGATCAGGCACATAGTGGAGCAGGGCGCTCACTTCCGGCGCCAGCAGATATTTCGGCAGTTCGTCCTGAACGAGGGCCATCTGGCGCAGGGCCAGTGCGGCAGGGTAGTCGATGGCCACCGGCAGCTGCGCGGCCGAAAATGAGACACCCTGGCCGGGTATTGCCGGCATCATTGCTTGTTGTCCCTGCCGGACAGGTATTGCTCTGTAAGTCGTGCCAGTGCTTTCTGCGCGTAATCTTCGCCCGGGAGCAGACTGATTTCACCCCGGCGTTCCATCCCGGCGCCGATGGCGCTCAGCGTCGTCATCACCGGCAGCAGCCGGCGCAGCTGCTGGGCATGTCCGCACGCTGTACGGATACGATCGGCAAACGCATCCTCATCGCGGGAATATGTCCCGGGCGCAGGACGTTCCCTGCCGTCCTTTTCAGACTGCAATTGCTGACACAGTTTCAGCAGGGAAATAATGTCATTGGCGGCTTCGTTTGCGCATGGTCCGTTCATATATCTTGGTATCACCCTAATTTCCTTACAAATCATAGTCAGGAACCTCACGAGCTTGTCGTGCTCTGGACTTTCGTTGTTTTCGCCACTCAGCCCATAAGACGTTCTGTACTGACCAGGGGCTGTTATTATCAAGGTGTGATGAAGGCATGGCATTAAGTCGCCTCAGTCGCCTGGCCAGTATCATGGCACGCAGACCCAGACGTGAATACTGATAACGGCGTTCTTTAAAGGTCATCTGCCAGTCGGGAGGATTATCATAGTCACTGACAATACTGATATAACGGCTGGCTTCTGGGATCAGCACTGACAGTTCACGAATACGGTAAAGAATCCTGCTGGGTAGTACCCGCCAGTCACCGTCAATATCCTCTGTTGAGAATGGCTCAGCGCTAATACCAGTACGTGTGTACCCTTTATCATCTTCAAACCCTTCATCATTAACCACCTCCGCGCATCCCTGGGCAAATCGTTCGAGGCGAAATACCAGCTGAGTGGAAATAAAATAAAGCTCAGATTCTCGCTTTGTCGCTGCTGCTTCCTTCTCCCGCTGGGTTATCAGCCGCTGCCCGTACCACACACCACCGAATGCAGCACCTGCAGATGAAACCGCCGTAATGATCTGCGGCCACAGGCTGGCGCTGTCCTTCACCACCTTCACGCCTTCGGTCGCGATAAACCAGTCAGCCATATTTGCTCCCTTACTGAAAAATCCCGCCGGTCATACTGACGCAGCGTCTTCACGGAACGGCTCAAAGGCCAGCAGGGCGTCAGCCCTGGAGGCCAGCTCGGTACAGTCCCCGCGCTGCGGGTCGATCTCTTCATCTATGGCCTCGTTATACCGCATGCGCAGCCGCCATCCCGTCACGGGAGGTGCGTTCTGTATGGCCAGCACCATCCCTTCCGGCGACAGCAGTTCGCGGAGGGTGTAGCAGGCGCCGATCCGGGTCGAGTCCCGCAGCCACATCACGGGGTACTCGCTGACCAGCTGGTCATACACGCATTCCGGCGTATGGAAGTAATTCCCGTCCGCCCTGCATAAATCACACATAATCCTTCCTTAACTGAGAATTCCGCCTGCAAGCCTTGTGAAGCCATCACCAGAACAGTAAACCATTCGTTTTAAAAATCTTATCGATGAGGCAGGCTTTCCACGGCGGACAGCTGTGTTCATACTGCGGCAGATGGTAATCACCGGTGAGCACCCAGAAATCAGGCTGGCCTGATTGTTCTGCCACCATTCTGCCGTTTCGTTTGAGAATTTTTGGAGATCGCCATTCCTGACGCCGGCGGGCTGTCTCGACTGGGCAGTCCTCATTAAGGCCAGAGTAAAGCCACAGCTCTTGATGGCCATATACATCCTCAAGCTCCCGGACCACATCGTAAAATGATCTAAATGTTGGTTTCCCCATACCTCGCCTCAAAAATAGTATCTGGTTCAATAGTCACTCAGAGTAATGATGACGCGAAGGATAATCACCTGTGCAGTCACTCACCTGAATATTCCCCTGCTTATTTTTCCTGTCGTGAATATCACCAGAATAATAATAAGCAGCCATATAACCACTCCATTAAATTACCGGATGGCCGTTCCGGTCAGATCCGATTTTCTGGCTATCCGCAACTTACCGGAAGTGTAACACGGTCAGAGAATAAGCGAAGCGCTCTTTTCGGCCCCTTCTTATCGGGTACAGGTGAGGGGAGATAACACAATATATAGAAGAAAAAGCAGCTGACGGAGTGGCATATCTTGTATTTTCGTGCCGCTGCGCGCCGGGGCGTTTCCGTAAGATCCGGAACAACCTTTTTTCGGATCTCAGGAGTGGAAGAGAACGATTATTGCAGAATAAGCACAAAAAACAGTGAATTGTTGTTATGAGTAGATTATTGCTATAAGTATCGCAATTTGAATTAATTATTAACAACAAAGCAATTTAACAGCGACCCCATCCGGGGTCACCTTAATTTTGCTCAGCGATGTTCAAACCGGGCCACCAGTGGACCAGTGATTTCCATCTCCATTTCCCAGAGCGTTGTCATCACGCCTTCAAGTGGATTGTCACTACTGCTGTAGAAGGTGTTAAAAAGGGTTCCATCCGGGTACCTGAACAGCCTGAGTTCACCGAAGGATTCCGCGCTGACCATAACCGAAAATTCCTGTTCGGAATTGAGGACAAGGTAAATAAGACAGTTATTGATCCTGAAGGGCAGAGTGCGGCTACCTCTGGCTGAAACATCAACCTGTATGCTAAACGCGTCATGCCTTTCCGGCTGATAAACCAGTTCCCTCAGTTCTTCGCTAAAGCGGGAACCATAGCTCACCAGTATGTAATACTGCTGATCGGCGGACCGTTGCGCGACTTTCATTAACAGTGTTTCGAGGTTTTTGACCTTCATCGTTAATTTAGCCTGTGATTGCCACAGTAAATTATGCAGTCTGTGGTAAATATTTGTCCTAACATCTGATACAGACGGAAAATCTCCGTAGAAATTACTATTAAGTTCTCTGGCAACATAATCTTTGGGAACACTCACAGGAATGTATCTCACCAGCCAGTTGCGATCGCATTCTGAATTTTGAGAAAAAGTGAAGTAGTTAAGCAGAGTATCTTCAGACAATACCCCAGGAAGTTCTTTTGTCAGACGAGTGTCGGTATTCCTGAGACGTTCAAGATCTACTTCGGCAGCAACGATATCTGCCACTTTGCTGCGACTGAAGACCTCAATGTATTTATCCAGAACGTCATTAAAGAAAACCACGTTCGTTGCATAATCCGCGTCTGAAATGATATAGCCTTCATAAGGGACTGAAGGATCACGTTTCAGCCGTTCAAGAACAGAAATTATTCTCACTTTACTGAAATAGGAAAACAACCCTCCCGCAAGGGCGTCATTAGCACGCTGCGTAACCTGCTCAGCAGGTCTGGCGAGCTTTATAGCCAGCAAGGAAAATGCTCCGTAGAGGCTCCCTAAATCCTCATGTACTCCTGTATACGTACGCCCCGGAATGTAAGGCCTTTCATTATATGAGTTCATAACCTCAATGGTTTCTGATAGCCCGCTGTACCAGTTTGTATTCGCATGAAGATTACAGTGCTCAATTCTCAGTATCATATCAATGATATCGACAGAACGTCTGAACGCAGGTGTCAGCGTATCATGAGTGTCTCTTTCTTCATATAATTCAGACGTAATGATATGGTTAACAAGATCAGCTAAATCTATCTTTTCTTGGGGTTCAAAATGCGCAATGAGATAACCTGCCATTAACAGGCGTAAATCAGACAAGGCATTTGCAAACATAATGGATAAGGCCGCATCTTTTTTATATGGACGCCCCCTGAGTAACATTGCCCACTGCGAGTCTGTTTCATCCAGAGACAGATAATCCGGAGTCAGGAAGAAACTGTGCCAGTGGTACTCTTCCTCCCAGTGCCGTGGAAACCGGCTCTGGTTAAACCAGAGACAGAGAACGTCGTGAGCATATCGTACGGAAGAAGCATTATCTGCAACCACTGACGGAATAAGCAGCCTGGCGGTGTTATGCAGATGATACATCAGGCGCCCAGTAGAATCTTCGCTCCCTGGTTTGCCAATGATCGAGCTCATACTCCAGCCCTCCCACAGGCCAATAAAATGGCGTACAAGTTCTTGATGAGTTTGCTCCTGGCTGGCCGAGAGGGTGACACCCTGTCCTGCTTTCCACTCGTTTAACACATGCCATACTCTGAAAAGCGAGAGTAAAAATTGTCTGAAATCGGTAAAATGAGTGCTCTGTGTTTTTCTGTACACATGCAATGGAATGGCCATCGATTCACGGAAATATTCGCCTGAATATTCCGTTGATTTTACGGATTCACGAAAAAACTTTCTCAATTCATAATGGAATGAATCGCTGAAAGTATGGCTAAAACCTGATTCTTTTACTTCATCCAGATAATTTTTATCAACCCCGTAGTTATAACTTCTTTTGATAGAGGTATAGGTATCTGTTAATCGTTCAATCCCTGTTCTGAAGACGCTAATATTTTTATCGTTAAGCGCATCGTAAGCCTCACCAAAGAAATCAAAAGTAATATCATCCAGATCCCTTTTGTTCTTAGGGCGCCCTGTTACAATACAACGGCTAAATAACCACCGCCACAATCCTGAAACAGGCTTGACATTTCTCGATGACAATAAAGTTAGTTCACCAGAACGAACACCAAAGGAGGGCAAAATGATAATTTCCGCATCCTGCCCATCTACCGCCTCTAGCCTTCTTAGCAGAAATAAAAGTGGCCTTATATAAATATCTATAACAACATCACCTTTACTGATATTAGATTTGACATGAAGCATGTCGTCTTTCTCTGAGATTGAGTAAGGCAGTATTTTAATATTACCGAGGTAATCCTCACCTATATTTACCCCCGGATATCGGAGCCAAGCAAGAATATATGCTTTTTGAATATAGTCATCCACTATCTGAGACAAAAAAAACTTATTCATTAGTCGATCGCGCTTGCTCTCATCCAGGACATTCAGACTCGAGACGAAGAACCAGATAGACAGAGTAATATTGAAAAGCATCCACACAAAAGCTGTTACGGCGAAAGAAGTATTAAGATATCCGTCACCTATAGATAACGTCATACCGCCCAACACGATAAATGCAGCCAGTAAAAGACCACTCAGGCCCGCAAACATATATCCGGAATGAAGTTGATACGCGGACTGAATATGGATCCTTGCTGATTTCTTTTGAAACAAAACACTTATAAGCCCCACAACCAGCGGAAAAACAATACCGATTATAGTCAACTGGCTACCCAGTAAATTAGACATCCAGTCTGAAAGCTTGGTAATGCCCTTAAAATGCTGCACAGCGAAAGGTTGCAATACAGGGCGAAAATATTCGACCACGCCAACAGCCCCGAAGGCTGCGGACCATAGAATTAGCATAGCCCGGACGTAATGGGTGGAGCAGGAAACAAGTATTCTCTCCACCGGGTTCCAGCGTAGTTTTTTGTAATCCCGGTTCGACTTCAGGCTCCGTCGGAGTTCAGCTCTCACCTGCCATGAGAGACTTTTTAGAAGTTTTCCAAACATAGATATTCTGCGTGTTCCATAAGAAATTTTATGAATAATAAGCGGTAGTGACCTTTTTTTCTCTGGAAAATGTCACCCGATGCCCTTCGTGCAAAGTTCGTCTCCCTGTTATCCGATTTAGCCAGAAACCGGATCTGCGCGGCGGGAAACACGCAAAGGATATGATAATTGAATCACTCACATAAAATCATACTAAGTGTGATATTTATCATTATTCATGAAATCACTTCTGATATGATATTAACTTAATATCAAATGAATCATACGTGATATGATTTTATCGCAATCTGTTACTCATTATTCCAGGAGCGCAGCATGTCCAGTACCGGGCCGACACTGAATCTCACCTATGACGAATTGCTTGACGAAATCAAAAGCATCCTTCGCGTGCTCAGCCGGCACAGCAGTTCTTCCCGGGATGACTCTTCCACCACGGCTGCCTTTGACAGGGGGAGTTGCAGCGGCGCCATTGCGCTCTGGTATTCACTGGCATTATCAATGAGGGCGCCGGGGCGCGACTGTGAGGAGGATCGCAGACAGCTTCGGCTTCTGGCCGGACTGATCCTCGAAAACCAGGAGCCGCCTGCCGATGGCCGCTGAGAAACACCGCCGCCCATCGCCGCTACAGCGGCGGGTGCTGATTGTGCTGGCCGCCCTCGGTGCGAAACGTCCGGGACCGGTGGCCACGCGGGATATTGAGCGGGTGCTGGAGCAGGGCGGGGACGCCCCGGTGTACGGGCCGAATCTCCGCGCCTCCTGCCGGCGCATGGAAGCTGCGGGCTGGCTGCGCACCCTGCGAGCCCCGAACCTGCAGCTGGCCGTCGAGCTGACGGACGCCGGCCGTGCGCTGGCCGCCCCGCTTCTCGCTGACGAACAGGCGCGCGTCCTGGCGGAGCAGCGCGCGACAACGGTCCGGGTTCTGCCCCTGATCCCGCCCGGCCAGGCAGACGAGGCTCACGACCGGCCGGTGGAGCTGGACGGCATCTGGCACCTGGCGTGCCGGGGCGACTACGTCATCCGCCTCGACGGGACCACCTGTCTCCAGCTGTGGAACACGGCCGGGCAGGTGACGCGTATGACGGGCGATCCCCTTCAGGTGGCGCAGTGGCTCCAGGCCTGCCACGGGGCGGGTATTGCGGTCCGGATGCAGATCAATGAGAGCACCACGCCGGAGGCGGGCACGCTGATCGGTACCGAGCCGGAAGACCTGACCGGCACCTGGTACCGCCAGCTGGACGTCGCGCTTCAGGCACAGGGGATCACCGGTCTGACTGAGGATATTCGCCTTGCCGTGGTGAGCCCTGAGGAAGCCCTCCGGTCGCTGCCGGCACCGGCGCGGCTGCTGCACGTTCTGCGCGAAAGCCCGGAGGCGTTCCCGCTCACGGCTGCCGGGTATGAAGAAGATTCCGGCGCCGCTCTGGACACCCTGCTGGCCAGGGCCGGATTCACGTCGGGACAGGCACAGGAGCTGCGGCTGCACCGCATCCGCTGGGCTCAGATGAGTCAGGAAGACGCTGACCGGCGCGAACTGAACAGCCTGCTGGATGAGCTGGAACGGCGACAGCTGTACTGCAACCGCGAACAACTGACGGAGATTGTGTTTTCGCCGGTCCGTAAACCCGGCGAGCGCTGGACTGACCGTCTGCAGTGGCTCCTGATGACGGACGGATTCGGGTTCCGGAGTCCGCTCTCCCGTGACGCAGGCTCCAGGGCGCTGACGATCCTGGCCGGTTACACGGGGCAGGAGGTGGCGGACCATCTGGCCACGGTTATCGTCTGGAACGATGACAGCGCGGGGATGCCGTCATGAGCACAGGCAACGTCAATCTCATCGTCACCTGCACGCGCCGCAAAACCATAACAGCCGGTCAAACCGTCTTTCCATATGAACACGACGCCGGAAATGCTTATGAAGTCTGGCTGGAAAGGCTGGCCAGGGCGCGGAACGACGGCGCTGCCATAACAGCAGGTGAACTGTATACGGGCCAGCACTGGAGCAGGGCTGCTGCGGCTGCAAAACGTACCGGCGCAGAGCTGTGGGTGATTTCAGCGGGTCTGGGGCTGCTGCACGTATCAGACCCGGTGGTCCCTTATGAGGCAACGTTCTCCTCGATGCCGTTTAGTCACAGCAGACTATGGGAAAGCCTGACAGCTTGCCCGCCTGCTGAACGACGGTATGCTTCCCTGAGGACGCTGATGCAGTCGAGGCCTGACGATCGGTTTGTGGTGGCCGCCTCTCCGGTGTACCTGCGTGCCGTCGATTCAGATCTGTATGCAGGAAGGGAGGCGCTCTGTACCCCGGAACAGCTTGTTGTGGTGACGTCAAAAGGTTACCAGGGAATCCTGAAGGGCAGCGTCATTTATACCAGTGCAGACATGATAAATGCGCTCAACACGAATATGACTGGCCTCAATATCAGCTATGCCACTCAGTTACTTGTTAACGACGTATGTAAATAAGCATCCAGGCAAGACGTAAGACAAACACTCACGACTTATTTTTGGTATACGTAGCTGAGAAACGATATCATAAGATATCAGGGAAATATTGCGTGCTCTGCTTCCCGATAGACTGACCACAATCTTAATAACCATAAATATGTAAATGTAAGGTGCCATTATAAAATGGATTTAGTTTTAGATAATCATACTAAAAGCTATGCAGTACAAAATTACCGGCAAGACATAGACGGTCTCCGCGCTGCCGCTGTCCTGCTTGTTATATTATTCCATGCAGGATTATCGTACTTCCCTTCGGGCTTTATTGGTGTTGATATATTTTTCACCATATCAGGATTCCTGATTACCGGAAAAGTCATCAGTGAAATTGAAAGAGGAACATTCTCACTAACTAATTTTATAAAAGGCAGATTATGGCGATTGCAGCCTGCACTGCTGGTGACAATTCTCGGCGCCATCATTGTAGCGACATACTGCTACATTCCTGACGATTACACCGCATTCGCAAAAAGTGCCAAATACACCACTCTTTTCTTATCAAACCAGTATTTTGATAAGCTTAGTGCAGCATACGCATCTCCTGACTCTGATTACTTCCTGCTTTTGCATACATGGTCTTTAGCAATTGAATGGCAGTGGTATTTTTTCTTTGCGCTTTTCGCGACCATTTTGACACTGCTTGTCAGTAAATTTAAAAGAAAATTTGCGTATAAACCGTTCCTTTATGGCTGGTTGTTACTTACCTTAACTGCAACAATAATTGTTATTCTTATCAGCCTGTACTCGTCCAGTCAGCATTACTACTCATTAAATATGCGCGCTTTTGAGTTTCTGATTGGTGGAAGCGTAGCTTTATTAAAGGACAGAATTCAGATAACCAACAGATGGATAACTAATCCTCTGGCAGTAGTAGCTATCGCTGTACTTATCTGTACTTCAGGTTTAAGCATACCAGTTGAGGCATATCCAAATAGCTGGACACTGCTTGTTTGCCTTGCCTCAGCAATATTACTGATAAACCAGAACACATTCGTAAATCGAACTTTACAATTAGCACCGATAAACTACACAGGTAAAATTTCTTATTCTCTGTACCTCTGGCACTGGCCCATATTTGCAGCGTTCAATTATCTTGAGATCACTCTGTCCGGCAAGACACTGTGCATTGCGCTGGTGATAACTGCAGGACTGGCAGTGCTTACCTATCACGGTATTGAAGAGCGCTTCCGCCGGGTTAAGCTGTCATTTGCAAAGAGTATGATCCTGCTTGTATTGCTCCCCCTTACGGTCTGCACGGGCCTTTACACATTAACCGTGAAAACGAATGGTTTGCCACAGCGCTTCAGCGATGAATACAATCACTCGTTACAGCTGTTGAATTCCGCTTCCGAGAATGCCGCATCGAGGGATGGCTGCCTTAGTGGAAGCCAGGACCTTACGGACTGTCAGTTCGGCGACCATGAAGGTTCGAAGAAAGCCTTTCTGATTGGCGATTCAAATGCTAACCATTTCTGGGGTTTTTATGATGTCTTGGCTAAGAATGCTGGCATAAAAATGTACTCCCTCACCACGTCTTCGTGCCTGGCATTACCGGGAATTTATCAGTATGACTGGTGGAAATATAAAGGCGTCAAATATGAAGAATGTCATGATAACGCTGAGAAATATTATGATAATATAAAATCAAATCACTATGACTATGTTATTTTAGGGCATGTGTGGTCAAATTATTTTTCTGCCCAGTTAATCACTAAAGATGAGGATGAGCGAAGTGAGGCACTCTCAGCCAGTCGATACGAAATGGCGTTACGTACAGCCATACGTACTATCATAGATTCTGGTTCAAAGCCAATAATCATGTTCACCATTGCGAACATGCCACGCAACTATCAAAACTGTATAAATCAGCATGTTATTCATCGACGCCCATTTGACATCAATGAATGTGATATGCAAAACCCGGCAAATACCAACGGGGAAAAAGTCACGCAACTGATGAGTAAAATGAAGGCTGAGTTCCCAACGCTGACCTTTATTGATCCTAAATCAATACAGTGCATTAGTGGTAAATGCATTACAAATATTGATGGCGTAACTGTCTATCGTGACGTGGGACATCTTACCGACTATGCTTCCTATAAATTCGGTCAGCTGTACCTAAATGAATTTGGTAATCCATTAAAGTGAATATGGTGTACTTATAATATCTGATGGTAACTTAAAGGGCACATTGTGCCCTTTTTAACGCACCAGTCCTTCTCTATAAGACACATCCACTATTCACGTCATCGAGATATACTTTGCCGTCTCAAAATGAGACACTCAATATATAAAAAAACCAGAGATATAGACATGTTTCGGACACTGTACATAATTAGTTTGCTCATCGTGACTTATCCGGTAAGTGCGGATATTAACGGCAGGATTGTTCGTGTGCTCGACGGGGATACCGTTGAGATTCTTGGTGAGGGGAACCAGCTGAAGCGTGTTCGTCTTGCCGGTATCGATGCGCCTGAAAAGAACCAACCCTTTGGCCAGCGTTCCAGACAGGAACTCTCATCGATGGTGACACAGCGCATCGTTACCGTCACTGGCGAGGATGAGGATCGTTACGGCCGGCTGCTTGGCACGGTGTGGCTTGGCGCGAAGGATGTGAATGCCGAACAGATCCGTAAGGGACTGGCCTGGGCATATCGGTATCACGGAAAACCTGTCCGGAGCGACTACGCAACACTGGAAGACGAAGCCCGTCGTCAGGCTACAGGTCTCTGGTCAGTCCCTGGACAGACAGAACCCTGGCGCTGGCGAAGCAAGCATCACGAGAGAGGTTCAATTAGCGACGCCCCCTGATTCCGCACGTTGCCGACCGCAGGGGAAACTGGATGCCAGGTGAATGCCTCAGCAGGCACCGCCCCCTGTTTGGCCGTCCTGCCCGCCTCGTCACCACTGAGACTTTCGCGTAGCCATTCGCGCGCGGCATCCGGCGTCAGCACCAGAGGACGACGATCGTGGATATCGATAAGCCCCTTGTCCGCTGCTGCCGTGACAATAACAAAGCCTTCCCCGTCATCCCTCAGACCAAACGGTCGTGCGCCAATGGCAGCCATGAATACGGGCTGACCGTCCCTGCGGTAAATGAAATACGGCTGTTTTTTGTTCCTCTGACGTACCCATTCATACCACCCGTCAGCAAACACAACGGCGCGGCAGCGTTCCCACAGCGGACGAAACATACGTCCCTCAGCTGCGGTTTCAACACGGGCATTAATCAGGGGCGCTTTGTGCCACCACTCTGGGGAATACCCCCACAGAACAGGTTCGAGCTGCAGCTGATCATTGCTTTCACTGAGCAACAGTACCCGGGTCCCCGGCGCCACGTTGTAGCGTCCGATAGGCTCCGGTACTGCAGAAAACCCGGCATCAACCTCACCGGCCAGATAAGCCAGGTATTCAGCGCGGGTCTGTGACTGAGAAAAACGTCCACACATAAGCGTTTCCTGCCGTTAAAGGGTAAGTATAGGAAAAATGGGAAGCATGGATTGTTTAACGGCAACGGCACAACGATCCGGACAGGGAAGGCAAAAGCAGGAAGGAACGGGACGTCTAAATAGTGTATTCTTTTTATCAGGTTAAAGGAGACGTGAATGACAGAGAACAACCAGGAACTTATCGCGGCAGGATTTACCAGTAAGGAAATAGCGAGAATCAAACGTCACCAGGCGACGGGGGACTCGCTGGAAAAGGTGCTGAAGGATCTGGCCGGCTATTTCCTGTCGGTAGCCTGGATCTCCGGCGGGATGGTCATCATCACCCTGCTCACCGCGATTTTTGGCAGCGCCAGCCATGTTATCTCCTGCGTGGTTGCCGTCGTCTTTCTGCTGATTGTGTTGCTTCTGGTGATGCCGGTCAGACTTGGCTATAAATCATGGAAGCTGATGAGATCACATATCAGCGACTCCGGTCATCACGGGTAAGGAGTTCCAGTACCACCTTTGCACTGACCCCCCATCCCAGAACCTTCATCGTCAGTTTGCCCGGAGACATGGTTTCCACCTTGCGGTAATAGTCTCCGGGAAGATAACGGAAAAGACGCCAGGCCTCAGCTTTCCCGGTCAGACCAAACACACCATAAACGCTGGCTGCAAGCGTGGTTGCATTAAAAATCCCCAGCCCGACATCGCGGCTGAAACCCATAAACTCCGCTACGGACATGGCGCCGTCCGCCAGGATCCCCTCTGAAGCAGGTTCATTCAGGAGCTGACGGGCTGCTTCCCGTGATACCGTATTAAGGGCATCACCGACCAGAACGGCACCGGCAAGCATTCCAGCTGGTGTCATGGTGGCGATCATAACACCGCCAAACACAGCCTGTACGCCGGCCAGAACGACCTTAATGCCGGATATGAAGTATCCGACAATTTTATTCTGCTCTGTTACGTACTGTATTTCAGCGTAGATCCGGGCATAACCGGTTTTCAGCATACGCGACTGTTCAAGTAGAAACTCATTTTCAGCCCTGAGGTTCTTCAGGCAGGAAATGCACTCTTCATCATTTCTTGCTCTCCTTGCCGCGTCAAACTGTTGCATGACAACCTGTCTGATTTCATCCACAAATTTCAGACGGGTCAGTGAATCACTGAGGTGCATGGCCGCGACGGTATTTGCGGTATTAACAAGCTTTCGGGCTTCCAGATTGATCATTGTATCAGCCCACTGGCGCCGGCTCTGACCGGGAAAAAGCGCGATATCCATTACATATTCCTTATCTGTCGTCAGGACGAGAAGTCATTAGCCTGCCTGCCTCAAATATTGCAGCTGCACGCCAGGACTTCACGTCTTCAGTTTTCTTACCGTCAACATACCAGTAGAGCCCGTCGGTACTTATTCGCTCAAAAAGAAAAGACATATCCCACACGTGTTCAGGGATTAACGTTCCTTCACCCGCCAGAATACCGGCCGTGATGGAGTGATTACCTCCCCGAACAAAACCAATGCGCCAGGGCAGCCAGAGTTCAACATAATGGTTAGTACGATCCTGCTGCCATACTCTTCCTTTTGCCGTACCAATCCGGGACACATTATCGATATAACGGGAAAGACTCCACGGCCAGGGAAGAACCATATCGGAGGCCAGAGAAAGCGGGTAATCTTCTGGATTAACTTCTCCCGCCTTCATACTGCTATAGTCCTGAACCTCTGTGATGGCATTAAAGAAAAATTCCCCGGGTGTCAAATCCGGACGGGCATCGGTTCCTTCTTCTGCCACCGCGAGCAGGAAATCACTCTGCAAAGGGCGGACCATAGCGCGAATTAAATCCGGCAAAGCCTGGACCGGCAGAGAAGACGCAACCGACAGCAGATGTTCAAAATTATTCTTAGCCGTGGTGAGCCTGCTGTACTTTCTGTTCCCTTTCCAGAACACAATTCTTCTCCCGGTATTCACTCAGCCAGCTATGCCAGTCGTCAGATCCGTACTCGATTTTGTCAATAATAGCCACTGCACTGGTATCAAATATCACGGTAGTTGTACCGTGAAGATAGCTGTCCGTAAATATACCTTCCCAGTCATAAACGCCCTGGATACCACAATTCAGGTAAAGGCGGATCATTTCATCTGAATCTACATGCCTGTCACCCACATAAAGCATACTCCCTTTGTAAGTGCTGTATTGAGGCTCGCGCAGGGCATGCCAGTCCCAGCCTTTACTGAGTTGGCTACTGATGCTGACTGGAAGTCCATCTCTCAGACGTGCCGCGATATCGGGCTGCTCTGCGAGCGGCAACCGGTGATTAGCGATAATCGCCCCGGTGTTCAGTTCACACCGGCAAACCAGTGGCAGTCCGGGATTTCTGTTTTTGAATAACGCATGATTGCTGGCTCCTTTAAAATTATCCGTAAACCAGCAGGCAGCGATGTTTCCGGACTCACCAGTTCCTTTGTATGCCACATCAAACTTATCAAAACGCTGTCTGGTTCCGTGAAAAAGCTGCATTGCCGGCACCTTCAGTCAGACCTTATTGAGTAGGAGGATCACATTGTTCTTAAATGTAGGAGCAGTATGCCGCCTGGCTACATGGAGGCGCCAGCGAATGTTAACTATTAAAATGAAGGCCAGTGGCGCCGTCGCCCGGCAAAGCCGGTAACGCAGCTACCAGATTCTGGTGTGAAAATGCCGAGCAGCGCGCAGGCATTCAATAAGGAGAGCATGAAAAACCTCGGGGCAGCCATCGAATGATGCCATCTACAGGGGTTAAAATAACCACCATCATTTCATAACAATACCTGCTGACTATGAAGATCTACGTCATCAAAATAGCAGTTCATGGAGTCAGTCCGATGGTCTGGCGTCGGCTGAGAATTGCTGCCGACACGTCACTGGCCGCGCTTCACTTCATTTTCCAGATAGTGCAGGGCTGGGGGGACGACCATCTCCATCAATTTCACATTTATGGCAAAGATTACGGTATCTCCTACGAAGGAGGCATCGGTTTTGTCGATAATCCGTTCCGGGTCGTGATTGATGATTTTGCTTTTGATGCTGGCGATCGCTTTACCTATGAATACAATTTCTTTGAGCACTGGCTTCATGACATTCGTGTTGAGGCCATTTATGAAAACTCTACGCTGAAAGCGCCGTTTTGTATAAGCGGCCATGGTATGCCCGGAGCCACAGCTGCGGATGAGTTCGATAAAACCCTGGCGTTTCTTGAAGCTATCGTTAATGCGGATGATGAAACAACGGTCGGCGAGATCCGCCCTTTTGCTGACGACCTGGATGCTGTCAGGTTCAACCGCCACAAAATCAACCGGCAACTGAGCAGGCTCGACCTTGCATCTCCGGTACTGGAGCCTGAAGTTATCTGGCTGGGCCGTCGTCGCTGACTGATGTCTATAAAGGTATACGTTTTCAGCATGCCTCTCAGATCCCCGAAAAAATGTCTATAAACCTCCCTAAATCAGTGTTTATGGATTATTCTTTAAATCTCTATGATGTTTAAAGACCTTCCGGAGGTTTTGCGTGCAATATGCCTACATCAGGGTAAGCTCGGCCGATCAGAATACGGCCCGTCAGGAAGAGGCATTGTCAAAGGCGGGTTTTCAGCCTGATAAAATTTGTGTTGAGCATGCCAGCGCGAAGGACACAAACCGCCCGGGGTTACAGGAACTCCTGGGGCAATTACGCCCTGGTGATACGCTTCTGGTTCATTCCATCGATCGCCTTTGCCGGAATATGTCGGATATGTGCGCTGTCACCACCCGGCTTCGTGACCAGGGCGTTACCCTTATTTTTCTGAAAGAGCAGCTGACGTTCAGCGCCGGCACAAACAATCCGATGCAGGAACTGCAGCTGCACATGATGTCGGCATTCAGCCAGTTTGAACGAGCCTTACTGAAGGAAAGGCAGGCCGACGGCATCGCCGCGAAAAAAGCACGGGGTGAAAAAACAGGGCGCCCCGGCGCCGATATCAAAAAGATCCAGGAAATTGACGCACTCAGAAGCAGAGGGGTCAGGCTCAGGATCGCCTGCGACCATGCGGGCCTTGGCGTTTCCACATATTATAAGCTTCGTCACCAGATGAACAACCAGTAGCCGGGAGATAGTCATCCACCACAGCAGGAGGCAATGATGCAACTGACGCTCCAGATAGTCATCACCGATGAATCAGGCTCCAGTCGAACGGAGGAACTGATGACAATCCAGAAATCAGGGGAGACCCGGAACGACATCGGATTATCGGTGTCAGAATCCAAGCTGTTGCTGAATACGGTCCAGCAGTCGGTGGTCCAGCTGCAGGCAGACGAATATACTCAACACCATATCCGGTGCCCTCACTGCCTTGCTGCGCGCAGAATCAAAGGCAAACAGAAAATACGGTACCGGACGCTGTTTGGCGTTATTCCGGTATCCGGGCTTCGGGTGTACCGGTGCCGTTGTGAAGAGAGTGATACAAAGACAGTCAGTTTGCTCAGCGACTGGGCCGGCGATTATTCTCACCCGGCACTGAAATATATTGAAACCCGCTGGGCCTCGATGATCTCCTATGAAATGACGACTCGTCTGCTGAAAGATATTCTGCCGGTGGGCCACAGCCTGAATGCCTCAACGGTGAGGAATCATTTATGCCAGGTGGCGCAGCGTCTTGACGCTGAGGCTGAAGCTCATTCAGGTTTTCTTTCCGGCTGCCCCCGCGACTGGGGGAACCTGCCCAGGCCAGGAAAACCGCTTGTGGTGGGTATAGATGGTGGTTATGTTCGCGATCGGGATGACAAAAAGCGTAATTTTGAAATTATTGCCGGGAAGTCTTTTTCCGTTGGTGCGCCTGCTGACACCCGCCGCTTCGGTTTTGTTCAGAAGGATGACTGTCATCCGGAACGCAGGCTCATGACCCACCTTTCAGCGCAGGGAATGCAGGCCAACCAGCAGATATTTTTTCTGTCCGACGGCGCGGATAATCTCAGGGACCTCCAGTTCGGTATGTACCCTGAGTCAACGCATGTGCTGGACTGGTTTCATATCACCATGAGGCTGAAGGTGCTCATGCAATATGCCCGGGGACTGCTGGTATCAGATCCAGAGGCGGGGAGTAAAGTTCTGGCACTGCTGGAAAGCATTAAACGATATCTCTGGCATGGCAATGTTGTCGCTGCGCTGGAACATATTGATAATTGCGTTATGTATTGCGATGACCCTGAACTCAGCTATCCTAGCCTGAAATCCCTGCAAAAACATCTGGATGAAATGTATACCTACATCCGGAATAATAAGATGATGATCCCAAACTACGGCGAAATGCGTCGGTACGGAGAGCCGGTATCAACCGCGTTTGTGGAATCCACGATCAATGAAGTGATCGCCAGACGAATGGCCAAAAAGCAGCAGATGCAGTGGAGCAGAAAAGGGGCTCATTATTTGTTACAGACCCGGACCGCCGTTTTGAATAACGAACTGCAGGATAAATTTGTCTGCTGGTATCCGGGTTTTCAAAGTGACGGGAAGGGACCAGCGATGGCAGCATAGCTCACGCTGCCCCAATATTTTTTATGCTCTCGGTCGTATGGAAGCTGGACCGCCTCGGTCGTGATCTTCGTCATCTCATTAATACAGTGCACGACCTGACCGCGAGGGGGACCGGTCTGAAAGTGCTGACCGGTCACGGGGCGACTATCGACACAACAACGGCCGCTGGCAAGCTTGTCTTCGGTATCTTTGCCGCACTGGCGGAGTTTGAGCGCGAACTGATTGCTGAAAGAACGACTGCAGGTCTGGCATCAGCAAGAGCCCGTGGGCGGAACGGCGGCCGACCTTATAAAATGACGCCAGTCAAACTGCGACTGGCAATGGCATCAATGGGACAATCAGAAACAAAGGTCAGTACGCTATGCCAGGAACTTGGGATAACCCGGCAAACTTTGTACAGGCATATTTCCCCTGTTGGTCAACTGCGGGCGGACGGGATCAAGCTGCTCAACCGTGGATAATTTGAACGGACGGAAAAATCTGGGGTTCCGGCGTAGTACCCCTATCACCTCCACATTTTTGCAACAGTGCCTTATAAATGGCAGCCTTATGTTTACTTGCCAAGATGGGCTACCATATGATGTTTTATACTGAGCAATATTAATATTATCTTTAATGGAAAAATTAAGCCCACTAAGTGACCCACTGCTATATGGCTCTATTGTGAAGACGCCTGAGGGTAAAAATTTATACATGGTTGTCCCTATGTCTATTATTGCAAGGTTGACAATATTATTCGTTTTATAAATTTGAGCGTTTAAAATCACACATCAAAGCAATTAGTCAGGATAAACAACAATACCCAGTGCTTCGAGAATCAGTTCTTGCTGCCAGGCTGCAATTTTGATACCTGATGTATCGACTTTGCGGGGATCTAAACCGTCGAGTTCGGCGTGGCATAAATTGGCACCCTGTAGGCTAAATTGCCCCCAGACATCTTCGGAAAAAACACCTCGACTTAAGTCTGACTCTTTCAGTGATGCACCCGCTAGGTTCGTTCCTATCCAGCGATTTTCAAACAACTCACATTTTTCTAAACAAACCCTCTCCATATTGGCATAGGAAAGATTACATCCAGAAATAAATGCTGAGCAAAAGTACATACGATTACTCACTTGATGGGCAAAGTTTGTTCGGGAAAAGTTGGCACCTTTTAAATCACACGCACGGAACTCTATACCGTAGCAATTGGCATTACTGAAGTTTGCCATCGCAAGTTGGCATTGTTGGAAACTTGCATCACGAAGATCTGCGACATCAAAGTGGCAGCCTTCGATATCACCCTGTTCAATGAACTTGCAGTTGACGAATGTCGTATCACGCAAGTTAGCACGTCGAAAGTCGCTGCGAATGAATGTGCAAGCGGTGAAGGTGAGATCACTTAAGTCTTTATGTGAAAAGTTGTGGTGCCGATATGTATGATTGTAGGTTTCCATGAGTACTCCTTGTTGAAAGGAGGGCTAGACTACCATTATACATATGCCAAGACATTAAAATAAAAGCCTGTTACATCAACACATTACAACCCCTCAATTTACCTGTTTTAAGTGGTCAAATTGGCGCGTAGAGCGCCTATCGCTCTTGCATTGGCACGCGGCCCTGTTGAAAAAAGTTATTCGCTTTAGATAGGGTTAGGAGAGCCGTGCTTCGCCGGTAAAAAATCGGACTATCCGACGCAGGGCGGACTCATCGGCGGAGAAGCAAACTTTGACTATATCTCCCTACACTTGGAAGAGGGCTAGACTGGCCCCATAGATCACCAGACACTTCGACTCTCTTAAAATAAGAGGTAGTCTTGGAACTATGTTTAATACCAGTCAGAACGATAAGATGGTTGAAGTGTTATCAGGACCTGAGCGGCGTCGGCGTCGTACACCGCAGGAAAAAATTGCCATTATTCAGCAGACTATGGAGCCCGGTATGACCGTGTCTCATGTCGCGCGCCTGCATGGCATCAATGCAAACCAGATATTCAAATGGCGCAAGCAATATTAAGACGGTTCACTGACGGCTGTTGCATCGGGCGAGGAAGTGGTGCCGGCCTCCGAACTCGCTGCCGCCAATAAGCAAATTCGCGAACTCCAGCGCCTTCTGGGCAAAAAGACGATGGAAGCCGAGATACTCAAAGAGGCCGTGGAGTTCGGCCGGGCAAAAAAATGGATTGCGCATGCGCCCTCGTTGCCTGGGAACGACGAATAAGCGACGTTTGCAGAAGTCTTGGCGTGTCGCGTGCGCAGTTGAGCATTCGGGTTCACCGGCCATCTGACTGACAGGATCGCAGACGGCAGCCCCGTTCTGACGATACCACCGTATTGTCCCGGATAAACATGGCGGTGGCTGACCTGCCGACGTATGGTTATCGCCGTGTGTGGGCGCTGCTGCGACGGGAGTCGGAGCGGGACGGCCTGCCTGTGGTTAATGCAAAGCGGGTGTATCGCATTATGAGAACGCATAATCTGCTTCTTGAACGTAAACCCGCTGATCCTTGCCGTAAGCGGGCCCATAAGGGGCGCGTAGCAGTAGCGGAAAGTAACCGGCGCTGGTGCTCAGATGGCTTTGAGTTCCGCTGTGATAATGCCGAAAAGCTGCGGGTGACCTTCGCGCAGGACTGCTGCGACAGGGAGATCATTGACTGGGCAGCGAGCACCGGAGGCTATGACAAAGAAACGGTGCAGGATGTCATGCTGGGTGCGGTGGAAAAACGCTTCGGAAGGCAGTTGCCAACAGTGCCGGCGTTCGCCCGGTTGCTGGGACTGGAGCCTTGTACGACAGCAGTGCGAAGCCCGGAAAGCAATGGCATAGCAGAAAGCTTCGTGATGACGATAAAACGGGACTACATCAGCATCATGCCGAAACCGGACAGCGAGGCAGCGGTGATGAATCTGGCGGTGGCGTTCAGTCATTACAACGAACATCATCCGCATAGTGCACTGGGATATCGCTCACCACGGGAATATATACGCAGGAAGTTATCGCAACCGTAAGAGAGCAAAAACGTCTGGATATATAGGGTCAAATCCACTGTAAATATATTACCAGTTCTTAATTACTGAATCTCCGATCCCTGCAATATGCTCGTTGAGTTCATTCATAGATGAATGAGTATTTGTAATATACAGGACTACTATACGAGATGGCTTGCCTCCGGGGCCCAACAGTGCAACGATGCCCCGAGATCCGTGATCACCTGCTCCTGTTTTATCCGCTATCATCCAGCCAGCTGGCAGTACAGAGCGGAACAGAGGCCCGCCGACTTTATCTTCCTGCATCCAGCTTATTAATTTTTTTCGAGATTTTTCTGTAAGTACACTTTCGTTTAACAATTTTTGTAGCGTTTGAGCCATCGCTGCCGGAGTGGTGGTATCACGCTCATCGCCAGGCTTCGCCTCATTAAGGCTGGGTTCGTGTCGATCAAGCCTTGTATAACTATCACCAGTGCTACGCAGAAAATGAGTTAATCCCTCCGGCCCGCCAATAGTTGATAGCAATAAATTTGCAGCAGTGTTATCACTGGTGGTAATGGCAGCATTGCATAACTCAGAAACCGTCATTCCATCTGCAATGTGCTGACTGGTTAGTGGAGAATAGTCGTCCAGGTCATGCTTATTATAGGTAATTCGGCGTTCAAGTTGTTCAAGCCCTTTATCAACACGTACTAATATTGCTCCACATAACAAAACTTTGAATGTGCTCATCATAGGAAAACGTTCTTCACGGCGATGACTACTCAGAACCTTCCCGGATAAAAAGTCTATTTCAGTAAAACCAACCCGACCTTTGATATGGTCTTCTGTGCTTTGTATTGTATCAGTAACATTGACTGGTGTAGATAATGCTGGAGTACACATTCCAGCCAGTAAAGAGATTATAATAAGGCGGATCTTTTTCATATTAATATCCTTTTTAAAATTAAGTTAAGTAATAATAGATAAATAATGAGTAAACAGGCTCTGTTCAGCCGGACTGTCGGTGTACCACCGGAGCACGTAAAGCATCCGGTGCAATCTTCAGCCGGGTAAGCACCGGACCGATAATCTGGCCGAAGACAGGCGCCGCCACTGAGCCACCAAAATGCTGTCCCGCTTTGGGATTGTTAATAACCACAACCAGTGCCACTTCAGGACGGCTCGCCGGCGCGACGCCTGCCGTATAGGTAATATGCCCCCCGTCATATTTTCCACCGGCACCTAACTTCTCTGCGGTTCCGGTTTTTATTGCCAGACGGTAGCCCGGTACAGCTGCCCTTACGCCACTTCCGCCGGGTAACACATCACTTTCCATCATTCTGATTACAGCATCGGCAAGCTTCGGGTCCGCCACCTGCTCACCGTACACCGGCGCGGATAACCGTGTAACGGATAACGGATGATAAACGCCACAGGCCCCGAGAGTGGCATAGGCTCTGGCTAACTGGAGCGGGGTTACCCGGAGGCCGTAGCCAAAAGCGAAGGTGGCGCGCTCAATATCAGCCCATCGATGGCGACTGAACGGAAAGTAACCAGTACTTTCACCGGGAAGGCCCAGCCCTGTCGGTTTTCCCAGCCCGAAGGATGAATACGTTTTTACCAGCGCATCCGAAGGCATCGCCAGGGCAATATGTGAAACTCCGGTATCACTGGATTTCTGAAGTATGCCGGTCGGCGTCAGCGCCGGCCAGTATCCCACGTCCCGGATAAGATGGCCGTCAACCCTGAACGGCCTTGTGTCAAGAAGCGTGCTGCTGCTGATAATATGGCGGCGCAGGCCTTCAAGAATGACGAAGGGTTTAACCGTTGAACCCGGCTCAAAGCTGTCATTAATCGCCACGTTACGCATTTCAGCGGAAGTGGCACCGGAAAAACGGTTGGGATTAAACGACGGATAGGATGCCATAGCCAGAATTTCGCCGGTGTTTACGCTGACAAGCACCGCAGCGCCTGACTGGGCGTGATGTTGCTCGACCCCCTCCCTTAACCGGCTGTAAACAATATACTGAAGCACACTGTCAATACTCAGCCTGATCGCCGGTGCAGTTTCCGGAGCGTCATACTGGATCACGCTGATGACGCCCCCCCTGGCGTTTTTGCGTATTTTTTTCACCCCGAAGTCCTTTCTCAGAACGGTGTTAAAGCTCTGCTCAATACCACTCAGCCCTCTATTTTCGGCACCGGTCACACCAATGAGCGAGGCTGATGCCTCACCCAGCGGATAGTAGCGATTTTCATTGTATTTCTGACTTATGCCCGGCAGATGCAGCTGTGACACGGCCCTGGACAATGACAGGGGCGACTTTTTCTTCAGAAACAGGAATTCCTTGTCCGAATTATCTTGAATAGTTCTGCGAAGTTCCTCAGGCGTGATATCCAGCAAGTCGGCCAGAAAAGCCCATCTGGCTTCCGCGAAGTCCGGATGAGCGGCAGCGATGCGTTTTGGATCAGCAATGATGTCACGTGCCGGCACGCTCATGGCGAGAACAACGCCGTAACGATCGGTCAGGGTTCCGCGCTGTGCTGGCAGTGCAAGTGTCCGTACGGATCGACGGTCAGCCGCATTTTCCAGGACAGCGTGGTCAAAAAGCTGAAGTCCGGTGAGCCTGGCAACCAGCACGATAAAGATTAATGCGATACCGGCAAGAAGAATATTATATCTGACGTTGCTGAATCCCTTCTCAGGTGATGACGGGCGAATACTTTGTTTATTTTTCATCGCGGAGTTTTTTATCATTTTCGCTGGAGTCTGCTCCCCTTGCAGCAGGCTGCCTTACAGAGCCTCATGCTGCAGGGGAGCAGAAAAAATCGACGCCAGAAGCGGTATATTCAGTGCAGGTGTAATTCTGCGTGGAACCGGGTTCTGGCGAAAACCGGCCATATTTCCGCTCACAGCGCCCGGTCTTTTGCTGAGTCAGATGCTGCCAGCCGACCCGTTATGAAGCCGGACTGACGCGTTCCCCGTGAGCTGCTTTTAACAGGAGCGGGATAAGGCTGTTCGTTTCACGCGTTAAGGTTGAGAACATATCCAGATCCACTTTTGTCACAGAGACAAAGATCCCCGTTTTCTCGCCGGGCACCAGAACCATATAACTCATAAAACCGCCGCCGCCGCCGGTTTTTTGGATCATTACCGGGGAGTCAACCGAAGGCCGGATAAAGACCCAGCCCATTCCCAGCCCCTGCGCTTTCCCGGCTAAATCCAGACCCGTAATGGATTTAAGTTGCTGTCTCTGTACATACATGGCCTGCTGAACGGCCCTGAGCGCTGGCTTATCAGAATGACGGATATTCAACAGATGCTGCATCCAGCTCGCCATGTCCCTTGCGGTGGAATACATCCCGCCGTTGCCGGCGGCTGCCGTCGTGTCCGTGCAGGGACCGGCAGGATCGATGCCAGAGCCTTCCATGAGCCGCTGACACTGAGCCCCGTCAGGCTGGGTGGTGGTGTCTTTCATACCCAGCGGGCCCGTCACATTTTCCCGCATAAGCTGCAGGTAGGGTTTTTTACCGGCAGCTTCCATAGCATCGGCCAGCAGATCGTATCCGACATTAGAGTACTGCGCCTGTTCCCACGGCGCGGTCAGGGTCGGCTTCTGATTCAGCCAGCGCCAGCGGGCAGGCCTGTCCGGCCAAGTGAACGGAGCTGCGCCGGCAGGAGCCTGGCCCGGGATAAGCCGCGGCAGCCCGCTGGTATGTGTGGCAAGCGAAAGCAGGGTAACGGGATTTCCATGGCTCACCTCAGGGACCGTCATCCCCGGGGGAGCATATTTCTGAAGCGGGTCGGTCAGCCCGAGCGCTCCCTTATCGGCAAGCTTAACCAGCAGCTCTGAGGCCAGAATTTTTGACATAGAGCCGACCCTAAGCAGCGAGTCGGGCGTAGGGCTGGTATGGTTGCCTTTAGCCGTTTCACCATAGGCGTGATACGTCACCTGACCATTCTGAATAATGGCCATGACCATAGCCGGAGGATTAGTGTCATGAAATATCTGTGCAGACTTCTCAGCAATTTGCTGCTCGGTGGTCAGCTGGCCAGCATTGACATAACTGGCGGCCAGCAGAGTGGCCACGGCCAGAAACAGTGATTTTCTCTTCATCCGGAATTACCTTAAAGATGTTTTTTAGCGAGCTGAGTACCGAAAGACTATTGAATGCTTTTGGATGTATTCAAAATGTTGTTTCGCAGGCAAACGCGAATGATACTCAGACAGAAATAAAAAGTTAAAATACGGTTTAATTAATATTCAGTGGCGCAATAAATTAATAACAAATATGGCTCACCGGTCAGGTGAGCGGGATTATGTTGATAATCCGGAATGCTGGCAAACAATAAGAATTTGTATTAATTTAAAGAAAATCTAAAGGATGTGCTATGCGAAAAAACCCTCCCCTGAAAGCCCTCAAATCTTTTGAAGCTGCCGCCAGGCACCTCAGCTTTACCCGGGCCGCGAAAGAGCTGTTCGTTACCCCAGCCGCCGTCAGCCAGCAAATAAGAATTCTTGAGGAGCGTCTGGGTATCACGCTTTTCAGACGACAGTCCCGCAGCCTGGAGCTCACAGAGGAAGCCGCGATCCTCTATGACGGACTGCACGAAGCGTTCCGGACTATAGAAAATATTTATCATCAGTTTGAAGGCGGGGAATATAAGGAAGTCCTGACGCTGGGCTGTGTAGGCACGTTTGCCCTTGGCTGGCTTGAGGCCAGGCTGGGGCGTTTCCAGACGCTTCACCCCCATGTGGATGTCCGTCTGCGTATTAACAATAATATCGTCAATATTGCTGCAGAGGGGCTCGATCTGGCTATCAGGTTTGGTACCGGGATATGGCCCTCAACCAATAATGAAAAAATATTCGACGCGCCGTTTGGCGTGCTGTGCGACCCAGAAATGGCCGGACGGCTTCGTGCACCCCGGGATTTGCTGAACGAAAGGCTGCTTCGTTCTTACCGGATGAATGAATGGGAAGACTGGTTTCGTGAGGCCGGGGAGGACGTCGCCGGCATCAGCGGTACGGTCTATGACTCGTCAGGACTGATGATCCAGACCGTCATACATACCGGCGGCGCGGCGCTGGTTCCCCTGAATATGTTTACACGGGAGCTCACATCCGGGCAGGTTGTGCAGCCCTTCGAAACGGTTGTCAATGCCGGCAGCTACTGGCTGACATATTCAAAATCCAGAATCATACGCCCCGTAGTCAGAACCTTCAGGGCCTGGCTTCTCAACGAAGCTCATAGTGATTAAACTATCGGTCAGACAAGTCTTTTATTGTACCACGGGAGAAAAATCCTTAACGTGCCTCCCCAGAATACACCATCAAACAGTCCGGTGAGCCCACCCATCAGCATGCAAAAACTCGCTGACGCCGCAAGACCGGGCTGCAGGAAGATGGCTGAAGTAAGAATGAATTTTGTACAAAAAGTAATAACAATCATTCCCAGCGTCAGCGGCGTCCCGGCCCTGATAACCCTGCCCGGGTTGCCTGAATCCTGCAGGGGAGGTTGTGATCCCCACATCCAGTAGCCGAGTGCTCCTCCCGCGAGTAATCCTGCGATCATCATGGTGAGACTTACCCCTGCCCTTTCTGTTTCAGTCATAATTCCGTAGCCTCCCCAGACAAGAAACACTACCGGGAGCAAAAAAAGCCGTCCGGTTTTCATTTCCCTGTCATAAAGGGCGGTAAAACCACGACGAAGTAAAAAAGCCAGCAGGAGCCAGACCCAGATCGGTACATGACTGAAAAATTCAGACAGGTTCATGGTTTTTCCTTTCCGTTTATTGATGATTACATTTAGCCGTAGAGAATTGCTCCAGCGTTTTACTTGATTGACCCCAGGTTATTTTCCTTTTTTTGTGCCCGGACGGAGGAGATTATTCAACCTGCGCTGTTGCCATGACTTAAGCCGATCGTGAATAACAAACACCCTCAGCCCCCTGAACATAACAAGGCTGCCCCATATGGCGGTCACAACGAGGGACCAGTAGCTTTCCGGAGTCAGCAGATAGTTGATAACCATCATTGCGGTACATGTCAGAAGAGCCGTTGCGAGTATCCGCCAGAACGTCATTTCCCGGGCAACCTGGGCTCTGGCATCACTGATACGTTCATCCAGCGCGTTGACGGCATCCCCGTCCTCTTCCGAGAGCTCAGATACGCTGACGTCAAAGGCAGAGGCAAGCGCACTCAACGTTTCAAGACCAGGTTTCTGCCCTTTTTCAGTGCGCTGAACCGTTCTGACAGAAAGCGAGGCGACTTCTGCCAGCTGCTCCTGAGACCAGGCCTTCTTCAGGCGAAGGGCTTTCACTTTCTCTGCGACGGTCATCGATAACCTCATGTATGTTTGTAGCGGCTAAGATATTCGCATTTCCTGCCCGCACCGTAAACGACACGGGCCTGACAGAAAGACGACACAAGGGCGACAGACGCTGCCTGAATGACGGGATAAGCCTGTATCACAGACTTACTCTTCAAAAATAACGGTATCTCCGCACGCTACAGGATGCGTATTCCTGAGCCACAGTTTTCCCCATCTTCCGGTGCAGTGGCAGCCCAGAACATGCTCAGGTGCGAGCTCACGCAAAAATGCTTTCAGCCTTATCAGCCTGAGCGGTGACGCTGCCCGCAGATGAAATCCCCCGATAAGGGCGTAGACGCGGTTTTCTCCCGTAATGTTCACGCAGTGGCGAACGGTGTTCTCCAGCCCACGGTGGCCACACCCGGTCATAATGACCAGCCCGCGGGACGAGCGCCAGATAAGTGCGCCTTCGTCAGACACATAATCAGGCGTGGCGTTCCTGTAATCGGTATAACCCCAGGGCTCCGGGCTTTCCACGGGGATTTCACCACTCCAGACAAAACGTCCCGCCACGACGCGCGGGGTTTTGCTGTACTCCACGTCAAGACCGCAAAAACGCTCCACGACCGAAAGTTTCTTAAGAGGAATGACCTTTCCCGGCAGCCTGACAGCGGCATACCTTTCCCGTAATACTCCGGGATGACAGATAATCCTCGTCCCTGGGTCAAGAGACGTTATTCCGCCGCTGTGATCGTAATGCCCGTGTGATAATACAACCGCGTTCAGATCTGTCAGCGGCTCGTTGATTAGCCTGGCGTTGTGAGCAACGGTTTCATCCGGGCCGGAGTCAAACAGTATCCGGCTCTCTCCGTCGTCCAGGAGGATGGAGAGGCCTGCACGGGACTGCATTCCTGCAGCCGCGTGAGGCGACAGATGGTTTTCGACCAGAATGGTCATTTTGAGTGCCACAGGTCAGTTCTCCCTTAGCGGTTAATTACCCCATTGTCCCGACAGCAGCGCTGTTACGTGTTTCAGGGCGGCATTTTTCTCACTGCAGCAGATAAAGAGTTATCAGCATGCCAGCCCGCCACATCATGCTCCCCGATAGCAGCCAGATTTCAGCAGTGACAACGAAAATGAGTGATGCTGTCAGAACGATATCAACCCGGTTAAAAAAATAATTAACCTCTTTAAAATCTGCGCTTATATTCATTACAGAGTACATCCCGCTGCGTGCACCTGCTTAAATAACCCTGAAACGTAAAGGGATTAATGATTATCACGTCACTAAACAGTGATAGTGTATTCATGGAAAGACCCCAAAGGACGAATAATGAAATTACGAAAAAGGGCGCTGGCTGCCGGAATTATCGTACCCGCAATCCTGGCTACACTGCTGTCGTCAGGGATGGCCTGGCGCCAGCTGAGCAGGGACACGTCCGTGACGGCAGACATACTGATGAGCCAGGTCGACCACATCACGTCCATTGCCCGCCATGCAAGCCTGGTAACCGCCAGGCTCGCCACTCAGCCCTGTGAAAGCGTCCTGCAGCAGATGACGGAGAACGGCGCCCTCACGCCCTACATCCGCAGCACCGGGCTTATACGGGATGGTAAAGTAATCTGCTCCTCCGTGACCGGAGCCAGACAGCAAAGTGCCGATGAGATTTTTGGTGTTGCCGTTTCAGTACCCACAGGGAAGATAAACGTTATCGCCACGGAGGGGACCAGCAGCGTGCCCGGGCACGTGGCTGTTATCTACGCTTATGGCGCCGGCAACCGGACGACGGCATTCAGCGTGGTGGATGCCCGATACGTTACGGACCTGATGGACTCCCTGGATGATGAGAATCATTCGGTTCAGCAGCTCAGGTTCAGTGATGGCCCCGTCATTTCCGGGCAGGAGAAAATCTCCCCACGTGTGAAAGTGTTCACAGCTGAGTTCCACTCTGCCGCGAGTCAGGCGCAGCTTCAGGTTCTTACACCGACGCTGTCGCTTCGCCATTACATCCTGCGTAATCTGCTTTTCCTCGGTCCCCTGTCCCTGCTACTGACCCTGGCCATGCTGTACATGTGGCATCGCTGGGATTCTAGAAAGATGTCTCTGGCGGAAGAAATCAGGAAAGGGATGGCAGACGGCGAATTCAGCGTGCATTACCAGCCGGTCTGTGACACCGCGACTGGTGCCTGCTCCGGCGCCGAAGCCCTGATGCGCTGGCAGCGTACTGACGGTAGAAGCATTTCACCGGTGGTGTTTATCCGGGCCGCTGAAGAGGAAGGTCTGATTGTCAGCCTGACGCAGCATCTCTTCAGCCTGATAGAAGACGATGTCAGGGCATGGCAGGTGACTGACCCCTTCCATCTGGGCGTGAATATCGCAGCCCCTCACCTGACGGACCGGTCGTTTACCGCTGACGTACTGAGACTGTGGGTTTCTCTCGATCCCGCTTTTCGACTGGTGCTGGAAATTACCGAGCGCAGCCTGGTTGAGGACACTGAAGCGGCATCAGCGAAACTTCATGAGCTACGCCAGAAAGGCTGTCAGGTGGCCGTGGATGATTTTGGTACGGGCTACTGCTCGCTGAGCCTGCTTCAGAGCCTGCCGGTGGATTACCTGAAAATTGACAAAATATTCATCGACAGCCTGACGTCGGCCGGTGCGGACACGCCGGTACTGGACACCATTTTGGGCCTCAGCAGACGGCTGGGGCTGACCACCATTGCCGAGGGCGTAATGGCCGCACATCAGGCTGAATGGCTGATAAAAAATCAGGTACCTTACGTTCAGGGTTATTATTATGCCAGACCCATGCCGGCTGCCGCGTTTTATCAGTGGTACCGGGAGCAGGGCGTGAGACTGAAAGACGACGTTATTGCGTAAGATCAATATTAACCGGATTTTCGCCTGTTTATGTCATGGCGTTGATGTTACATGTATCTCCTTCTTTATATTTTGAATGAGTGATGTCACACCATTTTCTAACTTCAGCCGAGGTCAGCATGATTATTTCCAGCCTGATAGCGATTGCCACCGTTCTGACAATGGGGGTTATCAGCCCGGGTCCCAGTTTTATCTATGTCGCGCGGAATGCGGTCGTCCACTCCCGACGCCACGGGCTTGTGACCGCTCTCGGTACCGGCGTGGGCGCTGCCATTTTTTCGCTGGCCGCCATGCTCGGCCTGCAGAAGCTGCTGCTCATGGTTCCGGAGCTGTTCATGGTGCTGAAAGTTGCGGGCGGGGCCTATCTGTTATGGCTTGCTGTTAAAATGTTCAGGGACGCAACCCGGCCTCTGTATCTGGCGCTTGACGGCGATAAAAATGACGGCAGGACGCTGATGATGACGTTCCGGGATGGCTTACTGACGCAGCTCAGTAACCCTAAAACAGCAATCATTTTTGCATCGATCTTCAGCGCCCTGCTGCCTGAAAATATCCCGGCCCTTTTTTATGTCGCGATCCCGCTGATGAGTTTCCTGATTGATTTTGGCTGGTACGCGATCGTTTCGCTCTGCCTGTCCTCCGAAAGACCGCGCAGGGCTTATCTTCGTCTGAAAACCTCAGTCGATCGGGCATCATCCGCGGTTCTGGCAGCACTGGGTATGCGGCTGATTTATTCCTCCTTTGTTAAATAACAGGACCAGACTGCTTTACCTGTCAGCAGGGTAAAAAGGCTCATAACTGATGAAAAATTTCACAATGCAGAAAGAATGAACTGCAACCTGTGAGATATTTGCCCTGCTTTCCTCAGATTGTCAGGGCTTTTTTTGCGCGATTTAATCAGATTAAAAAGTATCTGTAAGGAATTGATGTCATGATGAAAAATATTTTAGCTGCATTAACTGTTTTCATATCGTTTTCGGCAATGGCTGAGAAAAGGAATATACACAATGAGTGCTCCTTTAGAGCCGCTACGCTTTCGGATATGGTGGCGCTGTATAAAGAGAGGCAATGCAGCAAAAATCAGGCTAAGCAGTTCATCCATGAGGTGGCGACCGGTGAAACTCAAACTCTCAACAGCTGTATCCCAAAAAGCAGATACAAAAACCCAGACTTCATTGATGGCAATAACTTTGAAAAGTGGTCTGATTCTTTAATTGAGAAAATATGGTCCAATACAATGAAAGGCCCTGACAACTACGGTACTTTTATGGATGCGTGCATGAAAAATCCTGACAAGTATATCGGCGGTCAGTGGCTCTACAAATGACATGTGCAGGTTCAATTCATCGCTGAGGGCACATCGGCTAAACCAGCACCGTATATGGTGTCAGTAACCATTGCTGGCGTAGATAAGGCTGGATGACACAATCCAGTCAGTAAGGGGATGATCATGAGAGGATTTTTTAACAGATTAATAGCAACCTTTTAAAGTTAAGTTTGTGTGATAACAAATAAATTCTGAACAAAAAGGATCTGTTCAGCCGGAC
The DNA here is from genome assembly GCF_004136695.1 of Enterobacter cloacae complex sp. 677-3DZ2D5B. Lineage (NCBI taxonomy): Bacteria > Pseudomonadati > Pseudomonadota > Gammaproteobacteria > Enterobacterales > Enterobacteriaceae > Enterobacter > Enterobacter cloacae complex sp. 677-3DZ2D5B. Next base: position 20,486 of record NZ_QFLS01000023.1, on the reverse strand, counting down.
GGTCCGGTACAACCTTCATCCGGATAAGTACCGGACCGATAATCCGGTCGAAGACTGGCGCCGCCACTTGAGCCACCAAAATACTGTCGCGCTTTCGGATAGTTATAGCCATAACCAGCACCACCTCAGGAGGGCTCGCCGTGGTGATGCCTGTCGTACAGGCTGGATAAAATAATTTCAGCCCGCTCTTCCGGCCCGCAAAGCGGTAACCTGATGAGGTTATAGCCGCATCTGCCGTAGGCCTCAGCCATTGCATGGTACGTCTGAACCGCTTCCCCGAATGACTGCTTACGCTCCGTATCCTGTACGTAGATGTCTTCCCATGGCGGCGCGATGAACACGGTATGAGCATACCGGAACAGTTCAGTCGCTCTCTTCATATGGGGCGGCACCGGCAGATTACAGAGCGTAAGATAGCCAACTATATCCGGCAGCCCACGGTCAAAGAAAAATGGCGTTTCGCTTTGAGCAGCTTCATGCCACGAGCGTAACTCCCAGTTCAGCATCAGCCCGGCGAAAGCTTCCCTGTCCTTCCAGGGCAGCGCATTTCCGCCGATCGCCACCTGGTTCCGTATGATTGCGCGTCCGGCCTCAGCTGCCGTCGGATAACCTTTTGCGCGCAGGGAATTCAGCAGCGTGCTTTTACCTGACCCCGGTCCGCCGGTAATAATAATTCTTTGGTTTTCAGAATACATAAAAGCGTTCCTTTTCGGAAAAAACAACACACTGATGTTGGATACTTCATAATGAAAAGATGAAGACATCATTATACCGGTGCCCTACAGATAGCCTGCAAGCAACATTTTGCACCACTGATTTCCGTTCCCTGCAGATAAAACGTGTCGTCGTGTCTCACTTAATATATCCACGACGCCCGGGCTTTGCATTACAGGCGCTTCCGCCTGTCGGTTCACCCACGTGACACACTGCACAAAAGAGACATAGCAGCACAGATTGTCAGAACCAGTCCCAGTTGCTGCACCATGCCGGCGAGCCCCAGCATCATTCCCAGTAATAAGTAATAGCTCAAGCCGAATAATGCTCCCGCAGCTCCGGTCTGTTCGCGATAACGGTGCAGCGCCTGGCTCAACACGTTGGGTATCGCTATGCCATAGGCAATTACAGTTCCGGCTACCGGTATAAGTATCCACGCCGAGTGCTGCAACCACCAGGCAGCAACACCGGAAAGCAGAGCCAGTGTACATGCATGACGTACCAGCTGTTCCGGTGTTATACCGGTTGTTAACAGTCTCCGGTTCAGGAGGCTGCCCGAGAGTGAAGCAAGTGCCAGTAATATCCCCGTCCATCCGAATGCCCTGGAGCTCCACCCCAGCAGCCTGAAAAGAAACGGAGCCAGGCTGTAATAACTGAACAACATTGTATTCAGCAGGGCTACGAGTATTGCATTTTTCCAGAGCATACCGTCCCGGATCATGCGGGACGCCAGACCGCTCCCCCGGATTCTGAGCGTGTTCTCTGGCCGCGTTTCCGGCAGTAAAACTGCTGCCAGTATTAGCAATATTATCGCCAGTGATGCCAGAGCAATAAATACGCCGGTATGGCCGTACAGACTTACCAGCCAGCCTCCACTTACCAGACCGAAAACCGGACTCAGTGCAAGCGCCGCTCCCATGACGGAAAAGACGCGGGCCAGTGAGGTTGATTCATAACTGTCCCTCAGCATGGTCTGCACTACAACAGACCCGGCGGCAGCACCCGTGGCTGCCACCATACGGGCCAGCAGTAATACGCTAAAATCGGTGGACACAATTGCCATTACAGATCCCGCTCCGTAACAGATGAGTCCAGCCATGATGGCCGGACGTCGTCCGAACCAGTCACTCAGCCAGCCCCACAATGCCACTCCGGCAGCAAAGGAGAAAAAATAGACTGAAAGCGTCTGAGCAGCACGCTCGCTGCTTACCTGAAAAGATCTGGCGATATCTGGCAACGCAGGGCTGTATATAGTTTCTACCAGTTGTGGAAACATAATAAGCAGCGTCAGCAGCCACAGGGGAGGGCGAATAATACTATTCATAACAATATCCAGAGAAACAGAAAACTGGAGGGCATTATTGCTGAGACGATAATGTCTTATTATAATAATAAGGACTTTAAATACTAAATATCAGACATTTTATGAAAATTAGCCCCGACGATAGTTTCGATCCGGATAGTTTTAGTGAGCCGGTAATCGGAATTGCGTCCGATTTAGGTGTACACGATTCAGGACAACACAGTCACCTTCGTCATCAGCTGCTCTTTTCAGCGTCGGGGAGCATCACAATTGAACTTGAACAAACCCTGTGCCAGCTTCCCCCCCGCCGAGCAGCCTGGATCCCTGCAGGAACAATTCATCGCGCCATGATGCGTGGTGTGCTGGCCTATCGTTCCCTCTACTTTTCAACCACGCTTCCGTTATCTCTACTGCCACTGCAAATAGTCGAGGTTAATCCCCTGTTTTTTGAAGTCATAGAACGAATGGCATTCTGGCCATGGGGAATGCTGGCAGAGCAACAGGCCAGTCTCATTAACGTTTTCTGTGAAGAAATACAGACTGCACGCACAGAAAACTGGACATTACAGCTCCCCTCAGACGCTCGCCTGAACTTATGGCTGGATGGAGTACGTACGGGCGAATTACCCCCACGCCTTGGCCAGTTGTCCCAACAGATTGGTGCATCTGAGCGCACGATAAGCCGGGTCTTTATCAGAGATACCGGAATGAATTATCAGAACTGGCGGCAGCAGTGGAGGCTGCTAAAGGCAATGGAAATGCTGTGTGACGGATGGCAGTTAAGCTATGTGGCGCAACAGCTGGAATTTGTCAGCGACAGTGCATTCATCACGTTTTTTCGACAGCATACAGGTACGACTCCAGCACGTTATTCACTTAAGAATATTGCTGAAAAAAGTCCCCGCTGACGGTGATAAATCAATAAAAAAACAATATCCTAAGTTTTTGTATTTTCTATTAAGGTCGATTTTTGACCTCAACGTACAATAATTTTCGATATCCAAACTGGCCCCAATAAATGCGCCGAAGGCGCATGAAGGCGCCCTCTGTCGCTGAATACTGCACCTCCGTAAATGGCGCCGTAGCCCGGCGCAGCCGGTATCAGTTTTGATAGGTTCCACCAATCCATCACTTCGCCCTGCTAAGCCATAACCCGCAGACAGGCGGCACAGGAAATGATGTGCGCCGTCGGAGTGGTCACGACAAGGCTTCGCCGCAGTCGGGGCGTATCTCCGCGTTAGCGGGCCGTTAGGACCGCTTACGGGCGTGTTGCACAGGGTCTGCCGGAGGTGTGAATTAAAGCGGCTCGGGTTCTAGTTACAACATCCATCATTAAAAGCGATGTTGTTCCGGGCCTTCGGCCCGGGCGGCGGCGCTTTTCAGTGGTGGGTTTTTTGTGGGGAGCTGAGGATCCTAGGAGTAAGTGGTCGACTGTTGCTGTTGTAACGTTCTGAACCCTGCCCGCCATTTTTGGCGGGTGCTAACTCTAGGCGCAAAGCGCCTGAACCGAACCGGCGCGGACTTTGTCCGCTGCAAGGGCGGGCGTTATACACATGTCCACAGGACAGGTGGCGAATAGGTTTTATTTTTAAATGTAAGTAATGACTGAAGTTTAAAAGATAGGAGATCAGAAGTTTAAAAGGATCATCGCGGTTTGTAGAAATTCCTTATTGTGGTTTAAAAAGCATCCATCCAGTAGCTTATCACTTTAGCCTCTTGTGGTTTATGTGGATAACTGGATGAAAACCTAAAAGCGGTGAAATATTGGGCGTTCGGTCACAGAAATATGCGGGCAACAAAAGAAGAATTTTGGTTAAGTTTAGAAAACCCGGCATCAGCAGGACATGTTTGTCATTCAGGTCCCCGACGGGGGCCTGAAACAGGGGCTGAAGAAGGTTAACACGGCAATAAAAGCCGAAAAGTGGGCAGGCGTAAACCGATGCCAGGGCACCAGATTCAAAAAGGCAGCGTATTAGCTGGCGTTAGGTTGTGACCAGCAATGCATCACCAAGTCGTGCGTAATGGCCACGCGAAAGCTTCATTCGCTCCGAGACACGGCGTTCTATCTCTGCCCGAACCGCATCAAGATTACCGAAGAAGCGGCCTTTCCTGATTTCTTTTTGGATTTGCTGGCGAACCAGCAGCTCGATCTCTTTGCGCGTTCGCGGAGCGTCCTTACGCGCCCTGTGACGTTTCATGCCGTGTTCATAGCGTGACTTGTGGTACTGACGGAAGCGTTCACGAACGAATGACCAGGCCGCACTGATAAGTTCATCAGCACCGGCGCGAGGAAGCCCTTTCTTCTCACGCTGCTTATTTTCCCACTCAATACGGCTGCGGCGCGCAGCAGCAACGGCTTCTTCAGACACCCCAAGCACCTGCCACATCAACGGTGTGAAAGTGATGTCTGTGGGGATATTACAGCCAATTTCTTTATCGTATTCGGTGTTATAGGTAATGAGGTTCAGCTGAGCGAGAAACTTCAGGGCACCCGTCAGACGGGTGATCGACAGACGTTTTTTTTCTGTGGCCAGTCCGCAGCGAATGCTCATGGTAGTGAGCGATGAACCAACGCGATTAGCAAGGGGATTAAAATAGTGACACATTGCCTGTACGGATGCTTCCAGTGCCCGTATGCGTAACACTGGCGGGCGCTTTTTGCGCTCACCACGGGCGATCAGCATAGCAACCAGTGCCTGGAACTCTGCACGCTCAGTGAAGCCAACAGCTTTCTCGCGAATTTTTTCACAGAACGGAAGGGTTTTCTTTCCCTTTTCAGGAATGAAAACTGGATTCGGATTTTTTACCTGACGGTAAAGTGTAGTGGTTTCGGAATTCTGCTTACTCACCACTTCCTGCGCTTATGTTGCACAGAAGGAGTAAGTACGGAATCTCTTGTCTTTTTTCGCGCACGGGTTATACTCCCATACAGAAGCAACAACTTCTGCATGATTTGTTAAGGACCCCGTTAATCTCGCGATGCCGCCAAGTATCTAAGATTATCGGGGTTTTTGCTTTTCTGGGCTTTGCTAACTAACCACCCAGAACCTGCCACCTTCTTCGGCGTGACAACCTAATAAATTCATTTAGAACAATAAGTTCTCCGACTTTATCACCACAACAATGCAGGATCAATTTTTAGGATCTATCCGGCAGCAGGATCAAACATCACCTCTGGAGCGATGCGCTTCTGCGTCTCGTTTTAAGCTTTCGAACAGCTCAAGTGGTACAAGATAAAATGCCGGCGCGCTACGGTTCAGAATAGCAATAGCATCACCCTCTGCTGACTCGACAGTCCCTAACGGATCCCTTTTGAACTCCGTGATACCAGCGACTTTCGTGCAATGTATCGGATGTGCCATAACTCCTCCTGATTTACAGATAGCACCTACGAATTATTGTATCGTAGCATACAATCAGACACTTAAAAGCATCATTAACTAATATTATGATCGCAGATCAAATCCAGTTAAGTGTCGCCTTACATGATATAGTACATCAACACACAGAATATATCTCTAAATTTCAAATACATACGGCTCTTAGTGGATGATGTCTAAACTCGTTTCTTCAAAAAAAAATTCCAACTCGCTCCCCAGGTTTTAAACCTGATATCCAACAGCAGAGAACCGATGACAATCAAGAACGGCAATCTGCAGTATGTAGCGGTAAACCAAGCTTTTCTTCGATTATTAAAACTCCCCAACGATTATCCGATTGTAGGAAAAACGTTGGACCAGCTCCCTACCTCCTTAGCTTACCTCTCACAACGAATACATAAGCAGGAGGAACTCGTTATGGAACATGAAGATAAGTTTTCTTCAATCGTTACGCATCCAATAGGTGAGAGCAACTCCATACATGCCCTATGCTTCGAATCTAGACCCTATTACGACGATGACGGGATCTGCTCAGGAACGATGCTTCAAGTTAGGCCTGTTGATATTTTTGGGCCAGACAGCTTGCTATCGGGAGACGTTCCCAAATCGTTGGTATACAGGGTACCGTCTGAGATATTCACAAATGCTGAATGGGAGGCCATCTTCTTAATCTCTCTAAAATACAGCAGGAAAATGATGTCTCGAATATTAGGAACCTCTCTTAAAGCGGTAGAACACAGAATCAGCCGATGCCTGCAGAAAACCGGGACCTCGTCTGGAGCCGAACTATTAGACTTTTGCAAAAAGAATAACTGGGATGCATATGTTCCCCCTCGTTTTTTAAAGCCTCGGTTTCGACTATTCAGAGCTGCTCCTGATGCGTATCTAGTTGACTCATCACTAAGCAGACAGTAGTCTTCAAAGGTCACAGTAAATCCTGTGATCGGGCGTGAGAACCCGTATCTACACGTGCACATAGACACGCACAAGCGTGTTTTTTTGTGTACTGAACCAGCACATCTTCGTAATGGCGGTTCAGGTAGGGCAACCGTAAGGTTGGCCGGTACCGTGTAGGCCGGTTTCTCACCCCTGCCTGGGCTGCCACCAGAGCGTGAGAACTCCTTGGTAGCCGACATAGTATCTACACGGGAGCTTCATCTATGATGTGCAAGAACCTATCAAAAATTTCTATATCCCCCTTAGCAAATGAACATGCCTTTATAGGCCTAGCTGCTAAAGCTCACCCTCATCAGAAATCCTTCGCCCATACCACATGTCGCGACAAGGTCCATGGGGTTTCTCCCCATTAAAGGGGATGCATATTGCGCGTAAATTTACTACGTATAGATTTGCTAGGGGACTTAACGATGATTAATGAAAACACTATTAACGCCCTGCATAGCGTATTTCCTGAGCTTTCCAGAAAACAGTTAGAAATCGTTACTCTGTATGCTCACGGTAATGCATATGAGACAATCGCTGACATTTGCAATATTTCTGTTGAGACAGTCCGCTCGCATCTGAAGCGAAGTACTAAAGCTCTGAACTTAAAAAGTAACGATGCAATGCGTGCAGTTATATTGTCACGCTCATACTTTTTCATGATTTCATTGATGATCACAAATTAATCAAAAAATGCACCCTTGAGGGTGCATTTTTAGGATTCAGCCTATTTACACTTTACTTCATTATACAGAGAAACAAAAATACGCACAGTTCCTTAAGTATTGCCGCCAATTTTACTTAAGGGACTAACCTACAAGAGCATCCTGAGCCATGAAGGCGCTCGAACTACAGCATGCAAACTTAAGTGTTTGTTAGTAAGACTGTTTCGCCTTCATGGTTGAGTATGTTCGACCCCATTGAACTTGAATTATCCTTTCATGGATCAATTCTGCGCGAAGCGTTCAAAAATGAATATTGAGACTGTATGTAACCAACAATGGTATCTTGCTCTCTATATTACCGGGGGCAAAAACCGCGAGAACTTATTCGACTGGCTACACGACAGGAGAATAACTCCATGGACACCTTTATCCTTAACGCAAATACGGCGTGCGGATGCCCCGCATGTTTTCAGAAAAAGGATCTCGGCCGTTTTCCCAGGATATTTCTTCCTTAAGGCAGATTTCGAATCACAGAAAATAGATATGATTCGGGCGCACTCTGCATTCTGCGACTTTGTGAAATTCGGCAGTAAAATTGCCCCTGTGAATACAAGGGTAGTCGAAGCATTAATGAAGAAATACCCCGACCCGACTCATCACCCTGCTGCAAGAGCTGAACTCGAAGCGGCATCAGATATCTGGCTGACAAAAAGCCAATACAAACGCCTTACGCAGTTAGATAAAACGGATCATCCCATATCCCGGACTGCAATGCTGTTCGATATGATCACCCATGCTGATGCGTGGGGATTTTAAAATGTACTTAACCGAGCCTCTTAAGCTGGTTCAAACCAGTTTTACACCATCCCTTTAGTTTCCCCCGTTCACGGGGGCTTTTTTTCACCGTTTTCCGGCAATGACGTCTGGGCTGGCCCTGCCCAATGAACACCCTCTGTTCCTGTAGCCAGCCTGCTTTCAGGCTTCTTTCATTCTGGCGGAATGAAGGTACAGACGTCATTGCCAGAAACCGGAACCAGAGAGAGACAAACCATGCAATCCACCCAGGAACAGGTCAGCCATCTCTTGTGGTGCATTCTCGTAGCCTTACGTACGGCAGTCGAAAACCATCACATAACCTCAGAGCGTGGCAAACGTAGATTCATCACAGAATGGCTAAGCGGAGCACGAAGAATACCAACATTCAAAGGGATGAGTAGCGAGTTTATGACTATCCGGCAGTTGCTCGAAAACGAACGAAATCGTCCCATTGATGACGTCCTGACTGCGCTCTGGACCAACGCTGTTTCAACCGGGAACTGTGATCTGTTTCGTTTTCGGGCAGTTCTTAATTCACTTCTCGGCCTTGGCTGGAAGCACTGCCTTTGCCCCTGGCCTGAGCAGGTTGTAACTGAAATCATGGAACGCCAGCGAAATCGTAAGAACCACATCCTACAGTTCACCCGTATGGAAGAAGCATTTACCGCGACAGGCTCAATGGCTTCCCCCGTCACGCTTCAACTCCTCCTGAAAAAAAATGAAGATGATGAGGTAGAAAAGTCTTTCTATCTCGATCGTTTCTCTGTTGTCCGTGGCCGCGATATCTCACTACCCAAAGCCACTCTTCGCACACTCTATATCGGACATCACACACTGCCGGAGTCAGCATGGGGTGCCCGTGAAGGCGTCCGCTACGGAGATGTATGGCGCCCTGACCTTCATTAATCTTTTTGCCGAGGCTTAATCATGAAAACGCATACATTGGGCGTGCTATGTTCCCTGCTGGCGTTATATGGCTGCAACGGAGCTACTACTTCAAACCAGGCTCATCACCGTAATGAAATCGGGCAGTATCAGAAAAACGAAACTGCATACATTCCTGTCAGAGCCAGTATTTACGAGCTTTCCACTCCCGTAACGCCTGAACTAAAGGAATTGCTTGAACAGCCAGGTGCAAAAATATCTTTAAGACCGGTCAGCGCTTCACTGGGAGACGAACTCACGGAACTGGTCGCTAAAGGGGACGTCAGACTGCTCTACGATATGTCAGGAGTCACAACCAACAACAAGGCATTACTTTTCTCTGTTTCAAATTACTCCGCTCAACAACACGCAACGACAGGGGAGAAGAAGAAAGAAAATGTCGTGGATGATCTCTCATTAGTGATAACGCCGGCTCTTTCCGCAGACTCTGCATTAATGCAGATGACCGTAGAGCTTTCCCGGACCACTGGCAGCTCAAAAAATGAATATTCCCGTTACGCTATCAACTTCCGACAACTTCTCAGATTAAAAGGTGGACAGAAGCTCAGTGTTGCTCTTCCCCTCAATGACGAAACGAACCGCCTCATTATCATCTCTCAAAAAACATAACCGTCCCGACTCGTCACTTCCTGCTCCCTTTCATACCTGTATTTCACTAACAACTAACTCCGGAGTAAAAAACATGAAACATATTACCCTTGCCGTATTGCCGCTTATCCTGAGCGCCTGCTCATCCTCACAGCCCGATCAGCGTATTGACATTACTCACGGCAAACCAGCCTCTGTCCAAAAAGTGGTTTCTCTCAGGATGGATGCGCCGCTCAGCCAACCTGTTACTTTCGACAACTCAGACAGCGTACGCTATGTAAATTCGGTCACTACGGAAAATGGGAAAATCGTCAGTAAGGAATACCGCACTCTCTCTTATGGAACCACGGTCAGGGCTGTCGTCAGCGATGCAGGGGATGACAAACAACTCGTTTCACTGGCGGTACGACACGCCTGCCATCCCGAATTATCAAAACTCTCAGCTGGCTCAGCCGAGGAAGGGATAGACCTGCCCTCGCAAAATTACATAACTCAACAGCAAAAAATTCTGATAGCGCGCGGAGACGATGTTCTGATCAGCGGTATCGGTTTTGACGCGAACTGTGCTTTTCCACGTATTACCGTTCACCCCACCGAATAACCCCGGGGATCATCATGAAAAAACTTGCCCTGCCCCTGTTAATACCGTCGCTGTTAAGCAGTTGCGCGGGATTTAATAACCGTAACATTGCTCCTGACACACCTGCGCTCGTGTTTGTCGACGGCCAGATCAGCGATAGTGCCGATATCATTACACAGACACAGCGGCGAATTGCGCCTCCGGCGGCCACTCCCGTTCCCGTACGCCAGCCGACATCTGTAGCGGTAACATCGCAGACCTCCCCGCTGCCGCAACCAACAATGATGGCCTCCTCCGCAAAACAAGTCAGCTCAGTGAGCCCCATCATGAATCCAGCGCTGCCGGCACTCACATTTACCGGCACACCAGGTCCCGTTGCCGTTCTGTCATTATCACAGGTGCGTAACCTCACTTTCGAACAGTGGGTCAGGCGCATCATTCCGACTGGCTGGACGCTGAACTATGAGAATGCCCTGCGACCTGTACTGAATACCCGTATCGTCTCGGTCGACACCAATGACCAGTGGACCAGGGTGCTCAACCGTCTGCTGACAGAGCAATCCATCCAGGGTCAGCTGGACTGGGATCGTCATGCCGTCACATTGCAGCGAAAGGGGCAAACCGCTCAGATGACCGTCCCTGCACTGTCCACTGGAAACCTCCCTGCGCCGCCACAGGCGTCTGGCGCGCCGAGAAATCCGTTCAGCGGACCGGAGGTGACCCAACCCATACCGACGGCAGCGGTTAAAACCAGCACATCCTCTGTAACAACAAAACCGATGAAGGCACCAACAGCGGTAGTTAAAGCACAACCAGCCACCGGGGAACCAGTCGCACCTGTGGTTCAGGGTAAAACCTGGCTGGCGCCATCGGGAACGACTCTTCGGGAAATGTTGATGAAATGGGCGCAGGATACCCGCTGTGAATCAGGCGCATCATCGCACTGGACGGTTATCTGGCCAGTATCCGTGACGGATTATCGGCTTGACGCACCACTGACCTTCCGCGGCTCATTTGAAACCATGCTCGGTCAGATGTTCGACCTTTACCGTTCAGCACAGAAACCGCTTTATGCTGAAGCTTCCCGCATGCAGTGCGTGGTATCTGTCACAGACACTCCGGCAGGTCGGTGATGGGCTGGGTCATACTGGCAATCAGCATGATATTTTTCCTGATTGTCGGTGATATAGATTCGCAACAAAATCAGACCAGCCGGACTGCAATACAGACGCAGAGCGGCCAGCTTTATGCCTCCCAGATCCTGACTATCGCCAACCGCGTTAACGACTGGCGTTACAAAACTGGCCAAACGAATGGCACAGTTCCAGTTGACCAGCTGGGTCTTCCCTTTACTCCCGACGCCCGGATCCAGTACCGGTTACTTCAGAGTAGATTGTGGGTCTGGATGCCGGAACAAGCTGGACTCGTTGATGCCTTACGGGCACAGAGTCGCGGTTCGGCACTCATCGGCACCATGAGAAGCGGCCAGTTAATCTGGCTTTCCGGTCTGGCCACCGGGCTCACGGCTCCACAGGGCGTTCCTGAAGGCGCTGTGGTTTACCTCAACTAATCCGGATTTCCCCCATGAAGAAAACCCTTTTGCGGCGCCTGCTGATGGCGTCCTGCTTTGCCATGCTCGCAGGTTGTACCTTCTCTGAAATCAACAAAATGCAGACTAAGGCACAATCTGACGCCACGGTAGCCCGCGCACAGGCACAGCTCCCGCGAACACAACATCAACAACCACTGACCTGGACGGAGCGTCAGTGGATTAATCCGAGTCCTATCCCGGTCGCCGTTCGTGAACGGAACCACCAGGCTCCGTCATGTAATATCACCCAGGCAAAAAATACTATTACGCTACAGGAACTGGCACAACGCATCACCGCGCTGTGTGGAACCCCCGTTATTTTTACTCCTGACGCCCTTGATATCAGCCAGAGCAGCGTCAGTACCGGCGTCACACGCCAGATGAGTGGCACACTACCACCACCTGATGACAGCGGTCGGACGCCACTGGCCAGTCTGGGGGGCGTAACTTCTTTGCCGACTGGAGGAACCAGCCAGCCCCTGAACCTTACCGGACTGATGTGGCAGGGAGACCTGGGCGGACTTCTGGATCTGATGGCCAGCCGTAGCGGTCTCTACTGGCGAATGGATAATGGAACTATCGTGTTCTATCTGATGGAAACCCGGACCTATTCGCTGGCCATGCTGAACACTAAAACGTCCAGCACGTCGAGCGTCAGCTCAGGGACGACCAGCAGTATGGGAGCCACCAGTGGTACAGATAACTCCGCCTCCGGCGAATCCACAACCTCCCAGAGCACAACCACGGGGCAGGAATACGATTTGTATGCTGATCTGCGAAAAGCTGTGGAGTCGATGCTGACCCCGAACAAAGGTCGCTACTGGCTGTCCTCCTCCAGCTCATCACTGATTGTGACAGACACGCCGTCAGTACAGGCCGCTGTGGCCCGTTATGTGAACGAGCAAAATCTCATCATGAACAGACAGGTAGCCCTGAATGTTGAAGTCCTGAGCGTCGGTAACTCACGAAACGAAGATTTCCGGATTGACTGGAACCTGGTGTACAAGTCACTGCACTCTGCTGGCGCCACGCTTAACAACGCGACAGGGGATCTCACTGGTGGTATTTCTGCCGGCGCGTCCATTCTTGATACCGCTACTGGTAATGCCGCGAAGTTTGCTGGCTCCAGCCTTCTGCTGAAAGCATTGTCAGAACAGGGCGATGTCAGCGTCGTCACTTCTCAGTCCAGTACCGTGACTAACCTGACGCCCGTGCCTATTCAGATGGCAGATCAGACGGTCTATGTAGCGCAGTCGGCTACAACGACAACCACCGATGTCGGCGCCACCACAACGCTGACGCCTGGGATGATCACCACCGGTTTCAACATGACCCTGTTACCGTTGATTCAGGAAACAGGTAACGTTCAGCTACAGGTAAACTTCAACCTGTCAGATCCACCGACCATCCGTAACTTCACGTCAAAAGACGGGAACTCTTACATCGAGATGCCATATACCAAACTGCGCTCTCTGAGCCAGAAGGCAAATCTCCGGGCCGGGCAATCGCTGATCCTCACTGGTTTTGATCAGAACAATACCTCCGTCAATAAATCCGGCACCTTTACGCCAGGGAACCCGCTCCTGGGCGGAAGTCAGTCAGGTAAAAACGAACGGACCACTCTGGTCATCGTGATCACACCGACATTCCCGCAAAGTTCCGGAGGCTGAAATGAAGGATGAGGATTACCTGTTTACAATCCGGGATGGAAAATCCCGCAGCCGTTACTGGCTGGCGGGGATGGACTGGGCGCCAACGGAAAGACAAAAATTTCGGCTGCCGCCATTTCAACCAATAAAATCACGTTCCGGAAGAACAGACGGCATCGGCGTCCACACCTCAACAGGACAGTTCAATAAACGGGACACAGGGCAATCAGTCGCTGGGAGTGGCAGATTGCCCGTCCGTCATCGCCGTCACCAGCTCTTTTCGCTGGCACTCGCGTTCTGTGCCAGCACACGAAATGGATACGGCATTTATCGGTTGAGTAGTACCGACTTCGTGTTTCTGGCCAGTATTAATGGTGTGCCTGCCGTCACTGCCGATAAAACAGGGAGTGCGGACAAAATGCAGGGGCTGCTGACACTGTTCCTGAGCATGAACGAACCGCCCCCAGAAGGCTGGGTCTGTCTGGCATCAGTGGAAAACCCCCTTGATGCTAACAGCCTCTTTGCCGGACTATCTGCACGCAGGCGACAGCAATGCCGTGTGCATGTAGATGGACTCCGGAGGCAGCGCTGGTTACTGGCTTGCGCGATACTGCTGCTCAGCACAGGCGCCATTGCCTGGTGGCAGACGGCCACACCACCGGAGGAACCGGTACTCACCGCTGAAGAAATACAGGCCAGGGCGCGCGCAATGTTCGCCAGTCAGGCAAAACCTAAGGTTTTGCCTCATCCCTGGGCACGCGAGGTAACAGCCCAGGCTCTGATTGATGATTGTCAGAGAAAGACCGATCCGGCGCTACATGTTCTGGGGAGCTGGAAACTGGCATCCGGGACCTGTTCTCCTGACGGTATAACCCTTTTGTACCAGATTATGCCCGGTGGCACAGTCGAGGGGTTTCTCGCTCGCAGTCAGGAAGTCTTCGGTGTCACGCCAGTATTCAATCTTAAGGAGGGGGGGCGGGAAGCCCGAATTTCATTACCGCCCCCGGACAGACCACTCAGGGATGAAGCAGTGCCTGACAGTTCATTGCAGCTCATCCGCATCCTATCCTGGTTCCAGCGTCAGCAAATCACACTCAACATCACCGATGTAGCCATGCCTCCAGTCCTGCCGGGGTCGAACGGAGAACCGCCTCCTGTGCAGGACTGGCAGGAATACGCGTTTAGTTTTTCCGCGCCCCTCCCCGCCATCATCTTATTCGACGGTCTGGATGAAACTGGTATCCGACTTACCCGTTTAACATTCGAGCTGAACGGAAGTGCGTTCAGCTATACCACTGAAGGTAAAATTTATGCGTCAGCAAAGTAAATTTCTTCGGCAGGCGACACTCTGGCTCCTGCTGCCAATATTCGGGCCTTTACCCGTTCAGGCCTCTCAGTCCACGAACCAGCAGGTATCACCGCCAGCAGGGAACGTGATACCCGGTGTGACAAAGGGACAGCTTGAACAGCTGCATATCCGAAACGTCATTCTTCAGGCAGAAGTTCAGGGCGCGCAACTGCAGCGCCAGCTTGAGGAAAATCAATCCAGCGTCGGCACTCCTGCCACCGCTCTTCCCGGTGCCTCCTTCGGCGATACTTCACTGCCTGGCCAGCCTGCACGTCCGGTTACTGTGAGTAATCGCCCTGTCGTGCTGGAGATTAACGGCCGCGATAAAAACCTCCGCGCCACACTACAACTGCAATCAGGACTGTCATTGGTCGTATCACCCGGAAGCCGTATTCCAGGAATGGAGAGCACAGTCAAAAGCATTACCTTAGCCGGAGTCACACTCAGCGATGGCACACTGCTTGCCTTTGGGGACTAACCATGAGCGCTATTACTGCAGAATCTCTTCTGCTGTTTGATGACGGTGACAGGAAAGAAATCCTCATTGATACCAACCAGCGAGTCGACCCAGGTGTACAGGCCGCGCTGATGGACTTAATGAACAAACATCCGGGGATCAAACATCGGTTTGTCACTCTCTCAGACTTACGAGAGGCGCGAAAAAAGCAGGAAGCTCAACCTCAGGCCAGCGATAAGACAGGATTAACTCTGGCAGACCTGGATGGAGACAGCAGCCAAAGTGAACAACGGATCCTGAACTATTTTTCAGTGGCCAAAAAGCTCGGTTCCTCAGATATTCACTTTCTCATTTCAGATTCACTCTTCCAGGTCAAAATGCGCGTCCACGGCTATTTGCATGTGGTGGATGAACGTCGGCGGGAGGAAGGTATATCCCTCTGTGCCACCTGTATTCTCTCGATGTCGGATGTGTCAGAAACCAGCTTCTACCCACACCGGGAACAGGATGCACGACTCTCCCCGGCAATGATGCGGAAAATAGGTCTGTTTGGTGCCCGCTACAGTCACCGCCCAACTGGCGATGGGCTGATTGCGGTTATGCGACTTATTCCGGATGACGGTAACAACGTACCTGACTTCCTGCAACTGGGTTATCTACCCGAACAAATCAAGCTGCTTAAACGCATGATTGACCGACCTGAAGGTAAGATCATCCTCTCGGGGCCAACTGGTTCCGGTAAATCCACCACGCTCCGTACCGCCTGCCGTGAATATCTGGATACCAACCCCGGGCAACACCTTCTGACCATCGAAGACCCACTTGAGGGGCAGGTCGTGGGAGCTGTTCAGACGCCAATCATCTGCGACAAATCAGATGAGGAAGCAGTACGTATCGCCTGGGGAAAAGCTATCTCGTCAGCGCTGCGACTGGATCCGGACGCCATTATGGAGGGTGAAATGCGTGACCTTGTCTCGATGCTGGCCACCATTTATGCCGCCCAGACCGGACACCTGGTGATGACAACCCTGCACACAAACTCAGCACTCGGCATCCCGGAGCGTATGGTTACGCTCGGTGTTAACGAAAATCTGTTGTGTGATGCCCAGCTTTTAATCGGATTAATCAGTCAGCGTCTGGTACCCACACTATGTCCGGAATGCCGTATATCCTGGCAGGATAAGGTCAACACCTTAAGTGACGAGGAAAAGAACTGGCTGGAGAAATACTGCAATATTGAAGGCGTCTGCTCGACCGACAGGCTCTATTTCCATAACCCGGACGGGTGTGAAGCATGCACACAGGTAGTGGAGATCAACGGCCAGGTGCGTGGCAAAGTCGGTCAGGGTATCAGGGGACGTACCGTCATTGCCGAGGTTATCGAGACCAATAACCGTCTTTTTAAGCTGCTGAAAACTGACGGCAAGGTTGCGGCTCGCCAGTTCTGGATAAACAACATGCAGGGGATCAGCCGTGTCCGGCACGTTCTGCATAAAATCAACGAGGGGCTGGTCGACCCGCTGATGGCCAACCGGATCATTCCACTCGATGAAGATGAACGTCTGGAGGTGGATGATGCGTGAAATGCACTTCCTGAAACGACTCCGATATAACCTGGTCCGTAAGACGTTCAGCGGTCAGTATCGTGTTCAGTTCTATGATGCGCTGCGGTTTCTGATTGAAAACCGACAGAAACTAAAGCCTTCACTGGAGAAAATGCGCAATGCATGGACGAACTTCGGCCAGAACTGGCATCCCTACGTTGAGCTGACGGACGACTGTATTGATGCGTTAAGGGAAAACAGCGGCGAAAAAACGCTGGAGCGCACCCTCACCCGGTGGCTACCTGCCGCAGAAGCTTCCGTTATAAGCGCCGGCATACGCAGTGAGTCACTTCCACGCTCACTAAGATACGCCTGTGCCCTGACCCACGCGGGTAAGCGTATTCGCGCAGCTGTATGGCAGATGGCCATCTATCCGATTGGTTTTGCCATCATGTTGTCCAGTTCCATCTATGTACTGAATGCCGAACTACTTCCTACGCTGACAGAAATCAGCCCGCCAGAGAACTGGACCGGGGCGCTAGGGTTTCTTTACGGGATCTCAGTGTATTTCAGTGAGTATGGAGTGATAACCGGCATCGCCGCCACCGCTTTAATTATCTGGACGGTCTGGTCACTCCCGCGCTGGCATCGCCCTGACAGGCTTCGTCGTATATTCGACGGGCTGATGCCATGGTCGGTTTATAAGGATATTCAGGGCGCGACCTTCCTGTTGAATATCGGTGCACTGCTACAGTCCGGCGTAAGAACCAAAGACGCGCTGGAGATCCTGCTGGAAACGGCATCCCCCTGGCTTGCTGTGCGTATTGATGCGATTACCGAACATGTGCGTGAAGGTAAACATTTCGGACTGGCCCTGAAGGACTGTGGTTACGATTTTCCGTCGCAGGAAGCGGCCAACTTCCTCTCCCTTTTGCAGGGTGATGGAGACGATGAAATCATCATTAACTACGGACAGCGCTGGCTTGAACAAACCCTGGAGCGCGTAGCAAAGCGCGCTGTTGTAATCCGCGGACTCATGTTCCTGGCAATGATCCTGATGCTTCTGCTTCTGGTCCTTGTCGTTATGGATATTAATGCCCTTAACAGCTCGTCGGGCTCTTTTTAAATGAGGAAACATCATGCAATTTAATTCTGAACCAACTTCTCAGCCATACAAACCAACTAAGGCGCTTTCGCAACACCGCGGCTGGGGCTTCCTGGAGCAGGGCAGCATCGCGCTAATCGTACTGGTCGTCATCGGGATCGTCCTGGCGGGATACTTCGCCCTCAAAAATAACGTCAACGTAGGTAAGGAGTCGTCGAACATTCAGTCGCTCATCACAAGCACCCAGAACATGATGAAAGGAGGAGATGGATACACATTCACTTCCGGTGCCAAAATGATGGGCTCGCTTATCCAGATGAAACTTCAGCCTAAAAGTATGACTGTACGTGGTACCCCCTCTTCCGGCACCGCCACGCTTTATAATGGATGGGGTGGAGCCGTGACACTGTCACCTGTCACAGTCTCCGGGTTCTCAAATGGATTCTCTTTGACCTACGAAATGGTTCCTCAGGGTGCCTGCGTCTCGCTCGTCACAGCACTCAGTCGCGCCAAAATTGCTGATGCGATCACCATCAACTCCACGGCGCACAGTGATGGGGTTGTGACAACTGAAGAAGCCAGCGCGCAATGCACAGCTGACAATGGCAGCACAGGTACCAACAAGCTGATCTTCACGATGAACAGCTAAGGAGACAACATGCGGAGAGAACGCATTCTCTCCTGCCGCCTGGTAATGACGCTGCTCATTCTGTCCTTTTCCTCCGGCCCATTGATGGCCAGCACGAACTCCCCGCCTGCGACTTTTGATGCCTGCTTTAACAATGCCGGTGCCCGATACCAGATCGAGCCACTGCTGCTTAAGGCAGTGGCCAAAGGGGAGTCTTCGTTCCGTCCATGGGTCACAAACACCAACCGGGATAAAAAGGGTAATCCGGTCAGCACGGACTATGGGTTGATGCAGATTAACTCAACCCATGTTCCTAAGCTCGTCCGGATGGGTGTCATCCAGGGGGCAGAAGACCTGCTGAAGCGCCCCTGTCTGAACATTCAGATAGGGGCGTGGATCCTGGCCAGCCACTTTCAGGTATGTGGTGTGACCTGGAATTGCCTCGGGTCTTACAACGCTGGATTCCGTAAGGATCGGCACGAAACCCGTGAGCAATATGCCAACCGTATCTGGGGGTTCTATCTGGAGCTGAAAGGTCTTCGAGTCTGTCGACAGGTGAAAGGAAAGCGAATATGCGAACCATCATAGTTACGAGTCTGACGACAGCATGGAGTCTGCCGTTACTACTGGGGTTCGCAATCATTGGCAGAGTCCTGATGTGCCGCGTGCTCGAATTTCTGGAGGAGCACCCGATAAACGTTAAGGAACAGAAAACAACCTTGACGGCAGGGATTTGGTTCTTCGCTACTTTCAGTATGATCGCTGCCCTTGCACCGGTTCCTGTTGCTGATCGGGCAGCTGCCATAGTGATGATGGCCTTCCTTCTTCAGGCCGGGAGCACAGACGCAGTCAGTGGATATCTGCCACGAACCTTCACAGTACGGCTGTTACTTGGGGGATTGCTCTGGGGAGCAGCATCAGACGTTTCAGTTGAAAGTATATCTACACAACTGGCGGAGATCGCAGCAACAGTCAGTCTGATGGCACTACTGAGTGTCCTGGTAAACCGGGGCACTCAGCGTCTGGGTCAGGGGGATTTATGGCTGATAACTGGCCTGACTGCCTGGATGGGTGGGAAAGATGCTGCACTGGTCACTCTGTTTGGAGCAGCAGCCTTTGTTCTCTGGCTGCTAACCTGGAATGTATCGGGGAAAAAAGAGGGACCGCTGGGACCCTGGCTTTGTCTTAGCGGGAGTATTTTCCAGCTCACTCTTCTGTATCAACCTGTATGGATATCGATTCTATGAAAAAGCATGATCGTGGCTGGGCAAATCTTGATGTCGCTCTGTCGCTCCTTGTTGTGATGGCAATGGCCGTCTTTGGACTCACTAAATACAAGGACTGGCAACAGGAGAAAAACTGGCAGGTTGAAGCAGCCCATATCAGTACCTACGCAGCAGCTGCGCGTGGCTACGTCGGGCGAAACTATGCCACGCTGTTAAGTGCAACCAGCACTACCGCGCCGACAGTGATCACCACAGCCATGCTTAAAAATACCGGTTTTCTGCCGTCCGGTTTTACCGAAACAAACAGCCAGGGTCAGCGTATGAACACGTACCTGGTCAGAAACGGGCAAAACACGGAATTGTTGCAGGGAATGGTGGTATCAAGCGGTGGAAGTGTATATCCGGCCAAAGCATTGAGGCTGATATCGAGGGACATCAAAACCGGATTCGGAGGATACATCGATGACGGTAAAACTGCCACCGGTGCCTTGCGGACTTGGAAAATCCCGCTGAGTAGCTACGGAGCTACTTCCGGAAATGGACATATCGTCGTGCTCCTCTCAACAGATGAGTTATCTGGTGCACAGGAGGATAACGACAGGTTGTACCGTTTTCAGGTTAATGGCCGCCCCGACCTGAATAAAATGCACACAGCAATAGACATGGGGGGAAATAATCTGAACAGCGTCGGTACCATTAATGGTAAGACAGGAACATTCAGCGGAAATGTGAGTGGTTTAAATGGTATTTTTTCCCAGAATATTACAGCGGGAGCACAGGTAAAAGGAGCTACAGTCCGTGCTGACAGTGACATCAGCGCCGGACGCAATATTACGGCAACAAACGAGGTCTCTGGTGCCACAGTTAAAGCAACAGGCAACCTTTCAGCTGGCGGTGTTTTGCAACTGGGTCAGGTAAACGTTGCAGGTATAGCCTGTTATCCGAATGGGCTGATAAGCCGTGATGCCAGTGGTGGCGTACTTTCCTGTCAATCCGGTGTGTGGA
>NZ_QFLS01000022.1:0-111066 GCF_004136695.1 Enterobacter cloacae complex sp. 677-3DZ2D5B | reverse complement strand
TCACCAATGCCGCCGACGCCTTTGATGTTGTCCGAGTTATCGCCCTGCAACGCTTTCGCTTCCAGAAACGCTCGTGGCGTTGGCAGACCGGTCAGCTCTGCGAACTGTTCGAAGTTCACCTGCTTGTGCTTGGCATCTTCACGCAGGCTTACCCAGCTCACATTCTCGCGAACCAGCTGGAGCCAGTCGCCATCGCCAGTCAGCAGGTAGATGTGATCGACGGTCGGCTGCGGAGCCAGGCGAGAGACCAGCATTCCAGCCAGGTCGTCCGCTTCTGCGTCCTTTGCAATGAGTTGGTTAACGCCCAGCGCGGTCATCATTTTCAAGATGTACGGCTTCTGGATGGCAAAGCCTTCTTTCATCTTCTTCATATCCGGGTCGTCATCGCGATTCGCTTTGTACTCCGGGTAGAAGTCGCGACGTTTGTCGCTGAATCCATCCCACAAGATCATTGGGCGGGCATGGAGAATTGAGGCGTAACGACGAACGTTCTTCACGAAGCCAAAAGCCGCCTGAACTTCCATCTCGCCGTTGTGTAATTTGTCGGATTGCTGGTGGTAATAGCCCAGGCTGTTACCGTCCACAAAGAGATAATTCACCGGTACACTCCTTCCAAAAAGTAAGGCGTCCGTAGACGCCTTACTGGTCACGTTATGGGATTACAGAGCGTCCAGTTCAGCCAGCAGGTCGTCGAGACCTTCGTCAGCTGGTGCAGATGCAGCGGCAGCAGATGCTGAAGCACTTGCAGCTGCGGCGGCTTCCGGAGCTTTAACTTCTTCCGGTTTAGTTTCCGGTTTGAACTCAGCTTCAGCGGCACGCAGGATCTCTTCATCAACCAGGCTGGTGGACTCTGGAGCCGGAGTGTGTGCTGTAGCGACAGCAGCTGCGCCTTCCGTATGACCAGTGATAGAGCCAAAGCCTGGCAGTTCAGCAGCAGCTGATTTTGCAGCGGAAGAAATGGCCGGAGAGGACATTGTTGCTGCCGGAGTCGCAATACCAATCAGACGACCCATAGTGCGAGCCGTAGACAGCAGACGAGTTTCGTCAGCCTGGTTCGCGTATGCGATCAGATCGTGTTGGGTAGTCCAGAGCTTCTCAGGAATGTCGCCTTTGTAGACTTTACGTTTCGGGGATACGTCGTACTTGGTGTCACGACCGGAACCGGTACGCTTAATCAGGAACGCATAGCCTTCTTCTTTGCTCAGTGGGTTGCCGATATCATCCGCAATATCTTCGGACATCACTTTGCAGATATCGTCGAAGACCGTAGACGGCAGCTCAATCAGCTGGCATTTCTCTGCGTCTGCAAAGTCTTCGCGCGCAGACAGAACACCGTTGACCAGATAACGCGGTGTAGCACGCATACTGTTAATGCGCTCTTCCATCGCTTTGTTGCCCTTAAAGCGAGCACGACCTTCCATAACCATCTCACACAGCTGGCAAGCGTGGCCGTGGGTGTGCTGTTCGCAGATGTAGGCGGTGGTTACATCTTTGCCTTCCTCATTCTGATGCTTAACGTAGTGCATACCGAAAGTCTGGAAGAACAGGCCATTCGGGTCGTCCTTGTTCGGGAAAATGCGCAGATAGTTATTGCCGTCTTTCAGACGGGTCACATCAACGTTATTGCCACGTTTAGAAGCAATATCGCCACGGGTCTTGTTAAGCAGATCAAGTAATGACTTAGACATGTATTTCTCCTTGTTGTGATTGTGGCCATTGGCGCTATGCGCGTTGGGCTTTCGTTTACTCTTGGCTCTTTCGAGCGAAAAGAATGATAGATCAGTACTTACTTACTATCTAGCATAAATTAACGGGGGGAGTGGAAACGTTCGGCGCCCAAACGTTCAATCTCTACGATAGCCATTTTGGACGCCTGGACAATCATGTCGCGGCGGTGTGAGAAGGCGGCTACAGCGTGCTTGTACAGATCTGCAATGTGCCGTGCTTCGTCGAGTTTCTGGCGCTTTGCGAGGTATTGTGGGTTAGTTCTAACCTTCGCCTCCAGTACGGATTCATTGAACTTAATTCCGTTCATGCTCAGGTTCTTACGCTCGTTGTCGTAGATTTTCGCCTCAATCGCATCAAGGGAGAGTTTTGCATCTGCGACCTCTCGTTCTGCCCGCGCCAGCTTAGAGCCGTACTCCATCAAGAGGCGCGGTTGCTGACGCCAGACTTCCTCCAGATTGTCGCGGTCGAACTCCAGGTCGGACATGATTTTTTCGTAGATATCGGTGTTCATATTGATAGGTTCCAGCTTACTTTTGTGTATCTGATTATATCAAACAAATGGAGGGTTACTGCCATGATTGGCGGTAGACATTTTTGGGGCGAAAGGGGAAGATTGAGCTTTAACAAGGAATTAAAAATGAAATCACCAAAGACAAACAACCAGTCACCAAAAGAGGCGATGATTTACCCAAAATCCAGTGCCTACGGACATGCCGGGGAGTATTTATTCGCCTACTGGATATCACGATACTTTGGCTGGCCTTGTCGACTATTGAGTGTTGACATGGGAATTGATGCTCAGGTTGAAATGTTTGCAGATGACACCAAATCAACAGGGGCTTTTATTTCTGTTCAGGTTAAAACTACCTCAAGACAGATGGAAGAAAGTTTAAGTGTTAGAGTTGGTCTTGATAACCTTGGCTATTGGAGTTCTCAACATGAGCCGGTAGTAATTGTGCTTGTAAGTCTTAATGAAATGAATATTAAAGATGAGCCTGAAATATACTGGCGTCATTTAGATAGTGAAAGCCTTGATAACTATTCTGAGAAGGCACGAAAAAATAAGGATTCAAAAACTAATATTATCTTTGAATCGCACAAGCATCGTCTTCGTCCAATGCACAAGCAGGATTGGTCGAAGCTATGGATGACCGAGCTTGACAAGGAAGTTGTTGAGATGGCAACGAGTTCAAAACATGAACTTATGAAAGTCATTAACGAAGTAAATGAAGAAATTGAAGAATCAGGTTTGCCGGAAGAGGATTTTAAATTCCCTGTTGCCTGGGAGACCTATCCTCATTCCTTGAATAGATTGCTTAATGACTATGATGAATTTTTAAGACTTAAAACTGATAATAAACTACTTGTCATGCAATACCCTGTAGTTCAGGAATATATGGAACTATGCGATCTTCATTTAGACCGACTGCTAGATTACTTCTCAAATTTGGCATATCACTTTAGAGGTGAGAGTTCTATTTTTAAAGATGAAATGGAAAGCTGTTTCCCCGTCAATGTGCAAATTCAAGAGATCATAAGAAATAACATATATAACTATTAATGAAAATGCCCGAAAGAATCGGGCCATTTCATTAAGCGAATTTCTTACCAAAAATATTGGATAGCGTGACTCTGGTCTGGCGCTTCAGCCTGTACTGTCTCACATCGCCAATCTTGTTCACTTCCATAAACTCTTTGGCCACCTTCAGCACCACCCGATTGCGGAACACTTTGAACGCCTCCAGCTGTTCCTCTGGGTTATCCGATTCGTGGATCTCCAGCAGATACTGGCACGCCTTCGGATCTTGCGTTTTAAGCGCCAGCGCTCTGGCACATTTACGCAAACGACTGACTTTGTCGGCACCATCCAGCCCGGCGAACGCCAGCGCCAGATCTAACGTGACCGGACAGTCGATGATTTCCCAGAACTGCGACCGCATGGTGGCCGCAACTGCTTTATCCTGAAAATCCGCTGGGATAGCCGCCAGCGCTTGTGCAATCTTCTGTGCCTCGTTCATGGTGTTCTCTTTATTCATTTGCTAATAGTCTCCGCTACCTCTGCCAGAATTGCTTCCAGCTTTTCGCCTTCCTCTGGGCGAAAGTACAAAATGTTCGGGTTAAATCCGTAGAAAACGGTCACATCCAGCTCTGGCAGATACTCTTTGCGTCCAACCAGGTCGGATGGTTTGCTTTTGTTGTTGAAGAGTGACGTCGCCCGGCTGCCACACGTCAGCACATAGGTCGGACGCACCAGATTGATCTCTTCACGCATAAAGTCGGTGAACTGGCCGATCTCGTCTTTGGTGTAGTCCTTCTCTTTGTCCTTCACCTTTTTGCATACGCCGGTGACGTAGAGATCGCCCATGCGCAGATCGCCTGAAGTAAGTAATTTCGCCTTAAAGTCGTCGTAGCCGTTCTCCATGAAGTAACCGGTACGCCCATCATTGCCGTTCGCGTTGTCCAGAATGACCATGATTTTCGGCTTAATACCAATGCTTGGACGGATCAGGTCGTCTCCCAGACCCATTTCGGCCGCCATGCGAGTCATCAGTACATTCACTTCAGCAGAGCGCTTAGGGTTCATCTCGAACGGTCGAGAGGCTTTTACAGCGTCGATCACCAGATTGCCCATCAACTCTGCCTGGTCGCGCAGTCGTTCCGGATCTGTCGCTGGCAGACTGCCAGGCTCAATCGATGCGAACGCACCTACTTTTTGCAGTGACTCGCGTACCCGGCTGTTACACGCACGCTTCTCGACCGCTTCCTCAAATTGCTCAAGTGACTCGAATTTGCCGCCAACTTTCTCACGCGCTCTCATGATGGCCTGGCATCCGTTCTCAGAGCAGCCTTTCACAGCAGAGAATGGCGCATACAGTACCTGGCTGCCGTCTTCCAGCGTGCGGATCTCAATTCGGTTAGATGACACGTTAACGTCTGGTGGTAATACGCGAATGCCATAGGTCAGCGCATCCTTAACCAGCCCTTGGTGCTTATCCTCGCCCAGAATGGTGAGCGCAGCAGCGAAGAACTCAGCAGGGTAGTGTGTCTTTAACCACATAGACTGATAGCTGATCAGCGAGTAGGCAACGGAGTGTGATTTGTTGAACTGATACGCACCGTTCTTCTCGAAGGCAGCCCAGATCTCCCTCGCTTTCGTTTCAGACAAGCCCGGTTGTGACCCTGTAACGCGTACAGCAGCCATAGGCAATTTCACACCAGCCTCCAGCGCTTCTTCGACCGTCCGCAGTGCGCCGTCCTCACATTTAAAGTGTTCCGCGCGGTGAATACGCTGCGTTGTGCCGTCTTCCATCTCAACGTCGATCCAACCAGCTTGAGCCTGAACGACGAACTTCTCGCCCATGCTCTTCATCTTTTCCATATCCTTTTTACCGATCGCTTTACGCACACCATCAGCTTCGGCCATCGTGAAGCCGGCCAGCAATCGTGTCGCGTTCATCGTCTGTTCCTGATACAGAATCACGCCGTTGGTTTCCGCGGTAAGTTCGTCCAGTACCGGGTGCAACGACTGTGGAGCCATGAAGCCTTTGGCCACGGAGACATAGTCGTCCAACATGCCGGATTGAATCGGGCCTGGTCGGAAGAGTGCGGTAGTGGCGACAACGGTTTTGAAGCTCATTGGTTCAATGCCACCGCCCAGATCTTTAAGCAGCTTGCGCATGGGGCCGGACTCCAGCTGGAATACGCCCTGCGTGTACCCTGCAGCGAACCCATCCAGAACCTTGCGATCGTCCAGTGGGATAGCATCGAGATTGATGTCTTCCCCGGTACTCTCTTTGATGTAGCGTTTCGCGCTATCCAGCAGATCGAGCGTTGCCAGACCGAGAACGTCCAGCTTAATCAGCCCCATCGCCTCGCAGTAACGTTTATCGAACGCAATACAGCGAGCATTGCCACGCAGCTCGACGGGCGTGCGCTCTACCAATGGAACACCAGCGACGATCATCCCCGCAGCGTGACGACCAAAACCACGCATCAGGCTTTGCAGCTTACACGCCGCTTTGAACGCTTCCGGGTTTTTCGTGGCGTATTTGTCCAGGCTGGCCAGTTGCTCGCGCAGCTCTTCCAGCGACAGGCTATCGTCTTCCAGATTCTTGAACTCTTTGGATACCGCCATATCCGCAGCGTCGACACCGTAAATACGCGCAGTGTCACGCAGCGCCGAAGCAGCGCCCAGATAGGTGAAGTTCGGAATACCGGCAACGTAAACTTCGCCATAGCGTTCATTCAGATACTCGATCACCTCATGACGACGTGCCTGGCTGAAGTCCAGATCCGCATCCGGCAAGTCGAGACGTTCAGGGTTAATGAAACGCTCAAACAGAAGACCGTGACGGATAGGATCAACGTTGGTTATGCCTATGCACCACGCCACCAGAGACCCGGCAGAGGAACCACGACCTGGCCCGACAGGAATGCCAGTTTCACGGCTGTGATTCATCAGGTCGCGCACCATCAGGAAGTAACCACAGAAGCCCAGGCGGGTCAGAGTGTCCATTTCGTACTTCAGGCGATCAACATACACACGGTGCTCAGAAGCCGGTGGTGTGTAGCCAAACTCTTTGGTAGTAAGACGCTTGCGCAGCCCCGCGACAGCCAGCTTCATCAGCGTTGCAGGCTCGTCGTCTGCCATCTTGGGCAGTGCTGGTGGCAATTCATGCCAGCGCCATGTGCAGGCTTCAATAATGGTGTCCTGCGTTGTTGAGGCCATTGCAGCTGTTACCGGCACATCCATTCGAACGGAGAAGGCTTTCAGCGCTTCAAGGAGATGGCGGCGACCATTAACGGCGTTATCTCGCTGGTGGGGAATACGCAGACGATGCGGCTGGTCGATTTTGATGTTGTTCGTAACCATGTGCGCAATGTCTTTAATGTCAGCGTCGTCGACCGCTTCGTAATAAGCGGGATAGAACGCCACTGGCTCTATTTTCAGTGCGCTCGCCACTTTCATCGCCCGGACGTTAATCTGGTCGTAGAATGGGGTAGGGTGCGGATAAACCACGCTGTAGAAGTTATCGCGTCCTCCAGCTGTCACCAGCGTCCCGATAATCTTTGCGAAGTCCCGGCGCTGGAATACACTGCCAATGTCAGACGTCAGCAGGATGATGTTGCCTTTGGCATATGCGGCCGCCAGCTGGTCAAGCGCCAGACGCGGGACAAAGTAGAATTGCTCGCGCTTGTTGGCTAAGGTCATCAGTTCGCACACGTCGCGATAACCTTGCTCGTTCTTTATCAGTGCCGTGAAGCAGTAGCTGCGATCACGTACCAATGATTCCATACATCCCCCTGACTCTTTCGCAAGGCGGGCGCGGTGCTCGTATGTCGGATCGTCGACAACATTCAGCTTAACACCACAAATAACCGCCATGTCGTCGCCAGCGGCACGTTGCAAGGGGATCACACTGGCAATGTTCATGCTGTCAGCGGAAATGACAGCGGTGTAGCCAGCGTCTCTCGCGATTTTCACCGCGTTTTCTGCTTTTAGAGCCGACTCTCCCAGGGAGAAGTCAGTTCTGACCATCAGAGCCTTCATGTGTTTTTACCTTTCTGGTTTTCTTGATTTTGTCATTGGGGAAGCCAACGAACTTCCCATACATCGAAATCGCAACCTCTTTGGCTGACTGGTGGCACTCGGGCCTATCCGGACACGCCAGACAAGCCCGGCCAGTTTCAGACGCTGCGATAAGAGAGCCGAAACATCCTTTACGCACGATTAACCGAAGATCTTCTGAACCACTTCACGCGCTGCCTGTGCAGACGTGGATGGAAGTTTATTGATAAACGACTTTTCGATGCCGGCAGAGAAATCACCGCGCATCATTCCGATTTTTGCGGACAGCAGCAGCTCGCGAGGGCCGATTGGCTGGCTGATCAGATGCTGTTCATAACCTTCACGGACAAGGTTCGCGAATTTCACCATCTTCTCGGCGTATTCGCGGATGACGCCAGCCTCAGCCAGCATGTTGACTTCAGCCTTAGTGCTCATGTACTTCACGTTCGAAACAATGCCGAAGCGCGAGAAGCTCGCCGCGTTCTGGATGTTCGTTCCTTGATAGAGACCCGTTTCGTCGCCAGAGCCGTTAGTGTTTCCAGTGCCAATGAAGGCAAAGCGTTTATGCGGAGTGATACGGCGCCAGTCCGGAGTTGCCTCTTTGATGATCAGCGGTTCTCCTTCAAGAACTGGCTGGTACACACCCAGAATCTGCGGGAACGCGAAGTCATATTCATCAGCGAGGTACACCCAGCCATTTTTCATCGCCAGCGCCAGCAAACCCGGCTCGAAGTAGGTGGAGCCATCGCGAGCGAGGATCTGGCCTGTAACGTGTGCTTCTTCCATAGACGCCGTATGCTGGGCGCGGATCAGTGGTCGATTCAGCAGGGCGCATAGCTGCGTAGGAAGAGAAGATTTACCGGTTCCTGCATGACCCCAGAGATAGCCTGGGATTCCGATTTCCAGCATCATGAAGATGTCTTTAATCAGGTCGAAGTCGCCATACACATAGTTCTTCTTCGCTTCCGGTACGAACTCCGGATATGGCGTGTTGACATTGACTGTCACCTGTAGTGGTTTTCCGCGTGGCGTTCCCAGCTCTTTGATCGTTACGCCAAGCAGCTCGTGCGCGGCCACCAGTTCGGTCTTGTATTCGACCGTTCCTGCGTAGCCCGGGTGTGCGCTAATCTCCGCTACTTTTCCTTCGCCTGAATGCTTTTCGGCACGCTTCTCATTGAGTTTGGCCAGTGCCGTGCGAGAGATCGTTGGTTCATCCGGAAACGCAGTGGTGTACATTTTCACCACCTCGTCCACGTCCAGACCTTTCGCGGACTCAGGAATGTTCTCGCAGCGGCCCATAGAGATATGGGATTTCAGGTAATGAAAGGATTTGCCACACCACTTGCAGACGATGGCTTCCGGCAAATGTTCTTCTTGCTGTAGTGCAGTAGCGGTCATGTGTTTTTCCTTACTGTTTGTCGTTCGTGGGGTATATCTTATATAAATATAATAGGCTGTATAGTAAGTGATTACTTATTTTTACGGGTAAAGCAATTACCCAAGAATGATACGAGATAGCTCTGTGACGACTGACGGCCCTAACTCTTCTACGCTGTTTACCAGTGCGTAATTTTTGTAGTAACGCCGTGGTGCGTCGGTCAGAACGCCGATAGCCATCAAATCGATGTCACTCAACGTCTCAATTTCTTTGGTGACGGTTCGCAAATGCTGATGGAACCCATCGCCTGCAGCACATGGCGCCCCGTCGCTCATAACCAGCATGATCTTCTTGTCCTCCATTCGCCCTGCAAACAGAGTCGCCAGCTGCGCGACGCTCTCACCATCGACGTTATTGAGCAGGGGGAACGTCTCACACACGCAGCCCATGCGGGCGCGGATCTCTGGAGAGTTAGCTTTCTCATTCCAGTTTTTGATAATGGGCAGCATTAGCGCCTCGAAACGAGTAAACCCGCGCTTCGACATGGTTTCATAATCTGGGCTACCAAACGTGGTAAAGCCGGTGATGATGTTAGGCACATTGATACGATCCAGAGCATCCGCAATGGTGTAGGCGCTGGCGAGTGCCAGTTGAATCTTCCTGCCGCCCATTGAGCCGGACAAGTCGATCACTTGCTGGACGCACGCGTTCACCGCTCTGTGGTCTTCTTTCTTGCGGAACACGCGGTCGTCGTTCATTGCCAGACGATACAGGTTCGCGCCATGTATCCGCCCACGTCTCTGGCCTGGGATAAACTGAACTCGATTGCGGC
Organism: Enterobacter cloacae complex sp. 677-3DZ2D5B; assembly: GCF_004136695.1. NCBI lineage: Bacteria > Pseudomonadati > Pseudomonadota > Gammaproteobacteria > Enterobacterales > Enterobacteriaceae > Enterobacter > Enterobacter cloacae complex sp. 677-3DZ2D5B. The sequence continues at coordinate 101,559 of NZ_QFLS01000022.1, read as the reverse complement.
TGGCGATAGCTCGCTCCAGGTCTTTGGCCAGAGTCGAAGAAACGCCTGCTGACAGATGTTTTTCTATTTTCAGTTCAAAGAGCCTTCTGCCTTCCGGAACCATGCGGTAGCGATCGACCGGTGAGTGCATCGGGATTGCGCCGAACGTCTTTCTGGTGCGCTTTACATGCTCTTCAGCCTCATCAATCAACCCGATAAAGTCGTATGAACGATCGTATGGGCGATACTCAGAAAGTGAGGTGCTCATAAGCTCTTTGCTGATGGTGGCCGACAGTGCGTCTTCGGTCATTTCGCCTGTTCCGTCTTCCATCTCGTCGAGCGCCTTGAGTGCGTCCTCCAGAGTCATTTCATCCGGAGCAGGAACAAAGCCTGACTCACTGTTTTCAGGCGCTTCCGCAGCATCCTCATTTTCTTTACATTCGCCGTCTGTTTGATCGGCGGCATCATCTTCCTCTTCGCCTTCTCCTTCCGACTCCCCGTGACCGGCATCGGAGTCTTCGCCGTCATCACTATCACTATCCCCATCGCCAGCGGCGCCAGAGCCATAACCATCGGAGTCATCGGCGTCTTCGCGAATGCCATCACCAGGCGTTGGAGAGCCAGTGTCATCACTACCACCTTCGTCATCAGAATCACCTGATTCCATGCCGGCATCATCGGATTCTGGGGTGTCTCCTGATTCCTCTTCGCCTGCTTCTGTATATTTACTTTCTGTATCACTAATTTCTTTATCCTCTGTAGGTAAGTCCTTATCTACTGATTCGGGCAAATCAGAATCCCCAGACTCTTCCTCTTCTGAGGCATCATCTTCTTGCTCTTCCTTGTCGTCGTCTTCGCCTTTGGTACGCTTTGGTGCTGATTCACTATGAGTCGGTTCGTCACCGGCTTCTGGGGTTTCCTCTGACTCATCCTCACTCTTCGACGGCTTCCTAGCAGACGATTTAAGCTCTGGTAATTTGCCCTCTGGCTTGTCTTTCATATCCTGCATGATTTGGGCGATAGCAGCTGCTACCTTCACGCAGTCTTCTGTGTTCGACATATTGCGAACGGCCACGTCGATACCATGCTCTTTGAGCAAGGCCACAGGCTTATCGATGAGGTGCCAGTGTTCTTCCATAAAGTCGATGAAAGGGCTTTGGCCATCCCAGGCGCGAACGACCGGGCAAAGGAAGAATTTCAGGAACAATTCACGCTGGTTGCCGTGGCAGATTGAAACCGCCTCTGACACTTTGCCCTTGAAGTATTTGTCGATCACCAGGTGCTGTGTGGCCAGCAAATTGCGACGAGTTCCGTTGAATACCTGTCCCATTCTGCGTTCAATAAAAACGTCTTCCAGCGCGTTCCAAAGCCCGGTAGACGGAGCCTTTCCTTTCTCGCGCATCTTCATTGCGACTTTCGGATCAGTAAAGAGGATATGGGCCACCTCATGGTCGAGAAAACCACGTACTGCGTTCATGAGGGTTGGTGACGCGTCGTCCGGTATAGATGGGATGTTTACCAGCACTGGTTCGCCGCGCCGGTTGTAGCGGACATATGCTTCATTGCCTCGCTCTGCAACAGGTATCTGTTTGCCTGATAGCATCGCTACAACTCGTTTTACGCAGTCGCGAAAGTCCTGTACCTCTTTCAGCACAGATCTGGTCATGGCTTTGGACATGAGAATTTCCTTGTTATTAAAACAATTTGTTTTCTGATGTGCGTAATTTATCACTGTACGAACAGGCAACTAAGCTGTTCGTACAGGCATCTATAGGCAGGAATGTGTTTTAAATGGTTCTCACGGCAAGGGAGCCGCAACCGGTATTGATGAGAGTGAAATGTTTATTTTTTAGCTCAAAAGTGAAAACCGTCGTATCAACCATTTCCACGGGAAGCTCTTCAGATTCTAGTTCTGTCAGGATCGTCGCGACGCCATCCAGTCCAATCGCATATGCGTGTCCAACCTCAAGGGCGGTCAATTTAGAAGTTATATTTTTCATTTCATATCATCCAACTGAACACATTTGAAAGTTCGGCAATACTACTACCTATTGTATCAATATGGAATGCAACTATATCAGATACGTCTTACTTATTTCTGTAAGCGAATAGTGACAAATCGCCTAAAAACCATAGTATAATGGCGGTATGCCGGGATTTTGTGCCTACCGAAATTAAATAGATAAGTCTTTACAACCCTGGCCTTTGCTGTAATATCAGTAAGCACTTACCAGAGATAAACAAAACACGCAAGGTTCACTACATGGCTACCAACGAAACAGAGATCAAACAAGGTCGCTACGCAGCTTACATTGACTCGTTAATCACAATCTCGCCTAAAAGTCAGGCTACCATTGCCAAAGAGGTTGGGTACAAGAACGCCAACAATCTCTCTCTCATCAAAAGCGGCAAAATCCCACTTCCAGTAGATAAGGTTCGAGCATTAGCCGAAGCGCTGGATGCAGATCCGGTTCGACTGATGCTGATGGTTCTGGAAGAACGTCATCCTGAGCTGCTTGAGTTTTTTCGCGAAGAGGGCACTGCACCTCTCTCCGCTGATGAAAAACTCGTTCTAGAAGCGTTCCGTAACCGTTTTGACGGTCAACAGGGTGCGTCAGAAAAGGTGGTAGAGGCCATCAAGTCACTGTGAGAAATTTACACGAATAAGCTCCGTGGCTAGACGATCTCCCTTGAATTTGTGGTCTATCTCGTCTAAGTCTGTTTGATTAACGATAGATGCGATGTACGTTGAGAAGTTATTCAAGGCGTCTCGCATCTCATCCATATAATCGTGGCGATCATAGACGCGATCTATCCCTTCAAGACTGTGGTTCATAATCTTACGGGCCACCTCCTGATTAATCCCCAGAGCAGGGAAATAACTACGCGCTGTACGTCTCAGATCGCGTGGGGTGAATGACTCAACCTCCATCAACTCAGGTCGTTCCAGTATCCTTCTCAGTGCCTGGGCAATGGCCACCTTAGACATTGGCGTATCCACGCCTTTCTTCTTATTCGAAGGAACGAGCCACTGGCTGCCTTTCCCGTACTCGAACAACTCTTCCACGCATTGACGCATCAATGGGCTTAACGGCAGCGCGTGCTGTCTGGCCGATTTGTTTCGCGTACCTTGATTCCATACATCACGTTGAAGGTTGAACTCATCCTTTCTGGCCCGGAGCACTTCATCGGGTCGTCTGGCAGCGACAAGACAGAGCCTGGCCGCCCACTTTGTGCCTTCGCACACATTGAAGTAATCCCAGACGTTCCAGAATACCCAGACCTCGGCGTCGGTCAGTTTACGTTCGCGCGGCACTGGCTTTGCGCCACCGGCAACTCTATTGAGCGACATATCATTCAACGGTGATGTATCAATCAGCCCCTGAAAAGCGCACCAGCTCAGGAACTGTTTCATCAGGGAGAACACGCGTCTGCCCTGGACGATCTTGCCTTCCAGTATCAGTGGGTTCACCAGCTGGTTGACCAAGACCCTACTTATATCACTTACCTTTACATCAGAGATATGCGGCATTACATGTATCAAAACACAATGAACGGCTATTTCAGGTCGACGTCTCGTTATCAGTAAAGATAAGCGAGTGAATAACATGAAGGCGGAAGAAAACGACATGTCACCGTCGAATTTGGCGGTCGACACTGCCGACAAACCGGAAGCGCGTTCGAGGTACTCGATGGCTTCCCGAGAGGTGTTTTCTGCTGCGCGTGCTTTATCAAAGGTGTTTTTCATCGTCCACTCACTGAGTGAAGCCTTTTTACTGTATTTATAAACAGTATATTAGGCATAAGTTTCTGTATGATCAACCATAAAATAGCCTGTTTTGTACAATGATTCCATACTTAATAGGTATGGAATCATTTAAGGCCGAAAATTTAAATTCTGAGATTTTATTAGCGTGATTGTCACGGATTAGTGAGAGCTTGAAATGCGGCGGCGTATGCAGCGATATCGGCCATAATTTTTGGATCTTTCGCAAACTGATGTGCGTTGTTAGGGAAGATTGCCAATAGGCTATACACATCTTGGAAATGTGCATGTTGACTGTAAACGAGTGCGCGGTCGCTTGTGCAATTGAATCTGTTGCGGCTGCTGGTTCGTTCTTGCTTCGTGAACAAGAGATGAACGTGATAAACGCGGGAGGACACAATAGCACCCGGAGCCGTATACGGGCCATCTTTCCCGAATACGGCTGGGTACATGCCTTGTTTAAGCGACGTGAAATCGTTGAGTAACGTGATCTTTAAGTCAGGCTTTATATCGAAGGTCGGCTGTAAAAATTGGGCGTAACTATCACTGTTCCATGTGACCTTCATCGTTCAACCTCAATGGAATGAGAAGTTGGCGAAGACGTCCTCATCAATGAGGCCAGTCTGCGATTCGATGACGTCTACGTCGTTAAAACACTGATTTAAAATCAATAGCAGATCAGAGATAGCCAAACGATACTCAGTTACAGAATCGCTCAGGCGCTTCAAGTATGGATGAGGTTGCTCAGAGTCACGAATCAACTTGTTAACGAATCCCTCCAAACCACGAATGGTCAGGTCAACGTTCTTCAGTTCTTCGTAACGGCTTTCACCGAAGCTGCTGCGAATCTTTTCCGCTTTCCATCCAGAGATGGCATTAGCCAGGCGAACGTGTTTCGCCGTCAATTCTGCGAGCTTGCTTTCGATCTCTGCCAGCTGTGCGGCATCGCTGTTCTCCTGAACAGGGATACCTGCGGTTCTCACATAGGTTTGTTCTTTGAATCCTGCGAATTTTGCAGAGTGCTTCACCGTGCCACGGAAGCGTCGATATCCAAGCGGCTCAATAAAGACACGCCCAGATTTAGCTTTAGGCTTTGCATTTGAAAAGCGCGAAGCGTTAGAGGTCACAGTAGCAAGGGCATTGCTAATGACACTCATATCTTCCAGGCAATTTTCTAAACGCATAAAACCTCTTAACTACTCAATGGCTCGTAACTAAGTGTACGCTGTGTTGATGAAAGCGACAAATAATAAACGGCCCCAAAAGGAGCCGTATTGTATTACAGAGTTCTCGCAAAAGCAGCAAATTCTGTATAGCCGCCGATAGGTTCACCATTTACGAACACCTGCGGTATGGTTTCCACCGGCTTGCCAACCAGGTCGCTCAACTTCTCTTTGTCGATGCCGACAGACACAATATCGATGTATTCGTAATCACCAAAGCCGTGGCCGTGCAGCTGCTTCGCCAGCTCGACCGCACGTTTGCAGTATGAGCAATTATCGCGTCCGTAGATAACGACCTTCATCACTTCACCCCGTGCAGCTGCTGCTTGAGAAGATAGCCTTCCAGGGGCCAGATTTTGGCAATTGCGTTCTGGCGTGCAATTTTACGCCCGATCTCCGGGTCAAAGTTCTCCGGGCTGGCGCACGCAGACTCGCCGGTTACGGTAAAGCCGTTCTCCAGCACAAGAACGCAGAATGTCAGCAGTTCGAGTGATTGCGGGGCCGGTTCAGGCTCTTCCTGCTTCAGCCACAACGGTGAGCTGCGATATCCGTCCGCGCCGGTAAAGTAAAACTCGCCTGAGATAACGGCTTCAATGCGTTCCGGGGTAACACGCGCGGCCGTTTTGCCTTTGGCCACAATCTCTTTTTCGATATCCATATCGGTCATTTTGGTTTCCTTACGTTAAAAACGAGCGATCCGGGCACGAAGAATCAGGTCATACGCCTTCATCGTGTCCAGCTGCTTAATGAGGATGATGCGGTCGACATACAGCAGGCGAGCAAACCCGTCGCCGGCAATGTACGCCTCCAGTTCTTTGATGCGGCCACACAGTTCTTCGTGTTCATCCATGACACGTTTCTGGTGTGGCAGGTACTCCTTGGTCATTGGCTTCCCCTTACTGATAGGCTTCCAGTGCGACTTTGCATAGCTCAGAACGCACGCAGTCTTCGGTCGCAAACTCAATAAGGCCAACATGGGAGGAAGGTTTAAAACGCTCCAGTGCATCTTCCAGACCAGACTTAACATTGCCTGGCAGGTCGCATTGCGTCACATCCCCGTTCACAATGACAGTTACGTTCTCGCCCATACGGGTAAGGAACATTTTCATTTGTGACGCTGTAACGTTTTGTGCCTCATCGAGAATGACTACAGCGTTCTCGAACGTTCGCCCACGCATGTAAGCGAAGGGGGCAATTTCTACTTTGGCCACCTCTGGCTTTAAGCAATATTCAAGGAATGAGCCACCCAAACGCTTCTGTAGCACGTCATAGACGGGCCGAAAGAACGGGGCGAACTTCTCGCTCATGTCACCCGGAAGGAAGCCCAGATCTTCTTCTGCTTGCAATACCGGACGCGTCACGATGATCTTCCCGACTTCCTTATCCAGCAGACGCTGCGCTGCGACGGCAGCAGCCAGGTAGGTCTTGCCGCAACCGGCTTCACCAGTGGCGAACGTCAGAGGTTTGGTATCGAGAGAGATAAGATAGCGGGCCTGGGCCTCGTTACGCGCTTCGATGGGAGAGTTGTCGCGTTTAGGTTTTGGTGGCAGAGCAGGGGCGGCAGCCAGTTCGTCAACGATGATTGTGTCAATTTCGTAACCGTGGATGCGTGGTTTCGACTTCAGAGCCTGACGAGCTGCGCGACGCGCCTGTTTACGTTTGTTTCCCATATTGAGTCCTTTCAAGTGAGTTACCGAAAGAACTATACTCACAAATAATAAGTAAGTCATTACCTACGAGTGCGGATTTAAATGTTATATCAGCGATGCAAGATCAATTTATCACTAATAAATATTGATAAAATAATACGCTAAGACCACAAAATTTCTGTTATCCGATCCAACCTATATTGCTTGTATAAGACACATGAGGGCATTTAATGCAGCGTCTAACAATTTATGCAGCTGTAGTTGCAACATTAACGGGGTGTAGCGGGCATTACGCCCCATCAGCAGAAAAGACAGCGGTAGACCAGTTGAAAACAATAAATGACAATAGTGAATTATGCTTGGAGTTAGCCAAAGTTAACAGCATACCCGCAAAATCTGGAGGCGTGGCCACGATGCAAAGAGAGGATTTTGACATTTATTATGCTCAGAAAACCTATCTAAAGCAACGCATTGCCGCACGCAGACTAGATTGCAGCAAACTTAATAATTCGCAGAAAGCAACACTCGTTGGAGAATTGAGTCCGGAACAGGCATTAGCGAGAGTCTCAACGACGTGCAACGCCATAGCACAGCGTTCACAGTTTGCCGATCCAAACGTTGTTTATGCAATGTGCAACCGCGGCTACAAAGCAACGGCCAAAAAGTGTAGCCATGATATGGCCCAGTTTACAGAGCAGTCTATGCACCTGACTGGTACGACACGAGCTGAATATCTCGAAATAGGAGGAGGATTCCGTGCAGGTTGTAATTTACATTTCAAAGGCTAAGTTCAGTTTGAGAATGCATTAACTGAATAATATTATCACAATTCATATTTACATTTTTTGCGTCATAAGGAATAACTGTGAACCAAGCTAGACATCATCACTACCTTTCTCAGTGCTATTTGCGAGGATTTACGAAAAATAGAGGTGTGAAATCAAAGCTTACTGCCTTTGATCTAAAAAATAAAAAAATCTTCGAATCTAACACTCGAAATGTAGGAGGGGTTAGAGATTTTAACAGAATTGATGCTGAAGATGTTGATCCTAATGTACTCGAAAGTACACTGGCTGAGTTTGAGGGTAGCGTTGCTACAGAACTTAATAATCTTAGTCAGGGTAAGCCATTCTCAGGAGAAACAAAGGATATTCTTCTCACTTTTATTTCATTACTCGCTGTAAGAACACCAGCTATGCGAGAACACTTACAATCTCAAATAACCCCGATAGTAGAAATGGTCGCGAAAATGACTGTTTTAAATCAAGAGAGATACGAGGATACTATCCGAGATTATGAGGAAAAATCTGCGAAATCTCTTCCCGTAGTTCCATTTGAGAAGATGAAAAATTTTGTCGAAGGTGGGCAATTCTCAATTTCGGTTAAGCGTGAATTTCTCATAGCGGCAGAAATGGAAATGTCTAAGGCTATTGATACTGCGCTCCGTAGCCGTAGCTGGCGATTATTCCGTTCTACAGATGAATCAGGCACCTTCATAACTTCAGATCACCCAGTAAGCTTGATGTGGACAGATGGCAGGCCAGGTTCACCAGGTTTTCTAGTTGAAGATACCTGTGTTCTTTTCCCCATATCGAAAGATATAGTGCTGTATGGGGATTTCGGTGACATAAGTGGTCAGTATCATGCAACTAAAAAATTAGCTGCTCATTTCAATACATGTGTCATCTATAATGCAGTCGAAAGGGTATTTTCTTCCGATCGGACGTTTAATTACATTGATGGGAATGGTGTAATCAAACAGGGGAAAAAACTTATGTGAAATTGGTAGGGGTAGTCATGCCCCTATGATTTTTTTGCGTTTTTCTTCTTCCAAACGTGAAGTTTTAATCTGTATTATCTGTTTATTTTCATTGTTGTTATCTCCATGCAAACAGCCTCACTCCTACTACTGGTGGTGCTACAGATAAATAGTTTATGACTTAGCCAAAATTAACAGATGCTTTTTGATAGTAGATAACTGCCGCCTCCAACTCGCGAACATATCTGTCAAACTCGCCTACAACATACATCAGAAACCGATCGTTCATGAGAATCTCGTCGAAAGTATTGACTGTTATACCAGCGTTTTCATTCATTGCTCGGTTTACTGCGCTAATCTCACGTGATTTCTTTAAGGTTGAATTTGCAAGGCTATGATAATTTTCGACAACACCGTCATTGTGGGCCATGATATTTCTGATTGCAGCAAGATGATCAATGCTTCTGATGCCTTTGCCACCTATAGATCCAGTAAGTCGCTTATGACAGTCTTCGACCAATTTGAATTTTTTGTCAGTCTCCTCTCCCGACAATTTATCCATGACATCAAGACATTCGACCACGTGGTGTTCAAATAGTCCATACATCGTCAAAAAAGCTGAACGACGAGTAAGTTGTGTAATCAGGTGTTTGTGTTTCGATTTTACTTCATCAGCATTATATCCAGAACTGGAGCCGCAGGTAAAATACGGTACCGTATACCGATAAACATTACCGTCATCATCCTCATGATAATCTTCAAACTCATCTTCCAATACCGCGCCCGGAAGTGCGGCATCATTGAGAGCACTTACAATGTTTGTCTCAGCTTGTTCAGCGAGCATATTCATGACTCTTATTGATGTCTTAGCCTCCCAAAGTTTTAAGCTGAAAAATAGCTTTGCCATCAGTAGAGTTCCCTAAAGTGTTTCGCAGATAGCTCAAATGTAACTCCAACAAAATATTTAGCAACGCAAAAGGGGCCGAAGCCCCTTTGATTTTTGCGCTAAAAAAGTGTTGCTACGATGCTAAGAAGCAATGGTTAAGAACGTCTGCCGTGTCTATCACAGCGCTGAACGGTCTGGCGACATTTGCGGAGTCTTTCCGTTCCGACGGTGGTGGCGAACTCCAAACCGTTCAGCGCTGTGTTGGCGATGGTGGGTGGATTCGAACCACCGACCAGTTGATCAACAGTCAACCGCTCTACCACTGAGCTACACCATCATTTTTCGCGGCGGTACTTGTTCATGGGCAACCAGGCAACCAAGGACTTTCCCGCAACTTGCACTTTCCGTTAGTGCCAGACGAGGCTTGTGGCTCGCTCACATAGAGCGAAGATCTTGAATCCTTCACGGCGGTTGATGGCCGCCAGATTTTTCGATCTTATCAGATGTATGGAATCATCCATGTTGTGAAACCAGGGGCTACATAGGCAACAATGATTTCACCAGAGGGTTAAAGAATCCTGCTTTCACAACGTTGAGGCCACTGAACCGATTTATGTTCGACCCAACATATTAATCAGTCGCTACAGCTCTGTGGAATCACCTGTATGATTAAAAGAAAACAGTGACCTCAACGTTGTGCGCTGGCTAACCATACCAGCCGGGTTACGTCGCCGCTTTTAACCCAAGATTAAACGACATAAGTAATGGAAATGACGTAACAGGATGGACGGTTAGCTGGCTGAAACCGGGATGATGGAATGGAATGAGGAAACCAACCGTCCATCCTGTTACTTCATCGGAAAGAGCATGGGTGGTGCCGTATCATGCTCTCTCCTGCGTTCTGCAATCACACTCGCTCAGTGTGTCCCATTTCGGTGACGAGGCTGGAAACTGACCTCGCTGGTGTTTGGCTTCTTAGGCTACTGCCAGGTACGTATCTTCGTTTGCAGTTATATTTAACGTTCAAACAGTCGCGTCTCAACGAAAACAAGTGAATCTTATATATACTAGATAAGTAAGTAAATACTTATTTCTCTATACATCGTTTAGTTGCTATTTTTTTGATCAAACTCACCTTCTGTTCCGGCGTTCTCGTGATGATGGCCGTAAAACGCTTAGCTTGAATAGTGATAGATTCGTTCTCCTTCAGTTCACCGTAGTGAGTCTCCAGCAAAGAACCCAGGCGCCACAGACCGTCGTCTATGCGTTTGTAGCTGGCAAATCTGATCAGCAGTAGCTTTACGATTAACTGACCAATGTAAAAGGCACATCCGAAGCCGGCCGCCACAAGGTATGTCGCCAGCCACCAGTCGAAAGAGGTCAAATTGCTCATTTCCACACTCCCGTCTCGTGAACAACTCGATACAGACGCTTACCGATGCGAAGCGTTTTAGTTTTCAGTTCCTGCCTGACCAAATCGCGACAGATACTGAAGCCGAGTGCCACGCCGCCAGCAAAAGATAATAGGATGTATGGAATCATCATAACGCCCCTTCCTCAGTCAATTCCTTCAATAATGAGTGTCCTTTTTCTGTGAGCTGATAGTTCTCCACACATCCTTTTGGCGAAACGTTAGCGACAAGATTCATGCGTTCCAGTTTGGCACGGGTCTTTGGCTTCCAGTTAGCGTAGAACTGTTTCCACTGGCTGATTTCACGGAGAGTTTCTTTCTCCCGTTTACTTAACATGATCATCCTTAATCTCCTTCAGTGAGTACGTGATATCTACAATGCGGCAAATGCGGCCGAGCATCAGTCTTTATCTCCAATATGGTCTTCGGTATCTCGCAGACATTTCGGCCACTTCAGACGCGGGTGGCGTAAGCTGCCTTCTGGCGTTTTCTCATGGCAGTGAACCTCGACGATGCGTCCACGATACTTATCCTGATTGTTCCAGATCTCATCCAGGTACTTATGCTTGATACCGCTGGCACGAACGATGACGCCGCTCTCCAGACGAATCACTATCTTGCCCAGCGTATGCGCAAAACCAGAGTCCGGGTCGCCTGGCTCGAAGTCGATGATTTCACCGTCTTCAGAATCCTCGTCTTTCAACTTCCACCAGCTGCGGGTACGCTTGAACTCGTAAACAGAGTCCGGATCTTTCCCCATCTCCCCTTCTTCGTTCTCGTCCAGGCGCTTCATAAAGCGTTCGATGAAGTCTTCATGGCTATGGATGATGTAGAAAGGATGCAGGTGGATATCTGGCGCATAATCCTCTCCGCGAGTGTTGCGGAACAACGCCACCAGCTTGGCCAGGCGCTCTTTCAGCTTCATGCCGGTTTTCAGGTACTCTTTGCTTTTTGCCTGAGCACGCCACTCTGGTAAGAAGAAATCGAAGATGTGGTAAACGGCACCAATGGCTTTCACGTTCTTCTTGCGAAGCGCCGACACGGACTGGTTGAACGTACCTGCAGTACCCTCACCATCGAAAAAGATGTGCTTGAAACCGGAGAGTCTGCCTCGCTCCAGCATGGCTGGTTTAAGGTGATCGAGTGACGTAATCGGATTGCCGGTACGCGTCAGGAAGTTCACCTCTTCCTCGTCAACGATGACTTCGCAGATAACCCGGAGACCATCGAGTTTGAGGCTGCCGATCATTGGCCACTTGGCCTTGGGATTTGGTTTAAATGGGTATTTGTCGCCTTTCTCCTTGTACGGAGACGCCAGCTGTACCTCAAACTTCGGAATTGGGTTTTCGAACACCTTGTTGCACAGACTGACACCGACGCCGGCTTTCGGATCTTTCAGCAGGAAGCGACGAAACACGTCCTGCCCGTCAGCGCACATTGAGGCAACAAGTGATTCGACAGCAGTAATGGCCGCGTTCCCGGTCAGTTCGCGCGCCGCCAGCTTCTCCAGCAGCTCGACTACCTTCTGGTCGCTGGGTACGGAAGTATCGAGTGGCTCGGCCACTTTGTACTTCTTCACACCGAATCGAATTAATGGGTTGAGCATTAGCGAAACCATGCTCTGCTCAAATTCATCAAGGTTGGCCAGCGCCTCTTTCTTGGCGTTGGTTCCCATCGTTTTTATGGCATCCAGCTTGTGCTTTAGGGCGATCAGTTTTTCCATTAGTGTTTAACCTCCATCGGTCGCTCGGGAGTTTTCATGTGTTTTCTTTGGTTGCTTCTTCAATGAGTGCCGCGTACACGTCAGTGACGGGCGCCAGTGAATCGGTGGACGTGGTTTCGGGTTTGGCTGGTTCTGTTTTCTTCGTGCGTTTAACCAGACTGTTAATCGTCATGGTGTTGCGCTTCCGGGTGAGCGTGCTGGCGTGGTCGTTTTGCTCTTCCACTTCTTTGATAAGCGCAGTCATATCGATGAAGTAGAGCTGTTCGCCTTTGCGGATCTCTTCGACCATCATCTTCAGCGCCTGGCATTTTCCAGCAGCAATGGCCGCAGCGCAGGACTGGAAAGATGTAGCCGGGAGACGCTTCTCTTTGTAGGCGAGGATGGTGTGCTGGCAGACTGTATAGCTGCAATGGGCCTCATGGCCGTTGATCTTCACTTCCGGGCAGCGCAGCGAATAACCGTTGTTTCCGGAGATAGACGGGATTTTCGACAAATCTGTTCTTGTGGACATGCTTCTAACCGTAGTCGTGTACTTACTTATTGAGCGCAGTTTAAAAAAGCCCCACCAGGGGGCTAAATGGTTTTTCGAGGCTTACCAGGTCGCCCAGCCAGTCATTTTGTCCTGAGCGGCTTCGAACCGGTATGGCTCCAGTAAATCGTTGGCATGGTGGACGGCGTAGGATTTTGCCTCCTGTTTAATCATCGGCAGCTCGTTGGCCAGGCGTGCCACCTGCCCTGCAAAACTGGCGAGCACACCATCACATGCCTGACCCGCATCGACAATGATGCGCACCAGGTCTAAGTCGCTGCGGCACATATCGCAGATGATGCCGTATTCAACCTCACGAACACGCTGCACCGCCTTCTTGGTGTCAGCATTTACAACTAAATCCAGCAGACCAGGCGGGGTCTTCAGCTCAGAAGAACGTTCCATTACTTCAGGCAATTCGATGATGCTTAGGAATGCGGCGCAGGCTGTGTCCTCTTCAGTTTCCGCTCTGTTTTTGATCGCTCTTAGGGTGATGTCTACGACACTAAGAAGCTCTTCACCATGCAGGCATTGGGCATAATTCGTGAAGACGATACGGCCGTCGTACCAGGCGCCGGTACGTATCTCCATCGAGCCATTCTCACCCTTCTTCATGAAAGCCACCAACGCGGCACGCTTCTGTTTAATGCCCGGTAATTCAGGGGACTCTCCAAAGCGAACCCACACCCGCATGTAAGAAGAACCTTCTGCAAGCGATACAGTCTTCAGCACCTGTGCAATATGCTCCAACGCCGCATCGATGGCTTCACCAACAATTTTCTGGCGTTCGTCAGCGTCGATTTCCACGCCCGATTTATCAATCATCTCTGTCACGGATTTTTGAATGTCTTCTTTCATCGGTATTCCTCACTCAACAATGCGCTTATTCTTACAGAAACATAAGTATGTATCTACTTATTAATGTAGGCGCTCTCTCGCTTTGAAGACTGACACTGACAGGCTCACCGAATTGAAGTAACCTCTCTAACTACAAACGCACCTTTGACTACCACACGACATTCACTTGGTTAAACACGAAACGATATGAAATTCATCAACTCAACAGCACTACTCGCATTGTCACTGTTTCTAAATTCTGGTTCGGCGGTAGCTAATGAAAATCAGAGACTTATTGAATCTGCCGCAGGTGGAGATATCATTTCGCAGCGTGATTTAGGGGTAAACTATCTAAAAGGCATAAACGGCTTCGAAAAGAACTATCCTCAAGCAAAAAAATGGCTCACATCGGCAGTGGAAAAAGGAGATAAGCCAGCCTCTCACGCCCTCGCATTAATGTACACATTTGGATATGGCGTCAACAAGGATTACCGTAGGGCTGAACAGTTATATAAAATTGCTGACAATGCGGTAGAAGGTGCTGCCTACAATAATCTTGCAGTTTTTTATGAAAAAGGCCTGGTAGGTAACCCGGACTCTGCTTTAGCTATTAAATACTATAAACTTGCTGTGGCTGCCGGCAGTCCAGAGTCTATGTATTATTTAGGTGCGAAATATCTGTCTGGAAACGGAGTCCCTAAGAATAGTAAGAAAACTTTTGAATTGTATAAAAAAGCGGCTGATAAAAACTATGTAAAAGCTATTACTAGCCTGGCCTCATTGTATGATGAAGGGATTGGAACAAAACGAGATGATGCTGAAGCCATTAAATGGTACAAAAAGGCAGCAGATCTTGGAGATCCTATGGGTATGTCAAATCTTGGTTATATGTACATTCATGGTGAAGGCACTCCAAAGAATTATTCTCTTGCCCGCTCATACTTAGAAAAGGCGGCAGATAAAGGCAATGAGGCGGCCTTGGCAAACTTAGGATATTTGTATTTAAACGGATTGGGCGTAAAAAAAGACTACCAAAAAGCAAGTGAACTTTATCAGGCATCTTGTGACAAAGGCGAAAAAATTGGCTGCGATTCACTTAATGATATGAAGAGACTAGGTTATTTTCGCACGTCTATAAAACAACCAAAGAATAAAATTGATAGCAATCGTCTTATTGCAAAATCAATAGATAAAGGTGTAAATGCGACATTTACTTGGCAGAGTGACGTTGCCACCTTCAAAGCTAATAATGGAAAAATTGACTGTAACTTTCTACAAGATAATACAGACAATGCAGGAAATCAGGCAACATCCTTTGTCTGCACAGACAATGTCCAGATTATTTTGAAGCGATTCAATGAAAGCAATAATGCCTACCTTGCGGTTATGACAGACAACTTCAAAACTGAGGTAAAGACGTTCTCTGTGAACGTCTATATTTCTGAAGTTAACTCAAAGTAATGCTGCTATTCCTTTAATTTTGGCTAACAATTCAAGCTGTTTGGTATATGGTTTAGCACGATAATAAGCCTTGAGGATTTGCTCTGGCGTCGCGTCGCCCGGGTCAAGTCCTTCCTCTCCCAAGCAGGCGACTTTAACATTGATGCCCAGACTGGCGATCCGTCTGGCAGCCGACATCGTGTTGCGGATCGCTTGCTTCTCGCTATCCCACATCATAATGACGTTTCGCAGACCACGGGCCTTCAGTGTCAGGAACGCGCCCAGCTGGTCTTCTGCATCTTCCGTTGTGTTTCCGGATAAGTGCATCCCGAACGTACCTATTGGCTCGACGTACTCTCGCAACGTCTCTTCTTCGAATATGGCGCGCTTAACCCCCATGACATCAAACGCACCTTCACACACGACGACCGTCTGCTTTCCGACCGCGTTATGGCCGTTGTAGAGAAACTTTCCGGAGGCTGGCAGCTGCATGGGGAAAAGGTAGCGACGTTCTGCTGTGCCGGTGACATCACGCCCCTGGAATGTCTTCATGACACCATCCAGATCGTAAACCGGTATGAGAATGCGCATGTCAAACACCTGCCCCTTCACCTGGTCGGTGTAGGGATCGACATACGCGTGCTTACCTTCCACGCAATAACGAAGGTCAAAGTATCTGGCCATTTCCGGCGTTATGAGACGCTTAACGAGATAATCAGGAAGTCGCCCATCGATAGGAAGTTCATAGTGGCGCGGAAGAGCAACTGGTCCCTCAAGCTCAACACCACTGGATAACACCACCTCTTCTTTCTTCGGCGCCCACCCCTGCGAGATTAAGGCATTCTGAACGTATGCCTCAAAATCCCGACGTGATTTGCCACTGTAGTGCTTGAGAAAAACCAGCTTGTTAAACTGAATCTCTTCGGGGTGATCACCCGCAAAACATTTACCTACGCCATGAGAGAGGTTGAAATACACTTTCCAGTTTGAGCTGCCGCATACCGGACACTCTTTGATGTTAATTTCTCGCCCGCGCGTACTCACTCCACCGCGACGATAGATAACGCCTTCAGTATCGAGCCATTGTTCAAAATCCAGCTCGGTCAGTAATTCTTTCAAGTCGCTCACGTTCTTAACCCTACTTTTTGCAGGTAATATCTTGATAAGCCTCGGTATTTGAATACCATAAAGGCTCATGTGTTTTTTCTTTTGTGGCTTTGGCAAAAGAGAAAATTTGTTCTCTTATGGAGACCGGCGTGGAGAGCGTTTCCCCACGCCTTCTTTTTTAGAGGACGTCCATAATGCGTTCGATGAATCGCATTTGTTCGAGGTTCTGCTTAACGCGGATGCTTACGCCGCCTTTCTGGTTACGTGAACCAGCGAAGTACAGACGCGCTTCGCCTTTCGCTTCTTCCTCTTCCGTTTTGTTGATCGTGATAACGAGGTCAGCTATACGCACCTTCTCGATGTTGTCCGCTGCGTGCATCATTGTGGCCACCTCTGAAGCACCACCTTCCCTGTTAGTCTGCGATGCAGTGATGCCGGCAACGTTGTGTTTGTCGTACAGCGCACGCAGGTCAGTGTAGATGCTGCGAATGTTGGCGCGGTCGTCTCGGAGGTCGTAGCTGGCACGCATCAGGTCGGCGTAGTCGACCACGACCATGTCGGGAATCATGCCATTGGCTTTCATGCTGCCCAACATACGATCCAGATCTGCGGGCGACATGCTTCCGGACGGTCGTTCAACAATCCACAAGCTCCCCACGCCTTTCGTCGCGCCAAGCTCTGCCAGTTTGCGATGGACGTCGTCGCGGCGCTCCACCAGCTTAGACATTTCAGTCTCTGACAGACGGGCGTCAAAGCGATCTGACAGAATGGAGGTGTGAACTTCCAGCGACAGATACAGGACGTTGTAACTGGCAAGCGCGGCGTTGATGGAGAACTCACCCATCGCCGTCGATTTACCAGACTTCGCGAAGCCCATGAACAGCACCATTTCACGCTTTGCCCAGCCTTTCTGGTAAAGCAGCTTGTCGAGCAGCGGTAGACCCGTTGTGATGCTGTTTGGCACGTAATCGTCGGATGCTTCATACTCACGCGCCTTGTAACGTTCTGCTGATTCAGAAAAGTAATCGTAAATGCCGGTCGCTTCGTTAGAGCCGATTTGCTGCACTTTGGCCATGATCGCCATCGCGCCCTGGAAATCGCCCTTCTCTTTCATCTCAGCCGCTTTAATCAGCGCGTCGTCGAACGCTACGCTTTTGGCGAACGTGGCAACCTGGTCGACCATGTAGGCCGTATCTGACAGCTTCTCAGCGAGAATCCGCTTAAACGCCTCAACGACTTCGGGGAATAGCTCTTCGCGGATAGTCTTATCGCGTTTGGCGCGTTTGAGCATGTCGAGGATGGCCGACGATGATGGTGCACTCTTATACATTCTGTAGTAGCCCGACACCATGTTCACCAGAATGGCGTTAGCCGCATTGGAGAACTGGTTTGGCGCAACCAGATCACCGGCGCGAGTCAGAAATTCATGGTCGCGACAGAAGTAGGCTGCGAGTCGATTCTGGAAATCGTCGTCGAACTCTTCAGACAACCCTCGTCCTGTGTGGCAAAGTTCGGTCATGTGCTTTCCTTTGGTGCTTAAACAATTTGTTTTCTAATACTAAAAAAGCCAAATAGGGGATCAACAGAATCGCCGTGCTTCTTCCAGTTCTTCCGGGAAGTGCGTGTAAACCACACGCTCAGGCACGATTTCCATCAACCAGACAGCGGAGAAGATGATGCGGACGCGCTTGTCTCGGGTAATGCCACGCAGACGCTCCAGAACCCACTCAAAATAGCGTTCTTGAATCGGGTCGTGCTGCATGTCTCCCAGATGCTTAAAACTCACCAGCGAGTCATCCAGACGGGTTACAGCGCGTTTGGCTAACTTCTCTTCGAATATCTCGATCAGCTCGGGCTGCCAGAGATGCTGGGGACGAGGTAATTTGTCCCACAGACGGCGTGCAGCTGCGGAAAGAACGGTAGAAATGAAGTAGTCATAAGAGCAGCAGTACTGGTCGGCAAACTGGCGTGCTTTCCAGAGAGACGTTTTGTTGGCCGTCGACAGCTCCTGATACGGCACACGTTTCAAACCGGTAGTGAATTGGGCCGTCTCATAGTGTTCGCGGCCATGCGACAGCATAATGTATGAGTACTGGCGCTTGTATGCCTCAGTGAAGAGGCATGTGGCCATAAGCGGGTGCATGTCGCGGTAATCAAACCACTTTGTCTCGAACAGCTCCGCCTCATCCTTGCAGCGTGACAGCCCAATATTCTCGGCCACCCACTTGTCCATGACTGTGGTGTCCCACTCGGTCATGAAGTCGTACTGGTCGTTGTTAATAATGTTAAAGAAGATCTGGCTCATGTGCCTCGCATGATAGGTAGCTACTTACTTACCACAATGGGCGAATCATAGCGACTGGAGACTGTTTTTGGAAGTAGAATCGGAAGGGAATGTGTCTGGGAGTTCAAAGCCTGCGTCTGTATATCTAATTAGCTAATTAATATTTAATATACAGACGCAGGCAATTAATTTAATCAGTTGTCTTTTTCTCGGTTATTTCTTGTGAGGCCATATCTAATCTCTTTTGGCCTATAGCAGCAATTTCCTTTTGAAGTATTTCAGCGATCATCATATTTTTTTGTAGATCGGATAAGTGCGGCTGTTTCATAACAACACCGATCATGCTATTTATTTCTTCATCAACAGCTGTGCCTTGGAAAGCGTCAATAATTGTTCTTGTGTGAACAATCAAAAGACCGATAACGAAACATGCAGTGTAATGTACACGATCTACTTCAAAAAGACTTTGAGCTATCGCCAGCCTAAATGAGTAAACTAAAACAAAAATAATGAACCCCACCAGCATTCCGAATACAGTTCTTAAGGGCTGCTTGAGGAAAAGTAGATCAAGGCACTGATTTAATCGTTTAGTGATGGCGTCAGCGTCAAACATTCTGCCATCCTTTTTCAAATAAGTTGTCTGATTTTTTTGTTGTGTCCTTTGGATTTAATATACGTCGTGGGTTGCCGTCATTATCATCTGAGTCGAATTTATCGGAATTTTCTCTGATAAATTTAAGCAACTGAATCGCTTCATATGCACTTGTGCCAAAATATCCTTTAGAGACACGAAAGGTAAGCAGTTGATCTTTTAACTCGATTAGAAAGATAATGATACAACCTATAACCAAAGACCAAGCTGGTAGATTCAAAGTTGCAACCATCACTAAGTTTATAATTATAAAAAAAGCAGATAATGCCTTAGCTTTAAATAATTTATTCTTTTCATGCAATAAAAACAAATTCACTACAGTTTCTTTTTTATTTACCTGCTCACTGACTTTTCTTTCATGAATTATAACTTCAACCTGTTCTCCTGCCTCACTTATCTTCATGAAAACATCATGTCGCAGAATTTCATCATCAAGGTTATCTTCCAACTCTCTGGCAATATGTTGAGCGATTTTTTCTCTGATTTTGTCATCAACTTTCCCCTTGCTAGAGGCGAGCTTTTTCTTGTATAAATCAATGATAATTTCTTCGCGCTTTAATCTTTCTTTTTTTTCATTGAGTTCACTGATTTTTTCTTTAATATCTTTTCTCCTTAAACCCACAGAGAAATAGTCATTTAATATTCCCAGTATAAACATCATGGTCTTGAGGATGTTTTTGAAAGCAAATGCAAATGAATGCATAATTACCATTCCTATTTAAATAAAAAAACATGGCTGCTTCAGCCCACATTATTAGTTTTTTTTCATCAACTCGCGCTTGATTTCGTCAGTGCGCATCGTGACATCAGCAGCGGTGATCGCCTCATTCAGTTTCACAATGTCCTCGATTTCCTGCGGCGACTTCTCTGCCAGATGGTAAATGGCTGCACGAATCACGTCAGAACGGGTGAACTTCTCAAAGCGAGGGATGAATTTCATCATCTCCAGCAGATCGAAGTATTCGTCCTCCAGCGACATGGTACGGCTCTTTATTTTCTCTTTCCCACGAGTCGGGCGGCCCTGTGGTCTGACTGGTTGGCGCAATGGCGTGCTGTTTTTGGCCGGAGCATCCGGTTCTTTGCGCTTAGCAAGGTCTCCCATCTTCATGGACATTACTCTTCCTCCAGACTCAAGATATAATCAACAAACTGTTCAAACTCGGCTTCTGCTTTCTTGTCGCGTTCGGCGCCAGTCATTTCAAAGATAGAACGACCAGCCTCTTCTGCATCATCGTAGACGTTACGGTTGTACAAATTGACCGGTGCAGCTTCGATACCAAACGTCTCAACGATTTCTTTGGCGGCCAGAATACGCGACACCTGGGAAGGTAGTGACGGGCACTGGTTGATAACGGCACGTATTTTCACCTTCTCGTTCACATTGCGTACATTGTCGATAATCGGGTCGATGTCGCGCAGCGATTTCAGGTCACGGCGTTTAGGGCGCAGCGGTATGACGATAACATCAGCCATCAGCATAGCTTGTCGCTGGATTTCGGAGTCGAAGCCCCCTGCGTCTACAACCACATAATCGAAGCGCCCCTGAAGCGATTTGAGATGCTTAACGACGTCTTCCTGAACGTAAGCGAAAGGAATGAGATCGAGATCTTCATTCTGTCGACGGTCTTCGCACCAGCTGGTAGTGGTGCGCTGGATGTCGATGTCGGTAACTTGGGTTTTCTTTTTCTTTTTAACTTTCAGGCAAACCGCTATTTGCTGGGCAACGGTCGATTTACCCGGGCCACCCTTCGTGCCGCCAACCACAATGATCCTAGTCATTGAATAGTTCCCTTTGCGTGAATTATTGTCGCATGAAACAACTTGTTTTCTTATATGCGATATAGCCTAAATGCCTACGGCTGCGGTGTAAAGGTGAAATGGTAGGTATTATCGAGATAGAGAGGATCTTGAGATTAAGAATGAGAAGAGGTAAACAACTTTTGGCGAGAAGGCGGCACACAACCGCCAGACTGTTTATTTAATGTATAGGCCGACGGGTGCTCTTGAGCAACGAGAGATGATTAGAACAATGAACTTCTGTACATTGACCTGAACTTTGTTAGGCAGCCATGAACTGAGTTCGGGATCGAGCAGTAACCCACGATTCCAAGGTAAAAAACCCGTGTTCTTGCCCATGCCGTATTCACCTAGCACGTCCTCGAACGTTTCTGTTTTGGCATTGTATATACGCACATCGCCGGTACGCATGAGAGGGCCAGCCCAGATCTTAGCGCCAGGAATGGTTTGTTTATCGTCGCAGACCAAATGCTCGTACCAATGAAGAAGGAAAAGATAGGTACGGTGACACAATCCTCGCTGACGAAGCGCTCTGACGGTTTCGACCCCTGCTACCTGGTAACATTCGATCTGATTGCCGTCTTCAACAAAACTATATTCACGCAGAGCTATCCTGCCTGCGATCGTGTTTTTGCTTTCGTCCAGAAGTCCGGACTGGAGCGCCTCTTTAATGATCTCTTCTTCAGGGGCATCTTCATCAGCTCGATCTAAGATAAATTCACTCAGGTCGCTCTGGTCGTGCGCACCTACTCGCTCCATAGAGACATACAGACAAATGTCATCTTCTGGCTCGATGATTTCAATTTCTGAGATTTTATAGAGGGAGGCTTCGTTGATGAGAAAGCCAAAACGAGCAACACGAGTCTCCCCTTGATGAGGAAACTCGCTTAGATCTTTTGAATATGCGGTATCTAGTGTAGGAGCCATCTTGTAGCAGAGTCATCAGCCTTAACCGTACTGACAATGCTACCATGATTACGCAAGAAGCGGCGAATAGAATGTTCAATAACCTCCGAAAAAGCCTCGATAAAACGAGACAGCTCAGGGTACTGTTTGGCTGGCTTCACTACAAAACGAACACGACCATTCAGGTAAATTGCTTCAGCCAACGGTTTCACGCTTGCACCGGCGCGCTCGACATCGTCTTTGAAGGTAACGATGAAGCGTGAGTCTTCAGGTTCAATAGCGTCGTTATTGAGCTTACGTACTTCGAGCTTGTGCTGATGCAGCACATGAGTTTCGATAATACTCGTGCAATCGCGAATAGTTTGTATAGAACGTTTCTCGTTCAGCATGTGTCCACCTTAGCCGTTAACACAAGTGTCATTGCGGCACCCCTTCCGGGGTTAAAGGCTACGAGTATGCGTAGCTTGTATGTGTCCCACTTACGTGGATGCCTATTAAATCTACATCAAATTGCTAAATGGTTCAACATGAGGTTGCGTTAAGAAGCGTGTATACGGGTGAAGATGCCATCTTTAGGATATAAGGTAAATTGGAGGCGCCACATAATTTCTGACGCCCATAAATCACCAACTCAGCTCCGGTGCTCCCACTTACACAACCTTTCACCTATCGTATTGTGGATAAGCAGCTGCCGCTCTGTTTCCTCGGTCATAAAATCCTCTCTACTCACATAGATAGGATTTGCGACATCGCAGAATTGTACACCCACGGTCTGTGTCTTAATCACGCAGCCACTTATCATGCAGCTCGCGATGAACAGCAGAAGCATCTTTCCGCCGCACTTCATTAAGTATCTCATTTTTGACGTCCACTGTGCTTTGAAGTCTTTTCCTGTCCTCCTGCCTTGCCTTCTCTTCGATTGCTTGTCGGGCCGCACGACCTCCCATCGTATAAGCACCGACAAGCACGAAAAGAACGGCAGCCAGAGTCATCAGAGCAAACTTCAGCTTTGAAAATAGGCTGCCGGTCATATCAGACCATCCCGTTCTGGTGTTTTCGCACCTGTGACCAGGCGATAAAGCCGGCCACCACAATGGTCGCGATACCGAAGATGATCCGAACCGTATCACCACTGGTGATGTGTCCCTGCGCCTTGTCCATTGCCGCAGAGACCTGTGGCATGACGTCGGCCAGCTGTGCCAGACCAATTCCCGCCGTAACGGTCGCACCGGCAGTCTCTTTGGTTACAGGAACAGCCTTCACGGTTTTCACCGGCTTAACGACACCAGCGCGACGCAGACCTTCCTCAATAACTTCTGCCGCATACCAGGTATTCGGCGTTTTGAGCGGGCCACGGCCATTTTCATGACGGACAATTGCCTCCACCAGTGGACGCAGAGTGTCGTAGTCGTGCAGATCGATAATCATGTCAGGGGTGACGCCAACGGCTTTAGAGACCTCGTTCACGTAAGCTACGGTGTTGTTTTCATGCGGAGGCGCCCAGCGTTCGATGACTTCGCGGATCGTATCGATGCTGGAGCCATCCTTCGCGCGGCGCTTGTCGTGGTAGGTAATGAGCGTTACTGCCAGCGCTCGAATGCCCCATACGGGATCTTTGAACGTGCAGAAACGCGGTTCGGCAGGGTTGTCAATTAACCCCTGCCACGGCGAACCTTTGTCGAGGTTGCCAGGGTTGTTATTACGAATGCCTCTCGGAGTTTTCATCCTTGATCTCCTGTTATTGCAGTCCATTCTTCACGCCATAAGCGGCCAGACCCAGCAGCAGCGCGGTAATCAGGAACGACGTTATCTTTGAGATAATGCCGCCAAAGAACCCGCTGGAGATGGCGTCTAGCCGATTAAGTAGTTTGTCCAGGTTGGAGTGCTGAATGCTGTGTTGCGAAGGCGTCATATCGCCAAAGTAGGTTTTGAGCTGGTCGTTGACCTCCTGGCCAATTTCCTCACGTAACTCCTTACCTAATTTGCCGACAACTTCACGCGCAACGATAGCGGCAATGCGCTCTACCTGCTCTGGCGTTACGCCTGCCATCTCGTTCGACATTATTTCCTCCATGAATCGTCAAATCGGGATGGCTGTTTTATACCACAAATCACCCTTACATTGTAGGTAAGTACTTACACACGAGCACCATAAATTGCACCGACTTTAGTCCATGTAGGCGCGTTCCCCGTGACAGCCTTACCCGCCGCGCCCCCTCCGTACATTGTCCCCAATCGTCCAGTAGCAGCCGCACCAGCAGCCCCCACATTACCTCCACTACCGCATGTGTATTGGACAGCGGTAGTGCCGATTAAATATTGAGCGCCAATACCGGCAGCGGTTAAAGTGCCAGAAGTTGCCGCACGCGAACCTGAAGCTGGCGGCCTTGTAGTGTTTGCAACACCAAACGGGCGACCGCCACCACCCATACCACCATCGGCTGAGTTACCGCCACCACCGCCACCGCCACCGGCAATAGCGCCGTTATTGGTTATTCTTAAACGAGTCCCAATCCCGTTGTTAATAGCAGTGCCACCGGCAGCACCGCCACCTTTAACGCCACCATTACCCCCACGACCATAGACAGTTACACCTGCGTTGATTACCAGGCTGATATAAGAGTTGGTAAGCGAACTCGGGAAATCTAAACATGGCACGCCGCTGCTGGACGACACCAGATCCCCTGTAATGGTAACAACGACTGGCGTCGCCCCCTGGGATTTTAAATAGTTGATCAGTGTGTCTTTGTTGTAGTTATGATTCGCACCGATACTGTAATGAATTTCCTTAGAACGACCTGCTAACTGAGACATATTCCCAGCAGCAGACAATTGCACCGCAGTTCGAGCCGCGCTCATCCATCTCTGGCCGGTAACACTAACAGCCGAAGACCCAATCCAACCGGGAACACCGACAATTGGCACACCTAATCTCCTTATTCGATGTGAAAATAGATGATTGGTGGGGAAGCCCCACCAATCGCCTTGATTACATTCTCGCCTTCAGTTCACGCACTTCCTCGCGCAGCTCCTTGACGGCCTCAACCAGCATACCGATAACGCCGTTGTAGTTCAGACGCAGACGAGGCTCTCCGGACTGATCGTTATGGTCAACCGTTACCAGTTCAGGCTGAACATTCTGGACGTCCTGAGCGATGAGACCACCAGACTGCTCATAACGGCCACAAACCTGAATCTCGTACAGAACACCTTCGATCCGATCCAGCTTGTCCAGCGCACGCTCAATTCGTCTAATATTGCGTTTGCTACGACGGTCAGAACGAATGTACACATCATTAAAGCTTCCATTACCGCCACAAACCCAAGTACCATCATTCTGGAGGTATGCCTGGGCATCCGTGCCGTTTGCGGTACGTGAGTTGTTGATCATGTAAAAACCAAACTGACTGTTTCCCAAGCCGCCAACGAAGAATTTGCGGTCCGCATGGTCTTGTCTCAACAATGCTTGTGCAGAGCTTGTGCTTACAGCGTTCCTCCCGAAGATTACGTTCTGGTTACGCATATCGATCCATGAGCCAGAACTGCTGTTGATGGAAAAACGGTTGGCGTAGACCCACGCACTTGACGTGATATCCCCCGATACACTCAAAGGCTTAAGGCTTTGCAGCGTGCCATTAACGAACCGAAAAACATGAGCACTATTGGCGTAAACATCCAGAATGCCGTCTCCGTTCTGTTTAAAGCCGGTGTCATTGTCACCCAGAACAATGGAATTACCGCCAAGACCATTGACCACACCCAGCCCAAGACCACCGTTAATGACAGCACCATTACCCATTGTTACTCTGCCATTAGTGAGATCTAAATAAAATGGACGAAGTGAACCTATAGCACCATTTTCCCCCTGGTCTTTTGCTGTCGGGATAAGGTAAAAATTATTTTCAGAACGGCGAAAAATCATTCCGTATGCCGCATCGTAAATGCGCAACCCATCCGTAGCGCGAATCTTAAGCGGCCCGGACATTGTACCGCCGCTGTTTTTCATAAATAGCGCATCAATCCAGCCTGTAAATCCCGACTTATTGATGTATAAATTTCCGTCATTTGCCAGAATACCTCCACCTGGCGTCTTGAGAGGCTGACTGACATTTTGCAGCGTCAGCACACCAGTCATTGTTCCGCCAGATAGTGGCAACGCTCCAATTTCCGTGGGTGTCGGCTTTATCAAAGTACTGTAGAGATTGTGAACCTGAGCAATCGTCGCCCCTTCAGGCTGAGCCGCCGAATATGCTGGCGCACTATGAATTCTTACACCGGCATTGCTGGTGTAGTCCCACTGAATATTCAGTGTTGTTGCGTAGTTAGGCAGGTTGACGTAAATATCGTAGGAGTCACCTGACGTATTAATCCACGCAGCTCCGTTAATCCCCTGCGTTGAACGACGCCAGACTACAGCCGTTATCCCTTTAGGCGAGTTGTTCCCCGCACGCAGAACCAGCTCACTGATTGTCGCCTGATCAAAGGTTCCGGTGTTGTAACCAGCCCCTCCAATCATACGAATCATCACCACACAGGTACTTTGCGGCATGGTTACAGTAGCAATTTTGAACCAACCAGCCCCGCCGTTAAATGAAAGCGTAGTAGTGGACATTGCGCCGACATCTCGGGCTGAAGGCTTGTGTGCTGTGGTGTAAACCTGTGCCCAACCAGACCAGTTCGCTCCCACTGTATCACGGCGAGAACGAATATAAACCGGCGCATGAGCGCCATCTGACCCACTCCAGCCAACAAGCAGCTCGCCCTCACCACTTGCTTGTGCGCCTTTCATATGCAGGATGTTGCCGTAGCTTGTCGGATAGCCATTGTTATAGGCTTCGTACATCTGAATGCCTGGCATTGCGCCCTGAACATTCCCCTCCAGTGCGCTAATGCGCCCACGAGACACCAGTGTCGGGATGGTAATGTTGGCAGAGCCATCGAACGTTACACTGTTAATTGTCCGTGGCGTTTGCAGTTTGGTTGCAGTGGCGGCATTACCAGTGGTGTTCTGATTACCCTGAATATTTACACCAGGCAGATTGATATCGGTAGAGCCATCAAAACTAACACCACCAATATGGCGAGCGGTTTGAAGTACGGTCGCAGTGCTGGCATTACCCACCAGCGAACCGGTAATGGAGCCATCCTGATCAGAAATGACGCGATGGTAGACAGTCCCTTCTACAGCGTCTTCAGGCAGCGTATCCACAACCTCAAGTACTTCCAGAGTTTCGACCACAGCACCGGCAGATTGCAGGTTGACGACCAGCTTCTGAGAGCCAGCACCGGCTTTGAGGTAAATGTCGTAATTATCGTCAGTCGTGTTAACGGTAGCTACAGTCAACACAGCCGAATCCATAGTGCGATAAGCGACCGCATTCAACGATTTCGGATCGCCTGCAGCAGTTCGCAGCACAATATCGGCCATTGCAGCAAGCCCTGGCTGCCCGGCTTCGTACCCTGCCCCGCCGATCACTTCGATGTATACGGTGCTGGTCGACTGTGGCATACGTGCCGTGGACACTTTCACCCACTTCGGCGCATCGGTAGCCATGTCCATTTCAGCCGAAGTCCCTTTCCATTTCACACTGGCAACACTGGCCTGGGCGTTCTGGGCGTACTCATAAGCCTTCGTTTCTGATTCTTTGGCATTCAGTTCAGAAGTTTTCGCCCCGGCAGCCGCATCGGTCGCCTCAGTTGCTTTCGTGGATGCCAGAGCAGCAGAGTCAGAGGCTTCTTTGGCTTTAGCTTCAGCCACTGCCATCGCTTCGGTCGCAGTCGTTGCGGAAGCAGCAGCCTCACCTGCGGATTTGGCAGCAGCTGTTGCAGATCCTTCAGCGGCGGTCTCAGCAGACTTCGCGTTGGTTTCAGAGGTTTTGGCGGCTGCGGCAGATGCCTCAGAAGCTGTCGCCTGTTCACTGGCAACGTTGGCCTTCTCTGTTGCAGTTGTGGCCGAATCGGCAGCCGCGGTAGCGGATTTGCTCGCAGCATCAGCACTGCCAGCTGCGGCAGCGGCACTTTCCACTGCGTGGGCTTCTGAGTTCTGGGCAGCCGCTTTTGATGCTTCGGCAGCCGTTGCGCTCTCCGATGCAGCTGTCTCGGACGCCTTTGCATTGGTCTCCGAAGTTTTTGCCTTCTGTTCGCTGGACGCAGCAGCATTTTTACTCGCTAAAGCGGCGTCAGCAGACTCACCTGCAGCGGTGGCGCTTTCGGAAGCGGCGTTCGCGCTGGATGCGGCAGCTGACTCGCTGGCAGCAGCAGCCTTCTGTGATGCGTCGGCGTTGGTTTCTGACGTTTTGGCAGCCGCAGCACTTGCCGCCGACTCACCGGCGCTCGAAGCAGCATGGGTTTCTGATTCCTTAGCCGCATTTTTTGAGGCCAGCGCATCAGCTGCACTGCCAGCGGCGGCCTGCTCTGAGGCAGAGGCATTGGTTTCAGAGGTTTTGGCAGCAGCAGCAGAGTCAGACGCAGCAGACGCTGAAGCAGAGGCTTCGGACGCGCTGGTCGCAGCCTGAGTTTCAGATGCTTTCGCCGCATCTTTGGATGCCGCGGCACTCGTGGCTGATTCTCCCGCTTCAGTCGCTTTGGTAGACGCTGTCGCGGCAGACGCAGCAGCTTCTACCTTGAAGCTCTCAGCATTGGTTTCAGACGTTTTGGCAGCGGAAGCGCTTGCACCGGCAGCGTTTTCTGATGCAGCAGCTGCGGCAGCACTCTGGCTTGCTTCGGTGGCTTTGGTAGACGCTGTATTGGCGCTTTCCGCAGCGGCCGCGGCACTGGCAGCAGCTTCCCTGGCCTTGTCGCCAGCGGCATTGATAACGTCGGCGTTATCCGTATACCATTTCTGGTTTGCGTTATGCTCATCGACGATTTGGGTGAGCGATTTAACCGTTACCTCAGTACCATCCTCGCGTTCGAGTGTCACTTCATCAATGGCAGTTAACCAGCTTCTCATTGTCTTCGAGTCGGCTGACATTCGGGTCATCAATGCTGTAAAGCGGGCGCTGAACTGGGTCAGATCGCCTTCATAGGTAGTGATGATCCGGCATGGGACCTCATTCTGGGTCTCACCAGTGTACTGCTCCATGAGTGTCAAGCGGGTGTCATTTAGCACGCGCTTAATTTCGTACAGCCTGTTATCGGGTCCGATGACAATCATACCCGGCAATACACCATTGGCTGTGACGTTCCAAAACGTACCAGTGCCCTCAAGTGTGTCACTTCCCTTTGTAAATGTGATAGTACCTTCCCTGTACCACATATTCGCTCCTTGAAAGTGCGGGCATTCCCGCCCACATAAGTAAGTACATACCTACAATTGTAATTAATGAATTGTCACCGAACCAGAAATTTTATATAGCATTAGAATTCCGGTGAACTGGAGATATCCTCTATCGCCCCTGTTTGGAAACTGAACTGTCAGATTTTGGGTCGCGCCATACGACGAAGCCGGTATCCTTAATAACAAGTTATTCCATTTTTTTGTAGAATCGCCACTTGAACCATCGTTTCCTGTGTCATATTGGAAAACGATCGACTCATCACATCTAATTGTGACGTTCTGTCGCCAAAGGGTATGCGCAGCAGTTGTCCCTAAAAATAAAAAAACTCTTTCGAAAGGTGCACCATGTATGGTTGCAATTGGGTAACGCGTACCCGAGCTAGTGCCAGTTGTATTTCCCCAAACCTTATCGGTCAAATTGGATGATGCTGTAATAATGTCTCCATAGATGTTTTCAGCGAATAGCTTTTTAACAGTACATGTCTCATCAATTACGACATTACTCATCCTTCCCGTTGTTGCAATAATCTCCCCTCTGGCTTTGATGTTCTGAAATTCAGAAGAGCCATTTTTGTTTATATTCCATCCTCTGACACCGCTTTGAAAGTCGTTAGACTGAATGAACTGCCCTATTTTTGCATTATCGATAGTGCCATTTTGTATCCAAGCTCCGCTCATATATGCCACACCGTTTTCAATGACGAAAGGCGTTGTAACCTTTCCATTCACTGAGTTCACCAATCCAAAACGGTCGGCTTGAACAAGGAATTGAGACAGACCAGTGCTGTCGATCCCCAACGCAATGCCGGCAACATACTTCTGCCCACCGCTTGTCGATGTCTCCATCTTAAGCGTCCAGGCTGTAGAGACTTTTTTATTGGTGTCCGCAATAGCTGTCGCCTGTTGTTTAATCGTTGCAGAGTTACCGTCAACAGAGGCTTTTAGCGTATCGATACGTGATCCCAACGCCCCATCAGCATTTGCCCTGGCGTTCGCCTCGGACGTAACTGCTGCATTAATATCCTTGCCAGTCTGGGCTTTCAGGCTTGTGATCTGCCCGGCCAGCGCCGAATCGGCATCGGTACGAGCTTTAGTCTCAGTAGCAACCGCTGCTTTGATGTCCTGCGCAGTCTGGGCCTTTAACGTGCTGATCTGAGTTGCCAGTGCGCTATCTGCGTCAGTACGCGCTTTCGTTTCACTGGCAACTGCCGCCTTAATATCCTCACCCGTCTGGGCCTTGAGGCTGGTAATCTGTTTGGATAATGCCTCATCCCCCGAAGCTCGGGCGATCTGCTCTTCGGTAAGAGCCGCACTAATGTCACCTTCTACCTTCGCCTGCAGTGACGTAATCTGCCTGGACAGGGATTCATCCGCAGTGGCTCTGGCCTCCTGCTCAGAAACAATGGCCGCAGAAATATCATCATTGATCTGGGCTTCCAACTTGGTGATTTGTGTTGCGATCGCCTTATCAGCCTCTACGCGAGCCGTTGTCTCTTCCAGAATCGATGCCCGGATGTCCTCACCAATTTCTGCGCGGATCTCTTCCACTTTTGAGGCCATTGCAGACATATCGTCGGCAAACGTCTTCTGAGTGGTGGCGATCTTCGCGTTATTGACCATTTGTTTGTGCTGGTCTTCATCCTGACGCAGAGCGAGGTCAATATTGGTTTTGGCCAGAGCCTCGATATTGGTCGATACTTCCGCGCTGGCGCGTTCGACTTCGGCAACGGTCTTTTTCATCTCTTCGACGGCGGCAACGCTGTCATCGACGGAGGATTTCATTGCCTCAATCTGTTTGGCATTTGCCTTATCGCCTTCGACACGGGCTTCACGCTCTTCAGCAATCAGCGCGGAAGCATTGTCGAGCGCAGCGTGTGCCGCTTCCACAGCACCTGCAACGGCTTTGCCCTGCTCGGAAACGGTCTCCTGCAACTCAACCAGAGCCGCATTAGAGTCCTCAACCTGTTGCAGCGCGTCGTTGACCTTGTCCAGCGTGCCAGAGACTTCATTTTTGAGGTCGTTCTGGGCCTGTTCAAGCCGACCGCTGGTGTCTTCCAGTTTGCTGTCCAGATCGGTAACGGACTGATCAAGCTCTTTCAGGCTTTCTTCCATCTGTTTGTTGATGGCGTCGACCGCATCCTGAGAGGCTTTAGAGTCGATTTCCTCCAGCAGCTCCTGTCCCAGCTCGGAAGAGGTGATCTTCCCGGTAAGGAATGAGAGGACGTCTCGCGTCATCGCTTCCGTACCCAGATTGGAGTTCGGCGGGCTTAACATGCCACGCTTGTTCACCGCGCGAACCCAATAGTACCAGGTCTCGCTATCCCCAAGACCGGCATGGGTGAACGTGGTGCTGGCAGCCTCTGCAATCAACTTTGCCGTTTCCAGATCGTTGGTCTGGGAGGCGTACACGTTGATGTGATCGAGGTCGATTGAGTCCGGGTTGACCCAATTCAGAATCACGTTGCGGTAGTCACCCACGGCCGTCAGAGAGGTAGGAGAGCCTGGCGGCGTCATCGTACCTTTCACCTGATAAACGGTGCTGATGATATCCGTCTTCTTGCCGCTGAACGAAACCGCATAGAGCTGAATGTCGTACTGACCATTCTCGGCAATATTGAGGATCTCGAACTGCTCTTCGGTAACGCGTGCGGACTGCCAGTTAGAGACGTTGTTCTCATCGGAACGACGCCAGCTGATCCAATATTCCGCAGACTTACCTTCCCAGGTGGCAACGAGCTTGATTGAGAGGTTGCCCGGACTGGAGATATACGTCCCTTCCGTCACCAGCAGGTTGGTCGGCTTCGAATAAGTCGGGTCGAGAACGGTGTTGTTCTCGGGGAGCAGCGTCGCGCCGTTGTCGATGGCTTCGTACTTCGATGCGTTATTCTGGACAACGGTAACGTCAAACGTCCCCTGAGCCTCGCCCTGGGCAACGTTGATAACACGCACGCGCATTGGTTCCAGATCTGGCTCGGTAATCGTCCAGACGCCATTCATAACCGGCATATCACCAGAATTGAGCGCTTTGGAGAAGGTCACTTTGGTAATGTCTTCCCCGGTCTCAAGAATATCGCGCTCAACGATTTCTCCTTCCTGATTCAAGATCCGGATGTAGCTACCAGCCTTATTCAGCGTAACCGGTGCGTCGAGAGTGATGCTGTTCTTTGTGAACGCCACAATGCGGCCAGAGTTGCGTTTACCAGCACGGTATTTGTTCTGAATCAGCACCGTTTCGCCCGGCATCAGGAAGGAAGCATCCAGCCCTGCCGTAAAGCTGATAACGTCGGACTCCATGCGTGCGGTATACAGCAGCCACAGACCGACACGATGCGCCTGGCCACGGCTGGTACAGCCAAACGCAACCACTTCGGTTTTGCGCTCGCCATAACGACGCATCGCCTCCTGGTCTTCGACGTACTCGATGTTCTGCTTGTAGCCGTCTTCCTTGTTGTTGTAGGTCACAAGAGCCACTGACGGACGGTCTTTACGCGCAGATCCCTTGTAACTGAACATGCCATCTTTGACGTTCGCGTTGGTGAACATCATGACCGGATCTGACGGACTATCCTGCATGACGTTAACCATGCCGCCAGCCCAGAAGACCATTCCGCGGAAGGCGCCAGCGATATCCTGAATCAGTCGGTACGCGTCCTGACGGCTGGTGATCTGGGTGTTGATAGCGAAGCGCTTCTCTTTGCCACCGAAACCATCGTCAATCTCTTCGTCGCAGTAGCGCCCAATCTGGTAGATCTGCCCGAGATCAATCATGGACTCAGAAACGTACTGCCCCAGGCCATAACGAGCGTTGGTAAGCAGGTCGAAGAGAATCCAGGCAGGGTTGGAAGATGACAACAGCTTGAATGTGCCATCCCATACGCCGATATAGGTGTTTGTGTGTTCGTCGTAGTTGGACGGGACGCGGATCTTCAGACCACGCACCAGATACGAACGAGACGGCATCGAGCTGCCGAACTGCTCTGAGTTGACCTTGAGGCCGACCAGCGCGGAGTTCGGGTAGTTCATCGGCGTATCAACAATCTCACCGATAGAGTCCACCCACGTATCGTTAAAGATGTACTGAGTGTTGCTGTCATCGGTCAGACGAAGCACGCGAACCTTGTAGGCACGACCTGGCTTGGGCAGTTTTAGCTCATAGCTGCGGTAGTAGACGCCCGTCTTTTTTGCCGTCAGCGTAATTTCGGAAGTGCTCTCCCCTTCTGCGATGGCGTCCTTGAAGGCATTATCGCCATTGGCAATCTGGAATTTGTACTTCACGGTCGTACCGTTGGTATCACCGGTCTTTTTGTCAATGCTACGCAGAGACGGGAACTTCAGAATGACGCGGACACGGTCTGCCTCATCGTTATCGATGGCAATCGTAACGTCGTGCATTCTTTTCAGCTGGATGTTGACTGACTTCGGCGTTTCAACGAAATCGAACCCGGACATCGGCGTCTGGTCTTGTGAACCATCGCGGAAGTCCCACGTGATACCGCTAAAGTTTGGAGACCCGTCTTCGTTAAGGATTGGCAGATCATCAACGAAGATCGACTTTGCGCCATCCACCAGCCCGCCAATGACACCCTCCCCGAGCAGGTCGAGGATGGACGCCATAGCACGCGAGTTTACGGTATCGTCGGCTTCAACCGGCGTGCGGCTGGAGCCACTGCTTTTCTTACCGCCAGCACCTGCAATCAGGAGAGGCAGTCTCTTCTTCTTGAACTGTTCCATGTTCAAAAATTTCCCTTCTTACTAAAGCTGGTCGATGGTGATCGAAGAACTCACAACCTGTGAGCCGACCAGAATTTCCTCGCCATAAATGAGCTGAACCGGGTTGCCCTGGTTAGTGGTGTTTTGTGGCCCGTCGAAATAAAACGAGTTCGAGTTATCTGCCTGCCTTACGCTGTCATTGGTCGCCTGGGGCGAAATTAGCTGCGAAATACCGCCCATCATTAGCGACAAGCCGAGCGGGGCCAGCGCTGGGAACCAGAATGAGGCAACCATGACGAGTGCCCCTACGACTGTCTGGAACCAACCAAAAGCCTTACCGCCACTACCGCGAGGAACCGGTGTGATGCGGATCTTCGCGATGTTGTCGGACTGCCCCATCATTTGAAACTCGCTCTCATCAACCGACCACTTGTGCCCCTGCTTATTGGTGATCTGGATGTGGTAACTGTCGTAGGTCTTCATGTTGCGCTTCATCCATGCTTTTAAGCCCGGACGATTGGCTTCGACCAAATCCAACGCCTGTTTGGTGTTGCGCACTTTTAAATGCCAGTGGCGGCCGAAATGTCTGGCCATCGGGCCACCAAGTTGCACATGAACTAACTCAGACACGTTTCATCTCCCTTGAGTAAGTCTCTGTGACGCAGGTGGTGCGTCGTGTGTTTCTGGTACATGCCACCGTAATAAGCGCGACAGCTCAGACGGTCGATCTGGTGGTGCAGGATCATTCCGTCTCCGATGTACACCGCGCAGTGGTCAGGCATCTTTCCGTACTGAATGAAGAAGACGTCACCACGCTGGGGTTCCGTCCCCGGCGCCAGACGAACAAGCCCTTCATTGCGGTAGTTCTGATCGAGAATGTCGGTATCGCCCGTGTACCACGATGGAATATGCAGGTGCGGGTTTGGATTCAACTCGACGTTGAACTCACGCTTCAGGTAGTCGCGGCACAGCATCCAGCAGTCGAAGACACCAAACACATAGGGCCGCCCCAGATAAGGCATCTCAAAGCCGTCTGGGGTGATCACATTCATCTCACTGAAGTGAAATGGCGCATCGCCCTCGACATTCTTCCTAACAGCCAGAATCAGCCACGGAACTTCCGTTGCCTCGCATCCGGCGCGGTCGGCGTATGACGCTTCAGCTGATTCGTCAGTGTGGGAATGCCAGATGGCAACCACGTATCCCGCATCTTCCGCTGCGATAATGTCGTCAGCGTGCATAACAAACGTGTTTTCCGGGTTTTCCGACACGTTCCGGGCTTCCATGAAGCGATATTTCTCGCCAGTGGTACGCACCAGAAAGCCACACGCTTCGTTCGGGTAGCGTTTGATGGCTGTCAGATAGATTTCCTGCATAACGTCCGAACCAAGCTCAGGGAAAGCTCTATTACCCATAACGCGTTGCTCCAATGAACCCGCCAAAGTGGATTACGCCATTGGCAAAGTAGTTACGGCGTGCGTTGCATGAGTCGTAGCGTTTCGTGCAGTAATCCGCGCCTGACATGGTGGTTTGCTGGTTGTTTTTGTCGAAATAGGGGCCGGTGTAGCCGCACTCTGGACCGCGGTATTTCCACGGGCAGGTGTTTTTGATGATCTGGCGGTACGGCAGTTGCACGCCCATCAGATCGAACACACTCGACAGCTCAAACTCGACAACCTCATGGGTTTCGAGAGTCTTCTGTTCGATGAACCACATCTCATCCGGGAAGTGCTGATTTGGATCTGCGGTTGGATTCCCGTCTTTGAAGTTGGCCGCGTCGAGAAAACGCGCCAGCGTCATCTTGCGGATGATGCGGCAGCCCACCAGATCGTCGTTTGCCTGAACTTCAGCGGAGACAGTTCCGGCAAAGTTGGAGACCTGGATTTTTGGACGCGGCAAAGTACCCTGACCAGTCTTATCAAAGCCTGACGCCTTGATTGGCCACGGTTCGTAAGACACGCCTTGCCAAACGACTGGCTCCATCAGTTCGTTTGTACCAGCGTGGAAAAACAGCTTGCCCCCAGAGGTGGTGTTCGACATATCAAGTTCGAACAGCTCAATGAGCGCGGAGGGCGACAAGCTCTGAATATCAGCTTTAATACCCATCGTTTCTTCCTTGAAATAAAGAGACGCCAACATCCTGTCAGCGCCTATAGATAATAGTAAATAAGTGCTTACTTATCTAGTGGGTTAAATTATCCTTCATAAATTTGTCGGAAGGTCGCAGTGAGAACGAGATAGCCCTGGTAACGCTTCACAGTATGGCTGTCGCACACCACAACCATCTTTTTGCCACGAGGATTCGTCCAGTAGAACGACTCAACGGCCGCGCGTGCCGTCAGAAAGTCATCGACGGCATTAATAACGTCGTAAGAGCGCGTAAATGTCAGGCTCCACTCTTCTTTAATGCGATTGAGACCTTTGGCCTGGCGCTGTTCGTAATCGTCACCGAAATTCAGCACCGTCACGTTAGGCTTCACGGTCTTTTCCGACTCGTAGTCGGGATACCAGTTAAAAGTCAGTCTTTCCATCTCACATCCTTGTGAGACTGCCCCTTCCGGGGCAGCCGTGGTTAGTTACGTTGAGAGTTAGGGTTGAGCGAACCGCCTGGCCGCTTCTCCTGAGCGATGGTTTCAAGCGCGATCGCCTTCATGCGCTGCGCTGCCTGACTCCATGCGCCTTCGGAATTGCTGTTCTCCGAGACACTGCCGTCGCTGTTGACGTTGATCTCAATGCTGACAGGTGAGAAAACGCCACCGCCGCCTTTAACACCCTCTGCGTTGAGCGTGACCGGGATGGAACGCCCATCCGGAAGCGGAACGTAGGCTTCGTTCATATCCCCTTCACCAAACAGCGCCAGCTGTGGAGAGTCAGCGATGCCACCTTTCTGGTACGCACGCAGCGGAACCACGCCGTCTTTCCCGAAAATGCCGCCTTTGGCGAACTTCGGAATTGCCGGGATGCCGCCAGTACCATCAGATGCCGATCCGGTGAGATTGTTGAACCCGGAGTTAGAGCCGGATGAACCCGATCCGATGTTGTCGAAGCCGCCACCAGCCCAGGCAGACACCAGCCCGGAGGCAATGGTAGCGCCGAAGCTCAACCACTTATTGCCAGAGCCGGACATGTTTGCGCCCAGCATGGCAAACGCGGCAGAAAGCGCCCCCGTGACAGAGCTAAGGTTCTGCATGGAGAAGATGGATGTCTTCACCGCTTTGGTTTCCGCGTCTTTGGCTTCAGTACTGGTGAACAGTCCATTCACCCAGCTGCCGATCGCGTTGGTTGCAGAGCCAATCGCGCTGGTCGTCTGCTGAGTGGTCTGCCCCAGACCGGAGACCGAGCTGGAGGTCTCTTTCGTCGCCTCACCCACGCTCTTATCGCCGTTGACCGCATTCATCCGGACGCCTTGGTTGGCAACCGCTGACGCGACACCAGAAAGCAGATTGCCACTCTGAGAGCTGCCCGCTGCCGTCGTCCCCATCCCCAGCATGTTCATGAGAGGCAGGGTGATCTGCGTCTTCACAACCATGTTGGTGATGTCGCGGAGAATGGATTCTGCTAGGCTGGAGAAGTCCAATTTCCCCTTCATGACGAAGTCGGTCAGCGTATCCGTCATGTTGCTGAACAGGTTGCTCCAGCTGTTTTCCAGCTGATCGGCCAGATTCTCGTACTCAAGCGCCAGCTTCTGTGTCGCCGTACCCGTCTCTTTGATGAGCGCGGTGTTGCCTGCCGCCACCAGTTGGTTAATCTGCTTGGTGTAAAGCGCCACGATTTTCGGATCAGAAGCCTGGTCACGCAGATCCATCAACGCTTTCAGGTTACGGTTGTAGGTGTCGTTGAAATCGACCACCTTCTCTTCACGAGACGGCTTGTAACCCGCGCTGATGATGGAATCGGATTCCGGCGCCCAGGTGGAGATCATTTGCTCGACGTTGCGACGATTGAACATCTCGCGATAGTCGTCGCTCGCGTTAGCCAGGTCAGCCAGGCGTGACTTGGCTTTGTCGATCATCTCCTGAGTGATGAACTCATTCGGTACGGCGTTGGCCAGTTCGGTCAGCGATTTGGTGGTATCGCGGAGAGACTGATCAAACGACACGGTCGCTTTTGAGCTTTCACCCATCTGCCCCATAAGCTGATCGGCTTTATCTAGGGCTTTCTGGTAGCCGGCCGCCAGCTTACGCTGCGCATTTTCTTCCTTCCTCGCGGCACGCTGAGAAGCATTGGCAGTACGCTGCCCGGCTTTTTCCGCTGCTGCGGCATCCTGCTCACGCGCTTTGGTCAGTGCGGCAATCGCGGCAGCACGTTCCTCGTCGCTCATTTTCTCCAGAGAGCTGGCGCTGGAGGCTTTCTGCAGGTTCAACTGGGTTTTGAGCTGTTTCGGCCCGATGATCGGCTTGCCTTCGAAGTCCAGCATCGCCGTACCGTCTGGCAGTGTGCGCTGGTAGGTCGCGGAGTCCATCTGGTTCCGCATATACTGCGCCAGTGCTTTCTGAGCCGCTTTATCGGTCGTTCCCAGCCCCAGAACGGTTCCCTGGTTGGACATTACGCCCTTACCGGTTTTCGCCGCGCTATCACGCTCGAACTCCGCCTGAGTCAGCTCCTGAGCAACAGCTTCAAGATGCTCCTGATACCCACGGATGCTGCCTTGTAGCTTCTGAACCTGCTCGGTGTTCCCCTCTTTCTTCGCTTTCTCCAGCATGTCGCTGAAGTGGGCAATTTGCTTCTCGGTTGCGTTTTTGCGAGAAGACAGGTCGTCGACCAGCTTCTGCGCCGGTTCCAGATAGGACTTGTTCACCTTCTCGCGAAGCGGTGCGAGCAGCTTGTTCTTCTCGTCGTCCGAAAGCGATTTGTCGTCGTTGATTTTCTGGATCTTATCCAGAGCCTCCTGACGGGCTTTCACAAACGTCGCAGAGAAGACCTGGTTATCTGCCCGGATTTTCTCAATCTGGGATTCAGCAGCCTCTTTTGCCAGCCGTTTGGCCACCGCGCCATCACCCAGCGCCATCGTGCCTGTGGTTCTTTCGTACTCTTCCTGATTTTTCTTCAGGCGAGCCTCAACAACCTCTTTGGACTCCTTCACGGCGACAGGGCCAGCCGCTGTGGAGTAGTAGTTCACGCTTTCGCCGGTTTTAAGCGCCTGCTGGTCTCGCTGGATCTGCTTTTCAAGCTCGGCTGCACGCGCTGCCATCTGCGCACGCTTGGCCGCCGTCATCGCCTCCGGGATTTTGCGGATCTCATCCACGACTTTAGACGTTTCGCTGCGGAGCATGGTCATATACGTGATAAGACCGGCTACAGCCACGGTAGCTACGGTGAACGCTGCACCAATGGGGTTTGCTGCAATGAACGCAGTTAGCCCAGCAAACGCGCCCTGAAGCCCCGTAATCGCGCCACGGATAGCGAAGATCAGCGATGGGATTGGAGCCAGCCCCATACGGGCCGCACGATTAAAGCGGGTGACAGCTGTCGCGCCCAGATTGAACGGAGCCTGGAGAACGGTCGACATCTTGGTAAATGTGTTAACCATTTGCCCGGCAGTGCCAATCACGCCTGCAATCCCGGCACGCATCAGCTTGAACGCCACCATTGCAGCAACGACTTTGCCCAGGCTGATAACCAGTTCCTGGTTTTTAGCCAGCCACTGCGCCAGCTCGCGTAAGCCGTCGATCGCCGTGGAGAGTCCGGAACCCAGCGAGTTAGCGAACGAAATGCCCTCTGCGCTATTCATGATGGAGGCCAGCTCTTTCATCCCCTTTGAGAGAGAATCCAGATAGCCCGCCTGACCGACACGATCGGCAAACAGCGTAAAGGAGGTTTGCAATTGCGCCAGCGCACCAGTGTAGGTTTGCATCATGTCTTTGGCGGCGTTTTCGTTCTCCGCACGCAGACCAACGAACATCAGCGATAGCGCCTGTTTCGCTTCCACAGTACCGGTGGAGACTGCTTTGGTCAGTTCCCCCATAGTGATACCGGCAGCGTCTGCCATCGCCTTCATCGCGTTAGGAACAGCTTCACCTAATTGCTGACGCAGTTCTTCCATCGACACGACGCCCTTACCGGACATCTGCTGGACAGCCACGGCAGCACGTTTAAGCAGCTCGCTATCGCCGCCGAAGCGTGCAACGGAGTCCACCAGTGCTTTCAGCGATCCGTCAGTAGGATCGAGACCTGCCGAGCGGAATTTAACGAAGGAATCGGTCAGCGCCTGCATCGCAAACGGGGCGTTTTGCGCCATATCCACGATGTACTGCATATCCTCTGCGGCTGCTTTGCCAGGGTTGGCCTTGTCCTTGTTCAGCCCGCGCAACATGACGCGCATACGCTCCATTTCGGAGGCGGCTTCGATGATTGGCTTCTGCCAGCCAAACAGGATGTCAGTTACCGTTCTTGCTGCATCACCAATCTCGCCCAGCAGGAAAATATTGCCGCGCAGACCAGAGAACACGCCATTTTCAGCACCGCGCCCGCCGTGGCCATTTGTGCCGCCACGTCGACCGCCACCGCCATTACCACCGCCCTCACCGTAGCCGCTGGTGCGCACACGTACCGGCTTGCTGATCAGTTGCTGGCGGCCAATCACGGCATCCATCTGATCGCGGACTTTCTTCAGCCCCTCGGCAGCCTGGCTCGTTGTGACACCCCAATTACTGAGACGCTTCGTCGTGGTGTTAAGGCGCGTATTCATGCCACTCACGGAGGAAGAGGCTTCTTTTACCTCCGTACCGAAGCGGCTGGCGCTCTTGCCAGCGAACGTTGCCCAATCGGAAAACTCGTTGAGTTCAGACTGAACCTTGCGCAGCGATGTGGTGAGTTTATTAACGGATGAGGTGGTTGTGTCGACGCGCTCAATCAGGGTTTTGAGACCTGAGTTGAGGCTGGTAATGTTGCCTCGCGTCTTGCGCGAAACATCAGACACAAGCTCGAAGCCGGCAGCTACATCCTGTAGTTTGTCTGCCGTGGCATCGAGCTTGGACTCCAGAACGCCGATGATGCGGGATACCGAACCCAACGAGCGTTCCAGATTGTTAATTTTCTGAACGGGCTTTGTGGCCTGCTCCCCGAATCTGGTAAGTAGCTTACCCGCCCGGTCGATTGACGCTGTAAACTGCTTGTCTTCCAGCGACAGGATAAACTCTACGTTTTGTGACATTCCCTTGTCATCCTCTGCCAAAAATTTGCATCAGTTGCTCTTTGGCGTCAGGGTCTGCCTTATCCTTGCGTGGATCGTAGACTTTATCGGTTACGACTGGTCTTCCAATCCTGAGTTGCAAACCCTCCATGAACGCCTTCACGCCCTCGCCATCTGCCTGGGCAGCGCGAGCGACTTGCAGGTTGCGGACATCCTCTTCCGCGCGCAGACGGTCGATGTTGCGACTGAGCATCCAGAACATCGTTAGAGGGACGCCCAGCAGCTCTAATGGCGACACGGCGTAGTGAGCAACTACACGACTGAAATAGAATCCGAGATCTATCGATACGGTCTTTACCCCAGATTCATCGCGGGAAATTACTTTGCCCCTTCACCAGCCGCTTTTTCGTTCTCTTCATCAATCACTTCCATAGCGAAGGTGAAGATCTGCTGGAGCTGCGGAACAGTCAGTTTTTCCAGTACAGCGTCCGGCACGGATGGGATGACCTTGCGAACCAGGTCGGCGTAAGCAGTTACCTGCTCAACAGGCGACATGTTCTGGAGGTCTTTGCCTTCCATCTGCTTGATGGAGACAAACAGGCCAACAGTCATTTCAACGATGGGGTATTCCTGACCGCCGAACTTGATGCTTTTCTTCGGAGGCAGAATGGAGTCGAGATCGAGTAATTTGGTCATTGGTTAAAGTCCTTTAAAAGAGAGGCTCTTCCTGAGCCTCTGCTTAATTAACACCACGGTTAACTGGCAGCAGTCACCGTTACAGATTTGGTAGCCTTCTTGCCGCCGCTATTAGCAGTAAACGAAATGTTGACTGCGCCTTCTGCAACACCGCGAACCAATCCAGCCTGGTCTACGGTTGCTTTTAGTGGATCTTCCGATGCCCAGACACCGGTTTTGTCTGCAACATCATCTGGTTGCACTTGCGCCGAAAGTTG
The DNA here is from genome assembly GCF_004136695.1 of Enterobacter cloacae complex sp. 677-3DZ2D5B. Lineage (NCBI taxonomy): Bacteria > Pseudomonadati > Pseudomonadota > Gammaproteobacteria > Enterobacterales > Enterobacteriaceae > Enterobacter > Enterobacter cloacae complex sp. 677-3DZ2D5B. The sequence continues at coordinate 59,537 of NZ_QFLS01000022.1, read as the reverse complement.
AACCGTAGCTCCTACTTTGCAGGTCGGTGAACCTGGATAGATGGTTACGGTTTTAACCGGCTTTGGGCCGCTCATTTTCCCCAGCACGCCGTCGTCATCCGGGTAAGCGGTGAACTGAACGGAGAACACGCGAACATCATCAGACTGGTAGGTCATGGTGAAGTTACCTGCGGTCGCAGCTTTCGGGATGGTCAGAACGTAGTCGGTGGTATCCTGCGGGGTCAGAACCAGCTCTTTGGCTACGTCGATCAGGTTGACGCCCTGTGCGGAAGTGATGGTCACAGCGTTATCTTCTTCGCTCAGGGTAGAACCCGGCATCAGATCGACCATATTCTGCAACACAGACTCGGCCAGCGGCGCAGTGATAGTGATGTTACGACCCTGCACCAGCTCGGAGATGGTGGTCTGCCCCAGCTGGTCTACGGTGACTTTCAGAGTTTCGGTCGCAACTTCAACCTGAACACCGCCTTTGGTGTAACCCAGATCAACGCCACCAAACGACACTTTGCAGGCGCCAAGTTTGATGTTTTTTACATGGGTATTGGACATTGTTGGAAAACTCCTTTTTCCGTTAAATCAGCACCTTCATGGTGCCAATGATAAGTATATACTTACTTATTTTATTAATTCAACAAATAGCCCGCAAATTCAATCGGGATACCCGCTTCAATCAACGAACCTTCGTTTTTGGGATAAGTAATCGGCATCGACATTGGCCGAACCAACCGGAAGTAAACGCCCTCTGACACGGTTTCTTCGACCGGGAACATGTCCATGATCTTATTGGCTTTCGCCACCGCCTTTGTGATCGTCGCATTACGCACGATGACGGTGAAAGAGTCGTGATAGAAGCCTTTTAACTCATGGTCAATTGTGATCCCCGTATTGGGAGTAACCAACAGAACACCGGACTTCACATTGGCTGGCATGTAGTGACAGAAAATGTCAGTGCCGACTGTACCGATCTTCGCCTTCTGCATCAGGCTCGCAAATGCTTCAATAAACACATCAACCTCTCGTAAAACCTGCTTTCCTTGCCGCTTCTGCTATCGTCTGAGTGAACTGCTTCTCACTGCTCTGCACGGCTCTCTCAAGGAACAAAGGCCCAACTCGTGGCTTCACACCAGCGACTGGCGGGTTGGTGACGCTCTTCATGCGGGAGAGATAGCCTAGACGATACTTGCCCAACTCCATGTACTCCGCATAATCACCAACCTCAACGCCCGGATGCCCTTCGCGTGGTTTGGCTCCAGATACCGATAACTCAATACGCAGCCCGGTATAGCCTTCTTTGACCACTCTCGCGAAGATCGCGCTTTCGAGTGAGCCGGTCTCCAGCGGGGCCATTGCCCGCGCCAGACGCTCAACCAGACGCGCCAGCTTCTCCATGTCACGGATGAGATAACGCTTAAAGGCTTTCTGGCTGTTATTGAGCCTGTCGCCAGCACGCTTAAACTGATGCGCGTCGTACTTCAGACCCATATGTTTGCCCCTACTTCCAGATGCCCTGGGCGCCCACGCAGTCCCCAGCGACGATGCACGCTGGATACCTTCAGCTTTTGCCCCTCCAGAATGAGAACGTCATCAAGCCGCACTGCGGCCTCAAGTGGGATCACCAGAACAGCATCGAACAATTCCAGATTCGCTTTACCGCGACTGCCGGAGCTGTCCGCACGTACCGATGACTTCTCGTTACTTTGCTCAAACTTAACGACGCCGACGTTCGTCTTCCTGACGAACTGCAATTGCGCTTCACCGTAGACGTTCTTCGAACCCAGACGGTAAATCGCTATCTCTGCTTGCCATGAAATGTTCATGCACTCTCCCTGTGGTTGGCAGCCGCACTCATTACCAGGCGAAGGCGCGATTGCTCGTCTTGAGCCTTTCGACCAGAAGTAAATAATGCGACTGGCGTTACGCACGGCGAACAATCATGCGGTTATTGATGTAACTGACCAGCAGTCGCCAGGTACTGCGAGCCACATGCACATTTGCCGCTTTGCCGGTGCGGTACATATTGGTCGTTTCACCAATGGACTCAGACAGAATGCCGTCCTCGCGGGCTGCCGCTACGTCATTGCCGTTAGCGATTTCGCAGGCTTCATTAACCACGGCCAGCATTAATGCCTGTTTGAAGTAGTCCGGGAACTCGTCGAATTTCTCAGGCGTCATCTGCTCCCAATCGATCAGATCGTGACGATATGCCCCGTCAGCGCCCCACGGAATGTCATAGACGTTCAGCATGTTTTGCGGGCGATCGTACCGGTCGAAGTCGATACGCAGGACTTTGCGGATTGAGAACGGCAGCGTTTTGACGCGTCTGGTGGCCTCAATGAGACGTTTGCGCATCAGCCCTTCGCCATCAGCTAACAGGGTGTCGCCGTTCAGCATATCGATAGCTTGCATCTGGGCGTCTGCGACCGTTGCGAATGACTGGCCTGGAATTGACAGCTCGAAGCTATTCAGCAGAACGTACATCTTGCGCTCTTCATGCGTCAGCCCGGATGCCACCGCTTTGACAATGACGTGTCGCAGATCGCGCTCTTTATCTGAAAGCAGGTTGTGTTCGGCCGACACGACAACCGGAATGGACATCTGCCCCTCAGTAATATCGAGAGGTTCGTTATCGACGATGATCGCACCTGCGCCATCTCTGACGGTATACGTGGCCGACTCAATATCCAGAACGTTAAATGCAAACGACAGGGAAACTGCTTCCCCGCTACGGTACGTGTCGATCTGCGCCATTACTCACCGCCCTGTGCTTTCAGGATGCCTTCGATCATTTCAACGATACCTTTGGCTTTCACGCCAATCTGGTTGCCGATCTGACGCAGACCCGCAATACCTTCACAGTCCGCAATCGACTCCAGCTCTTCACGAGTAAAGCGCTGTACCGGTTTGGCTTCCACTTCAGCCGTACCACGTTTCATTGGCACAATATCCGGGGCCGCCGTCTCGACAATGTCGTCCGCAGTTAAATCATTGCGGCTGCTGTACGCGGCAGAAGGAGATACATTTTTGCCTTCAACGGTAGTGGCACGCATGGAGGCACAAATCCGCTGCTGATCGATGAATGGCAGTTCGGCAACCGAGATGCCGTCGACAAACTGGATACCGCAGAGAATGCCCGTGTACCCCAAAAATTGAGGCTCCAATAAACGAATTTTTGCTGGTTTCATTCTTCTTCTCACTTAATGGGCGGCATCGCCGCCCATGTGTTGGTTACGCAGCCGGTGCTGCGGTCACTTCAACGGTCGCAGTGGCTTTGTGGCTACCGTCTTCCGTGGTGACTTCGATAGTGGCAGTACCTGCAGCCACACCGGTCACAAGTCCAGTTGCGCTATCAACCGTCGCGAACTCGGCATTTTTTGACGCCCAGGTTACGCGCTTATTGGTTGCGCCAGCCGGTTCGATTTTCGCGGTCAGCTGTACCGTTTTGTTGGCTTCAACGCTGGTGGTGCTCGGATCGACAGAGACGCCAGTAACAGCAACGACAGGCTCAGTGACTTCAACCGTAGCAGTAGCTTTATGGCTGCCATCCTGCGAAACCACTTCAATGGTTGCCGTACCAACGGCTACGCCAGCTACGTTACCGTTCTGGTCAACGGTCGCTTTGTCGCTATTTTTGGAAGTCCAGGTGACTCTTTTATTGGTTGCGTTTGACGGTTGTACATCAACGCGCAACTTGACCGATTTCCCCTTCTCAACAGAGGTAGAGTCTGGCGTTACCGTAACGGACTCCACGCTGACAGGCTTAACGGTCACTTCGACTGACGCAGAAAGCTGAGTCTGCTTACCGGTGGCGGTGATCTTCACTTTTCCCGGAGTCACGCCAGTAACCAGACCCGTACCGCTGACTGTGGCAACCTGGTCATTGGCCGACGTCCAGGTGAATGAATCTGCGCTTTTGCTCATGGTGATACCTGCACTAAGTTGAACGGTTTTACCCGCCAATACGGACGGCGCAGCCGGTGTAATGGTGACAGACTGAGTGAACGGAATTGCCCGGAAGCAAGCCGCAAGATGGTTCTGCTGGCGCTCGCTCAGAGGCTCGTTGGAGATGGAATTGGTGAATCCGGCACGGCACATATGCCCCGTGAAATCCGCAAACGCCTCTTCCGTGATCTTCATCTTTTGTTCTGGCATTTCTCGCTCCTACAAAAAGGGTGGGCGTATAGCCCACCCCTAAACGGTAGATAATTACTTACCTACCATACTGATCAAATTTTTACGTTGGTCAGCGCGGCGATAGCCTTGTCGTGCTTGTTCGCCAGAGAGCAGTACCACTTAACGCGGGTACGGGTTGCGTCTTTGTTCTGAACAGTACCGATGTTCTCAACAACGATACCGGCGTTTTCACCGCCATACAGACCAGTCACACCGTTCTCTTCGGACAGGTGCAGGCAGTAGATGCTTGCTTTGCCCGCGTCAGTCGGGATGAAGTCGTTCACGATGAACGGTACACCGTTGTGGCACAGCATCGGACGGCCGAAGTTTTCCATCATGATTTCGGACGGGCCGAGGCTAACGGTACGCAGCAGAGCGCGGTAAGCACGCAGGTGCTCGGAACGCATCATGATGCAGTCTGCGCCCAGATCTTTCACCGCGTCGACCAGCTCGTCGAACATGGAGAAGGTCATGGAAGCGCCTTCGATGTCGATCTTCTGATCGTCGTGCATCAGCTTCGGAATACCGTCGAACGCTTTGTTGTTGGTGCTGGAGTCGCCCAGAATCAGGTTGCGGCGGAATGCGCGAGCCAGACCTTTCACCTTCTGACGAACCTGGATTGCCAGCTGGTTGTTGGTGTCGGACATAGTGGTCGCCAGGAATTTGTCGACGTCTACGTCGCCTGCCAGGATACGCAGCTTCGCAACATGTTCGGTGAAGGTTGCAGCGCCTTCGGTGATGGTGTCGTTCACATCGATGAAGGTTGCTTCGCTCAGGGTAGCTTCGCGGTTGTAGAGGTATGCCTTAGAATTAATCTTCATGAAAGGCAGAACAGCGAACAGGTCATCGCGATCGATGATGGTCTCGATCACACCCTGCTCAAGTTCGTTGTTAGACAGCTTTTCAGCTTCATCACGCAGTAATGGCATCTTTCATTTCCCTATGATTTAAGATGTTACTTGAGTCCGATTTTCCCCAGACCGGAGGTCAACTTATCCATAGTCGACTTGCTCTTCGGCTGGTTTACTTTGTGGGTCGGTTTGCTATTGGAACCAGCACCCTGCTTGGCTTCGCTGCGCAACAGTGCGTCAGCTTCCGGATCTGCACGCAGAATGCGCTCAATCGCGGATTCGAACGGTAACGGTTTGCCTTCACCGTCAACCAGAACTGCACGTTCTTTCTGACCGGCTGGCTTATCAAAGCCCACAACACTACCGTCTTCACCCACTTCGAAATGAGAGCCGTAGATAACGCGAGCCTTAGCCGGAGTCATCAGAACTTTGTCACGCAGGAAGGCAGAGCCGCTGAAGGAAGCGCCAACAGTCATTTCGACCAGTTGAGCCTTCAGTGCGGCGTTCTCGCTCTCCAGAGTGGAGTAGCGTTCGTCGCGCTGTGCCAGTTCAGCCTGGTGCGCTTCGATCATCTGCTTTTTCACAGCATCGAACTCACCACGGCGTTCCAGTTCAGCCTGCTCCGCCTCCCTACGTGCGGTTTCTGCGGCTTGTTCAGCTTCGAGAAGCTGGCGAGCACGCGCCGGGTCAATATCACCGTACTGAGCCAGCTGATCGGCCAATGTGCGCTCTTTCTCCTTGCGCTTCATGTTCTCTTTCAGCAGGTCAGCACCGGCTTTCTTGGACTTACGCAGTTCTGCCAGCAACTCTTCCTGAGTCATACCGGCATACTCGTCGTCGTCACCCTTCGGTTGCTCTTTTTGCTCGCCCTGTTTGCCTGGGTCTTGATTGCCCTGCTCATTGTCTCCAGCAGGAGCACCGCCACCAGCACCTCCGCGCTCATGCGCTTCAGCTACATCCATCAGGCCACCATTGGCCATAAGCATTTGCCACAGATTCATAGAAATTCCTTTTCGTTACTTATCACTCGGTCTCTTGAGTAGATGAGTCCCCATTCCCTCGGGGTTGATCTTGCCCGCTTTCTTGGGCTGCATCTCGATCATAAGTAAGTACTGACTTATTTTCAAGGGTATTAAGATCATTTTTTGGAGGAAATTTCAAGAGATCTTTTTGAAATTCCTTTTGCATCGCCTCGGAAATGTTCGGGAAGACCTTCTCGATGAGCATTTCCATCTGATGACGACGAACAGAATCAGGCGCCTGGAGCAGAGACAGTTTCTCAGCAACGGCAAATTCGTCAGTCAGACCGCGAATGTCGAAACTTTCCGGGTACGCGATCAGAGAGTGGTCTTCATCCAGTTCGACACCCATCCATTTCGCTGCCAGCTGCATCATCTGGCGCTCTGCCCTTTCGAGGCGCTCTGCTTTTGTCACCAGCAGACTGTTAACGCGCTGGAAGTCGTACATCTTCGCTGCGCCCGAAGAGTTATCGATGCCCTGTGCGTTATCCTGCTTGGTTCGCTCACCTGCCACACCAACGGAATGGTAGATCTCGTTAATCACCGTCTTAATCGTGGTGATGATCATCTGAGCCTGTTTCGGGTCTGGAGACAGGTAGAATGGCTGATTACCGCTCTCAGAGTCGAAGGTGAAGACGCGTTTTGTCCCCATTTCGAGCACTTTGGTGTGGTTTTCATCGCCCGGCAGCAGTGACTGAACCGGGATCGCCAGCTGGCTGAATGTCTGATCCTGAATAATCGCGTCAAGGTTCGACAGGTAGTTGGCCACGGCGCGGTCAAGATAGGCGATATCGTCAATCAACGACGGGCTGAAATACGGAGACTCGCTTTCGCCAATGCAGTCCACCGGAAACACCGGCACCACGCCCAGATTGTGCTGGCCGCTATCCTCCAGAACGACTTTGGCCTGACGACGACCGCTATTTCCGGAACCTTTCTTCACTTCTTCACGGAAGAGATACCACTCGTTTTGCGTCCACAGACGATAACGCTGGTATTCCTGCCCGGTTGAAGTGAACGGATCTTCGTCGTCGCGCGCGATTTCAACAATCAGCGCCCACAACATATTGCCGTCTTCATCCCAAGCAACATCAAGCAGCTGCTGCGGCGAAATCCAGTAAGCGTAGGCACGCGCATCATTTTTCTTCTCGTCTGCAACAGACTCAACATCGACGTTCATGGTGCTGTCCACGACAACCCAGATACGGCCATAAATGGATGATTGCAGATCGATAGCCGCCATAAACGCATCGATGGAGGTGTTCTGGCGTGTGGCTCGCTTCCAGAAATTGCGGATCTGCTCCGGTGCTTCATCAACGTTGCGGTGAATGACCTCTTTGAAGAGGTATTTGTTGATGAGGTTTACCACTTCACGAGTGTGGTTGAAGCGATAAGCGCGTTCCAGGCGCTCTTTGAACTCCTGATCACCCTCTTTGAAGTAACGGAAGATATTGTCGTTGAACCAGGCACGCCCGCCAGCGTAGGTGCTGGCGAGGAAGTCCCAATGTTCTTTTTTCTTCTCATATTCAGGGTGGCGTCGTGCCACAAGGTCTTTGATTTGCTTGTCAGTCAATTCCATTTGCTTTTCCTTTCCGCTTAGGTAGGTACTTACCTATCTAGATCCACCAAGAATAACACGATTTTTCACCGGATACCTACGATGAACCGGATAACCCAACGCATCCGCACTGTGTTCGATGCCGCCAGTCTTATCCATATCGCGTGAGCCTGGCTTGTAGATCACCTTCTCCAGCGAGTCGATGAGGTGTTTGCACTTCGGATCGATGTACAACCGGGTTTCGCCCGAGGCACTCATCAACATGCGGTTCACTGCGTTAACACGGTCTGCGATCGGCGGGTGCTTCTTCGGATAATCGACTCGAAGGAAACCTTTTTCCTTGAAGATATCGACGTCCGATTCACCGCGTGCGTGCTGGCGATACGCACCTGCCGGGTCAGGGAAGATAGTGACCTGAGACTTCCAGCGCCAGAAACGACGCTCCAGCTCATCACACACTTCAGCCGTGTTGGAAGAGAACAGCACAACCTCGTCTACGGCCCACAACTCACCATTTGGCTGCGGCTGCAGGATGACCGATGACATAGGGTCGATGTTGAAGTCCTGACCAACCCAGATCGGCAGTTTCGGATTGAACTGGAGTGGCTTCACATGCACATTGCGGTCGAACGGGTAGTAAACGCGTCCGGACATGTTTTCGAAGCTGGCCAGGTATTCCTGTGCGAACGATTTAGGGTCCATATCGTTCTTCGCCGCTTCGATTTCCGCGCTCGGAACGAACGGAGAATCAGCCGTAACGAACTGCCAGCTCTTCCACTGCCCTTTGCGTTGCAAATCTTTGTTCTGACCGATAGTCCACAGCTTATGGAACTCGGAGAAGCCTTTTGGCGTACCGATGATCAGCGCACCGCCACGGGTAGAGGACAGTGTCGGACGCAGTACCTTGTACCAGGTGTCCGGCTTCATATCCTGAAATTCATCGAGCACCACAAAGTGCAGTGCCACACCACGAAGCGTATCGGGCTTATCCGCACCTTTCAGCGCGATTTCAGAGCCGTTCTTCAGCACGATGGTCATCGTGGTGTCGTTTTTCTTACGAACCCATTTGCGCGGCAGAACTTCCTGCAGGTCATCCCACAAGATTTGGCGAGCCATCTGGTAAGTCGGTGCGACGTACCAGACACGTTGCTTCTTCTCTTTGGCTGCCGCGCGGATGATGGTGGAGATCGACAACCGGGATTTACCCCAGCGTCGACCCGCACACACCACTTTGAAACGATGTGGCGACTGGAAGACTTGCATCTGCCCAGAATGCAGCTGTACGAGACTCAGAGATGACGGGATGGCCATAGTTAGACGCTCCCATCACTTTCATCACCAGACGCGTCAGAATCGCCCTCTGCTTCGCTCAGTGCTTCCTCTTCGAGTGACTCAAGCAGATCGTCATCAATCAGATCCGGCTCATCATCTTCCTTACGCAGCTGCGCCACCTGGGAAGGCGTAAGTTCGCCAAATACCAGGTTCGGGATTTCGTCTTCTTCGTTCTCAGCGCGATCCATACCGAGCGCTTTCGAGGATATTTCGAAGCACTTAGCGAGTGTGCCGCTGGCACGCTGGAGACTCTTCAGGTCATCTTCGATGGTTGCGAGTGGCTTGCCGTCCTTCTTGGCTGTGGCCACCTCATGCATCACCATCCGACCGAGTGCGAATGCCCAATCGTCGTAACGAGTCCGGCGCTCTTCGATTTTCTCTGCGCGCGCCTTCGCACGCAGCTCTGCGTCGGATTTGAGCGACTCGCGCACCATCTTCCCAACGGAGTCCGCGCCTTTCTCTAATCCACGCTTTTTGAAATGTCTGGAGAGCGTTTCACGACGAATGCCGTACTCCTCCTCCAGCTTGGAGAGTGTGTATTCGCCGGAAGTCCACTTCGCTTCGGCTTCTGCCCACTCAGCTGGTGTCAGGCGAGTTTTGCTCTCGTCTTTTTCTACAGTCATAGATCCCTCTAAAACACTCAGAGCGCATCCTTGCGCTCCTAAACAACTTGTTTAATTCTGTGCCTAACCAATTTGTTTTCTGGGTGTTTAAAACCGGGCTGGGGAGTATTCAGAACCTGCTTCCGTATATATTTAATAAGTCACTTAGTATTTATATATATACGGAAGCAGGCTCTCAAACTGGCTCCCAGACCGACTTACATCACCAGTAATTTGGCTCTGGCACGACCTAACGTGGTCAGTCCCAGCGTGCGACGGTGGTAGCCGGAATCACCGCGCTGGCGGCACATTCCTTTCTCCACCAGCCCCTTTTTTACCAGTGCGCGGATAGAGAACTGCATACTCTGTTTGGTCGTTTTGTACGGCAGCACTTCAAGCAGCTCGTCCAGATCGAGCAGATGCCCACGCTCATGGCCTAAATTGATGGTTTTGATGATGTCTTTTTGTTTGTCGGTCAACGTCATGGCAAATCCTTATGCCGGTAATGCAATTTCAAGAGGTTTATTCAAAGGCTGTTTGTCGAATGCCAGCAGTGGCAGCGTATCCGGCAACTGACGACCAAAGTCCGGGTTTCGGTACACACCATACAGCGGAGACGTGAAGCTCAGGTTGTGAATGTCCTTGAGCAGCTTCACGATGCTGGCCTCGTCCACCAGGCTGTCGGCAATGTCCTGAATCGTCGTGCCACGATTACGCCCGGCTTTGGCCAGGGAACTGTTCTTGTGGTAGTCAGCGACCAGATCACGCAGCGCACGACGACGGCGAGACTCACTCATGGCGAACAGCTCTTTGACGATCGCTTCGTTGTCGCCAGGGTCGGAACGGAAATGACGCTGGAAGACGCGCAACGCACTCTCATAGCTCTTCGGACGCTCCGGACGGATGAACTGGAACCCTGCTTTCATGGCAAACGGGTTGTATTTGCTCATCGATGACTGGATCTCGATGATTGGCCGGTCGTGCATCCTGCTAACCAGGTTAATCATTCGATAGGAGACGCCGACGCCGCGGTACTGAGTGTCCACAACGGAACGGCTGATCACCGCAAAGTTGTTGTTCACGTACCGGCCCCAATACTGGTTGGCCACGGTGGTATTGGTGGTTGGCTTCAGCTTAGGAAACATGCGATGGCGAGGCGCCAGCAGCAGTTTCGGGTAAGCCATAACCACGACGCCCACCAGCCGGTCGTCCAGTTCGCAGCGATAATACGTTGGCGCGAACGGCTTACCATCCGTCTTGTAGTGCAGCGACTTCAGCGCGTGCCAGTCTTCAACCGTGCCTTTGGTAACGGTCATATGCTCCAGAAAGTCCAGATGACGCGGGAACTCTTCCGGGCGGTAGCGTTTGATGATGATGTCTGTCATGTCGATCACCTGCGCTCGATATTGGCATTGATGAAGTCCAGGCGAAGCGATTCCATCGCCCCAACCATGACGTATGGACGCCCACCGTTATGCCAGCAATCCAGAACACTGCCGTCGTTGTTGATCATCAGCAGCGCCAGGCTCTGGCTTTTGCCTTCTCTGGCGTACTGGAGTGCTTCTTCAAGCAGGCGGATGACTTCAACGTTGTTGTTGTCAGCCTCTTTAGATGGCTTCAGCTCTACGATCTTCAAATCAGGCATATTCGACCTTCACGCGTTCTTTGTAGTGCTTGGTGATCTGCATATCCGGGCGCAGCGCGTTCTTCAGGTCTTCGTGGGTCGTCGCCACCATTACCGTCGCACCAACCTTTCGGGCGGCACGCTGGAGGTTCGACGCCACAACCTGAGCGGTTACACGGTCGAGAACAGCGCCAAATTCGTCGGCTGCCCAGACTTTGGCGCCTGACTCGATCAGCTTGGCGATCTTGAGACGGTATTTCTGACCATCAGACATCTCGGATGGCTTGCGCACAAAGAGATAGGCGTCATTCAATCCGGCCATAGACAGCAGCCCCAGAGCTTCGCTGGTGGTTTTGCCCAGCTGGTCAATGACGTTAACCTCATTGTCGAAGGCAAAGTCATCGATGGAGGCTACAGAAAGCCCTTCATCCTTCATCTGGCGTTGCAGCTCGCGCAGCACAACGGATTTACCGGAACCGGATTGGCCGGTGATGTACACCACATCGCCCTGCTTCACTTCCAGCTCCAGATTGTCGTAAAGCGTCCACTCTTTTTCGTCCAGGCCAAGACCGAACGATTCGGCAATCTCCAGCGTGCGCGTGGTTTTGTTCACGCGGGTCTGAAACGATACGTTGATGGTGTATTTGCTCATGCAGCCAGCTCCCCAGAAGAAACTTTCTCCGCATACGCCACGAAAGCGTCTACCCCGCTCTCTCCCGTGATTTCTTCCATGTGGGCAAGCAAATCCCCAACCACAATGGCAGAGCCAGCAGGGAGCGTTTTAAAGCCCAATACGTCGATGACGCGGACTTCTTCAGAGGCCACTTCGCGACTGATCTCGGTGTGCTCTTCTTTCTGGCGTTCCGTCTCTTCGCCCAGATCGAGCACCAGAGAGCCGGTTTCCATCTCTTCGGTCATGCTACCAACAAGCACGTTCAGCTCGCGCTCTTCAAAACCGAAGACCTCGACCTCTCCCAGCACTAGGGATTCCAGTTCCTGCTGCAATTTGATGGCGTCGTAGTCAATACTGGCCAGGCGGTTGTCTTCCAGACGCTTCGCCTTCACTTCTTCTTCGCTCAGATCGTCGCGAACGATGACCGGCACACGCTCCAGACCAGCCAGAAGAGCCGCCTCGCGACGACCGTGGCCAGTAATGATGACGTCATGCTTGTCGACCGTGATCGGCTGGTCAAAACCGCGCTTTTTGATGGCGGCCGCCAGGTCGCGGATCTGCTGTTCGTCATGTTTTTTGGCGTTCATCTCATACGGGATGAGTTCTGCCGGGTTTCGATAGACGATTTCAAAGTTTTTGGTCATTACATACGCTCCTTGTAGTAGTCGACCAGCCACACCAGGGCTTCCCCGGCGTTCTCCATTTCGTTACCGGTATTGATTCCCTGCTCTTTGATGATGGTTTTGATGGTGTCGGCGACGCGATCTGACGCATCAAACGTCACTTTGAAGCGCATCGTCTGGTGTTCAGCGCCGACTCGCTCGGTTTTCTCGCGTTTGTCCTCATCGACCGGCTCGTCATCGCCACGGGAGAGCGCTTCCAGCGCCTCAAGATCGATAACGGACGCTTTGGCGAGTGTTGCCGCCATTTCGTCGTCATACGGGGCGATATCGGACAACCGGTAGTCGATTTCAGACTGGATTTCTTCGATTAAGCGCTGCAAAGCGACCTGATCGTCTTCGCCGTAGCGCTCGTTATCGACGAGGGACATCTGTTTGGCCACCAGGTCGTTAATTTTGCCCACGGAGATGACGGGAACCGTTGAAATGCCCTGCTCCATCGCGGCACGCCAGCGGTGTTCGCCACCGAGGATCTCAAAAACGCCCCCGTCCAGCTCCCGCGCCAGAATTGGCTTAAAAAAGCCCAATTTTTCGATAGAGCCTTTCAGTTTTTCGAAGTTTTGCGCCCCAACGGAGTTGGTATTCCAGGGATTCGGACGCAGGTTCGCGACTTCCACCTGCAGAATCGTAATTTTCACATCCATAATTCTGATACAATCCATTGTATAAGTACTTACTTACTATAATAGCCAATTACCATACAAAAGGCACGAAGGAAAGAGGTTTATGACAGTTCGGATTGTATCGAATGCAGTCAATGCGCTGATTTCTGGCGCTGATGACAACGTGAAACGGCTCGTTCAGGAGATGTTGAGCTATGAAGTGGAGGCTGGTGACTGGAAAGGAACCAGCACGATGTTCAACTGGAGCAAAAACGCGTTCCCGGCTGGGTTTGCGAAGCCAGTAGCGGCCAACCTTCTGAAAGCTGGCATCAAATGCGTGCATGTGCGCAAGGAAAAAGCCCCCGCGCTGGGCAAGCCGAACCCGGTAGTTAACCCATTCCCGTATAACCCGGACTATGCGTATCAGGATCAGACTGTGGAAACACTGGTGCGCGAAGGGATGATGATTGCCCAGATTGCGACGGGTGGCGGTAAATCGAACGTAGCGTGTAAGGCAGCTGCTCGCATTGGTCGTATGACGCTGTTTTTAACCACGCGCTCGGTTCTGATGTTCCAGATGGCAGAGAACTTCCAGAAATCCATCGATTACCGCGCGGAGAATGGCGAGCCGTGGCTGAAAGGCCAGAAAGTTGGGGTGATTGGATCTGGTGAGTTCCAGGTCTCGCGCCATATCAACGTTGCCACGGTGCAGACCCTGGCCAGTTTTCTCGAAGAGCCACCGCGCGACGCATCACCGGAGAAAAAACAGTACCACCTGAAGCGCCGGGAACTGGTTAAGCGCTTTCTGTCCAGCGTTTCTCTGCTGATTCTGGAAGAGGCACACGAATCATCTGGTTCAAACTTCTACGATATCGCCCGGTTGTGCATCAATGCCGATTACCGTCTGGCGCTGACAGCTACGCCGTTCATGAAGGACTCGACCGAGGCAAATATGCGTCTCATGGCCGTTGCCGGCCGCATTGAGATAAAGGTAACGGAGAAATATTTGATCGATCGAGGTATTTTAGCGAAACCATACTTTCTATATCATAAAATCGCGTACACTCCAGACGAGGTGCGGATTAGGGCTGAACTTGCTTCGAAACACCTGAACTTTCGGGTTGGAATGAGTACGGCTTACCAGAAAGCCTATCAGTTAGGCATCGTTTACAATCTGGGCCGCAACGAGGCTATTGTGCGCGAAGCGTTAATGTACAAAAGTCACGGTCTGAACTGTATGACGCTGGTTCGTTTGAAGCGTCATGGTCAGATTTTGATGGAAATGATGAAGGAAAGCGGCCTGAAGGTCGATTTCATCTACGGAGAATCAAACCAGACTACCCGACAAGCAAAGCTCAACAGTCTGGCGGCAGGCAAGATAGATGTTCTGATTGGTTCAACCATTCTGGATGTTGGTGTCGACGTTCCAAGCGTAGGGGCGGTGATTCTGGGTGGTGGCGGCAAAGCCGAAGTTGAGATGCGCCAACGTGTTGGTCGCGGTCTTCGAGCCAAAAAGAATCAGGCTAACGTGTGCTTTATTACCGACTTTATCGACGTGAGCAACAAATATCTCATGTCGCATTCATATGAGCGGAAGCACATTATCGACACGACGCCTGGGTTTGCCGAGGGCGTTTTGCCGGTGGGTAGCACATTCGATTTCACTGTTTTGAATAGAGAGTAAGCATGAGCGAGAAACGCGCTATACACTGCCAGGTTCAGTTAACCGAAAAAGCAAACGACAAGCTGGAAACCTTTCAGAATCGACTGCGTGAACGCAATATTAAGCTGTCAAAGGCAGACATCATCAATCTGGTGCTGTCCAACATGACGATGGCTGATTTTGATAAGGCAGCTACGTCATTAGAGGCTTCTGCAAAGGCCCGTGAAAAGGTCATGAAGATTTACGAATCCTCTGGCATGACCAAAGAAGATCTGGCCGATATTCTCAAACGTCTCGATTAAGCATTAAGGGCGTCGCAAGACGCCTTGTTCGTTGAAGTGATAAGGATTTAGTTCAAGCCATGAAACACGTTCTACTTCCACTGATTACCATCCCCGTTTTACTCCTGAGTGCATGTTCATCCCGCCCTGTGTCTGTAGCTGATGCAAAACCGGCTCCGCAGGCCAGAGTTTTCAAATACCAGACGTCTGCACCAACCACGCTGGTGGTTATGAGGGACAAAGGTATGATAGGTGCGGGCTGTGACGCATCCATCTTCATCAATGGTGAGACGGTTGCGAAACTTGAGACCGGTGAAAAAGCGACGTTCCATCTTGATGCCGGGCAATGGATTGTTGGCGCTTCACTGGAAGGCGCCGGGCTGTGCGCACTGAACCCTGCTCGTCAGGAACGCGAGACCATCACCAAAGCTGGCGAGACGAAAGTCTTCCGGGTGTTCACCAGCAACGCAGGTGACATCGATATCCTACCAACGACACTGTGACGATATGACGAATATTACTGACATCACCTACGGGATTCCTGCAGAAGTCTGGCCGCGCGATTACACCAACGTGGAGAAGGCGCTGATGTTCTGGCGTAAGTCTCTCATTCCTGTAAGGGTCACGATGGAAGATGGTCAGGTGTTCTGCATGTACGTTCAGGGTCTCATGTCGTCGCGCAACAAAGTCGACCTTTGCCCTGCCCCGTTCGACAAAGAAAATCGTATAAGGCTCCCACTTGAGCGAATCAGTACGATTGAATCAGGTGTGACAGAAGGCATTGCGCACGATTTCACGGGTCGGACAACGGTACACCCAGACTATGTGGACAATCGGCCATCTCGCCGTGATTTCTTCAAAATTTGTCGCCAGGCTCATGAGATGCAGAAGTCTATAAGGGTCTACATGGCGGATGGCCGTGAAATTGAGGGTGTGTCTTCAGGCGTTGACGCTTGCCAGGTCACGCTCAACATGGGGGACGGTCGGAAGACAGTCGTCATGTTCGATTGGGTCGAACGGATTTTACCGTTTTAAATCTATAAGGGTAATAACCGGCTAAGTCCGGTTATTATTTTATGTGTCACTTCCCGTTATATTTATTTCCCCTAATCCCTATTCCGTTTTAAATATATAAGGGTGATTGACCGAATAGGGAATTTATTTAGGCAACACCTTCGAGAAAACGCGTTTTATTTCTAAAACTTTGATTTTTATTGAAGAAAAATTTTTTTCGTTCCCGCGTAAAAAACTCTTGATTTTAATTTCTGTATATCGATAATTAGTCACATCGAAAGCGAACACGCTAACGATAAACAAATAACAAATTAAGTTATCAATATTACATAAGGATTAATATCATGTCTAACGTTGCTATCTCTAAAAAATCCATCATCGACGCTGCTGTAGTTATCGCTAATGAATTGCAAGTTGCAGCCAACAACGCTACTCAGACTTATAACAATCATTATCAGAATGGTACGCACACAAAAGCAGATAAAGCTAACATGCTTGCAGCGACTACCAAACTTGCATACTTCACCAACAACGTTTTAAACGCTGTTAATGATGAGAAATTAGCTGGTGTCTTTTACTACGCGATTAAAGCAAGCAAACAAGCGCCAGAAGTGTTTTTCCGCGAAGCTATGACCAATAGCTATTCACTCGAAAAATTGGTTTATCTGGTTAAATCTATCAAGTCTGGTAAATGCGTTTATTCCGTCGCTGATATGTCCGGATCTCGCGTATTCGCATTAATCGAAATGATTAATGATGAAATGGAGACATTCACAAATGGCGCTGTATTCGATTTAATGAATGAAGCTAAAAAAGCATGTGAGATTAAATTAGACGCTGGCTACACTCAAGCCAATCAGCTTATCAATTTGTGTGAACGTCTCGGACTGGTCGAGAAAATCAAAGGAATGGGCGCTGCTAAAAACGGATCGCAACAATATCGCTTTATCAAGAATGATTTTTATAACTATCTGGCTGATGCTTTCAAAGCGTAATTAGATGGATATAGCGCCCACTATGGGCGCTAGTTTTAAGGATAAAAATCATGATTAGTTATGACCAGATCCGCGCGGAATATCGCGCAAAATATCGCGCTTATAAACTTGAATTAATCGGCGACTTAAAAGCGCAACGTGACAAATTAAATTTTACGTTTTCTGATTTGCTTAACAGCAAAAGAGACTGTAAACGCAAACGTGAATATTTGCGCTTGTCTGAAATGATCGGAAAACTGCAAAACAGCATTTAAGCAATAGCGCCCATAGTGGGCGCTTTTTTCGTTTCAAGATCCGCACATCATAACGCGCCATTGTTGGCGCGTTTTTTATTGTCTGAAGTCAGCCAAAACAGACCCAAAATAAGCGCCATAAACGCGCCAATTTAACGCGTTTTTATGTGTGGTGGTCATACCCATTACCCACAATAAAAAACACGTTATAGCGCGTTTTACAGCGTTTTAGCGCGTGGTTTATTTTGTCGTGTCGTGGGCGTGATCGTCTGGCGATAGCTGGCGACGTGATCCGCGCTATCCTTCGGGACGTGTCGGCAATGTTGGCGCTATCCGTGGGCGCTCGCGTATCATTGGCACGTTGGCGCGACGTGTACGCGCTTGCAGTGGTTTACCCACGGATTCACATAATCACATAGCGAAAGCTATCTGGATGGCTCAGGGGCTGAAACTCCACCAGCGTTACCCCAGCGCCCCTGCGATATTTTCTGGCAGGATTCTGGACTTCTCCCGCTCTGTTTTCTACATAAAGGCAAACCCAGCCGTTTCCCGAAAATTCCCTGGCCGTTTCCCTTCGGTTCCCCGGACAGCCCTCTGGCCGTTTCTGAATATCCCTGCGGCAGCTGGTGGACGAAAAGAAAGGGGCGTTTCCAGCCCCTCCCCTCTTACTTGCCAGTCAGGATGTGAATGCGGTTCTTTCCGTACACCTCTTTCACGTATTCCCCGCACGAGACACTCCACGAGTCGATTCCTGCTTCGTAGGTGACGTTTTTGCACTTGATGGCATTGTTGGCGATACGCATCCCCTCCCCCACTGCTTCCTGTTCGCTGAAGTCGAACCCGGATTCTGTTTTAACCCATAGCGCGATCTGCGTGGCGAACTCGATGAGTTTTGACTGGCAGAAGCGACCGCTGCGTACCGGGAAGATGAATACGCCAAATCCCGAAGTGGAGACATACGCTTTTTCAAATACGCGTTTATGGCGACGGTTGCAGATAATGTCATTGGTGATCTGCTGTTTCTCTTTCCCGGACAGCTCGATGGTTACATTGTCACGCCAGGCGCCCAGCACGCTTTTCTCGTTATCAGAGAACGTCACAGAAATATGGCCATGCGCAGGGGTGTTAACAGTAGCGATAAAGTTCATGGTGATAATCCTTTAAACAACTTGTTTTCTTGTTGGTTTAATTATCGCTACGCGCATAAGGCGTCCAAGCGTTCTGTTCCGGCAGCTGGTGGCCGGCAGGGAGTCGGAGGGTTGTTCGGTAGCCTGGCGACAAGAGGTGGGTGTTTTTAGCCTGCGGGAAACAGGATGGTCATTTAAGGCCACCGGCATGGGTGGCCTCGTTCTCTTAGTGGAGCAGACCGACGTCGATGGTATCGCCGGAGCCATCCACGCGGATCATCAGCATGGCGAAGGCATTTAATGGGTAGCCTGCGTGCCAGTCCGGGAAGCGGTCATCGCGCATGAAGTCGGCAATATCATAAACGCTGTCCTCAAAGCGGAAGAAGCGGGCATCATATTGTTCGTCCTGTTCAACGTGATCCATTTCCTGCTGTTCTTCCGGCGACAGGTCGAGCCAGGATTCCAGCCATACGTTTTCAGCTTTAGGGGAGATAGTGAAATCGGTCATGTGCATATCCTCCATGCGTAAACATCTTGTTTTCTTGTTGGTGTAATTATCGCAATGTGGATAAGGCAAAAAACATTTTGTTATCGGGGATAAGAAAATGGCGCGGGGTACGCGCCATTGGAGGGATTAAGCGAATACGCTTTCCGGGATGTAGTTTTCAACCGGTTCGTTGGACACGATGCGCAGACCGTATTGTCCAAGCCAGGTGTTGCTCGGGTTCAAGTAGGAGGTGTACAGCTCGTCTGCTTTCACCATCATCTTCTCAAACATCTCTTTGTCTACGCCGCGGAAATACGTTTCCAGTTTCAGCAGCATTGGTTCGGATGCGTCGCTGATGCTCTGGAAGCCTACGGTGTACACCCAATCCTCTTCTGTCCCGGTGCGGATCAGGGTGGTGGTGAGCACTTCAGTCCCGTTCGTGCTGTCACGCAGAATAGCGGTCAGTTTTGCAACTTTTCCGCCTGAGGTTGTTTCTGACGCATAGTACAAATCAAGAACCAGGTTTTCACGAATTACAGTCATTTTTGGTCTCCCTGTTGTTGACCTGATTATATTATTGTCATAGGTAAGTACTTACAATACAGGTAAGCAAAAAAGCCCCGAAGGATGGACGGGGCTGTCGTAGGGACGACTAATCGCTTTTGCACATGTCAGGCTGTCGCCAGGAGAGAGGCACGCTGGATTTCTTGCTGGGCTACTTTGTTCGCCTCCAGTAGCGCCTGTTCCAGCTCTCCTTCTGGCCAGATGATCTGTTTTGCCATCCACCCTCTTCCACTCTGGCGACGCACACTCATTACGTAACGCGTGCGGTAACCATTGTCGAACGAGACCAGCGTCTCTTTGAACAGGCGAATGGCAGTGCCGTTGGCGATGATATCGAGCAGGGTCAGTTGGCTCATTACGGTTGGTTTTTCTTTACGTGGCTGGCCCGCGCTCAGTTTGGTGATCATCGCGTTCTTCATAATTCACTCCGTAAACAACTTGTTTTCTTGTTGGTGTAAATAATACCAGCGAGAAAACGGCTACAAAGCATAGCGTTACGGTGCTACGCTGCCCCGGAGGTTGCAAACAGCAAAAAGCCACCAGCACGGTGGCCTCACGCTTAATCTTCGTCGTCCGGGAACTCGATGTGTACCGCGTCCACCAGCTCCCGCTGTTCATCTTCACTGAGCAGATGCCAGATATCCTTCCCTTTGGGTGATTCCCCTTCAGCCGGGACGAACGACCACAACTTGCGGTACAACTCCGGCCCCACAGCATCCAGGCACTCAGCCAAGGAATCCACGCTCCACACCTCAACCATCACAGGCATCTTAATCATCTCTTCACCCTCACTTCGTTTCTGACGTCGTGCAGTTCCACGCGACGGACATTGGGTTGTCCTCGATATGGAAATCAAACGTCCCCTCTCTGCGTCCTTCAGAGATGAGCGTCGCCACGCGACCAGCAACATCCAGGGAACGGATAACGTCATCGAGGGAGATCTCACACTCGGATGACGCTTCCTCGCCACAGAGAGTGATGCTGATATTCAGATGCTTGTACATGTGTTTCTCATTTGCCTAAACACGTTGTTTTCTTGTTGGTGTTATTATCGCAATAAGACATAGGCGAAAAAGAATAATATCAAGGGCAGCAACTATTTTTACATTGCTGAAGCGACTCATAAGTTGTACAACCTAAGCAATCTAATGGGGGTATATAATGGTCGACTGGCTCTACAAAAATGGCTTTCTTTCGTGGGATGCCGTGCTTATTGTTTTCACAATCGTTTACTGCTCATGGCGCGGATGGAGACATTCCAAAACACCACTTGGCAAGAAACAAAAAGCACGAGATGAAGAAATCAAGCAATTGGCCCGCAGGTTGCGAGAAGAGAAGAAACAGAAGAAAACTCCCCCGAAAACCTACTGAAATCGCTTGAGACCCGAGGATGGTCTGGCAGAATGGAGTTCAGCAGCTGCACGAGAGGGAACGACACTCCCCCGCGATTTTCAGGCGAGCGAAGAGTAAGGCGCACTCCCGAGGATTTCCCGCACCGCTCCCGCAGCCGTCCCTCGCTCTGTACCGGGATGTACCCGTTTCCCGACCGGCAGCCAGCCTTTTCCCGGTTCGTATAGCGGGATTCCCACCGTTTCCCTGAAAATCTCCAGCCGTTTCCCTGCTGCGACGCTCCCGTTTCTGAAAAGGGACATGGCCTTTTCCCTGGATGTCCCGAAGGTTGACCGAAGGGGTGGAGAGAGACATTACGAGGGATGAAAACTATGGCTTGAATTTCTACGGAGAAAGTAGCGATACCCCTCTCCCTCTTCCCACTTATACCTCCAGTTAAATCTCTACGGATTTTCTCTCCTGTGGACGTGCAAACCTTCCCCCTGATAACGCTCTATACGGCGAGTATTCCTTTGGGCGAAATGGGTGGTTTGTTCTCTCTACCGGCGTATGTGGTTTTGTTCTTCTTGAGGTGGTTCTTCTTTGTGTTTTCGTCTGGGTTGTTCTCGTCGTTTTGGTGAGTTTTCTTCTCCGTGTATTGAGTAATGGCAGGTGCGCTTTTCTCTCCGTTTACGTGAAATGGTGGAAGTGTGGGTAATGGCAGTAGGGCGCTTTTGCTGTTCTCCGCATATGAAGTAAAGGCGTTCCCTGCAATTCAGGAATTTGCGTTCTCTTCCGGGGTAATGGTGGGTAAGCGAGATGGCGACGGTTCCTGTTCTGGTCTGGGTTTGTCCGGGGTTTCGTTCTGGTTGTTCTTCTCCGTGTATTGGGTAATGGCGTGTAGGGGTTTGCATTCGCGAGCTGCGTTCTCGGTTGCCTGGGAAGATTAGGTGGGTGGTCTGTAGCCTGGGGCAAAGAGGTGGGTCTTTTCGGTAGCCTGACAGGAAGAGGTGGGTGTTTCCGGGATTGTGGGCAGTGGCGTCTCTGGGTTTCCTGTGGGTGTGGTTAACTTGTTTTCTTGTGCATGAAAACAACTTGTTTAGACGTCCAATATAACGCAACGGGAGCGCTTCTGAGTGTGTCTGTTTTGGGGTGGTATCACGAGTCGTTTTTGGCGTTTTGGTCGCAGGGAGATGGATTCTGGTGCGCAGGATTTTGGATATAAGAGATGGCGTGCGAAAACGTCAATTTTTTAGACCAAATCAGGGAAAAGCGTTGACTTTTCGTTGATATGTTATTTATTTGTTTTCTTATGGGTGTAACTGCTTAAATGCCCTGTCACGCCTGGGTTGGGGTAGGTTGGAGAGGTGGGGAAAGTGGCGATCAACGGACTCTTATAGAAATCCTCAATTTGTGACCGCCAATGTCAACGGATTGATTAAGCTAGTTGTGCTCAAACATCTCCGTTCTTAATCCACTGCCTGATTTCCTCGTCTCGTGCGACTTCTTTCTCGTGTTGGGTAACATACAGGTCGGGTAAAAGAGGTGGAGCGAATTCTGGCTCTGTCGAACACCACTTTTCATATGCCTCACGCATAGATTTTTCTACATCCCAATGTTCCAACTCTTGGTATTCAATCGGCCAGTTATCCTGCAATTTCTTCACAGCTTTAGCCACGTCGTACCGGAAGTAAGGGTTAAGACCAATGAAATTACCAGCCAGCATGTCATCAACCTCCTTCACTCTGGCAATCTTGGAAAACTTACCAATAGCAATGTTGAGATCCCAATCAGACACGAATAACAGCAGTGCGGCAAATGCCAGAAACTTAGCCTCTCCATATGCTCTGTCGCTAACCGTTTTTGTCTTAAACTCAATGTAATTGCTCATCACAAACCCAGTAAGCTTGTAAGTCTTATTTATCTCATCTTCCAAAAGCGATGGGTCGAGAATTGCACGGCCACGATTATTATCTATGTGTTCTAAGATTGCCGAAATGTCTCTATGGGATACTGAAATTTTACGCAATTGCTGGAGAGTCTTGATGTGAACTCTTAGCACCTCTTTGTCAATTGCACGAGGCCAAGAAAAACCAGGCACAGTAGCCTGAATGGGTGAGAAAGGCATAATATCCGGGTTTGTCCATGCCAAATATGATTCACGTAACCCGCTAATATAGTCAAGCCAATCCAAATGACCCTTTTCCAGCCATATTTCAAATGTGGAGTCCTTACGCTTATTGAAGAACCATTCCCTCATCTGCCACATTTTTTCTTGCGTAAAAATCCCTTCCTGTATGCCGGCGCATACCAGTTTTCGTATTACCTGCGAATACTTTGTTCGATCTTTCGTGAATGTGACAAGGTGCTGCCTTACCTCAGATGTTAACCTATCTCCGTAGAAGTCACATGATGGATGGTGGCCTTGGCCAGCTTCACCAGTAAATCTGAAATGCGCCTTCTTGTGATAACCATCATTCCTAGAGGCTCTAACAAACGAGCCACCTCCGACTTTGCAAATTGGACAGATGATGTCTTCACGAGCGACAGCATGAACTGAGCTATCATCTAAATTTTTAAGTGCCAAGTACTGCTCGGGGTCGACTTCCTTTTGTAACGATTTCGAAAAAGCTGTATCCGTCATATTGTCCTCTTAAATGTCTCGTTCCAGTAATCGGTTGACTAAGGGGGCCGATCAACTACTTAGCCAAGATATTATAGCTCTTGTTATTTATTTGTTTTCTTATATGTGTAAACAAATAAACGCTACAATTTCGACAATAACTCAATTCCTATTGTGTCCTACTGAACGAGAAAGCAGTATGCGTTTCCAGTGTGATTCTCGTCGGTTTATCTCGCAGGCGTCACTGTTAATGTCCATGATTTCCAGAATAGAGAACGTGACATTCTTGAGCCTTTCCTCATCGCCGGTTCCAAACGCTTCAATCAGGCCAGCATTCCCGCCGTGACCCGTTTTAAAGTAGGTCTTCCATCTTCCCCATATTCCGCCTTTGCCGTTTGCCTGGCCAACATACAACTTCTCGCCATCAACATCAGTCAGCAGGTAGATGCCTTTGACAATACTCAGTGCAGTTCTCCACGACTTTAACTCCTGCCGAATGATGGTTCCGAGACTGGCTCTGTCCAGAACTACGTCTTTGTAGCCGGGAAACTCGCCAAATGATAGACAGGATGGCGCAATCTCAACGACTCGCAGTTTTCCGGCAAGAGTTTCGCCGTTCAAAATAGATCTGCGAGGACGCTCCGCACTGACATACAAACGTCCACGATATTCATCCAGTTCAGGAACAGGTGTCAGTTGATAGAGATAGTAGTCTTCGTTCCGGCCAGGTACTGCATGTGATGCTGTCAGAGAACACCCAACGTTGAGATAGGTGCCAGCATAGAGAAATCGCGCCTTATCTTCAGTCTGAATAAGAGAGACAACGTAGGTACGATTGAAGCTTTTCAGCTTCTGCAGGCATTGCCAGTCGTCGAACGTCTCTTTCACGAACTCCTGTATCGGGTTTTCTTTATATTCGTTGGTGCTGGCTAAATGAATTTTGCTGTTATTTGGGGTCAGCTGCGGGTATAGCGACTGAAGGTACTGGAATAGTTCCATGCAGAAAATGTCCCTTATGAGATCGGCTCTGATATCTGGTATCTCACATGGAGAGCCGATCTGTCCACGACAAAAAAAAAGGCTTACCAGTCCCAGCCAGGTAATCCGTCCACCAGCTCGGCGTCGCAATCGAAGTGAACCGCGTCAAAGCCGGCATCCACTATGGTCTGTATGTTAGAGATCGTCTCTTCGGAAATGCCATACTCACGCAGCTCTTCTTTCCAGTCATTCCCTCGCATTCCAGCACGAACAATCCAGCCGTACTGTGTACCGTGTACCCAATTCAACCCGCGATCAGTAAGTGGGTCGAAGCAGGCAATGGGTAGCCGTTCTGAATCCGCTGCCGTTACATGAGCGGTGCTGATCACTGCCGTTTTGTAGACTTCCGTGAGCTTCAACATACCAACTCCTTAAACAAATTGTTTTCTTATATGCGTTATTATCTCAGATAACAAAATACTGAAAACAAAATGTTTAAGGGGTAATTAGGTCAATTTAAAATCATCTATGTCGTCCACAAACTCCATATGTCTGGCTTCAACACTAGACAGACTGATCAGATACGCAAGCCCGTAACTAAGTGAAGTGGGTTGTTCCAGCACAAACTCGAACCCGTCCTCATGCGTTTTACCAAGCCAGAATCCATCGCCGTATTCTTTTTTACGTTGGAAGAAAACGAACTGTCCAGGTATTAAGTGCTCGAGTGCTTCGCCCCTATAGACGATCACATATTTGGAATTCTTGCTACCCATTGTTCACCCTCAGCACTGTATGTATAAACAGTAGTATTTTTTACGGTACTGGTCAACTTTACTGGTTAATTGAATAACAAGGTGGTGAAAACAATTTGTTTCGGAACTTGAGATTTTGCAAACCGCACATACATGAAAAGCGGCAATTTTTGAAACCTGATTTGACCCAAGTGAAAGGAGGAAACGATGAAGACCTATGATCGCAACCGTAACGCTATCACTACCGGCAGCCGAGTGATGGTGGCAACGAATGGTGCAACGGGAGTCATCAAGGAAATCTGCGGAGAAGGCAAATCAGAAGAACAATTACGCCGTTCTGACTGCGTGTCTATCGAAGGTGTGGAGGGTCTGTTCTGCCCAATGGATTTAGTTCGCCTGGGGTTCCATTAATTTCACCACCTATAAAACAAATTGTTTAAGGCCACAAATAGTGGCCTTATCTGGCTTACGGAACAGCGGTAATCAGATCGCAAATGCCTGTTTTAGTTAAATCACTATTCAGCTTCTGAAAATTGGCATTCAGCATCGCGGTGTGTATTCGAGTCTCAAGCTCAAAGAAAAGGTCGATCTTGCCCTCTTTTGCTGCGTACTTCTTCCAGACATTAACTTGGTCATCGGCAATGCGACTGGCGCAGGTGAATAAGAACGAACTCCCTCTGGGAAGGGATGTCGTGCTGTAGTATTCACCGTCAACTTCAATATACTTAGCTCGGAATGACTCCAGAGTTAGCTCATCACCGCTCTTAGCCTGCTTTGCGTCTGCCTTGCTTGTCTTTTCCTGAACTTCAGGCTGCTTCTGCACCGGCTTCGGTGTCTCATTGACCACCGCTGTGCTGGCCGAACCATCCAACCCCTTGAGTCCATTAATTTGGATAAGATAAGCCAGCTCAAGAGCCTTATCATCAGTGAGTTTTCCACGCATATTTATCCACTGACGTTGAACCGTCTTTAGGGTGTCTGCATTTTCTGGGTTAGCCTTGAGCGCGCTGGAATAGGTTGCGCTAAGTTGTTCGTCTAATTTTGACAGGCGTTCGTTGTCACAGATTTTGTGTTCGATTTCTGTCGAAGCCTTTTGGCAGTCAAAGCTGGCTGCAAATGAGACCGGCGATGCCACCAACAATGATGCCAGTAGGATATTTTTCATATTCACTCCAAAAATACAAAAGCGCCTGACTATATCACTTAACCGACTGCTTCTCTCGACTGATCGTCAAGCACTTTCAGTCCATCACGTACCGCTCTGACAATACGCTCAAGGTATTGGTATGCTGGATTTGGCACCGTTGGCCAGCCTGCATACCACGGATCATCGCCAAACAAACTCAGCAGTTCGTTACCTACTCCGAAACAGCAGCAACTCTCTTTTACGTCATCAGCTTTTTCAGCTTCGTCCCACACATTTCTGGCCGTTTCTGCGTCGATTTCCCTCTCTCTGCGCAACTTTATGATTTCGGACTTTACGAAAATCAGATTTGCGTCGTTGTCATCGTCGACCGTACTTCGCAGTTGAGGGGCGAGGCATCCAATCAAGTAATCATCACTCACTCGCTTAATAAATGTCTGAACATCATCACCGCCCATCGCAAACCAGGCGGCAGTCCACGCTTTCCCATAGCAGGTTATGGTGACTCTTCCCTTACCCGGCTCGTAGTTTTCAATCATTACGCGTACCGGGTCGAGACGTTCCAGATCCGTCAGCACAAAGGAAAGAACATCTAATTTCTCGACCTTCATGCAGCCTCCCACGCGCCCCAGATCAGCGCTTTGTGTTTTTCATAACGTTTGGTGTGTACCAGTTGCAGACTGGCAATGCCTTTCGTCACCATCGCCCGGGCGTTTATCAGCAACGAATGCTCTATGCCTTTTTTCTCCAGGTACTCGACAACACCGGCATCGGCACCAATCTCCTTGCCGTCAAAGAGTACGGCCAGCATCAGCTCTTTCTCTGCGAGGTAGATGGCTGAAAACTCAGGGTCGCGACTCACAATAGAAGAGGTATTGTCCAGCAGGTCAGCCAGCTTGATCATGCACGTCTGCATGTCGAGGCTTTGCTGCAGCTCCCGGACGTTGATGATGAAACGCTGTATTCGATTGCCGTCTTCTGGTCTGGCAATGTTGGTAAGAGCCAGAACCATTTCGGCTACGCGCTCACCGAAGTGCTCACGAACCATCTCTATGGTGACATGGGTGTCTTCAACCACATCATGCAGAAGCGCCGCGATCTGCATCTCTACGGTTCCACCATGCCAGGCAACAATCTCGCGGACAGCAACCGGGTGGTTGATGTAGTCTTCACCGGTATATTTTCTTTTCTGGCCAACGCCGCCATGAGCGCCAGCGGCAAACATATGGGCTTTGGAAATACGGGACATTCTTAACTCCGTTGTTTTCTGGATGTAGTTATTTTCACAGATAAGAAAAGGTAGAAAACAAATTGTTAAAGGCCACAATAGTGGCCTTCATTTACTCAGCGATAAGCGATCCAATCATCGCCTGTAGCTCTCGTTCTTTTTCTTTGGCTACGCGGAGTAATTCGGCATTTACATGACGTTGCAGCTTATCCATTACACGGAACGACGGACGGCGCATGACGCTCTCGTCGATGGCTTTGGTATTCAAGCTAATAAGATGCCCAAAGTGGTTGAAGCCAGCCCCGACGAACACTTCATATAGCTGGGCGTCACGCTCAAACAGCGCGATCCCATTTCGCACCTCAAGCAGCGTTCCTTCCTCAATAAGCGTATCCAGCGCATTATCCCAGACCGGACAAAAGCGATAATTGAAACCTTCCAGTAATGCTGTAAAAAACAGCGAAACGGCATTACCCAACTTTATAGTTACTCTTCCTTACTCCTTGCTCTGTTAGCCTGCACTTCCTTAGCCAGCTCGTAGGTAATTTTGCACGGCACAATCATCGCCCAGCCTTTTTCATGACTGTTAATCACCTGCTGAACATGGCCGTCTGTAATGGGCAGATCCGGCAACTGTTTAAAAACTTCCATCTGCTCATGGATATGCAGAAACCACCTTGCCAGCTCCATCTGCTCACCGCGGGTGAGAGGATTGTCCAGCGGGGACTTAACAAAAGCGGAGACTCGCTCGACAAGCAGGTCATTCATGACGCGCACCTCTCTGCTTTATCCTGCAATTCGCGAACGTACTCAACCAAAGAGCCGCCTAGCGGGATCTGGCATTCCTCAACCAACTGGAAGTAGATGTCTGCGGCCGCGCGTGTGTTCGAGCCTTTGTTTAGCTGCTCTTCGCGCAGCGCATCACGTTCGTTGATCAAACGGACGCACTCGCCGTTACGCTGATCCACAACGGCCTCAAGTTCAGCGATACGTTCGCCTGGCGTCTTACCTTCTTTGCGCTGGATGGTGACGGTAAACTCGCCCATTTCAGGAACGTTGTACCCCAGCTCAAGGTAATTTCTGGCGCCGCTGCGGACGAACTCACCTGCGAACATGGTGGCGAACATCGCAGAGGCCATCTCTCCTTTGAAAAGCGACTCCAGATCTAACGGAGTGCCGGCAGCCAGAGCCTCTTTTGCTGTGTCCATTGCGCCCATGAACCGGTCAAACTCATTGGCGCGTTTCTCTAGGTCTCTCCACTGCTGGCTCCAACGGCGTGCCAGATATTCGATAAAAACCTGCGCCGATTCATCAAAGTTACCTTCGAACGTCACAAGCTCCTTGTCGATTTTGATGGTTCCGGCAGGCTTTCCTGCGTTCCCCTGTAGCACTAAATTAAATGGCAGCTTCGCCTGATCAACGCTGGCGAATGTAATTCTCGATTTTTCGCTCATGTGTTTACCTCTGATAAAGTGGCTCTATTCTTACATAAATTAGGTAAGCATTTACCTATCATTTTACACGTTTGAAAACGTATACGCTGACAGTGATTCCGGTGTCTTCAAACTCGTCAGTAAACGACTTCCCTTTGGCATAAACGTAATTATCCAGCGACACCCAGTTCAGAGCTGGCGCATCACCCGGCAGTACAGCCACCAGTCGCCCGCCGACTTTAAGATGCTCCAGCGCGGCCA
Source organism: Enterobacter cloacae complex sp. 677-3DZ2D5B (assembly GCF_004136695.1). Lineage (NCBI taxonomy): Bacteria > Pseudomonadati > Pseudomonadota > Gammaproteobacteria > Enterobacterales > Enterobacteriaceae > Enterobacter > Enterobacter cloacae complex sp. 677-3DZ2D5B. Next base: position 30,314 of record NZ_QFLS01000022.1, on the reverse strand, counting down.
GCGTATGCTCTCTGTGACGGCCAAGAGAGTAGGGCGGGTTCATGACGATTTTGTCGAACTGATAACCTGCGTTGTCCTCAGACCACTTCATGAAGTCACAGCAGACCGTATTTGTGTACCCCTTGCCAAGCAGGATATCAGCGAAGAGAGGTGCGACTTCTATGCAGGTAACGTCTTCCGGATTGGCGTCGATGCAGGCCAGCAGATCTCCGCGCCCGGCTTCAGGCTCCAGCAGCTTCTCACCTGGCTTCAGCTCGATGGCTCTGGCAACGTACTCCGCTATCAAACGTGGGGTAGGGTAGAACTGGTGTGATTTTGTATCCGGTATTAAGCCGGTGGCCACAATCGTATTGAGCGTATGGCCGATCTCATACGGGAACTGCCAGTGCTTTTTCTCCTGCACGCCGCCAATGAAGTTCAGTGTGCGCTCAAGCTCTTCCACCTGTGACTTCTGTAGGTTGGAATCAGAGAAGTACCAGACGCCTTTGTCTTTGCTGAATCGCCCGTCGCGCAGCGCGGTACGAACCGGCTCGGAGATCGTCTTCTGGATTAACCCGAACTCTTTTGGTGCCCGTGTTTTGGGTGCAGTACGGCATGGCGCCGGGATTGCTGCAGGCATACTGTAAGCCAGCACCTCATTCAGCTTCCAGGCCACGTCAGGATGTATTTCAAAGTGAACGTTGCCGTTCTTGAACATCTTCACGCGCATCAGGTTTCCGTCGACATTCATCCAGTCACCGGTCTGGCAGTCGTTTGCCCGGTACGCAGCTGAAAGCATCTCAGTTGTGCGGTTGATGGTGATGAACTCTTTGTGTGCGAAGAAATGAAGCATGACGCGCAGGTCGTCGATGTAGTCCTCTTTCCGGTAGTTCACGCTGACGCTGTCCCGCCAGAACTCGGAAATGCAGTTGGCGATGATCAGACGCTCGCTAAAGCCGTTCGTCTTATTGGTCTTGTGGGCAGGACTCAGCGCTTTAAACAAGCCATACACGCGCTCAGAGAGATATTTGTGCCTGTCATTCAGCAGATTGAGCATCGTTGGGATGACCGTTTCTGCTTTGAACTCCGGCACACCAACGAACTCCTTAACCTTCATCTGGTAGCCGGTTCTGTCAGTCCTGATGGTCTCCTGCTTGCCCTCGATAAACTGCTCACGCCACTCGTCGCGGCGGGAAGCTGGCATGATCAGCAGAACGTTTGTCATATCCGTGACCTTCTTCCAGTACTCGGCCCAGATATTCTGTTTCACCCATTCAAGGTCGACCTTGTCCAGCCAGGCTCTGTTAAAGCGTGTGCGCTCGTCATCCGGCCGGTGGTTGAGTCGCAGCAGGCGGTTAATCATGTTGTGGCGTTCGTCGCCATAAACGAAGTCGTGAACCTGATGCATGAATGCGATCTCTTTCTCGCACTCGGCCACAATTTCGTGGATGACGTTCATTTCCTGCCGGTAGTCGATATCAGTGTTTGGGGTGATAGCGTCAATGATGGAAAGGGCTGTATTCATGATCACACCATTAAACAAATTGTTTTCTTATTGGTGTTATTTTCCCAAAGTTGAAAAGGCGTAAAAGCAGTATTCACAGGGGTTGTAGAGACGCTTAGAGACGCTAAATTGATAGTGTTCAAAGTTAATTGGTAATTCAATAAATTAAGAACGTAACCACCTTAAAATCTAAGGCTACAACCGCTGTCATTCATGCTTATTTTTTTCCTGAAGAACGCTCAGCTCCTAGATTAAGAAGTCATATTCTTGTGTAACCCGTTAAAAATGATACATTAATCTCCCCCCTCTTCGGGAAAACGGAAGAAGTTTGATGAGGATGGCATCAGGCAAATGGAACTCAAGTCTACAAAGGCCATTGCCCCCTCCTTTTAACGCTAAAAGGGTAATACATGAAAGGTAACGTTCTAGGGGATATCAGAGCAGAACACGATGCCAAAATGCTTGAAGCCTCATTCTGGCAAACAACTGATTATAAAGCTCTTTTAGAGTCGTATGATCGATGCATAGTTGTAGGTCGCAGAGGCACTGGCAAAAGTGCATTAGTGCATATGCTGTCAAAACATTGGCACGCAAAACCTAAAACGCATGTGATGACCATTAGCCCTATTGAAGAACAAATTATTGGTCTAAGAGATGTTGTCTCACTTTTCGGTGAAAATTATTTGCATATTAAAGCCGGAAGCAAACTAGCTTGGCGCTATGCGATTTATATGGAATTACTTTCCGAAATAGCAAGCCACTATAGGATGAAAAATGATCTAGACTATAAAAGTGTAGAGAAACACTTATTATCTTGGGGAGCTAAAAGACAAAACATAAGTGGTAAAATAAGGAAAAAATTAATATCTATCCTTGATACTGGAAAAGATGTTAAACCGGCTACAAGAATATCAGATTTATCAGATAATTTTGAATTAGATTTACTAGAAGAGGTTTTATTCGAAGCTATTTCAAAATCAAACCATCAATTCGTTATTTTTGCTGACAGGCTAGATGAAGGATACACTCCAGATGATTTAGGGGTTGCTATCGTTGACGGTTTCATTCAGTCTGTTATTGATATAAAACAAAATTTGCAAGAAAAAGTTATCGCATTTGCTTTCGTTAGAGACAATATCCATAGAGCCATATCTAAAATGGACCCTGATTTTACCAGAAACATTGAAGGACAGGTATTAAGATTACATTGGGACGAATACAATCTCTTCAATTTGGTTTGTAACAGAATGAGAGTTGCATTTAACTCAACCATAGAAAATAACACGCGAGTTTGGAATGCGTACACCGCTAATGAATTACAGTCAAATACGGGTTTTAAAGAAGCACTTAAGCTTACATTATATAGACCGAGAGATATTTTGGTATTATTAAATGATGCTTTCCTGAGGGCCGCAACTCACGATCGCACAAAAATAATAATTGATGACATAAAAGCCACTGCAAACACAATATCTCAAAACAGGCTTAACGATTTACTAAAAGAATATGAAAATGTATTCCCTGCACTAGATATATTTACATCGCTTTTTGGCAATAAAAGACCAGATTTTACCATCGCGGAAGCCTCTGAAATAATAAGCCAATCATTTGATATAAAAGAAGTTAATGACAAAATGAAATTACAGGACATCCTTTTGTTTGAAGGTCCTGTTCAGGTGATCCAACGTTTGTATAGTGTTGGTTTTTTTGGATTATACAATCAGCAGTCCTCATCATATGTGTTTTGTCATGATGGAAAAGAACCAGAAAAAGAGTTTACACCAGGCTCCAAGCTTCTGCTACATCCTTGCTATTGGCTTGCATTAAGTGTTCATGAGTCAGACATTACTCCTGAAACAGCTGACGATATCCACGATGAATACGATATCGAAGTTAGCTCCGTATCAGAAGAACAACGAAAACAACGGATCGGTGCTCTTCTTCAAGAATTAAATAATATCCCAGAAGGTAAGGAAGGGGCTGTTGATTTTGAAGCATGGGCTTTGAAAGCTATTAAAATATTGTTTGCGACGAATTTGACCAATATTGAACTCCATTCAAACAAAAATGGTCTACAGCAGCGAGACATTATTGCAACAAACCTTGCCGACACACCTGTCTGGAAAAGGATATTGACTGATTACCAATCTCGACAAGTTGTATTCGAAATCAAAAACTACAAAACGTTAGGTGCTGATGAATATAGACAAGTAAATTCATATTTATTTAAAGATTATGGTAGGCTAGCTTTCATTATAAATAGGGATCACTCTGAAAACTTAGAAAAACATAAAGAGCTAATCTGGGTAAAAGAACTTTATGACAACCATAACAAATTGGTTATAAAGTTGCCTTCAAAATTTCTTGAGCGACATCTTTCTAAAATGCGTAGCCCTCAAAAACATGATGAAGTTAACAAACAGCTAAGCAAGTTGCTTGATCTATATATTAGAAGCTATTTAAATAACAAGTGTAAGTAAATCACAACGCAGGCTAATAAGATATTATAGCCTGCGTTTTTATCGAAAGTTTTACGAAGATGAAAACTCAATAAAAAACAAATTACAAAGTCCAGCCGTCATAAGTAAAATACAATATTCAATCCATATTATTAGGGTATTGAGGAAGCTCCATTTCATGCAATAGCCTCAGTCACAGCAGAAGGAAGATCCGGAGTTGCAGGTCGAGCTAGAATCGTGTCCAGCAGCATCCCATCCAGAGAGACAGGAGGTCGTTCTGGCAGGGGTGTCGTCTGCAAGGTTGTGGTGGAAGTAGTTGTGTCCGGTATCAACAGACTCTGACCGGCTGGCACGGCTACCGCTGACAGGGTTGCTAAAATTACTCCGTAGGCCATTGGCTTCAGTCGATTTCGTTGAAAATTTTCCATGAGAACTGTCCTTGTGTGCTTGGGATTCACGCAACACACGAGAGGCGACGGAATCACGCACCTTCCCCATACCTACTGTCGCACCCAGATTTGCTATGGCGGTAGCTTGCGCATCAATGCGCTTCTCCAGCTCAAACACTCGTTCTTCCAGTTCCGCAAGGCGTGCAGAAACACGACCGCTAAACAGCTCGGCCAGAACCAGGCGAATTGAACGGGGACGTTTATTGAAAGAAGTGAAAGGCGTTTGACGTGCCATTTGGATTCCATTCAGTGTCAGAAAGAGTTGCGGCTGGCCAAGCCAGCCGCCTTTTGGCGTTCCATCCTGGAACAGTACCTACCGGTACTTCGTCATCCTGACGAACGGTAAGATACCTGATTTAAAATTATAGGTAAATACTTACTTATCATTTTATGACAAAAATCCAATGTCTCGCTTGTGAGGCATATCAGCTGCGGAGTAGGCGGCGATCTTCGCCAGGCGGTCACACATTTCGTTCTCGCGATGACCGGCATGACCTTTAACCCACTTCCAGCGGACATTGTGACGGCTGGCGGCCGAATCGAGACGTTACCAGAGATCGACGTTTTTGACTGGCTTCTTCTCAGACGTGATCCATCCGTTACGCTTCCAGCCTTTCATCCAGAGCGTCATGCCGTTTTTTAAATACTGGCTGTCGGAATGCAGGATCACGTTGCAGGGGTACTTCAGACGCTCCAGCGCAATCAGGGCGCCCATCATCTCCATCCGATTGTTGGTCGTGCTGTGGAAGCCCTCAGAAAGCTCGCGCTCTTCGCCTCGATACTGGAGAACGATGCCGTAACCGCCCGGCCCGCCCGGATTTTTGAGGCAAGAGCCATCACTGAATACTTTTACGGTTTTGAGCTGGGGATTGAACTCGACTACGGGGGTTTTGAAGTTGGTACGGGATTGCTGGTGGGTTTGGTATCTGGCTTTGGACTTCGTGCGGCAGCCAGTATGTTGCCGGGCTGGGGTCTTGGTCGTCATTTTGGCTCCAAAATCGCGCGCCGCGACGATTTTTTTCCTCGCGCGTGTGCGCACGCGTGCGTGTAAATATTAAAAATTTTTAGAAAAGAAAAACTTACTTCCCAGAACAGGTTTTAATAAAACCTGAACTGAACGAACGAAGTGAGTGAAGTTCACCTCGAACGAAGTGAGAGGTTGTCTTTTCAGGTAATACTTTCCCAGGGAGGTGAGTACAAAATTTCCTCACCAACCTGGTCGTTACATAACCTGAAAAGTTATGACCTAAGTCTACTGCCAGCTTAGGCTTGGGAAGTTATGGATGACAGCACCCCAGAACCGAGATCTTCCCACCCTTTATGAAGGGGAGTACTGGATTCAACCTCTCGAAACACTCCAGACTCGACAATCATAAAGTGACCCTTCTCTCTGCTCACTTTGGTTCCCCCTTCCCCAACCCCTAAACGGTGCCGGTTCTACGCTGGTAGTGAGCTTTTTTAAACCTGACGCCAGTGACGCTATCCCCCACCCATCAGGTCGAGCTGCCGGAATCAATCCGGAAAGCGGGTAGATTTTATCACTGGCGATCTGCGTTTTAAATGGTAAGTACTTACCGATTATTCGATTGATTATTTTCTCGACCATGAAGCTGGACGTTCAGGGCAAACACCTCATTGATGAGTTCCCCTAACAGCTGCTCCACCAGCTCTTTGTGCTCGCCTGAATGAAGACATTTGAGCGACCATTCGTAGAGACTGAAAGCCTTATCGCGATCTTTCATCATGTCGCGCACTTTGGCCAGAAAATCGCTCTCAACGAGCGCTACGACGTTCGTCGGGTATACCATGATAGTTTTCCTTACTGTGGTTCATAAAATCGATTCTAGAGCGTCTGAAGAGGGGTTCCAGTGGGTTCTGGAGGTGTAAAACGGTCTGGGAGTTGTTTGGAAATCACGTCTTAAAAAGCCTGCGTCTGTATATATTAATAATTAGTACTTAGTTATTTATATATACGGAAGCAGGTTCTCAAACTAACTCCCAGACTGGTGTTTACGCTGCCTTTTTACGTGGTCTCTTCTTCCTGACAACATTGGCAGGATCATAACCACCCAGCTTTTTCATCACCGCCAGCGGTATCTTGCTGATGGTGTGCCCAGCTTCCTGACAGTAGCCACGGAAGATAAGCAACATGCTGCCACCAGAGTTGATGTTCACCTCCACCAGCCCAAGTTCAACATCTGGCTCAACGAACGCCACGCGGCCGCCAGACAAGATGACGGTTTCGTTGGCGCATTCAGCCGCACGCTCCTACCACTGCGTATCGAGGGATTGTGGTATCAACATGACCGTCGTCACTCCACGCGCCTGCTCGCGGATGGCTGCGTCTATCCAGGGGGTGATTTTGGAGTAGGGCGGGTTAAGGAACGCCACAGTGCCAGGTTCTCCCCAGCTGCACTTGAGCGCATCACGCTCAACACCGATAAAGTTCGGCAGGAGAGCGTTATCTTTGTTGCAGGCGACGTCCACATCGAACTTTACGCCTATGTAACGTTGGATGGCGACAAACAACCACTGCGGTGTGCGCCAAAGGTCGCGAAGAGAGGCATCACGCTCTCGCTTTTTGATTTTTTCGGCTGCGATCATTATCTTGCTCTGATAGGTAAATACTTACCTATTTTTTCATTTAATCAAACGGATAGCAAACAAAGAAGAACGCGCCAGATTCGCAAACGGGAAGCTCTCTGGCGCGTTTTATCGATGCTGGGTATGCAATGAGCTTACCCAGCGTCCTAAAGCTGTCAGGGGGCTTTAGATCGGGTAGGGGAACATCATCCAATGGAATACTCCGCTATGAATTTTTTGACGATCGGCGACTCTTTATTAAGGGTTAGATTTCCACCTTCCCTGGTGGCAATGCCAGTAGCTGGAAACACAGCCATCATCTGGCCAGCCTGAGTCGAAGCGGTGTTGAGCGGATATGGTTTCTCCGGGTTGCTCATTAGCGCCAGTTTAATGCTATTGCTGGTCGCCGTGTTCGCGTCAAGGATATGGCGCATTGCGATTACCGTGTAGACGCTGATTTGCGGCCCACCACTAAACCAGTTCAAAAGGTTTAAGATCTTGTCTTTCGCTTTGACTGGCGCCCCTTCGAATGCGGCAGTAAAGCTCTCACTTTCCAGACCGGCTGTCGCATAGAACGATTCGTCCTTACCTTCCAGCGTGAAGCGAGGTTTGGCCGGGGTACGCTCTGATTTTGCCTTCTGGCGTTTTGGCTGCTCTTCTTCAGGTTTAGGCTCTGACGCCACTGAAGGTAAAGGGGTTGGATCTGTACCGGTAGTCTCAGTACTTCGAGCGTCAAGTTCAGGCGCTGGCTCGTTCACTATCTCCGCAACAAGGTCACGCTCTGGTTCCTCGACCTTCACCGATTCGTGCTCAATCTCAAGCTCTTCCAGAACGCTACTCAGATCGCCGGTAGAGCTGGCATTCATGACTTCATCCGCCACCGCCTCGACTGGTTTTGCGATTGCATCATCCAGACCAGAGAGAAGATCGTCGATCTCGTCGACACCGCTCATTTTCGCAGCTTTCTGCACTGGTTCGTCGAGAGATTGCAACATTGCAGTCAGTTCGTCCAGGTCATCGTTTTTAACAGTGTTTGTAACTGCGCTCATTTTTAACTCCTTATGTTTTCGTTGGTGCGTTTCCGCGTTTTGGTTGAGCGTATTCTGGCAAAACCTATCAGGCGGAAAAGTCATAATTACAGGCAGTTAGAAGAACTGAAGGCAAAGAAAAAGCGCCATCAGGCGCTTTCGAATGGGAGTTTGAAGAAGCCGTATTTCTCTCGGGCTTTGAAGAAACACTGCATCATCAGGTCAGTATCGTAGAGAGCGCTGTGGGCCTTCTCACGGTCGTAAGTGAACCCAAGTGAGAACGCCAGCTCTTCCAGGCGTGGGCGCTTCCCATCCTCGGTAGCCCACAAGCCATCCAGCATGGAGTCAACCAGAGGGATATCTGGCAATTTCACCCCATAGCTACCGAACTCGTGGCGAATGAACGGAAGGTCAAAAGCCTCTCCGTTATGGGCGACTAACGCGCTACATGCGCCCATGTACGCAGCAATCTTGCCTGCGTGGTCAGCCAGTAGCGGTTCCGTCGCCAGATCTTCCAGTGAAATGCCATGCACTGCCTGCGCCTTCGGATCGATACTGCGACGCGGGTTGAAGCGCATCTCAAGGCTGTCGATGTGCTTCTGGGTTTCCAGTTCATAACGGGTTATCGCGATTTCGATAATTTTGTGGCCGGATGTGAAGTCCAGCCCTGTGGACTCAATATCGACGCCACCGACAATCGTGGTCATTCGTACTCCTTACAGCTTCTTCGCGCCTTTCAGCAGTGCGCCACGCACAAACTGAGCAGCCTTTTTCAGTGCGTCCTCGCCACTTTCGCAGACGACCGGCTCGCGCCATTCGCCCGTTGATGTGTTAAGGATCTGGATTTGGTTGGTCTCCAGGCAAACGGACACGTACAGAACCGTACCGCCTGAGAGTTTGAGGTGCATAGGAAACAGAGGGCGCTTGGTGCCGCCATTGAACTGCGACATCGCCACATTGATGGCTTCGCCAACCTCTTCCCCAACAAGCCCTTGAACGGACTCAAACACTGCGCGGATAGCCAGACGTGCTTCACGTTCACTCATCAAAGAGCGGGATTGTTCGTCGGCAATGCGGATCAGTGCTTCAATCGCTTTACGATCTAATTCATCCGAGAGGGGAAGTTCGTCTATCATTCTGTTTTTCCTCGATTCATTTCGCGTGTCTTATTGTCACACTGCCCAACAGGGGAGCAACATTCAGTGGAAGGTCACTCGTCCTGTTATACGGCGCTCGATGTTTTCAGCGGCTCTGTCCAGCACTCGCAATACCGATCTGGCTCGCGCTTCAACCGTGCGGCACTTTTCAGAAATAACGAACACCTGCAGATCGCCGGTTTGGGGAAGCGTGTTGATTTTCGTCAGCTCACCGCACATAAGTGCATCGATGCGAGCAACATAGAGACGGTCAAGCGATCCTCGCTGGGGACGCGCGAGATCTTTGCTGGAAAGCTCAACGCCCGGGCGAAGACCCGCGATAGCATTGAAGTTGGAAATGGCCGCTTTGTGGCAAAACTGCTCAATGTCGAGAGCCAGCTCGATGCAGCGGTCTTCGTTGGTCTGGCCGACCAGGTCAAGCGTATAAGCCATGACATCGGCTGGCGTGCGGTCGATAACAAAACCTTCAACGCCGCGGGTGATCATCTCGATGTGTCTGGCAATCTCCATCTGAACCTGAAGACGTTCGTAAAGGGGAAAACGCTCGCCAACCTTCACCCCCAGACTGCTCATCAGCTTGCCAACGCCGGCATCCACATACGGAATGCCATAATGCGCATCGATGTACCTTGCCAGGGTTGTTTTTCCACTGCCCTGTGCGCCAGTGATTCCAATCCGGTAATCCATTACGACCTTCTGTATACGATCTGCAAAAAGCCAGGCTCATCCTCATTTGCACGTTGGGTATAAGCCGTTTCGACTGGTACGAACCCTAAAGAACGCATCATTGGCGCCGGGAAGAACGCATCCGCGCCAGGCACATCCACGCCAATATGCGACAGCCAGATCTCTTCTACGTGTGGCATAAAGAGCGAGTAAATCTGCCCGCCACCAATCACCCAGACCGGATCTGGCAGTCTCAAAACATCATCGATGCCAGCGGGGTATAACCCATTGGGGATATACCCACGAGAGCGCGTCAAAACGAGGTTATGGCGCTCTGGCAGCGGGCGCTTGAGACTTTCCATCGTCTTGCGTCCCATCACGACAGTGGCGTTTTTGGTGAGTTGTTTGAACAGTTTCAGATCGGTCGGGCAACGCCAGGGAAGTTCGTTGCCAATGCCGATTTCATAGTTGCGGCCGACAGCTGCAATCATCTTCATTGGCTTACCTCATAGATGGTTGGTCGCTGGTGAGAATCTGCCAGCGCAGAACGCAGACGCGGATCATGAACCAGTGCGGCGATAAGTAAGTCACCTTTGTGCTCTGCCAGCGTGCGCTTGATATGGGTTTCAAAACTGACACCGCGCGGAACAAGGTGGAGCCAGTCATAATCAATGCCGAAGTCCTTCAGCCAGCGTTTGGTTGGGCCTTCGAGCGCTTCCGGACGACTACTGATAAGCACCACTTCAGCACCGGAGCGAGCAAAACCACGCAACATGCGGCTGGTGGGAAAGATGAGTTCATCACCGGCAATGAGAGCGCCTGCATCCGCATCAGACACTGCTTTGCGATGGCTGGCTCTCGCCAGCACACCTTCAATTTCACACAACACATACATCCCTCTGGCCATATCACACCGCCACTGGAACCTTGATCCACGGAAGAGGGCTGTAGCCGCACACCTGCACACCTTCCCATTTGAAGTCGTCCAGTTCGGCCCATTCATGCGGAAAAATGACAACCGGGTCGGACTCTTTGGGCGGCTCGCGCTTCATCAGCTCCTCAACGCCTTCCATGTGGTTGTCGTAGAGATGAACGTCAAAGCCAAAATGCACGAATGCGCCAGCCATGTGGCCGGTGATCTTCGCGAGGAAGTGGGTGAGAATGCCGTAACCGGCGATGTTGAACGGCATACCAACAAAGGTATCGACGCTGCGCTGCACCAGACATGAGTTCAGAATGCGTTTCGGGATGCCCAGCTCGTCCAGCATGTTCTCAGTAATGCCGCCATCTCTTTCCAGAAGACACAGCATCTGGGTGTAAATGGATTCGTGGCCGTGGCGGTTGTGCTGGATGCCAATGTCGGTGGCCATCGTCAGTCGAGTCTCAAAGTCCAGCTCGCGACTCCACAGTGAAAACACGAAATGGCATGGCGGCAGCTTCATATCTTCCAGTTCGCCAACATTCCAGGCATTCAGCAGGATGCGACGATCTGTCGGGTTGGTGCGAAGCGTGTGAACGATACGCTGTAGCTGGTCGATTTCACGGGACAACACAACGCGATCTTCACTTACGCCCAGATACCCCTCGACCTTGTACCCGCGCTCACGGAACGTGTCGATTTTGCTCAAATACTCGCTATGGCTCACGATGCGGGTATCTTCCCACCGACGCCATTGTTTGCCATAGACCGGGCCTAAATCGCCATTTTGATCAGCCCAGGCATCCCAGATTTTGACGCCATTGTCTTTCAGGAACTGGATGTTGCCCGTTCCTTTGAGATACCACTCCAGCTCAACCAGTAACGGCTTCAGGTTGACGGCTTTTCCGGAGATAAGTGGAACAGAGCCGCCCGTCAGCATGTAGTAGGAAGGGACATATGAAACGCTTTTTGTGCCGGTTCCGGTACGATCACCCGCGTGAACGCCAGTGTTGAGCACCGTTTCAACCACTTTGGCATACGAACCACTGGCAAACTGACCGTTCGTAAAGTCTCGATTCAGTAGGATAGACAAAATCAACCTCACACAAGATAAGTAAGTACATACATATTATTTTATACAAGTTTATCTGTCAGAAGTGTGTAAGGCTAGGAGGGGAGTAAAAAAAATGGTGGCTCTTAGGCCACCATTGCAATGAGCAATTAAGAACTTGGACAATAAAACACGCTCAGGCAATATATAATGATAGGTGCTCACTTACAATTATTTTTTAGCATCTCGTAAAGAGATGAGGACTTCGCCTTCTCAACAAAGCGAGTCAGATCCACATCGCTGTAGGTTGGGGATTTGAGGATCTTGCCATCAGAAACTCTGAAGCCAATCATCATGTCAGTCCCTTCAGCGTGGCGGAAGCCCAGATCTTCCTTGTCGTATTTGCAATTCTCTACCGCCACACGACGCTCTTCGGCGTCAGCCGGCCACAGCTTGGTCATGTTGGAACGATGGATTTCTGCCACCAGCTCAACAATATCGATACCGAGAAAATCAGCCAGGCGGTAGGTCATCATGCAGGCAACGTAGATTTTATTCATCACGCGGCGCAGCTCCTGCACCAATTCGGAATCGCTAATCGGCTTCGCTTCGAGTTTGTCAGCCAGCGCATTCAGCATTAATGCAGCTTCTTTTGCTTCTTCAAACGGGATGGCCATGTCGTCAAAGACCGTGTTGCCTGGAACCATGATGGTGTGGATGAAGCGATCAACACTCTGCTCTTGGGTGTAGTAGCTCATGCCTGTAGAGATACCGCCTTTGATGGCCACCATTGTGCCGACGCCCACGTAAAGGAAGTCAGCCATCGCATCCAGCAGCGCCGTCATGTCCCCGTTTTTAGCTGCCGTGATGCCCTCGGTAACAGCTTCTTCGTGGATCAGCTTGGCACGCAGACGCAGTAGTGCCGGATCTGGAATGGCACGGCGTGGGTGCTGAAACAGTGTGTGGAACTGGTCAACCATCAGGTAGATGCTTTCCGTTGCCTTGCCAAAACCGGGATTCAACTCGTAAGGCTCTGGCTTAAATCCCACGAGTTTGTCTGCGGCAAGTTTCAGATGATCGGTCAGTTTCGTAAATTTAATGTCTTCTTTCTTTCCTTTGGACTTCATTTGATACGTCAATTGTGACCCAGCAGCGCCAGGCCACAAAGTGGTTAAACTCGGCTTAAAGGTCTGCGAACTGGCTCAGGCCGGAGCGATCGACAGCGGAGTCAATCTGGCCAACGAGGTAGTTGCTTTGTTCAGCTTCCTGCGGAGCGATCTGCAGGGTGTCTGACAGCAGCCATTTGTTCATCCATACCAGTGGATCGTCTTTGATTTCCGGGAACAGCGGTCGCAGCCCAAGACGACGCATTGCCAGGTTGGTGCGGTATTTCACATAGCTTTTGAGGATGTCGGCATTCAAGCCAATCATTGAGCCGTCTTTAAACAGATAGTCAGCCCAGCGCATTTCCTGCCCGGCCACGTCCATCATGGTCTGATAGATGAAGCTATCTTCTTCTGCGGCAATCATCTTCCACATCAGACCTTCACGACCGGTACGCATAAAGCGGATCATGCGTTCAGTACCTTCGCAATGCAAAGCCTCGTCACGCGCGATAAAGCGCATGATCTTCGTGTTGCCCTCCAGCAGCTTCCGCTCACCAAAGGCGAACGTACACGCAAAGCTCACGTAGAAGCGAATCGCCTCCAGTGCATTCACCGACACCAGTGTTCGGAACAGCTGGCGCTGGAGAGGGTAGGGCTTGCCATCAAACTCGCTGACATACAGCCGTTCAAATTCGTCTTCGCCAAGATGCTGGCGAGCGCAGGACATTTCGTACAGCCTGTCATATTCGCTTGAGATGCTTACAGCCCGGCTGATGATCTCTTCGTCCGTGACGATGCCGTCGAAAACGATGCTCGGGTCATCCACCATACCGCGGATAATGTGGGTATAGCTGCGGCTGTGAATCGTCTCAGAGAACGACCAGGTCTCAACCCATGTCTCCAGCTCAGGAATGGAGATCAGCGGCAGTAGTGTTGCGTTTGGACTGCGACCCTGAACGGAATCCAACAGCGTCTGGTAACGCAGGTTGCTCAGAAAAATATGGCGTTCGTGCTCTTGCAGCTTGGTATTGAAGTCGATGCGGTCAGTGGTAATGTCGACTTCTTCAGGGCGCCAGAAGAACGAGAGTTGTTTCTCAATCAGCTTTTCGAAGTCACGGTACTTTTGCTGATCGTAGCGTGCTACGTTGACAGACTGGCCGAGGAACATAGGTTCCTTCGTTGCGTCGTTAGCGCCCAAACGGAAAGTAGAATAAGTCATGTGTTTCCCTCTGAATGTTATCGAGTGGCTTTAAACAAATTGTTATCTTATGGGTTTAAACAAGATACTCAACTAAATGAAAAGGTGGGGATTTCTCCCCACGCTCATCAGATTTTGCACGCGCCATCGCACTCATCTTCTGGCTCAACAACCTCCGCAGCGGAAGGTTCTGACACCTGATCGTCGTCATCACGCTTACCAGCGCCATCACGCGTGTTGTGGTAATAAAGCGTCTTCACACCTTGCTGATACGCAAACAGCAGATCTTCCAGCAGCTTCATCATTGGAACCTTGTCGCCAGGGAAGCGAGTCGGGTCGTAGTTGGTGTTCGCAGAGATGGCCTGATCGAAGAACTTCTGAATGATGGCCACCTTAGTCAGATAGCCGCGGTTATCAGGCATATCCCACAGGTACTCGTACTGGTCTTTCAGTTGCGCGAAGTCCGGAACGACCATCTTCACGATGCCGTCTTTGGAAGACTTCACTGACACAGGGCCGCGGGGCGGCTCAATACCATTGGTGGAGTTGGTGATCTGACTGGACGTCTCGCACGGCATTTGAGCGGTCAGAGTGGAGTTACGCAGACCATGCTCACGGATACGTCCACGCAGCTCTTCCCACGGCATTTTCAGCTCGAAAGAGGTCTCCGGGTTGGTATCCAGCGTTTTGCGATAGTGGTCGACTGGCAGCTGGCCCTGTGCATATTTGGTGTGGGAGAACCAGTCACATGCACCTTTCGCTTCGGCCAGTCGGCAGCTCGCATCGAGCAGGTAGTACTGAATGGCTTCGAAGGTCTCATGCACCAGCTGGTTGCCCGCAGCGTCAGAGTAGTTAAAGGCGTTCTTCGCCAGATAGTAGGCAAAGTTGGTCACGCCAATGCCCAGGCTACGACGTGCTTTAGCCGGGATTTCTGCAGCAGCCATCGGGTAGTCCTGATAGTCGAGCAGAGAGTCCAGTGCCGCCACAGCGTAGAACGCCACGTCTTTCAGTGAGTCCAACGTGCGGATCGCGCCCAGGTTAAACGCAGACAGAGTGCAAAGCGCGATTTCCCCGTTCGGATCGTCAGTGAACGCCAGTGGCTTGGTCGGTAGCGTGATCTCCATGCAGAGATTGGACTGGTGTACCGGTGCAATTTCCGGAACGAATGCGCCGTGATCGTTCATGTGGTCGACGTTGGCAATGTAAACACGACCAGTAGAGGCACGCTCCTGCATCAGCGTAGAGAACAGGTCGACGGCCGGGATAGATTTCTTACGGATGCTCTCGTCGGCTTCGTACTTCAGGTACAGCTCTTCGAACTTGTCCTGATCAACAAAGAACGCGTCGTACAGGCCCGGCACATCGTGTGGGCTGAACAGCGTAATGTTTTCGTTGCGCACCAGGCGGCGATACATCAGACGGTTAATCATCACGCCATAGTCGAGATGACGAACGCGGTTCTCTTCAATGCCACGGTTGTTTTTCAGCACCAGCAGACTTTCAACTTCCAGATGCCAGATCGGATAGAACGCTGTAGCAGCGCCGCCGCGAACACCGCCCTGAGAGCAGGATTTCACCGCCGTCTGGAAGTGTTTCAGGAATGGAATAACGCCAGTGTGGGTGGCCTCGCCATTGCGGATCTCACTTCCCAGCGCACGCAGACGCCCAAAGCCAATACCAATGCCCGCGCGACGTGACACGTAGTCAATGATTGCGGAAGACGCAGCGCTAATCCCTTTCAGACTATCAGCAGCTTCAATCAGCACGCAGCTGGAGAACTGACGAGTAGGGGTGCGCACGCCGGCCATAATTGGCGTTGGCAGAGACAGCTTGAATGTACTGGTCACATCGTAGAAGCCTTTAACCATCTCCAGACGCGTCTTACCAGCGCAGCCATCTTCCCAATTCTGGAACAGGCACATGCCGACCAGCATATAGAGTTGCTGTGGCCCTTCGTAGATAGCGCCAGTTACACGGTTTTGAACGAGATACTTGCTCGCCAGCTGCACGGTGGCGGCATAGCCGAAGTATTCGTCGCGCTTAGGCTTGATGTACACGCCCAGCTCGGCAATTTCTTCCTGAGAGTAGTACTTGAGAAGGTCTTCATCGTAAACGCCACGGCTGACGTTGCTGACGATGTGATTGTAGAAATTCGGGTAGTCATACTGCCCGAAGGCGTCCTTGCGGATCTTGAACAGGCTCAGTCGCGCGGCAACCTGCGAGTAGTTCGGGGTTTCCGGAGAGATCAGATCGGCAGCGGACTTCACCAGCGCTTCATGCAGCTGGCAGGTGGTCATTCCGTCGAAAATGCTGGCAGCGGCGCCCATAGCGACAGCAGACGCGCTAACGTTGCGAATGTTTTCGACTCCCCACATCACAACGCGGTTGTATTTTTCCTCTGACAACGGCTCTGTGGAACCGTTACGTTTTACGATGCTTATCATGTATCACCCAATAAAAAAGGCCACTAAATATAGTGGCCTCATGTTAATAGATAAGCACTTACCTATCAATTGCCGACTTATAAAATCCTGCAAGAACATCGCGAACCTGACGGAATTGATCAGTTTGCATACCGGTGTAAATCGACGCGACAGCGTCCGCAAGGTGCTCGTTTTTATTCACCAGCACTTCCTTACCAGATTGCTTACGGCGCAACCACGGGGCGTTTGGCTGCTTCTGCGTAGCCCACTGAATGATCTCTTCCTTCGACGTGGTCAGCTTATTCCCGACATAGTGCTTAATCTCGTTTGGCGTGACCTGTATCAGTGGCTTATCCACGCACGCCAGTACGCCAATACAGATGCCGTATGAGGTTTGTGCGCGACTGGACTGGCTACCAACCGGAAGTTCACAAAACACCATATGGGCCTGTTCGATTATGGGCTTGGCTGTACGCCAGATTTCGTTGGCGCGGCGCAGATCGTCGCTGTTTACGCGAACCGTCTTCTTGTTGCCGCCAGCTTTGGTTTCCACCAATGTCAGGCCATAAATGTCCAGCTTATCCGTTTCCAGATCCAGCGTGCCAATCGCCAGGCCAAAGTTGCTCATTGAAGGGTCGACGCCGACCACACGAATGGTTTTACTCATTTTTGGTCTCCTTACCACGTAGCCCAGGTTGGGCATTCCATTAGTTTCTGTTCAAGTGTCTTTTCCGGCTCGCGAGTTGGCGGCTTCGGAATGTCGCTAACAACGTGAATGCTATCATTGGTTAGAACGCCTGCAGCAATGTCCGCATCGATCATGCTCTGGCCTATGAAATGCCGCATGATGTCGATTAGATGGCGTGCAGCCGTTTCATTCGCGCTGAATACATGGGGGAGAAGTACTTCAATAATCGCTACTTCACATCCCTCCTCGTAAAAGCAGAGTTTCGCCCGCTTTGAAATTGGCGCGTGCCGGTCATAGTCAACAGATAAGCTGGCGAAAGCAGCACCCGGCATTGCAACGTGATCCGCGCGTGCGTTAGCGTGTCGAATCAGATTAGTGAATGCGGTGCTGATGTGCGTCTCCATCGCATTGAAGAGCGCATTTTCTTGGATGTTCAGCGTTCCGGTTTCAGGAATCACAACGAACCCCGGCCCAGAATGTGGGAGATATCCACCTTCCGTAAATGGATTAATAAGGATCGGCGCAGTGCTTCCTGACGGCAGCATAGACAAACTCGGCATCAACGGAGTCGATGACAGCAGACTGGTTAATACCGAGAACTGGTCGTCATTGATGTTTTCGTTTTTCCACAAAAGTGCAGGCGCAGCTGCTTTTGCCGTATGGTGGTTTATCAGCTTTATAGACTGCATCACGGCAAACATCTGCAAAAACTGCGTTCGGCTCAAGTTAAACGACATAGCTGCGACCCTCTTTGACTTCGACTGTGATGGTTTCCCGGAACCACGATTTCATCTCTTTGTGGGAGATGATCATCACTGTGCCGCGTTCACGCGCTTTGGCTTCCAGAATCCCCATGAGACGCTCCAGACCGGCTGTGTCGAGCGCGTCGTCAATTTCATCGCCGATAAACAACTCAATATTCTTACTGGCGCGACTGGCAACCAGATCCTGCAAGGCAAGAGAGCACGCAATGCGTACCTTACGCTTCTCGCCACCAGACAACGTCTGGAAGGATTTGCTGGAGCCTGTTTTGGTTACGCTGATATTGAATTTGTCGCGATACTCGCCTTTCTTCGTTGTCTCCATTGTCGACCATTCGGCAACGATGTTGCCGTCCGACAGCGTGTTGAGATACTCCGCAGTTCTGATGTTCAGGAAAGGCGTAACAGAGGTCAGGATGTGTGAACGCACACCAGCTGGGGAGTAAACCTGGCGAGCTTTCTCCAGCAACAGAGCCTGCTCCTGAATACTCTTTAACTCATTTTTAAGTACTGAATGATTAGATTTATTGGCTGCAAGGTTGTCTTCATGACGTTTAATAACGGCCAGAAATGGGTTTACCTCTGCCATAATGCGATTCATGTCGGCACGCGCCCGCGCCACCATCGCTTCGACGGCCACAACTTCACGTTCGCGATGACGCAGCGCACTTAGCTCATTGGTCAGGCGTTCGATTCTGGCGATGATTTCTGAGACGTCGGGTGTGGCTGCGACCAGTGCAGACTCGATGCCGAGCGCTTTCTCAAGACGAGCTTTGTGTTGAGCCACTGCCGCTGCTGATGCCTGCGCCTGGCCGATCTCATTACGCGCTTGTTCAATGAAACTCTCCTTCACGGTGGACAAATCTTCTTCGCAGTAGGGCTTTCCGCACGTAACACAAGGTGCTCCGACCTTTGTGTTGACCTCTTCTGCTTTGCTTTTAAACGAGCGAGCACGGTTCATGGACTCGTTCTGTGCCGCTTCTGAAGTGCGGATGCTTGAGCGGATCTCCGTAATCGCACCGCGCACCTTCAGCAGTTTGGCGTCATGCTCTTCTTTGGAGGCCAGCTTGCTGCGTTCGCCAGCAATCGCGTTTTCCGTATCCCGGATCTGTTCCGGCAGCGAGCGAATTTCCATCACGACTTCGGACAGCGTTACCTCCGCGCCAGCCAAATCGACGCGGGCCTTGTCCAGACGTTCGCCGCGATCGCGCTCCCAACTATCAGAGGACGCTTTGGCCGCCTCAATCTCTGACTGCGCGGTCTCGATAAGCGTGAGACAGGCGTCCATTTTGGATTTGGTAACATCCATGCGTGCGGCAGCTGCATTAGCACGCTCGCGAGCAATGGCATAGGCTCGCGTTAACCGGTCGACGCCAGCGGCTTCTTCAACGATGGTTTTGAGGTTCTTGTCGGACATACCCGGCAGATCAGGCATTGCTTCCTGACTGGCGTAGATGGACGCCATGAACACCTCTTTCGATGCACCAATCAGGCGTTCAACGAACTCCTGCGTCAGTGTGTCTTTGCCTTTGGTCATATCACCGTCTTCGCCACGGACGATCAGCCGGTTCTTGAACTCTTTGTGTTTGCGGTGGCGAATGATGGCGTAACGCTTTCCTTCATCCTCAACAGTCACCATCACGCGACAGTTTTTCTCGTGGCCTGTAGAGAGCACGTCGTCACCTTTGACGCCATGCGCAGTTTCGCCATACAGACACCACATCAGGCTGTTCATCAAAGTCGATTTGCCCGCGCCATTGCTGGCAGCGGAAGAGTCGCCACTGTTAACACCCTGAATGAGCACCAGACCGCGTTGGTCTAACTCAACTTCGGCGCTGGCTAACGCCATGAAGTTCTCAACCTGGAGCTTTAGAAATTTCATACACTGCCTCTAACTTTTTGATTAAAATGCTGGCCTTTTCGCAGTTGAAACTCCGTGTGGGATGGGAAAGATCGGCGTTTCAGTACGCCTTGTTTGCTCAGTCTTCCCAGATAAAACGCCACAGGGTTTCCGTTGGGTGGGTAGGGCTTGTGGAACATCACCGTCTGGCCTCGTTCAAGTCTTTTCATCGTGGAGATGAAGTCCCGAAAGCTCCCAGAATGGCTCGTACTCACATTGCCTCCGCACTCTCCGCTTCGGTCAGGATCTCCTGACACAGCATGTCCAGCTTGCTCAGGTCGAAGCCGCCGTCAGTGTCGTGAACAATCTTGCAGTACGCCGCGACGGACTCGCCCAGGCTGTCTATTTTGCTGGTCTCCGCAGTACTGGCAGTGCCTTCCATCATCGATGCCTTGCGGATGAAGTTGCAGACGACACCCTTCGCGCCCATTGTTTTCAGGACGTTCTGGATTTTGATGCCCTCTTCATCGCTCTCCACAACGGCACGGAAGCGCACGTAGTTACCGCGAATTTGGTCGTCTTCCACATCGTCCTCAAGGTTGACGAACTTGGGTGCGGAGGTTTCGTGGTGGGTGAATGTGCCGTCAGGGTTGACGATCATGAAGCCAGCCAGCGAGCCAACATCGCCCCAATTCTGGTGCGTCAGCGCCCCGATGCTAACCACTCCAGGCAGCACTTCTTTGTGGTTGTGGTAGTGTCCGGACAGCAACAAACGGAAGCCGATATCTTTCAGTTCCTGTGCGTCGATGCCGACATCAGGCATGGTGGGGATCGCTTTGTTGATCGAGGTATGCACAACAACATCGTGGTTGTCGCCATCCAGCCCGGAACGCAGTGTTTTGAGGTCGCTGATAAGCTCTGCGTGGTTGTTACGCCAGCTAATCAGGTGGACGGTTACGTCGCCCATTTTGATGGAGTGAGGACGTTTGCCGCAGACAATTTCCACACCGATTGAGCGCAGAGAGGCCGCTGCATTGGCGCTGTATACGGAATCGTTGGTTTCGAGGTCGTGGTTGCCGGCCAGCATAACCACTTCGAGGCCCAACTCTTTGATGATCCACTCGTAAGTTTCAGTCACGAAATGTAGGACGGAAGGTGATATAGCACCACGAACATGGAAAGTATCACCAGCCACCAGCATGTACTTACAGCCCGCAGCTTTCATAGCTTTGGCTGCTTCTTTCGTGGCGTCCAGTTGGATCTCCAGTCGAGAGTTCAGCCCGTCAGCGTTTGTTGTCGCAAAAGCATCCCAACGATGATAATGGGGATCTGATATCACCCCGTATGGCAATGTCATGTGTCTTTTCCTTTGTGGTTATTTTGATACAGATTTTAAGCGTGTATGAGAGGCGAACAACCCAGACAACACGGCACAGAAGAAAATATACAGGCACATGATTATGACAAAATATATAAGTAAGTGAGTACCTATTTTATGGAGCAGCATAGATTTCTAAATGTTACAAGCCACTCTATAATCGCAGTCACTCATTGATGACAACCAAACGAAAAAGGAGAACGGACGGTGAAACACGTAATTATAGGGACGATGGCCATTGCTCTGATCGGATGCGTGCCAAAACCGCCTCAAGATGAAAAGTCAGCTGGCGGGTACGTTGATATTTATTCCACTTCAAGCGTAGCTATTGCCCAGGACAGAGCCGACAAATTGTGTGGAAGCCATGCCTATTATGTCTCCAACGACAATGATTTAACCAAAGTCATGGGTAAATACGCGCCTTCATTCCCAAAAATCCGTTTCAACTGTGATCTTGAAATGGCCGCTTATCTCGGCAGCAAAGAGGCAAAGGAGATCAAGATGAAGCGCATAGAGGAAGCCTACAAGGAGATGTACAAGGCCCAATATGAGCTGAAAGAAGTGCGCCGTAAGAACGCTGATCCGAAGAAGCTGGAGTCCTACACAGAACGCGATCCGGACGGCACTATTCGCAGCTACAGCTTCTTGGACGGCAAGTCGTGCGAATCCATCGTATACCCAGACGGCACTGGCAAAACAACTTGCGATTAATTCTTCAGAAGCACCTCATATGGGGTGCTTTTTACTTTGGATCGCGAAACAGCATCTGCGTGCCTTTGGGTGACGTGTCGAAAAGGTGAAAACCTCTGCGTTTTAACATGTCGGCCATTTGCGAGGATTTGACGTAGCACTTCGCCATCATCGGCTGGCTCGGGTTTGAATCGATCATGTCGGACACCAGCAGTGACCCATAGCCTTTCCCGCGCAGCTCTTTGACGATACTGGCGGCACGGAGTTCAAGTCGTGGCGTACCGGTTGGATCGAGTGCGGCACAGAACCAGATTAGCCCTGCTCGTTCGTCTGGATGGCCAGCCTGGTCTGCTTCTCAAAGGTTTTACCCCCCTTTGATGTGAGGATCTCTTCGTAGAAGTGACCCTTGCGTGCGCCGTCTTCGAACTCACCCATGATAAATGGCATGTCTGCCACAGTTGCTGCCCTTGAATAAAATTCACTCATGTATTAATCCCTAAAGCTCTCAGTGTCTTTCTAAGACACCATATTTTATGCCCCGGTAAAACCATGAGTTTACGTTTAAAACGTCTCAGGGGGCTTCTGACGCGCTACGCTGATGTCGATTACCCCAGCTTTTGGGCGAGGGTCGACAAGATTCAACTCTTCAGCACTGTGATACTCCGTATCGAACTCCCGATCGACATGGCGAATGTAGATGGCCGTGAGAAGGCTGTCGTCGTTCAGGAAGTGTCCGTAGGATTTGCGGATCACTTCGCCAACCTTCTCGATCTTCTCTCCACCCATGCAGAGATGGTTAAACCGGCTGTGTTTCCGCAGCATCTCATCCACCGGGCCGGAGTAGACCTTATCGACTCTCCCGAACCGGATGATATTTCCAGTATCAGCTTCAACCAGACAGACGAGCTTGCCAGGTTCGACCCGGTCTCGCCATGTTACACCAGAGCGGAGTGTGTTGAAGTAGGGTGCGTCTAATCCGATGATCGGTTTACGAAATGCCAGCAGTGGCACGTAACGTATGCAGCTGTTCAGGTGGAAGTGCGCACCGGCGTCGTGGAGTTTGAGCCGGGTTTCGTTAATCGGGCACTTCGACGCAATGCCGCACAGGTCGCAGAGCAACTTCTGTTTGTTCAGGCTAGTGTTCGATTCAATGGTGTAGGAGCCATCTTCAAGACGGCGAACCCAGCGCGTGCGTTTGAGATCCATAATTCTTATTCAAATAGTTTTGTCCGGGGCAACGATAACTGACAAGGCGCACCGATGTTTGCAAATGCCTGTTTTACTTATACCCATTATTCACAGGACCGATCCAATAATTAGATCCCCAGAGAGATCCTACAGAAGATCAAAAGAGATCCCCGATCGTCTCCAGCCGTTGCGGTTACTGGCCTGAGAGGGGGTTACTATCCACTATGGGGAGGAAAGTAACCTCTGTAGAGAGCATAATAACCGCTATGAAGAGCAAAACAACCTCTCTGGAGAGTGGTCGGTATCCACTGTAGTGAGTAGGAGACATTGTCTTAACTGGATAACTCAGTGCCTGTTTTTCTACGCAGGTGGCTGATATTCATAGAGATGTTGGAAGTTTTGCGTTCAGGCGTGTTTGTTTCGACCACACATTATCCCCAGAAGGGGAGTGATGGCTGGTTTTGCAATTACCTGATTTTTATACACAGGCCCGATCCAGTAATTCAGATCCCAAAGAGAACCAAAGAGACCCACAAAGACCCAAAAAGATCCCCGCACCCCGCAAACCGTTGTGCCACATGGCTTTAGAGGTGATCGATATCCACTATAGAGAGAAGATCAGCCACTATGAAGAGTAAACCAACCACTGTAGAGAGTAGAAAAACCACTATAGGCGGTAGGATAACCGCTGCGATGAGTGCTACTATCCACTGTAATCAGTAAAGGCCACCAAAGCGGTCGAATAAAAAGAGATACTTGGAATGAGCGAAAACGGCAATAAAAACATAGCGATCGTTGAAGCATTCTCAGAAACAGACAAAAAGACCGGTGAAGTTGTTACGTTAGTTCCTAACACCAACAACACAGTTCAGCCCGTTGCTCTGATGCGTCTTGGTCTCTTCGTTCCGACGCTGAAATCGACCGCCAGGGGCAGAAAGGGGCAAATGGTCTCTATGGACGCCTCTGCTGAACTCAAACAGCTGTCTCTGGCCAAAGCCGAAGGGTACGAGGACATAAGGATCTCCGGCGTTCGTCTGGATATGGATAACGACTTCAAAACGTGGGTAGGCATCATCCACGCGTTCGCCAAGCACAAGGTTGTTGGCGACACTGTCACATTACCGTTCGTCGAGTTCGTCAGGCTCTGTGGCATACCAACGGCCAGATCGTCCGCGAAGTTACGCAAGCGCCTGGACAGTTCTCTAACTCGTATTGCCACAAACACTATCTCATTCCGCAGTAAAGGCTCTGATGAGTATTACGTGACGCACCTTGTGCAGACAGCAAAGTACAGCACAAAGAACGACACGGTCTCGCTGCAGGCTGATCCTAAGATTTTCGAACTTTACCAGTTCGACAAAAAGGTTCTTCTGCAACTCCGGGCAATTAACGAACTCTCCAGAAAAGAATCCGCGCAGGCGCTCTACACCTTCATCGAAAGTTTGCCACCTGACCCGGCACCAATCTCGTTGGCCCGCTTACGCGCCAGACTTAACTTAACCAGCCGCACCATTACCCAGAACGCGACAGTCAGGAAGGCGATGGAGCAGCTGCGGGAGATCGGCTATCTCGATTACACCGAAGTGAAGCGCGGCAGCTCGGTCTACTTCATCATCCACTATAGGCGGCCGAAGTTACGCCCGGCATTGCCACCAGCTAAAGCTGCGCCGGAAGAACCAGAAGAGCAGGAAGATAGCTTGCCTGGTGATGATCAGGAGGACATCATCGATGTTGTTCCTGAAGAAAAAGACGGTGAGATGGTCATGTTGAGCAAGGAAGAACTGGCGATTCTCGAAGAGCTACGCAAGGCAAAAGCTCGCAAATAGCCCAACCACTGTAGAGAGTAGAAAGGCTCACTATCCACTGTAGTGAGCCTTTTGTTTATCTGAAATCCGCTATCCACTGTAGTGAGTAACAACAACCGAAGAGTAACCACTGTAGGCAGTAGCGCTCAAATAACGAAATAAATGTTAGTGGTTACAAACCCAGATGAAACAAGGGCTGCGAGGTTAGTGGTCACTGGGTATCTTGTTAAATCCACTCTCTATAGTGGTTATCGTTGTTCCCGTCGTTATTGGCTATCCACTGTGGAGAGCAGAATCGGTTGGCCGGATTTGCTAACCACTGTAGTGAGTAGATATCCGCTGAAAACAGTGAAGGTTTACTCTCCATAGTGGATACCCGCTGGAGAACGCATTCCATCACTCTCTATAGTGGTTGTTTGCTGCGGATGAACGCCTGTTTACTCCCTACAGTGGATAGCGACGTCGATAATCGCCACTTTACTCACTACAGTGGATACCGGATGTCACGGCAGGCGTTTTACTCACTACAGTGGTTATGGGCCGGATACGCACGCGGTGAGCTGGCTACTCACCGCAGTGGTTAGGGTTGTCAGTGGATTTTCTTCAGCAGACCCCAGAGTGTCCCGGCCTTCGTCGTGAGCTTACCTGTTTCCGGATCGTACATGCGCCATTCGCGACGCTGGTGGACAATGACACCGTCCTCACGTTCCAGTCGCTCCAGCACGCCGGGTTGCTTAAACCCTTTGGCACGCCAGTAGCCGCTTGTTTTTTCGATTTCCAGACCTGCCAGTGTAACCGCCATCAACCAACCTCCTTGCAGTCATCGAAAAGGTAGCTGGCGTTCTTCGCGTGAACGCCGTAGACATCACCTGATTTGTTGTAAACGAACTTATCTTCACCCACGCCAGACAGTTTGCCGTTACGTTTGGTGAGATAGGGGGAAGACAGGACGCGATCATCGCGCACAACATAAAACTGTTCGCCGCTGTCCACAACCATCGCGCCGTAGCTGGCTTTGACGACATTGCGGATCACGTCGTTTTTCACTTCGGCCACTGACATCTCACACTCATAGACGTGCGTGTCCGCGTATACAGGGAGGGAGAGCAGCGCCAGAGCCAGGGCTAGTTTCTTCATGCCACGACTCCTTTGATAACGCCGAATGCTGAGTCGAATACCAGCACTACGGCCAGCGCATTAACCATCGCGCCATTAACAGGCGCCAGCGCTTTACGGATTGCTCCGGTGAAGATGCAATCGAGCACAAAAGCTATCGAGACAATAAGTAATAAAGTGTCTAATACAGTTTTCATGATAGGTAGATACTAACTTATACATTGTTTGCTGTAAATATCACTCAAAAGTGCTGATGCCTAAGATACGCTCAAGATGAGCCGCGTCTTCATCGCTTACCGGCATCGTGTCGTCGACGTACCAGCAACTACCGTTGTGCCAACAAACACCGTCATCATCGACATACACAGAATCTGCATCCATGCCAGTGTACTCAACGAGATTGCGCTCAATTGCCGATTGAATTTCTTCATCGTTCAGCCCATCACTCTTGACCATGAACAACGGGTAAACGTCATAGTCGGTGCTGGCTGAAATGCGAACCAAAATCTTCATGTGTTTTCTCCTTGTTGGTAAGTACTTATTTATATTAATGTGCACCATGCGGCGCACAATCATTGTGTTCAGGCTGGAGGAAAGAACTTCTCCAGCGTGCGGTCTACAGCTTTATCAATGTGCATCAGATGCCAGACGACCATATCTTTGCTTCCCAGACCGCGGGTGTAGATCACGTCGAACTTACGCCAGGCGGTGTGAAACCAGTGCGGTGTATCATCAACCGGCAGATTCTCTCCAGCCTCCTTGAAGTACTTGAGCAGCATGGCCTGTTCAGCGGTTGGCGTCGGGCCAATCTCTTCCGCGTACATTCTGATGAAACGCTGCCAGTCGGCTTCATCTTCTGAAGGTTCCGGTGCGTTCATCTCTGCAATTGCCTCACGCAGCTGCGTCGCCCATTCTGGCTCCGGGAAGCCCTGGGCAATTTCGGTATCCACGACATCCAGCGCAGCGTTGGCCGCGTCATACAGTTTCTTCACGCTTTTTCTCCTGCATTAAAAGGAACACGGTCATTGCCGCTCTGAAAGGGTTAGGGTTCTGGATCAGATGTTGTGGCGTTGAGCTATCCACCTTTCTGTGGGCCGCTCTCCACTCACCTGGCTGTCTGGCGGGGATTACGCCGATTCTGTGTCGGTAAATAATGTCCCACGCATCTTCCGGATCGTTACACCAGTCGAAGGTTCCGGCTCCGTTCGGGCCGATGGCGACCACTGCGGTGTAATCGCCTTCCTGTGAGCCTTTCCAGCCATATTGTGAGATAAGCGGTCGATGGCCGGTGGCTTCCGCGACTAGGCAGTTAATCTCAAAGTCCGTCATCTCGCTGTAATTTTTCATTCCCGATCTCCTTCTCATCCGTTGCCGAACAACTATGTGGCGTTGTCACTTTGTACTTCTACGGATGGTAATTCCGTATTAGTAACCAATTTGTTTTCTTGTTGGTGATAATACGGAAATAAAAAAGGCGTCCAAGTGGACGCCGTATCTTTGAAAAGGCTGTTACTTCAACGCGATAAACGGAGTATTAGCCCCTTCAGTCATGTACTGAGGCAACTGACCATTCCATTTGTTGATGGCTTCCAGCTCCATGACGTTCGGGTTCTGACGTAATGCTTCACCGCGCAACTTGATGGCATCAGCTTCTGCTTGAGCACGCTTGCGGATAGCGTCGGCTTCACCTTCGGCTTGTTCACGCAGCATGTTCGCTTCTGCCTTGCGCTGCTCAACTTCCTGCTGGCGCTGGAGCGTTTTCTGGTTCGCGGTCACTTTGGCATTGATAGATTCGATGACAGTGTCCGGGTAGTCTGGTTTGCCCACCCATGACAGGCTAATAACCTCAATACCTACCGGTGACATTTCTGCCTGAATGTCTTTCAGCGCATTGTCGAGCAGAGACGCCTTGCCACCGTCGATGAACGTGTCGGTAGTCATGCGGCTGGCCAGACGGTTCAGTGAGTCCGCAATCTTCTGGCGCAGATCAGTGTCGGTAATGTCATCAACACCTTTGCGATAGGTCTGGAATACGGTAGTTACTTTGTCGCGATTAACCAGATATGCCACACCAATTTTGTGGCCGATGGCTGTACCGTCGCTCATCTGGAATGTGAACGGCTCATCGTAGGTTTTCATCTGTTTGAAAGTGGGGAAGGTGTACAGCTCGGTATTCAGACCAGTCCACTGACGGCCAACGCCGACAACTTCACCGATACCTTTGTCTTCACCCAATTTGTTTACCTTAATGCCAACGTATCCCGGTTCCACGCGATCGCAGCCGGTCAGACCCATTGTGCAAATAGCAGCCAAAACCACCGCCAGTAAACCTTTCTTCATTACTTACTTCTCCTTAGTTTTATTGAGTGAGTTGATATACCTGCGGCCAGCTTTTAACAAGGCAACCGGGAAGACTACAGCGATGGCAAGTCCGATAAATAAGGCCAGATCGCTTTTAGCTGAGATAAGCGATGGAACCAGTAAACCGTAGATAAAGCAGACTGATATCACCGCTGAAACAGCCATGAGATAACCCTTGATCATGTGTTTCCTTTTGTCGTTTTGGTGTAGAAATGATAAGTAAGTACTTATATATTTTCAAGTATAAAAAAGGCGTCCAACGGACGCCTTGTGATTACGCTTCTTCTGTCTCTGCTGGGGACGACTCTTTCGCTCGCCGTTCGTCTATCGCCTGGAGTGCTGCGATGATTTCCGGAAGTGGCTTCTCGCGGTACATCTCGACGATCTGCGATTTGGTGTATTTCTTATCGCCAATTTCCACACGTCCGCTGGCGTTCTTGGGCAGGTATCCTTCCTCCAGCATGTACTCAACCAGCGATTCGATGACGTCCAGCCCGCGAGTCGGGTCGAAGTAGAATTTCCATGAGCATTTGCCAAACGGAGGTGCGACTTTGTTTTTAATGCACTCGGCGCCAACGTCCTGTCCGATCTTCTCTTTGCCATCTTTCATAACGGATGCGCCCAGACGGATGCGCACCGACGCGTAGAACTTCGGAGAGTCGCCACCCGGAGACGTAGTCGGATCGCCAAACATCACGCCAATTTTGGTACGTACCTGGTTCAAGAAGATGATGCACGCGTTGTACTTACGCGCCCAAAGCGCCAGAGTAGGGAAGTTCGCACTCGTCGCGCGCGCCAGCGCCGTGTTGTCGTTCATGTTCAGCTGATCTTTGTCCTTCGCAGTGCCTTCTGCCATCTTGTCGAACTTCTCAGCCTTCGAGTTCGGAACCATCGACGCCAGAGAGTCGGCAACGATGCAGATAGGGGCTGTTTCCGGGATAAGCTCTTCGTCGCGTACCAGTTTGAGGATTGTGCCGATCAGCTCTACCGAGTCTTCGAAGGTATCCGGCTGTTTGTAAACCCACTGACCGTCGTCTTCGTCGGCGTTCAGTCCGTTCGCTACCGCCAGACCAACGTCGAAACTGTTTTCGTGGTCAAGGAACACGGCCAGACCATCCTGTTTCTGTGCTGACACCATTGCAGCCGTCGCCAAAAAGGTTTTACCGGCGCTTGGTGGCCCGAAGACTTCAACGATACGCCCACACGGAAAACCACCGTCGTAACGTCCGGAAATGGCTTTGTTCAGTGGAGGGAAACCGGAGTCAATCCAGTGGGAGACCTTCTGGATCTCGTCATTGCTGCCGATTTTCTTTTTCAGCGCCAGTGCCAGTGCGGATTTGCCTTTTGCCATGATTAGGCTCCTTTTGATTCGTTGATTCGCTTCGAAGCAGCGGCTTCGTCAAACTTGATTGCGTCGTGGTTCAGGTGTTTGGCGACGCGAGCGATGATCTTCACGACCTGCTCGCTGACCAGCGCGAACTCACGCTCAGTAGCAGAAATGCCAGCAGCGCCCAGAATGTTCGGCAGCGCCACCACAGCGTGCTCGCCGTGGCAGAAGACAATCTCTTTAGCCAGCATGGTTGGCGTAGTTGCCCCGCCATTAATGATGGATTTCAGCATCAGCAGTACCTCTCAAATGGCAGAACAAACACTTCCAGATCTTCCAGAAACGACCGGAAATTCAGCTCGTAACACATCTGTTCGAAGGCATTCATGTCGCGTGCGCCTTTAATCGACTCGATTTCGCTGGGTGGGAATTTTGTGTCGATAAGGTTCATCAGCATCATGTTGCGCTTAAAGGCTTCGAGCATCCGGCAGCCCGTCTTCTCGTTGAAGGCGTTCTTTGCCAGCTTGTTGAATGCCGTCTTATAGCGACCTTTGTTGATGACAATGGAGCCGTCGTTAATGCCGCGTACCATTGCGGCCACGCTTCCCCATTCATGAAGCAGCTCTTTCGCGCCACCA